>JAJVHZ010000052.1 GCA_022072255.1 Gammaproteobacteria bacterium | reverse complement strand
TTGGCAAGTTCGTCGCGATTTACAACTTTATCTCACTCACCTGGAGCAGGGCTGGAAACCCTCAAGTTAGCCTTTCTTCTTGCCTCTACTACAGTTGAGCGACTTTTACAGCGGTAGAAAAAAAAGGCGGACGGCAGCGGCATGCGCAAGTTGATCACTCGCCAGTTACGGCGGTCACTATCCGTGCTGGCGGCTCACGCGCAACTTACTTCTATAAACGATAGGAGGGAGCGATGTCGGATATAGACCGCACCGAAAAGCTGATCGTCACTCTTGGGCAGCGAATCAGCGAGCAGAATGAAATCCTCCAGATGATTGCGGCGAGCCTTCAGGGCGTCGAATCCCACCTGCGCCAGATCGCCATTTCATCCAACCCCGCTCCGAATTACCAGCGGCCCTTGAGCGAATATATCGGTTTCGACTGGCTCTCCATAGGCGCAACCGTTCTCAAGGAAGACGACGACGGCGCGACAGCCGTCGAGTGGAACGGCCAGGTCTTCACGCGCCGCTCGCCCCATAACAAATTCGACGCCGCCATCTGGTTCTCTCGTTGCGTTGGCAAGGATGCGGACGGCAACAACCGGTACGCGCGCCTGATCTCGTTCAAGGCCGTAAATGACGCCGAGCCGATTGCCGCGAAAGCGAGGAAAGCCATCGGCTCGTAAGCGCGGTGGGCTCGTGTAAGCGTGGGAGCCTTCTTTCTAAAGCCCCAACCATTCAATCCATATCTACGAAAGGCGCCGTCATGAGGGCCTATAAATATAAGCTCAGGCCATCGGCCAAGGTCATCGCCATTTTCGAGGCGTGGTTGTCGATCTGCTGCGAGTTGTACAACGCGGCTTTTCAGGAGAGACGCGACGCTTACCGCATCGCCGGGAAGTCGGTCGGCTTCGTTGAGCAGTGCGCCGAGCTGCCGGAGATGAAAGCGGAACGCCCGGACGCAGCCCGAGTTCATTCGCAGGTTCTGCAGAATGTGTTGAAGCGGGTTGCTCGCGCCTTTGACGATTTCTTCCGCCGCGTGAAGAAGGGCCAGAAGCCAGGATACCCTCGCTTTCGCTCTCATCTCAGATATGACTCTTTTACATTCCCGCAAGCCAAAAGCACGTTCCGGCTCGAAGGTAACCGGCTTCATCTCTCGAAGATCGGCAAAGTCAAAGTCCACCTCTCACGCCCAATAGAAGGCAAAATCAAGACCTGCACGATAAAACGCGAAGCGGACGGCTGGTACGCGATCTTTGCAGTGGAAGAGCCGGCTGCGAAACCATTACCGGCGCCGGGCGAGTCGGTTGGAATTGATCTTGGTATAGAAAACTTTGCCACACTTTCGACGGGGGAAGTGATCGAAAATCCCCAACACTTGCGCGCCGCCGAGAGGAGATTGAAGACCGCGCATCGCAAGGTCTCGCGGCGCAAACGCGCTGGTCAGCGGCGGAAGAAGGCAGTCCGGCTGTTAGCCATGCAGCACTTGAAGGTCAAACGGCAACGCGCCGACTTCCACCACAAGACGGCGCGGCGATTGGTCAATGAGTTTAGGGTGATTGTCGTTGAAGATCTGCGCATCAAGGGAATGATCAAGAACCATCACCTGGCGAAAAGCATCGGTGATGCGGGATGGAACCAATTCATTATGATCCTCGACAGCAAAGCAGGGGAGACCGGCCGGGAGCTGATCAAGGTGAATCCGGCTTTTACATCACAGGATTGCTCGGCCTGTGGAGAGCGGGTGAGGAAGACGCTGACCATGCGAGAGCACCGGTGCGTTGCTTGCGGGCTCGTGATGCATCGCGACCACAATGCAGCGGCGAATATTGAAAGGCGGGGGCACCGCCTTCAGGGATGGGAGCGGATGCGTTCCCGCGAGAACTGAGAACCTCCCAGCCGACAGAGCTGGAATCTTCATTCGGATCGCGTTAGTGATTGGATGGAGAGGATGTCAAGGCAGGCCCTCAAGGATCGCAAACAAGAGGTCGCCGCTTTCAGAAAGGCCGCGTGATTCAACGCTCAGCCGCTGGCGGAGGATGGTCTAGCTATTGAATAAGTGTGTGATAGTGTGCTGGGGCGCACGTTGTGAGCAATTATTCAATAGCTGAATTCTCCCGGCTGGTCGCTGTTTCAGTGAAAACCCTGCAACGCTGGGATCGTTTGGGTAAGTTGAAACCAGCGCGGACGCCAACTAATCGCAGGGTTTACACGGAAAGCCATCTGGCGCAGATCAGGGGCGCACGGGTCCTTGAGGGTCGCCGGAAGTTGTCTACTATCGGGTATCGAGTCAGGCGCAAAAGCCTGATCTGAAGCATCAACGCCAGCGACTGGAAGAGTTCTGCCATGGGGCTGGCGGTTGATGAGTGGATTGAAGAGATCGGCGGCGGTTTGAACTTCAAGCGCCCCAAGTTCCTAAGGATGATCAAGGCTCATAAAATCAGATTGAACCCGAGGCCGGAGCAGGCCGCGTATTTTATGCGGGCCGCTGGTGTGGCCCGGTTCGCCTGGAATTGGGCCTTGAATCGCTACAAGGAATTGAAGGCCGCCGGTCAGGAGGTGGACTGGAACGAGATCAAGAAAGAGTTCCGGGCGAAGATTGACGCGGAGTTCCCGTTTGTCCGGGAAGTGACTAAGTGCGCCGCAGAGGAAGCCATCAACGATCTGCGGAAAGCTATCCACGTCTATTACGAGACGAAGAAGCGCAATCCCAAAGCGAAGGTCAAATTCCCAGATTACCGGAAACGCTCAAAGAAGATCGGCGGTTTCGGCTTGGCTAACGATAAGTTTTCGGTGGACGGCCACAACGCGCGCATTCCCAAGCTTGGGGATGTGAATATGGCCGAAAGGCTGCGATTTGACGGCAGGATTATGTCCGGTCGCGTAAAAGAAAGAGCCGGACGTTGGTACTTAACGGTAACGGTTGAGTGCGAATCTCAAGGAATGGCGGGTCTGAGCGGTAGCGTGGGGATTGACTTCGGTTTATCCCGGTTCGCCACCCTCTCGACCGGTGAGGTTTACGAAACCCAAGCAAACCTCAGAAAGTCAGCAGGCAAACTCAAGGCATTACAGCGCGGACTCGCCCGAAAGAAAAGAGGCTCGAATAATCGGCGCAAATGGAAACTCAAGGTCGCCCGGTTACACGAGCGAATCAGTAATCAGCGAAGCGACTTCCTGCACAAGTTCACGACGGCCGTTTGTTCGGCTTTCGCCGTGATCTGCGTTGAAGACCTGAACCTTTCAGGGTTGTGTCAAACCCGGTTGGCCAAGTCTTTCCACGATGCGGGCATTGGCGAAGCGGTCAATCAACTTGAATACAAGACCAGCTCCTTCGGCTCGCTGTTGCAGAAGGTTGACCGGTTCTTTGCTTCGTCGCGGCTGTGTCATGTTTGTGGGGCAAGAAATGATCAGTTAAAGCTCTCGGATCGTGAATGGGTGTGCGCTTGCGGGGCACACCACGACCGGGATTTGAATGCTTCGCTGAATCTCGAGATGGAAGGTATACGCCTTCTCGCCGGGAGTGGCTACATCGGCGTAACGCCTGTGGACGGGAAAGCTCTGGCTCAAGTTTCGGCTTGAGCGAAACTATGACCGGTGGAAGCAGGTAGAAATCAATTGTTCACTTGTGAGCACTTATTTCGTAGCAGAAAGAAAAAGTTGCGGTCGGTAAGCTGCGCTTGCAAATAACATCCAACCACAACATTGAAAGGAGTTTACGAAAATGTCGGCATTTTCTCAAATTACAGGACGTCTCGGACAGGATCCGGATTTACGTTACACCAACGGTGGCACGCCGGTCGTCAATCTCTCGGTCGCCAGCAATCGCCAGAAGAAGAACGGCGACGGAGAAAAAGTAAGCGTGGCGGATTGGTATCGCATCACCGTTTTCGGGCGTGATGCGGAGATCCTCGCGCAGTACGCCAAGAAAGGCAGCGCGCTCGCGTTCAACGGACGGTTGCAAACCGATTCCTACGTGGATCGCGAGGGCCAGCAGCGCACTTCGACCTACCTGATTGCAGATTCGTTTGAATTTGTGCCAACTGCAAAGCGCGCGGAAGAGAACGGCGACGGAAATGGTGAAACGCACGCCGCGCCGGAGGAAACGAATATCGAAGCGCCGGAATCGCCGGAAGAGACAGCCGACGGCGGTAAGTCGAAGCGTCGAACGAAGCGCAAAACCATTCCTGAGGACGAGATTCCGTTCTAAATTGAATCTCTCTGACCTGAATCATTTAAGGGCGGAATGCGGGCGGAGATCGCCCGTATTTCGCCTGCTATTAGCGTCCTGCTGAGACCTGCCGATCAATGTGTTCACATTGGGAATACGCTATGCTATTATGACAGGCGTGGTGGAAATACAGGAGTAAGGGCAATGCCAAGAAAAGCAGTCACGACACGGAGAAAAAAAGAACCGCGGCTATCCATCCGGGCATCCGCGCAGGTGAAAAAAATCCTGACCCAAGCGGCGCGGGCGCGGCACACGAACGTCAGTCAATTCGTGTTGCAAGCGTCTCTGGACGCCGCGCACGCCGTGTTAGCGGATCAAACCGAATTCCGCCTGCCACCCGCGCAATGGAAAGCCTTCTGTGAACGTCTGGACGCCCCTGCAAAGGTGATTCCGGCCCTGCGTGATTTGTTCAGCGAACCGGAAACGATTGGATGACCGAAGACCCCATATCCCTTCCCGTCCTGCTTGGCAGCGAACATGAACTCGCGGGCTTTGATTGCGGCAAAGCTCCGCTCAACGACTTCCTCGTCAAATACGCCTTACAGAATCAGGCCAGTGGCGGCGCTCGAACTTATGTGCTCACGCGCGGCAAGCGGGTGATCGGCTACTACAGCCTCGCGCCGGCGTCGGTTGCGCCGGAGGATGCGCCCGCCCGTGTGATGAAAGGGCAAGGCCGCTATCCCGTGCCAGTGATCTTGATGGCGCGGTTTGCGCTTGATTTGAGCGAGCAGGGGAAAGGTTACGGCAAAGTCCTGTTCCGCGACGCCCTCCGCCGCGCCCTGGCCGGGGCGGAAGCGATCGGCGGACGCGCCTTTCTCGTCCATGCAAAAGATGAAGAAGCCCGCGCCTTTTATGCGCGCTTCGGCATGGAAGCCTCGCCGACAAATCCGCTGCATCTTTTCCTGCTCTTCAAGGATATTCGGAAATCACTCGACGCCGCTGAGCAGAAGAACTCCTGAAGAGTTGACGGCACACGCAGATATCCGATTAAACTGTGTCTGAGGTGTAAGTTAGAAGAACTCCTGAAGAGTTGACGGCACACCCAATCGCGCTGCCCCTCTTTTACCCCGTCTCAAGTCCTGCCGGAAACGCAACGGTCATATTGATCGTTTCGCCCTTTCTTCGAAGCTATTCCTTCCTCGTAACCTGGCCAACGATCGGCCCGGACGTTTCGATGCTTCCCGATGGTTTGTGACCCCTTGGAAACATAACCTTGCCGGCAAAGTTATGCTTCAAGAACGGCAAACTTTTCCTTCACGTCCCACGGTTCGGACTCTCCCACTCGACGCAAACAGATTCTAGCTGCCGGTAGCGTTGCGATTTCTGATTGAAAGGAGTATCGCAAAATGATCCGGATCGAGAATAAGAAGACCTATCGCGGCGAAGGCGTCTACATCGGCAGACCGTCGCTGCTCGGCAACCCGTTCAAAATCGGCCAGCACGGAACGCGGGAAGAAGTCGTCCAGCGTTACAAAGCTTGGCTATGGCGACAGATTCAGCTTCGTGGCGAGGTTTACGCGGAACTGAAGCGGCTCGCGGCGATCGCGAAACAAGGCGAGTTGGTTCTCATCTGCTGGTGCAAGGAGCCAGGCCGGTCCGTGCAGTGCCACGGAGATGTGCTTGAGTCCGCCGTTCGTTGGTTGCATTCCGTCGAGGCTCTGAGTTGAGTGAAACGCGGCATCGAAGGACGGGATTTTTCCAAATGTGTACAGCGCGCAGGAGGTCGTGCGCGTTGTACACATTTGAGCGGACAGGATAGGGTTGTGTACAAAGGTCATTGTTTGTGTATCTCGTTGATGATCAAGACGGAAACGGCGTGTACAAATGTGGGTTGGAACCTCGCGGCAAGAGATTTTCTGTGTACAAATCGGCGCGGTTGTAAACGTGTTGGAAATAAAGAGGCTGCGGGCAAAATGGCCAGGAAGTCGGCCAATTCTTGTACACGAGAGGCACAAATTTGTGCACGAGGAAAACCAGGTTTGTGTACGACAAATTCATCTCTTCAATCCCCGGCACGACCGCCGACACAAGCATCCTGATAGCCTTCAAGATTGATCCCCAGCCGGTGGGCGGCAGAGAGGGCTTTGTCACGTTTGGCCGGATTGGAAGAGAGGGCGATAAGGTGCTCGGCGATTTGGGCCCGGATATTTCTACCGGCCAGGTCAGGACTGCCCTCCTTCAATGCTTTGAACTGCTCTTCCGTCACTCGCGGGAACGAAAGCGTCTGCCGGTCCGGGTCGCGCCAGCGGAATTTGATCGCGAAGGCGTTTCCTTCGGTGCGCACTTCCCACCACCCATTGGACGGGTCCGGCAAGATGGTCTTGAGCCATTCCGCAGCCTGCTCACCCGCCATCTGCCCGCTTTGCCCACCAGTGATAGACGTTGATTTCTCGAAAGTTACGGGCCTGCTCACCGGTGGGAGGGTCTTCCGGTGGGCAGCAGACAATGAGACCACTTGTGCGGACTTCCCACCTGCCCACCAGTCTTTGCCCACGGGCCCGGTCACCGCTCCCTGCCCACTGTCGTCTTCGCCGTCTTCTGCCCACCGTTCGCCCACCAGCAGGGGGCGGGCATTGGGATCGCTCACATCGCCTGCATCGCCCGCGCCGCTTCCAGGGAGGGCAGGCGAGTCGCGGAGCAGCTTCTTAGCCAGCGCGGCGCCGTCGAGCAATCCTCTCAGCCGGGCGGCGAGGAAGACCAGCGGGTTACCGGCCGCGGCTGCTTTCCGGATCGTGAGGATGTCCTGGGGGGCGGCCTCGGCTTTCAGTTCGCGCATGCGATTCTCAACGACCGCGTCAGCGTCCCGTACGGCCGAAACGCCCAGAAGCGCCAAAGCAAAATGCACGGTGATGGACCAGTGATTCCAGAGCGCCAGGAAGCCGGGCATCGCGACGCCCGCCACCCAGGAGCAAAGGACCGCCGCGTTCATGATCATCGTCGCCTGGAGGGTTCGGTAACAGATCGTCGCGACGAGCCGCTGCCTGCCCGATTTGTAGGTCGTTGTCAGACCGTGGCGAAGCGTAAAGTAGAACTTTTCGACGAAGCCCATGATGAGAAGCGCCAGAGCGCCCGCGCCGACGAGGCCGAGCCTCTCCTTGTGTGCGAACGCGTTGACATAGCCGGTGGCCAGGGCCGAGAGGGTCACGACACAGATCTGGATCAGCCTGAGATTGTTGTCATTCCTCTGGTAGTCATCGCTGCCCGCGATCCGCTCATAGGCGTTTTGGAAATGATCGCGAATCTGCGATGTGTGTTCTTCTGCGATGTTGATGTTTAGTTTCAGCATGTGTCCCCCATATCTTCTTCGCCACTTATAGACCGGCTCTCTCACTTGGCTGGCGGCAGGCTTTTAATTGCCTGTTCGAGCATGTCGGCTGTCTTATCCCGCTCGGTGTTCCAGGCTTTCGCCTCGGCCTCGAACTGCGCTTTGATCTGCTCGGGCGTGTGGCCGGCCTTGCGCAGCATGGGTTCGGCGATGTAGTTCCAGATCAGTCGGCGCGCGCCGTAGGAACCGGCCAGGACCTCCAGCAACAGCCCGTAATATTCCCGCAGTTCGCGCGTCAGGTGCTGGCTCTGCGCCCTGTTCTGCTCGATCAACTGCTGAAGTTTCCGGTCGAGTTCGTCCTCCGGCTTATGCGGTTGCGAGGCCGGTTGGCCGTTTGCGCCCGCGCGACGCGCGCGCAACGCCTCGTCAACCAGCTCGCGCACCTCCTCGTTCGGCTTGCGGCCGCTCCCTTCGCAGAGCTTCATCAGCTCATCGTAGTTGTCCTGCCAAAAGCGGCAGGTAAGAGGTTGAGAAGCGATCAGTCGGCCATTGTTTTTCATCGTTTCATCTCCGGTGATGGGATCAGCGCCCGTGGCCCGCGCCGCGCGAAAGAAACTGATGCGCTGTTCGCGCCAGACTCCTGTCGTGGTCAGAGCCGGATGCGCGTTCAGCCAGGTCGTGTGACGATCTCTCATACGTCGGTTCACCGCGCGACAGCCGCAGGTAATGCTCACGCTCGTTCGGTTCGGTCAGACGCTCGGCGTAAATCTCTATGTTGATCCGTTCCTTCGACGTGAAGTCCGGCGCCGCCCTTTCCGCGCCGGCGCGATCCTTTGCCTCCTCGCGCAGGAGTTCGGTGATCTCGTGCGCCGTCGCCGAGTAAGAGAGGCTCTTTTCGTGGCCGGAGAGCAGGTGATCGTGGTATTGGGCAAAGGCTGCCCGGATCGCATCATGAAGCTCGCGGTCAGACTCTCGTTCGATCAGGGGGCGCAGCACGCGTTCGGCGAGCGAATTGGGTTTCGTGTCTTCCAACCGTTTCGTGAGTAGGCGTCCGTCCGGCGTTTCGATCAGGAGGGGTTGCAGTTCGCTTCGCGCCTGGAAGTTGGCCAGTCGCTCAGCCGACTCGCGCAAGGAAATCCCTGCCATCGCCTCCCGCGCTAAGGCTCGGCCCAGTTCCCGCTCCGGCGATGCGCTTACTACTGGTGTGCCGTCGGCGTTCGACCGCTTCTCGAATTCGTGCAACTGCCGGAGCATTGCGGCGTCGCGCGTCACCTCGGCGTTGGCCGCGATGCGTTCCAGCTCTTTGCGCGTGAATAGCGGCTCCGGCATCGGCTGCCCAGACTGTGCGCGAAAGGCCGACTCGATGCGAGTCAACGTCTCGACCAGCTTGCCCGCCTCCTGTACTTCCTCCTGCATCTCACGCTGCTCGGTCGCGATTCTTTCAATAACTGTTTCCCGGATGGTTGTCAGTCGCTCCACTTCATCGCCCGCTTGCTGCCGGCCGTTCGGATCGAAGTGGAACTGATATTTGCCGAGCAGTTTCGCGTCATCAGTCTGCCGTTCGATCCGCCGGTCGAGATCGGCGAGCGACCATCGTTCGTCGCCGATCTCCCATTGTCGCAAGTGGCGCGTCTGGTCGAAGCGGGCGGCGCGTTCTTCTCTGGCTTCGAGTTCGGTGCGGGCGGTGAAAAGCTGTGCCGCGAGACGGGCGGCCTCCTCGTCGGTGCGCGCCGGCCGGTTGTGTTCTGCTGCAAGCGCCGTGCGTAGCGTCTCGAACTGCTCGACGCGCTGGGCGAGGCTGTGACTTGTCGCTTTCTCCTGCAGTTCAGCGAGTGCGCCGCGGTCGAGCAGTGGCGGAGGCGGTTCTATTCCCACAACACCGGCATACTTCAGTTCGATGGTTTGCGCGCGCGCGCTGGCCTCGGTCTCTTCGCGCGCGGCCGCGGTGAAAGCCTTTTCAAGCCGTTCAATCAACGCTTGGCGAATCTCGCCGAGTTCGTGAAGTGTCTCCGCGTGGAGCGCGAGATCGCGGCCCGCGACCTGCTGCTCAGCCGCACGCCGTTCGAGCGACGTGTGAATTTCATCCTCGCTTGCTGCGCGAACGCCGCGAGCGCCGGCGCGCCGGCGGACATCGAAGTCCGAAATCTCACGCCTCTCGCCGCTGCTCTGATCGCGCACCTCGAAGCGGAAGGTCTCGCCCGCTTCCACTGCCAGGTTGTAATTCAGTTCGGCGAGCTCCCGGTGCGCCCTGGTCTCAATGGCTTGGCCGAGAAGATAGCGATCGCGCAGTAACTCGGAATCTTTGGTGAATGCATCCGGGTTTTCCGGATTCCACGAATCGAGCGCGCTGTGCGCCTGGATCACTTCGCGAAACCAGCGGCTCAAGGACGCATCCGAAGGAAGGTTCTCAATCGGCGAGGGCGCTGGTGACACGGAGACCACGGGAGCGGCATGTTCCGACCCTGGATTCACCACCTCGTGCTCCCCGTGCTCCCGGTGATTCATTTCAGTTGATCTTCCATTCGCCAACGACTTTGCGCCGGCAGGTTCGGGCACTGTATAAGCCGTCGCTGCGACGATCTCGACGCGCGATGCTTCCACCTCCCGCCGCAGCCGGTCGAGCGACTCAAAGCCGCGATACAGTTCCTGTCGCGTTTCGGCTGCGTAGGCTTCAAACTCTCTCCACGCTTGCGCGTCCGCGGGAGGCAATTTGCGCACGGCATCTTCGCGGGACTGATCGTTCTTATGGTGGCCGATCTTCTCATGCAGGAATTCGTCGAGCGCCCGGGCGGCGAGCCGCGCGCGCGGTTGGACTTCTTCCTGGATCTGTGCGATGGCGTCGCCAAGTTGCTGCGCCGCCGAACCGGGCTGCGCATCATAGGTTTCGGGGAGGGCAAGCCGCTCCCAAGCCTGATTGCAGGCTCGATTGCGAATCGCGGTCTGATCTTCGGTCGGCAAAAGGGCACGCGCTTCCTCGATTGAAAGACTGGCTCCTTCTACGCCGAATCGCCCCTCGCCTCTCTGCCGTTGCCGGGCGGCTTCATTGAGCAGGCCCTGCTCGATCTCTGCCACGCCTGCCATATAATCGCGATAGGAGTCGCTCTCGCGAGGTGGAGAGATGCCACGATCAGAAGCCTCTTGTGCCGGTTCTCGCGCCGGCGCGCCCAGCGTTGAAGGCCGTGTGAGCGCCTGTTTTCTCTCTTCGATCTGCTCGACCAGATAGGTGCGTTCGTAAGGCGAGAGTTGCTCGTAGAGCCGCCGCAGATTCACCTTGCCCGGATTGCGCATCTCTTCGTTCATGATTGACGCCTGATAGTGGCGAAGTGCCGGGGCCGAGCGGCGCGATTCGAGTTCAGCGAGCATCTTCGCGAGCGTTGGCGATGGTTCCAATCGCCCTTCGCTGAGCGCCGCCACCTGCTCCGCCCGTTCCGCCCGCGATAATCCCCAGGCGTGGCGCAGCTCACGCATCTCCGCCGTGTGATGTTCCGGCGCGCGGCCGAAGAAGAGCAGATTACGCTCTCGCGCGCTCAGCGGTATTTCGTTCGGTTTCGTGGATTGGCCGTTCCGGATCGCTGTGCTGCGTTCGAGGTTCTGGCGAAGGAAGCTTTCCGCCACTCGATTGAGTTCTTCCGGCGTGGTTGCGGCGACGATCTGCGAATGCGCCTGCCGGAAAGACGCTGACCCGTTGAGCGCGCGCGTCTCCGGGTCTTTGAGCCGCTCGTCCACGTAGGCTTTGAGAAAGCCACTGATGGCGCGCCGCTCTTCGTCTGTCTCAGGCGCTTCCCTGTGATAGATGGCCGCGTCAATGCGGTGGGCAATCGCCGATCGCGACATGCCGCCCTCGATCAATCCATCAATCGCAGGGATAGTGAGCCTGACAAGCCGCTCCTTTGTCTCCACGCTCAAGTCAGCAGGGAATCGCAAGCGTTCGTCGTCCAGGCGCACTTTGCGCGCAGCCGTATTGAACGCGCCGGCAGAAGCTTGCAGTTCTCGCCTCTCTTCCAGGGAAACCATGTCGGCGAAGACTTCAACACTTTCTTGCGTTTCCAGCTTCGCCATTTCCCCGGCAAGGAGCCGCATTTCAGCGAGCGTAGGCCCGAGCGCCGCTGCGTCGCGCCCAATCTGGTCGTAGTAGTAACGAAAGACTTCGATATCTCTCGGATCGGCGTTCTCTCCGGCGATGGTTCGCGCGAGCGTGTGAAACTCGCGCGCCTGCTCCTGGTCTCGAATTCGCCCGAGCGCATAAGAGAGGCTCGTGATGAAGGGTTGATCTTGACCCTCCGGCAGCTCGTGCTCTTCGGCGGGAATGACGAGCACAGCGTCTTTGACACATGCGCCTCGTTCATAAAGATCGCGCAAATCCTGGCTCTGTTTGTTCAACCAATCGGCCTGTTCTGGCCGTGTGCGATAGTCAGGGTCATCCAGGCTCGGGTTTCGGAAGGCGATGCGAAGGTTCATTGCTTCCGGTGACTCATTCGACCCAGGCTCCGATCCGCGCAGGATAATATCTTCGACCAGTTCGGGCCCGGCGATGGACGGGTTGTACCGGGCAGCCTGGAGCAATCGCTCTTCGATGGAGATCGTTTTTTCCGCTCTCTCTTCGGCATTGCTCTCTCTTTCTCTTTCCGAATCCGCTCGCTGCTGTGCGCGGTCGAGCGCCGCGACGAATCGCTCGCCGATGCCTCCCTCGACGGAGCGAGCCTCGGCGCCAGCGGCCATCTCGCGATGCGGAAGCAATCGTTTGGGAAGTCTCCCCAACCGGCGTGGCTCTCCCTTCTCGCGGTCGGTGATCTCCTTGTGGACGAGAATGTGCAGGTGCGGGTGATCGGTGTTGAGGTGAATGCCGGCGACCCAGCGCCAATCTTCCGCGTGTAGATCGGACTTCACGTCCTCCATCGCTTCGCGGGCGACTTCGCGCAATCGCTCTTTACGTTCGTCGCCGCTTGCGCCGAGGCGTTCGTAATCTTCGGGGAGGAAGCTGACCGAGAAGTGAATCAGATCATCCTTGCCAGGAGTGCCCTGTCCATTGCCGAGGAACCGGTTGGCCTTGCGATAGGTGAGATCGCCGTCCCGATCATTGAATAGAGGTCGCAGGTGAGCGCCCTCTCGCTCGGGATCGCGGTCGCGCTCGGAGATATAGCGAGCCGCGCGAGATACGCCTTCGCCTTTTCCACCATTGGATTTGACCGCGACAACGGCGCGCATGGCGTTTCATTCACCTCCTCCCGCCCAGGACAATCTGCTGCTGTTCGGTCAAGCCGAGCACGGCCATCTCCGCGTAACTCGGCGCCGGCGGCAGCTTTCTGATTTCGTCGAGGGAGAGGGGCGCGCCTTTCCACCTGCGCAAGTTGGCGGGCGCGAGCAGCAGGAAATGAGTCGAGGCCTCCTCTCGGCGCGGGCCTATGGGAACAATCCAGATCGTGCAGGCCTGAGCGTTCACCGGGTGGTAGAGGTAATAGTAGTTGGCGACCGACAGGCTGCGCCCGTCGGCGCCGAAGTCAGGGATCTTCTTGTGCTTCCAAACGTGGGCTTCGAGTTCACGGAAATCGGCGGGAAAGCGGCCGGTCTGCTGGTGATGCGCGCGCAAGGCTTTCACGAGGCTATCGGCGGCAAGGCGCGGCGTCTGTTGCCCGGCGCGCCAGGCGTCTAGCAAGCTGACCATTGCATAGACGACGACGAGCGCCGCGGCAGCGAGACCGAGCATCACAAACGAGATTCGTAGTCGCGTTTTGCCAGCGCTCTGGTTCACGATGTCGCCTCCCGAACTTTAGTGGCGGAAGTCTCTACGTCGCCGCGCCGCGTGGCTCGATTGAGAATCGAGTCGAAATCGGACGATTCAGCCACATCAGCCGCCAGCGGCATCGGGCTTGGCGATGATTCCTCCATTCCGGGGAAACTTAAGGAATCGGCGGTGAAGAGGCGCGCCGGGCGAATATCTTCATGTGTATGCCTATTGAGACCGCACTCTGCCATTCCTCGCCTTGCCGCTTCAGCTTTCTGGAGCGAGATGGGTTGGGCGATCTCACGCGGCAATGGATGCGCGAGTTCACCCGTTTTGCCGTAGGGCGGGAAGCCGAATTTCACTGGTGGCGCGGCGCCGATGATGGCCACCGCCTGCGTGTGTTCGGGCATCTGCCGCAGTTCCGCCGCGTCGAGCAGATCGCGTCCGGTCTCGGACTCGCGCTGGTTATCGAAGACGACCCCCGTCGCATCGACGGTCGTGTGCTGCAACACGGTCGTCCGCCCGATCCGCCGCGCTGCGTACTGGGCCGTCTCGCTGTCAACGCCCGGCAGGAAGACCATTGTGCCGATCGAGCCGAGGATGGCCTGCGCGCCGTCGCGCCCATGTTGTTTGTAGAGTTGGCCGATGTTCTGGTAGCCGAGCACGATCCCGCACCGGCGGCCGCGCCCGACGCCCAGCGCTTCGCTCAGATTGTGCAGCGGGATGTTGCCCGCCTCGTCGAGCGCGAGCAGCACCGGCGCTCCCCGCTCGTCATTGCTCGTCTTGCGGACGACGCTGGCCGCCAGACCGAACAGGATCGAGAGCGCGATCCTGTAGCGCGTCGCGTCGCCTTCGGGCACGACGACGTAGATGCCCGTGCCGGGTCGCCTGAGTTCATGGAGGTCAATTTCGCGGATGCCGCGCTCGCGCTCTTCAGCCGTAGGCGATTGCATCACAGCCATCGCGTGCGGCGCGCGCAAAGGGGCGAGCTTCGTTCCCAGTCCGACGAAGACACCCCCTTGGGTCTTCTCGCGGTCGGCCTTTTTGAAGATGCCCCACTGGACGCGCGCCTCCGGGTCCGGCGAATCGAGCATCTCGTGGTTGAGCTGATCGAAACCGCGGGAGGCGATAAACTCCGCGATCATCGCCGGCGTCGGGTGCTCGATGATCTGCGGCAGGTGCAAAAGCAGCGCGGTCATCAACGCAGTCTCGGCCTGCGGCCAGAAGGGATCGCCGTTGTAGAACTTGTTGTAGTCGAAGCCGACCACAATCGAAGCAATCTCGTGCGCGAGTTCCGCATCGCCTTTGCATGCGGGCACGAAGTTCCACCGGTCCGAAAACCATGGTTCAGCGAGGTCAAGGCGATAGACGCGGCGAAAATGCCTCGCCGTGTGTTTGAAAAGTTCGCCTTTCGGATCGAGGAAGATCGCCGATCCCGCGCGCGCCCAGTCGCGCGCCATCGTCATGATGAAGCTCGACGATTTGCCGGAACCAGGCGGGCCAAAGAGCGCGACATGACAGAGCGTCTTTTCAAACGGCAGGACGAGATCGTACCGGCGTGTCAGTCGTCCGAGGCGAAGGGATCCCTTCGGTAAAAGCCTCCTTGCGTCGTGTGCGAGTCCCAGCCCTTTGAGCAGCGGCACGTCGGCCCAGCGCGCAGAACCGTGCGTCAGGCGTTGTGATATTCGATAGTAGGGAATCACGAGCGACAGGGCTTCGGCCAGGCTGATGAGCGCCGCGAGGATCATTCCGCAGATGAAGAAGAGGCGCGTTTCAAAGGTCACCTCGAGAGTGTCAGCGATTTTCCAGAGCAGAAACGCGGTGAGCAGGCCGCAGGCAAATAGGATCACCCCCTCGCCGGCGTCGCGTAGGACGCGAAACCCGGCCTGGTAGGAGTCAAGATGCAAAGCGTTTGCCGGACGCGGAATCCGGAAGCGCGCATCGAGTCGTTTGAAGAGATGATCCAGTGACATTGCTCAGCCTTCCAACATCATTTGATTGAGCGCAAGCGTTCAGGCGACCACCCTGATGCGATGACTTCCGCCGCCGGCGCAAACGGCGCAGGTACGCTCACACCATTCAGCCGGTTCGCGATGTAGAGTTTCGCCCCGCCTTTCTCGGCAGCTTCATCGGGGACGCGCACCATCAATGCGGGCCCGTCGGCCGGCTCACGTCCGAGCGCAACGACTTCTATCCCTAAGGGCATTGGGCGATAACGAACTGAGATCGAGCCATACGTCGAGGTGAGCGTCCCTTCGGTTTGCGTGAGCGCGAGGCCCGGCGGCAGCAGGTTTTGAGCCGCAAGAGCGGCAAGCAAGTCTCGCACGCTGCGCGGAGAGCGCCCTTTGATCTGCTCGGTTGCGGCGTACAGGCTCGACGCCAGCGCCAACGCCGTCGCTTCGCCGATTCGTTCCGCTGTGCGCGATACTTCGCCGTCCATCACGGAGACGACTTCGAGTGGGTGCGCGCCAGTCGTGAGTCCCGCTGCTTTAAGCGGTTTCGCGGAGTCGAGCGTGACGCGCGGATCCACCGTAGTTGCTCTCGCATTGAGAGCGATGCGGATTGCGAACGGTGCAATAACGACAAGCGCCGCCATCAGGCCGGCGACGATCGCCGGTGAAACTTTCCATCCGAGACAGTTCACGCTGCTTCCTCCAAAACATAGGCTTCATTGGCAAACGCCCACGTCACCCATTCATCAATCTCGCGGTCTGCCGCTCGCGCGGCGAATTCCAGGCGCGCGATGCCTTGTCGCAAGTTGAGCAGCTCCTTGTGCCGCTTGCCCAAGAAACAGAGATGCTCATCAATTACGTGGCCGGTGAGCGCCTCGACGCCATCTCTTGTCAATGCTTCGAGCAGATCAATGGATTCACGCAATCCGGGCTTGTCGCGCACCGCCGGCATATCGCGCCGGATGCAGTTGACGAGGCGCGTAACGGCGCCGACCAGATCGGGCGAGGCCTCAGGCACGCGCGCGCGAAGGATGCGCACCTCTTCGCGCGGCGTTGGAGCATCGAGCCAGGTGTAAAGACAGCGCGAACGCAGCGGCGCGCTCAAATCGTGACGAATGTCATTCGAGAGCAGAATGACGATCGGCCAGCGCGCAGGGTCGCGGACACCGATGTCGCCGAATCGCGGCACATGCGCCCAGCCTCGCCCCAGGAGCTGCAGCAGCATGTCCTCGATCTTCTCGGTGAGCTTGTCGGCTTCATCAATGATCAGAAGCGGCGGCGACTCTGACGACGCAGCGAAATCGAACGCTCCGAGCGCCTCACCGAGGATCAGATACTCGCGCGTGAACTGGCGGCTTTGCGCTTCACGCAGTGGCGTACCCGCGGCTAATTCCTGCCTGACCATTTGCGTCTGCGCTTCGCGATCCCACGAATAGAGCACGTCGGCGATGGTCAGATCGTCCATCCCTTGCAGGTAGAAGCTCGCCAGGTTGCACCCTCCGGCTAGCGACTCGGCCAGGGCAGTTTTGCCGCCGCCGCGCGGACCTTCGACGAGCAGCGGCTTGCGGCTTCGCAGCGCGTGCGCAAGATCAGTGAGCGCGCGGCGCTGGATGATGTAGCCTGCGCCGGCGAGCAATTGGGCGAGCGCACCCGTTCCTTCACGCTCAAGCGCCCGGCGCGGGTCAACGCTCACTCTGGACG
>JAJVHZ010000018.1:15474-16899 GCA_022072255.1 Gammaproteobacteria bacterium | reverse complement strand
TCAGCCAGGCAGACATCGATCTGAAGACCCGCCGCATCCGCGTTTGGGGCAAAGGCAACAAGGAACGTTATATCCCGATCTCGGCGCGCACCGCCAGTTTGGTCTTCAAGACTCTGGTAACCGCCGATACTGAGCATCCTTTTGGTCTGACTCGCACCCGATTGGCGCATATGCTCCAGGAAATCGGTAAGCGCGCCGGCATCCCGAAAGTTCACCCTCATCGCTTTCGGCATACCTTTGCTGTATATTATCTGCGCAACGGCGGGGATGTTTTCAGCTTACAGGCCATCTTGGGTCACTCATCGATGGAGATGGTAAAGCGCTACGTATCTCTGGCCCAAGTTGACCTTGATGCCGCCCATCGGCTGGCCTCCCCCGTTACCAGTTTACGGCTCTGATTCCGTCAGAACCCAAACAATGGCCGCAAAGTCATCACGCTTGTGTTGTGTCACGAAGCAATCTCATATGTGATGGTGGCAAACCTTGCGCGCTTATTCCCCGATGCGGTCCAGTTGGAGGCGCCAACTGCGTCTTTGTATAACCCGAACGTGGTTACATTGGGTGTAATATGGATAGCCCCCACAGTGCTTTGAGCGCTCCCGTTATCAACGGCGAAAAGAAACCCCATCCATAACGCATTTGCGCGATTTTTGGATGTCAGAGGCGCAGACATAAAGAAGCTGTTCGCATTGCTGGTGCCATTGTTTGGCTGCATAATCACGCAGGTACACCAGTCCCCATCCAATTTGTAGAGGTAAATCCCCCCGCTCGGAGCGGCGCTAAAACCGCTAAACGATGGCGACCAGCTGTTCCAGTTTTTAGGTGGGCGGCGCGGTATGGTATCCGCCTCATATCGGAGCATCTGGAGTTGCCGCTTCAGTTCGCGGATTTCCTGCCACAACATCTCTTCGTTGGTCATGCCACGCCTCGCCGGAAGTTGACTCCATAACCAGTATCCAGCCATTCGCTAAGATCAAATGAGACCTCATCTACCCAGGCCGCTTTGGGATCGTCCTCGCCCCGACCCATTGGTGATCCAGGCGCAACCGGGATGTCGTCAAGCGCGATCAATCCGGGCTGTGCAAGCCAGCCTTGCAACGGGCCGCCAGCCGCGTTGAGCAAATTGCCGTCCCGCAGGCGAGCGACATAGTTGTTGGGCGCTCGCTCGTAGTTGAACCGTCTCCCGGCGTACACGCCACACATCCAGCGGTTGCCGTTTGCATCACCGGCCAGTGTAATATCGCGCAGAAGGTCCCATGCTCGGTATGCCTCACGGTCATCAACATGATAATTGAGCGTGTTCGTCTGGATCGATCCGGGTGAGATAAATTGCGCGCTTTTAATGATACTGTTTACCAGGTTGCTTGCCGCATTCTCTGTGCCAGTCAGTGTGGTGTACCGGTTTCTGAGCGTGGCCGCGTATCC
>JAJVHZ010000018.1:0-15374 GCA_022072255.1 Gammaproteobacteria bacterium | reverse complement strand
GATGCCCTGATGTCTCATGTACATTTCGGCGATAAAGCCCTCCCAGGTGGTTATCCCCTGAGCGGTCTCACGAATTTCGTATTGCAGGCCGTTTTGGAAGATGTCGAGCATCTCCGCAGTCGATCCCTCCCACCGGGCGGACCCAATCCAATATCCGCCGACTGCTCGAATGGTGCGCCGCCAGGTGTTCCAAAGCTGCGCGGTGACATCGCCGTAAACTTCCGCTCCTGCCTGGAGAGAGTTATACAGTGTCAACCTTATAGGCAAGTCGATGGTCATCACTCATGTCCCATTGGCTGATCCCAGCGCGTCACGTAATGCATCTCGATGTTGCACTTCCAGGTCAGATAACCGGGCGTGGTATTGAATCCTGACTGCGCGATCGAGTCACAGGCGAATACCACAATCCCGGTTCCTCCTGTAGGCGGTATACCGCGCATCACGTTCGGCGGATCGGCCCCCATGAAGTCGCCATAAGTTGTGTTGAGTACATAGGCCTCGCCCTGTCCATCTGGACCAACAAAACTGTGGTAGTCCTGCCGGTTATAGTTTAGACTGTTAAGCCATACTCCTCTAGGCCGCCCGCCCCTGAGCATCCCCTCGCCGGATGGAATCAGAATAATCGAGTCCCATTCCAGGCGTGGCGTGCCTGCGTCAATTTGCTGTTTGCTGGCATAGATGTTGATCGCAAAATTCTTGGGCTCAATCGATCCGGCTCGATTGGGAGGATAGGAGACCTCTCCCAATTCGATCAAATGCCATTGCTTTCCCCCTCCATCCTCTGCGGAGAAATCTGAAGCTTGAATTTGAACAAAGGGGTAACGCCGCGCAAAGGCAAATTCTGGACTGGCTGCGTATGCGCCAAAATAGTCATCGGCATAGGTCGTAACCATCCAGGCATTGTAGACCCATGTCTCCGATCCGCTTCCGGATGTCTGACCGATCCGAACTCGCGCCAAAACCATAAACTTGCCCTGCATTTGATCCGGGTTGGCGCTAATCTCGCTCATCCGCAGGAACGTTTGGCGGATAGGTTCGCCAATGGCATCCCCGCTGAAGTTGTAATAGATGATTGATCCGCCTATAGCCGTCGTGTCTGCGGCTCGATTTGCAGCGGCTAAGCCCCTGGAACTCGTGGCTCCAGCAACAACCAGGCTCCTCACTGGCGTCCAGGCTGTTGGAGTGCCAAACCGATCGGTTCGAAAACCTAACCAGAACTGCCCCCAGGGGAATAACTCCGGGATATTCTCCAGTACTGTGCCTCCCACATGGCACGGCTGGACGACAAGTTTCGCCGGGCGCGCCCCGATATTGCCGCCGACAAACGAATACGGGAATGTGCCTCCGTGAATGCTGATGCTGCCAGCAGTGATTGTGCCCCCTATCGCCGGGCTCTCCCACCAGGGATAATGTGAGATACCGAGCATATAGTCGTTCATGTGATACTGTTGCCGCACTGCGGCGTCATACAGTGTGCTGGGCTGATAATCCATGTCCCGGATTAACGTCTGGCGCGGCTCGTTTTCGCCGGGCAGCTGCACCCGGAAAAACACGCCATATTGTTCGGCCTTGCTGTCTTGATAATCCAGCACATTTTGACGCGCGTCGTTGATCTGCTGCAACTTTGCCAACAGGTCGGCTGACGAGGTCCCTCTGACCCGGAGATTGATCGCTTCTCGGTAGTATCCATCCCGATCCGCCTTTGTCGCAGGCCTCCAGCCCTCGTAAGCCACGTTGAAGCCATCCGTATAGCTCAGTAGGCTGACTGTCCCCTGGTCAGGTTTGAAATCATAACCGCGTACTAACTCCAATCGTTCTGTCATGCCAATACGCCCTCCATGCGGATAGCGGCTTCGCGGCGCTTCTGTTCCAGCAGCATTGTAGCCGCAAGGGTGTCGGTGATGTTGTAGTTGTACACATTAGTAACCCCGCCCAACTCTGTCATCAGCGCGCCGCTATTACCGCCTGTCCCGCCTCCGCCGCCGCCTCCGCCCCCGGGCGACCCGGTGTTTTGAATACTGACCTGGGTTGGAATGGCGCTCACGGCGTTGGCCAGGCTGCGCGCCAGTGCAATCGCGCTTTCAAACCCGCTCGTCGTCACATTGATCTTGATTGTCTGATCGATGCTGCTGATCGCGCTGGCTAATCTGTTGGCGGCCTGTGCCGCTTTTCCGAGCGGCTCCATAGCAGAATCAACGGCATCGCCGAGCCGTTTCAGCCCGCCCTCCGCCACATTAGCCGCAGCCCGCACAGCTTCGAGCGCTGCGTTCTGATCCTCAACGCTCCCGGCCAATGTATTTGCCTCGCTTGCCGCGTCCTTTGCCGCGCCGACAACTGCATCAAGCCCCGGCGCGGCGTCTTCGGCTGCCCCGGCGGTTTCTGATAACTCATTCGACGCCCCAGTCTGTGCGAGGGTGGTCATCTCCGTCGCGATTGCGTCCAGCGTAATCGGCATGTTTTTGGCCTGCAAGTTCGCAATGGCGCGGTTCATCAGGTCCGTGCTTGCTGCAAATTGCGCGGCTCCCTCCGCAGAACTGATCATTCCATCTCGGTTTTTGTCAAATTCGAGCCGCAGCGCCTCGACCGCGCTTGCCACCGCGTAGCTCTGTTCATCCAGAAGACCCATCGAACGTGCCAGGTCAAGCGCTGCCTGGGTGTCCAGACCCGCCGCCGCCTGGTTGTAGATCATCTCAGCGGTCAGCCCCTGGAGAGAGGCCAGCGCCTCGCTTTGTTTGTTCTGATTTTCCTCGAGCGCCCGAGTTAACTCCATAACCCGCTCGCTCGTGGGCGAGTAACCGGCGTTTTGCAGATTCAGGAGTTGCGCCGTCATTTCCTCGTGCTGGATCGCGAGGTCTGCCAGCGTCGCGCTGTAGGCTTCCGTTGCGCTGCCAAGCCTGCCCTCGAGACCGGCTGCCAGCGCGACGCTCATAATATGCAACTCGCTCATCGTGATTGCCGTAAAACCGGCGGCTTCCGCCGTTGCGGTCAGGCGTTCGCCATAAGTCGTCCAGACGCGCTCTTGATCGAACACAGCTTCAGTCTGCTCTACGGACTTCTGCGTCAGTTTACTCAGCGCCAGGGAATATCCTTCCGCCGCCTTGTCCGCCATCCACATGGATTCAGAGGCCTTGTAATTTGCCTGAATCAGCTCTATCACTGGGCCATGGGCTGTACCTGTGACCCTTATCAGATTGCCTTGTTCATCGACAAAAAGCCCTGCCGCTCGCGCCGCGCGAACTGCTTCAACAGAATATTGCAAATATGTCTCGGATGATTTTCGTATCTCCTGTTCATGTGTTGCCAGTGCGTTGTTTATCTGCTCTGCGCCGGTCAGTAAATAGTAGATCGCATCCGCCGCGTTTGCAATCGCAGGGGCAAAGTCTGCCTTGAGCGCGTTTGCAGCGTTTTCAACCGCCGCCTGCATCCGGTCGATCTTAACCGCTGCCTCGACCTGGGCGTTCGCGGCCTGCTCTGTAATGTTCCTGCCCTGTTCAAGCACTGCATTGAGCAGCGCCATGCTCTGTTCTTCTTTGGTGAGCTGTTCAGTGGTCTTGCCAATACTCGCTGCAAAGTTCCCATATACGGTCGAGAGATCGACCACGATCCCCAGATTATCAAGAATGAGTGGCGAGGCGCGCTTGATGCCGCGCGCCAGACTGTCGAACAAGAAAGTCGTTGTACCGAGGTTTGGGTTGAGTGTGTTCGCTGCTTTAGCAATCCCCACAAGCTCAGGGAGCGCCGCCGCGAAAGCGCTCCCCAGTTCTCCAGTTGCCCCGACCAGCAATGTGTTGGCGCTGGCCATAAGCTCAAAGTCGCTCACCGTCCCCTGCGCAGCGCTGCGCATTTCGTTGAATGTTGACGGCGCCGCTCCAACACTCCGCATTAATTCATTGAACGATGCCTCAACCTGAAGGATAGACGCTCCGGCGTCCCCAAAATCAAACACCTTCTTGAGTAACGCCATCTCTGCCGTGACAAATGCCGCCCCTTTAGCTATTCCCTCAGCGAATGACTTAAAACTGTTCCCCGCGCCCTGGACCTGCGACTTAACGTCGCTCAGAGCGCTTTTTACGCCATCTGTTTTGGCGGTTATCTCAGCATACAGGCTGGCGACCTTTTCAGCCATATAATCCCTCGCACAGTTCTGTCATTTTGATCCTGCTCGCGCCCGGCCATCCTCGATCTGGAGCCATTCCTGTAGATCGGCCAGTGACAGCGCGTCTACCTCGCGTAGTGGCCAACCAAACCGTTCGGCCACGATCCAGCGCAACAATTCCAGCGGCGCATCAGCGCTATAACGCAGGTGGAGGTAGACGCGCTTGCTCAGTTTGGGCTGGCCAGCGGCTTCCGCGCGGCTTCAAAGAAAGCCGTCATCAATCGCCGCCACTCCAGGTATGACAGATCAAGGTATTCGTCAACCGTCATCCCGCATACTTTTGCGAGCGTGGCGTCCTCCTCGGTTTGCGGCTGAGCGTTGTCGAAAATTGCTCGGTATTCCCTCAGACTGATGCGCGTCAGATCGAATGTGATCTCGCGTCCGTCAGACAGCGTCACGTCGGCCATGTCTACCACACTCCATCGGTGTGTTGTGCGGACTGATGGAAATCGACCGAAAACTCAACGACATCGTTATAGGGTTGTGAGTAACGCGGCCCCATCGAGATGGCCGGGATCGAGCTCTTTGGCTGACCGGTTGCAGTCCCCGCGGGCCCGAAGATCAACGTCCCCTGGTTGCCTTTGGCCAGCGCGCTGATCAATGCCGTCCCGCCGCTCTGCATGACAGTTGTCAGCGAGATATTGCCAGGGATGCCAATCCCTGGGATCGATTCCTGAAACGTGTCCGCGCCGGCGGTAGAATCGATCAAATTCAGCGATGGCTCCCAAGCGAACTGACGGAAGTCAGTTTGCAGCATTACAGTCCCGCCCGAATAAACCCAGGCGAGATACAGTGCAGAACCCGAAAAAGCAGTCATCTTTTTTGTCTCCTTACTTAGCTATAGTTATGCGATACGTCCCGCCGCACATGTAGATTTTTTCTCCGTTTGGCGGGTTTTCAACGAGAGCATGGTCAAGCTCTCGGACCAACCAGATATTTGTCCAACCTGAAACATTTAGACTCTGTGTGTGCAACCGTGCATCGATTAAACCGTCCAGGCTGGCAGCTGCCGCCTTCGTTGCGGCATACGCTCGCGCAAACCAGACGCCTTCCCGCAAAGTTGACCCCGAGGATGTGTCCGGGCCGCCCCCCTGGTGGCTGAAAACCACATAGGGTAGAGCCGCCCCATCCGGCGCTTGATCGGCATAGATTGCCGTCCCGCCCAGCGCGGAAATGAGCGCTGTGCCTGCCGCAAGTTGGCCGTAGATCGCCGTCCCCATCGCCCCAAAGTAGTCGCTCATAACGCCTCAAATAACTCCCGCCAACGCTTGGCCCACTGCGGGCGCGCCCATTCGCAAGCAGGTCCCATAAACGGCTGCGCGGACATTCGCGACGTACCGAGTTCTTGATAAATGCCGTACTCGACTCCGTCCACTACCCAACGCGCAAGTTCGCCCACATTCTCAGTATGGATGCTGTTTGCCAGCGCTCCAGTGTCAACCGGCGCAAGCGTGGCTGCTCTGCCCTGAACCGCCTGTGCTCCAGCGTCCAGGAGCTCCTGCGTTTTGCCGGGCATTCGCGCCAGGATCACATCAATCCCTTTGGTGTCTACAATAATCCTGCTCATACCTGCCTCAATGTTGCCCGAACCGAGGCCTTCCAGGACTTCCCGCCATCCACGCCCTCGACGTTGTACAGCGCTCCGTTGCACACAACTCGGTGAGTAGCGTTGATCACGGTATCGTGGGGCAGCGTCAAAATCCAGAAATCGAACGGCTGGACTGCTCCGCCGGCCAGGGCCTCAAACGACAATCTCCGCCCCGGATCAATGCGGCAGCTCACATTGCTGCTTACCGTTCCCCAGGTCTGAATATGGCCGCCTTGACCATCCGGGGCGTCCACCGGAGCAAGGATCGTGCAGACATCCGGCATAAGCTGGCCGATCTGACCGCGCATGAAATCAAGATCATCCTGCGAAAGCATCGTCAAAACTCCACATCACTGCGATACATCTGTGCTACCTGACCGCTCTGAGCGCGCTGTTCGAACGATTCGGCCATTTCCAGCGCATGCTGATAAAGCGCTCCAGCCTCGACCCGCATGTTATCAGTCGAGAATGTAGATCGGTTGGCATAATAACTCGCCTTACGCCGCCACACATCCGCCGCGGCCCGGTTCATGTCATAAGATCGCCCGGAGAGATAGTAGGCCGATCCGCCAGTATTGCTCGCAAAACTCACCACTCCTCGCAGATAGTCCGGGGTGTAGAGTGTCGAACTGACCGGATTCCCGATCGCGTCCTCCAGATAGAAAATCGCCGTCCCGCCATCGGTCGCTTCCAGGTTAGACAGCCCCGAATGGTAATCTCTCCAGACCGCCAACCCGCCCGAATATTGCTGAACCGGCATTAACTGGACTCGATAATGATCAGTGCGATAGCGCTCCAGGACTGACTGCAACTGGTCAGCATCCCAGAAATTGGCTGTTCCCAGCGTCCAATCGGCAGTCCCTGCGTGCGCTAACTCGCGCAGTTGCTGAATAATGTTTGCGAGCGTCGCCCTTGCCATATTTCACCTTTCCCATTCCAAGCCAGAGGTCAACGACATTAGAATATCGCCTGACTTGGCCAATCCATTCGTACTGCGGCGGGATGCAATACTCGTCATGCATCCCAATAGGACTACTCATACTGACTCGTTGCCATCGCCAGAGCCTGGGCGATGACCTGATCCATGTTGTAATAGCGGTAACTGCCCAGCCGTCCGCCAACCATCAGCCAGGGTAACTCTGAGAGCCTCTCAGCATACCGAGCATACAGCTCAGTATTCCGGGCGTCTTTGATAGGATAGTAGGGCTCGCCGTCCGCCGCCGGATACTCGCGTGTGATGATCGTCTCACCCTTCGGCTGGCTGTGCCACCCAAAATGTTTCCACTCCATCACCCGCGTCCAGGGGATATGTAAATCGGTGTAGTTGAGCGTCGCGCATCCCTGATAGTTGTCAACCGAAAGCATCTCGGTCTCAAACCGCAGCGATCGATAGCCAAGCGCGCCAAACTCAAACCCAAAGAGCGCGTCCAGCGGGCCGGAATAGATCACTTTTGTAGCCTTGCCGCGCCAGTATTCCACGTCGCTCAGGAAATCGGTGTTCAACTCGACCGGTATCCCAGCCAGCATCTTCTCGACCATGCGGGTATAACCGTATTCTGGCAGTCCCTGATAGCGGTCGGAGAAATAGCGGTCATCGTAGGTGTAACGGATTGGTATCCGCCCAACCACGCTTGCAGATACTTTGTGGAGCGGCCTGGCCCATTGTTTCGTGGTGTAGCCCGCGAAGAACATCTCCCGGATGCGTTGCTCAGCTTCCGGCCCGGGTTTCATCCCAATCTGATCGAAAGTTGTCAAATTAGGAGGAAAACTGTAGGTCTTGCCCTGAAACTGGGCTTTGACCCGATGCTCGTACTGGCGGAATTCCGCAAACCGATTTACAAACTCCCAGATCCGCTTGCTGCTGGTGTGGAAAATGTGACCGCCGTAGCGGTTGACGTAGCAACCGCTCCAGTTCTCGTCGTAACAATTCCCGGCAATATGACCTCGGCGTTCGATGACCACTACTGAGCGGCCAGTGTCAGTCAGGACGCGCGCACAGGTCGCCCCGAAAAGACCGGCGCCAACGATCAGATAATCGATCATAGATAATGCCTGAACAATGCTAGTTTCCCATCGGCATAGAGACCATCAGACCGATGTTCCATGCCCGGCTTCAATCCACCGTGACCATGTGCGTGAATCGACCACGGACAGATTTTTACATCGAGGCCCAACGCGGCGATTTCATAGGAGATCAGCCACTGTTGTCGAGCCTGGTGCTGAAACGTCCCACAGACTCTCTCCCAATCCAGCATGTATGCTCGGTATAAACGCGCCCAGGTGCGCCGGTTCATTGCCATAAATCCGGCGTTCCAGTCTTGCGCCGTGTTGACAATTTCTCCCCATTCCAACGGAAGCGATTCGACGCCGCGATAAGCGCCCAGCAGGTGCGCGTCATTTATCAACGTGGATTGCGGGCCAAAGTTATACCCGATAACAACCTGGTTGTCTTTGATGTCTAAGTACTCGCGCTCGCTGTCGTCCATCCTGCGCTGCATCCCAAAATCGCCATCGGTGTAGATAATCACCTCCTCTGGCTTGCACTTGACTACCTGCAAGAAACTGCCGTGCTGGATACTCTCGGTCTCTGGCGGCGCGCCAGCGTTTTGTTCACGGCTGAGCGGCAAACTCCTGATGTGATTGGCGTCTGCCTCGAAACCCACTGTAATCAGGTGTACAGGGAAATCCGCGTACATCCTCAGCGTATCGAGATACGGCATGATCCGCCCGAGATAACGCTGGTTGCATCCGGTCACCAGGATCATGGCTTCACCGCCATTGCATAGATATCGCCGTGTAACAGATCGTGCTGGATAGTTACCCCACGCCAGTTACTCAGCCACAAGGCCAGTTGCTCTCGGCTCACATTAGCATAGTGCTCACCGGCAAGATCGCCCTCTGAGCCATCGCAACGGTGCGGTTTGCGCGGGTCAGACGCTGCGGTGAGGATCAGCTTGCCACCCTGCTTTAGCGCCTGCCAGGCGGCATTGATGTGCCCTGCTGGATCCGGGTCATGCTCCAGCGCCTCGGCAGTGATGCAAACATCAAATCCTGTCCCTTTAAACTCCTGCGCCCGACAGACTACATCCACGCCCGACCCGGGCCAGGGATCAACGCCTATGTAGACAACCGACGCGGGAAATAATGCGCGTGGAGACCCATTCACGTTGTGCGCGCCAAACTCCACCACCCGCAGACTGCTGGTATCGCCCAACCAGTCAACCGCAGTTTGGATAAATCGGAATGCTTCAGCGTGCATGATCCGCCCCCCACTCCTGCACACGCTGGAGGAATAGACGCTCATTTTCCAGGCTGTGATCGGTTGATCCCGGAATGCGCCGAGTCGTGTAGTTGTTGAAATGCCACGCGGGCCAGGTGGTCTTGATCAGCCCAAAACCGGCCTGCACCGCCCGGAAGCACAAATCGTTGTCTTCCCAGTACAGACCGCTGTAATATCGGTCATCCCAGCCGTCCAGACGGTCCCAGACCTCGCGCCGAGCCGCGATGCACCAGCCCTCCAGATACGGCAGGCCATGCTTATAGAGTTTCGAAGGCCCATACAGAGCGCCAGGCTGCACGTCTTTTTTTACCAGTTCCAAGAAATTTGGTCTGCACTCAACGTCGTTGTTCATAAAGACGACAATATCGCCAGTCGCTTTGGTTAGACCCTGGTTGTTTGCAGCCGCAAATCCCCGGTTGTTCTCGTTGCGGATGTAGATGCTGCCATGCTGCAACCTGGAGACCATTGCCTCGATCTGCTCGGCGTGCATCAGATCAGATCCGTTGTCAATCACAACTGCTTGCGCCCCCTCGATAGATCGCTCGTAGACCCGCGTTAGCTCGGATGCGTCCAACCAGGGAGTGATGACGCTAACGGTGGTCATGTACTGCCTCTGCTGGTATTGCCAGTTGCTCCTGCGGCTTCCACATTTCGATCCGCTCAGCCATATCCTCCAGGACCGGCTTCCAGTATTTCTCGGTAACCTTATCCGCATCGTAAGCGAGCGCGCCGTCTCTCGCGCGCTCTCGATAGTCCTGGTTGTCGCGCATCTGGTAAGCCGCCTCGAGCCTGTCGGCTATAGCGCCAGCGTGCGGTAGAAACTGGTATGAGTTTATCGGCGTCCAGAACGGCTCCGCTTCGGACCGGTACACCTTCCAGCCAGAGAAACACAGTTCCGGCATCGCGGTCCAGTCGCCGACGATTACTGGTGTCCCAGCTGCTTGCGCCTCGACTAGCGGTATCCCAAAACCCTCGCCCATGCTGACCAGCAGATGCACGTCCATCGCGTTATAGACCGTGTTCATGTAGTCGTCTGGAATGCCGATGAGTTGGGCATACTGATCTGAAAAGAGCACATCGACGGTCTTTGGATCGCAGCTCCCAACAAAACCAAAAGACATTCCGAGGCTTTCAATATACCCGGGCAGGTTCATTCCGTCGTTCTCTGTGCCTGCGACAGTATGCAAGTACAGCATCATGTCCGAGCGCTTGCGCTTCAACTCACAAAATGCCCGAATGTTCTCTGCAAACGCTTTTCGGCTCGGCTGCCCCTTGTTGGCGGCAACCATCCCGACGATAAATTTATCTTGAGGCCAGCCAGTCTTATCTCGCGCCTCGACGCGGTCAATCGGGCGGAATACGCTCGTATCCACGCCATGCGGGACATAATAGCAGTCCAATCCGGCGTTTTTCATCTGGCATTCTGCGAACCGCGAGTAGACAATCCGCGCCCATGCTTTTTGAACTTGCATAAGCACGGGCTGCGGTACAGGGTCATGATCGATTGGAAACCATGCCGCCCAGCGCAGGCCGCCGAGTACCTGCTGCGGGTTCATGACCCACGCGTCAATCAGCGAGATCAACAGATCAGCCTTGAAGTGCATCGCATGGGCGCTCATTACATCTTGCCCGTATGGGTGATACCCACGCGGATATACTGGTATCCCGCCGAGGTTCAATACACCCCCCTCCAACCCATAAAAAGCCGATATTTGCATCTCATGTCCGAGCTTTTGCAAGCGCGGCACAAAGAGCATGGTTTGATTCCCATAGCCTGTCCGGGCCCAGGGACTATTTGAGAGCCAACTGATTCTCATGATTTTAGCGCGCCTCCAAACACGCTTCCTCCAAAAAGAGCCTGGCAAGGCGAGGAGGACACCCTTTCGCAACCGAAATTGCTATCCAGGCTCATCGTCGGTTAAACCTATGGCATAACCGACGTACCGATCAACTTTACGCCAGCCCCGGCGTTCCAAACGCCATAGGCATAGACCATAGTGGCATTGAGCTCCCAGCCGCCACCGCCACGCGACGCATCACGCTGCGGCTCCAGCCTAAACGCCCGTCGTATGTCAAGACCGATCGCTTCACGGGCAAACAGACCGCCGACAGCGGCAGTGCCTGACGTGATGTTCGAATCGATATAAAAATCAACTCCCATTGCACGCCCAACAAAATACTGAGATGCGACAGCATCTTGCAGTCCTGGTGCATTAGTC
Organism: Gammaproteobacteria bacterium; assembly: GCA_022072255.1. Lineage (GTDB taxonomy): Bacteria > Pseudomonadota > Gammaproteobacteria > JAJPIJ01 > JAJPIJ01 > JAJVHZ01. The sequence continues at coordinate 4,131 of JAJVHZ010000018.1, read as the reverse complement.
ACCGTCACGCCAGGCACAACGGTTGAAGCCAGGTGATACCACTGACCAGCTTCCAAAACAGCGCTATACGGCTGAGGAATGTTCAGACGGCGAAGAGCGCTCACCGCCTTTGCGATCCCAGCCCAGGTGAGCGTTCCCCCGGCGGAGCCAACTGTCCCGCCAGTTAGACTGCCAAACAGTCCAACGAGATTCGTATCTATGTGAACCGCGAACAGCTCGCCAAGATCACGCCCGGCATCAGCCGTAACCTGGAAAGGATCAGACTCGCGGCGCAGGTCAGTGATGAAATACTGAGCGCCAAACTGGGCCGGGGTCAGCATGGCCACAGTACCAGGGGTAAATGTCTGAGCCGATAAATCGGCAGTTTCCGCAAGCGATGCGATAGTTCCGCCGGTATAGCGGTTGTAGTAACGGTTTCCCAGACCAGTCCGATCACCCCACGATGTCACTAATGGGGCAACGACTTGATTTTCGCGGGCGACCAAAACAGCCGCCTCCCAAATGTTATTGATGAAGGTAGCGATTGAACCCGCAGTAGATTCGCCAGCCATTGTTGTTACTCCTTATCCGTAAAGAATACCCCCCCGCCGAGCTTCTTCATAAATTCTGTACTAAACGGGTCTACAGCCGTCCCAAAAAGCCTGGCCTTCTTCGCGGCTTCTGGCTCTTCTGGCGGCTCCCCATTTCTCCCAGGATTTGTCGGCGGTAATGGGTTTGATTTCGGCAGCGTTTTCACAAGTTCCGCGGCGTCGTTCTCAAGCTCCTCGAGCGTCTCACCCTGAAGCCTGGTTGCTAGCGATACCGGCAGTTTGTGTTTCTCCGCCGCCTGACGTTGCAGCTCTTTCAGTTCAAGCTGTTTGGCCTTTTCCTCGGCGGCCTTTTGAGCGTCCAGAGCCTTCTCGAGCTCAGTCTTAGCGGCATCGCGCCGCTTTTGCTCCTCGGCCTCCAGGTCAGCCAGACGCTTGAGCTGCTTTTCGTGCTCTTTGCGCTCTTTACGTTCTTTTTCGAGCGCGCTAGTAAGCCCGGTTGTGTGCTCGGAATACATTTGGCGCACATTCTCGGGCTGCTGCTCCAGCCAGATCTCCCATGCCGGTTTTTGCGGCGCGGGCGGTTCTGGCGGAGGCGAAGCCTGTTGATTTGTTGGCGGATCTCCCGCCGGTGGGTCGTCGGGCTTATAAACGATTCGGTTGGTAAGCATCTCGCTTCTCTCCTGTCAAAAATGGTTAAACAAAAAGCGGCGCATCTCCTGCGCCCTGCTCGGTAGTCCTGGCAAGACGGGTAATGCGCCGCGTGGTGCTCCTAGCGACTGACTATTGAGTTATCGGACACGCCTCGGTATGGACTGCTCCATATCCAGATAGTCCTCCAGCGCTCTCAGACAAATGATCAATGCTTGCCTTACTGCCATCAAAAGCTTTCGTGTTCTACAGTCAATTATAGCATGTTCTGACGGCGCAATCATGAGCGCATCCTCACTGGTGGTTCTGCGCCAAGCAGCTTCCAAAGCGGTGTCTCCACCCGCATCGGCCCGTACACGGCGTCTGTTTGCTCAGTAGTAAGGGCGTTGAGTTCGAACGCGCCATCGCGCCAGGCCTCATACTTACCAGGCCCTAACGCCTGGCGTTGGAAGGCCTCGCTCTGTTGCTCAAACCATTCCGTTCCAACTTCATCGACCGGGTTATCAAATCCAACCGCCTTTGGCGCTTGACGGCAGCGTCCATTGTAATGATCGTTGAGCGGCTCATACACTGGATGCACTGTGCCATGCATAGCGACGCAACTCATACAGGTGCCTGGATCGCCCAACGCCGCGACCCAAATCCAGCCCTCAACTACGTTAGCATTGGCAACCATCGTTGCTCGAGATGCCTCACGGTAACTCCAGAGCTGCGCCGTCCTGACAAAACGCAGGGCATCGGATAGACCTTTGCCAAAAGCATTCTGGACCTGGGCAGCGATCTTGCGCGGGTTGAACCCAAGCGTAATACCCTCCACAATCGTCGCGCTCACCGCATCTGCGGCGGTCGGAGCCAACAATCGCAACCGGTCATACAACGGGCCTGCTGGATCAAGAAACCCCAGCAGCGTCATAACCGCGTCGCGCGGCAACACATGGAAAACGGTCGCGATCTCAGGCCCTCCGCTGAGCGTGTAACTGATCAACTCGGTCATGTGGCGCTGCCCCAGGTCAATTCCAAGCCGACCAGCCGCTGCGATCTCGTTACCAGTCAGATTTTGCAGACCGGCCAACTCCTGGGCAACCTGCTCCATAAGCAAGCGATAGCGTGTCATCCTGACGATCTGCCCTCGAGTTGGCTGCTCGTCTCCGATCTGCGCCAGCAACGCGTTGAGCGCCGCTTCCAATCGCTGCCACGAGCCGAGATAGTTGTTGATCAACCGATTGAGCGCCTGCAAATCCTGGGCGTCAACCTGCGCTCGGTATCGGAGAAGAGCCTCAAGAACCGGTGAATTAGGCATCTACTGTCCCCGATTGAACGCTCTCAACAGCGCCGCGCCGAGGTTATCCTCGGTCTCCCGCTCGGCTTGGATGCGTTCCTGCTCCCGCTCCCAGTCATATCCGCGACGGGTTGCGATCGTCTCCTGGGAGACCAGACCGTGATCCAGATCAAACCCATCTATCTGATTCTGCTCAGTCTCGTCGGATGGCAGCGGGTTAGACCATATGATCTTTCCCGGATCAGTGCTGGCCGCGCCCTCCAGCGCCAAAATCCGGTGGATGGTTTCCAGCAGCGCCTCGCCAAACAGATCACGCTTGGTGCTGTTTTTGTCGATAGTATCGTTGTAAAGCACGCGCAATCCAAAATTTGTAAGTTGACCAACTTTATCTTTCATCCCGGTTGGATCAACTGTCCGTGAGATTTCAAACAACGCCGTCTTCAGATCATTACGAAATTCCCTGGAGCTTCCCAGGTCGGTCTGCATCTCCAAATTTGCAAGCTTCGCGCCTTCCCCATTTACCATAACGATTTCATCTGCGCCCCAGCTTGCATTCTGCCCAAGACCTGTGCCTGTTCCCCAGGTCTTCGGGTGGGCGTGGTAGCGCAGTATTTTTAGAATATTTGACGAAACAAAGTTGATCCGATCCTGGATTTCTATTACATCGCTGAGTTCGCTCTGACCATAACAATCATTGGCTTGGGGCAAATTCTTCCAGTGAACGATAGGCGGAAATTCATATTCCCAGATCACCGATGGTCCTGTCGGCTCCCATTGTCCCTTAGTCGAGCGATTGGCGACATAATTGGTAATCTCCCAGGCGCCGCCTATGTTCTCGGTTACCTCCCTGCGGGCGGTGTCGCCAACGTTGTAGCGCATTTCATATGCGCTAACTATATCAATGTCCTCAGGCGGCGTAACAATTCTCATCCAGCGTGGATCGAGCACGATGATCCGTGTCAGCATGACGTTTTCGCGATCTTTCGACTCCACGCTGCCAGGAGAGAGTTTGACAAAACCGGTCCCATAGATGGCAGCGTTCTGCGCCGCCTCATAAAATTTGATGTTTGACCGGTTAGCTTTCATCACCTCAGTAATGAGTTCTTGGGTGGAGTCATCGGGCAGTTCAAATTGAACCCCATCACCCAGGAGCATCGAGATGGAGCGTTCCACGACCAACCCGAGGTAATTCTCCACCAGGTTGTCGTCCGCCTGCATCGGCTTGTGTTTAAGCTGACGTTTGTGCTGCCCCTCGTAGTAGTCGCGGTAGCGCTCGTACTCCTTGATCCGCCTGCGCTGCGCATCGTCCATCGTCTCATCTGGCAGAAGGAAGTCCCATAACCAGCCTCGGAACGTATCGGTCAGCCCCATAATCTCGCCTCAATCATAGAACGGATTCTGAACGGTCACAACACCGGGCCTATTTATTGCCCAAATTGCCAGCGCCCAGGCCCAAAACTTATCGGCATGGTGCTTCTCGTTGCGTGCTGTGTCAAACACATTGTTTTTGGCCGCCGTGACGGTCTTCTTGATACTGTGGATCTGGTATGCCAGGTCCCGCTCTGCCGGGATGGGAACATTCGTCCGGTCGGCCTGCAATTTCGCCTCCACCGCCCAAAGCTGTTTGGAGGCGTTCGTAAAATCCACGCCCTGCGCCCGCCCGGTCGTCTCCAG
>JAJVHZ010000053.1:6478-17222 GCA_022072255.1 Gammaproteobacteria bacterium | reverse complement strand
AAATCAGCGACTTTCGCGTCATCGAAAAAGACAATTATCCGCTGACGGTCTTCTCGCGTCCGGGTTCGCCGCTGCATCTGAAAGTTCTCTACGACACTCAGGTCTACGACGCCGGGAGCGTCAGCCGAATGTTGGGCCACTTGCGGACGCTGCTCGAAGGATTCGCCGCAAACCCGGAGCGGAACGCTTACGAGATACCGCTACTGACGGACGCCGAGCGCAACAAAGTTTTGGTCGAATGGAACGACGCCGCGCTCGATTATCCGAAAGAGCGTTGCATGCACGAACTGTTCGAGGCGCAGGCTGAGCGAACGCCCGAAGCGACCGCGCTGGTCTGCGGAAATCAAAGGTTGAGTTATCGAGAATTGAACCGCCGCGCCAATCAACTCGCGCATCATCTGCGCAAGCTGGGCGTGGGGCCGGAAGTTCTCGTCGGTATCTGTCTTGATCGTTCAGTCGAGATGGTCGTCGCGTTGCTGGCCACGCTCAAAGCTGGCGGGGCTTATGTCCCGCTCGACCCGGCGTACCCGCAGGAACGCTTGCAGTTCATTTTGGAAGATACGCAGGCGCCGGTGTTGCTCACGCGGGAATCGCTGATTGAAGAATTGCGGATTGCGGATTGCGGATTGCGGATTGCGGATTGCGGATTGCGGATTGCGGATTGGGAAGCGATTGCCGGAGAGTCGGAAGAAAATCCGGCAAGCGGCGTGACGGCGGGCGATCTGGCCTACGTGATTTACACCTCAGGCTCGACAGGCAAGCCCAAAGGCGTCGCGATTGAGCATCGCAACGCGAGCGCGTTGATCCACTGGGCTAAAGAAGTTTTCAGCCCGGAAGAACTGGCCGGGGTTCTGGCTTCGACTTCCATCTGCTTCGATCTATCGGTCTTCGAGTTGTTCGTGACTTTGAGTTGCGGCGGCAAAGTGATTCTGGCCGAGAACGCTTTGCAATTGCCCGCGCTGCCCGCAGCCGGTGAAGTGACGTTGATCAACACGGTTCCTTCGGCGATGGCTGAACTGGTCAGGATGAACGGCGCGCCGTCTTCGGTCGTCACCGTCAACCTTGCTGGCGAACCGCTTCAAACGCGGCTGGTCAACGAGATTTATCGGCAGAAGACGATCCGGCGAGTTTACGATCTTTACGGGCCTTCGGAAGACACGACCTACTCGACGTTCGCGCTGCGAAGCGCCGAAGGGCCTGCCACGATTGGCCGTCCAATCGCCAACTCGCAAGTCTACCTGCTCGACCGCCATCTGCATCCTGTTCCGGCGGGACTGATTGGCGATTTATACATCGGCGGCGACGGTCTGGCGCGCGGCTACCTGAACCGGCCCGATTTGACGGCGGAGCGATGGATACCGAATCCGTTCAGCGACAAGGCGGGCGCGCGGCTTTACGCCACCGGAGACCTTGCGCGTTATCTGCCCGACGGCAACCTGGAATTTCTGGGCCGCAAGGATCATCAGGTAAAAATTCACGGCTTCCGCATCGAACTTGGAGAAATCGAAACAGCGCTCGGCAAGCATCCGGCGATTCAGGATGCAGTGGTGTTGGCGAGGGAGGATTCGCCGGGCGAGAAACGATTGGTGGCTTACGTGACGCCAAAGCCGGAGGCCGCGCTCACGACCGCTGAACTGCGCGAGTTCATTGAACGGAAGCTGCCGCATTACATGACGCCTTCGGCCTTCGTAATGCTGGACGCGTTGCCGCTGACACCCAACGGCAAGGTGGATCGCAAACGGCTGCCCGCGCCCGACAGCGTTCGACCGGAAGGCGCCGGAGATTTTGCCGCTCCGCGCGGCCCGATTGAAGAATCGCTGGCGCCGATGTGGGCCGACGCGCTGGGACTCGATCAGATCGGCGTGAACGATAACTTCTTCGACCTGGGAGGCCACTCGCTGCGCGCGACTCAGATCATCTCCCGCGTGCGCGAAGCGTTTCAGGTAGAGCTGCCGCTGCGCGCTTTCTTTGAATCGCCGACAGTGGCTGAACTGGCCAGACGCATCGAGGCGGCGCGTCAAACGGAAAGTGGCCTGCAAGCGCCGCCAATCCAGCCGGTCGCGCGAGACGCAGACTTGCCGCTTTCTTACGCGCAGCAACGGCTGTGGTTTCTGGATCAGCTCTCCGAGGGCCGAGGCTTTTACAACATCCCAGCCGCCATTCGGCTGAGCGGGCGATTGAGTGTCGCCGCGCTGGAAGCCAGCCTCAACGAGATCGTAAGGCGTCACGAAGCGCTGCGAACGACTTTTTCAAATGTCGGCGGACGCCCGGTTCAGGTGATTGCGCCCGCCGCGCCGTTCAAATTGCCGTTGATGGATTTGACTGGCCTGTCGCAATCGGAACGGGAAACCAGATTGCGGCGATTGATCGCTGAAGAAGCCCGGCGGCCTTTCGATCTGGAGCGCGGGCCGCTCTTCCGAGTGACGCTGGCGCGGTTGGGAGAGGAAGAGCACGCGCTGGTTTGCGCGATGCATCACATCATCTCGGATGGCTGGTCAATCGGGGTGTTGATCAAAGAGTTCGCCGCTCTCTATCAGGCGTTCATTCGAGGAGAGAAGCCGTCGCTGCCCGCGTTGCCGGTTCAGTACGCCGATTTCGCTCATTGGCAGCGGCAGTGGATGCAGGGCGAGACGTTGGAGCGCGAACTGACTTACTGGCGCGAGCAATTGAGCGGAAGCGCTTCAGTTTTGGAATTGCCGACGGACAGGCCCAGGCCGGCGACGCAAACTTATCGCGGCGCCGCTCTGCCGATCAGGATACCAGCGGAGTTGAGCGCGCGGTTGAAAGAACTGAGCCGCCGCGAAGGCGTCACGCTGTTTATGACATTGCTGGCGGCGTTCCAAACGTTGCTGCATCGTTACAGCGGCCAGGACGACATTCTGGTCGGCTCTCCAATCGCGGGCCGCACGCGCGCCGAGGTCGAAGGGCTGATCGGATTCTTCGTGAACACTCTGGTTTTGCGGGCCGATTTTTCCGATGACCCAACGTTCCGCGAGACGCTGCGCCGCGTGCGCCAGACGACGCTTGACGCATACTCTCATCAGGAACTGCCTTTCGATCAATTGGTCGAGGCTCTGCAGCCGCAGCGGGCTTTGAGCCACGCGCCGCTGTTCCAGGTCATGTTCGTGTTGCAAAACACGCCGCGCCAGGCTTTGCAGGCGCCGGGACTGAGCCTGAGCGCAATGCCGGTGGAAGCGAAAACCGCGAAATTCGATCTGACGCTGGCGCTCACCGACACCGAACAGGGATTGAGCGGATCGCTGGAATACAACACCGATTTGTTCGAGGCCGCGACGATCAACCGAATCGCGGGCCATTTCCAAACACTGCTTGAGAGCATAACCGCCAACCCGAAAGCGCGCGTCTCGGCTCTGCCGCTGATGACCGAGCCTGAGACGAAGCGGCTGCTGATCGAATGGAATCAGACCGCGCGCGAATATCCGGGGAAACATACTCTGCCCGCCTTGTTTGAAGCTCAGGTTGAACGGACGCCTGAAGCCGTCGCGGTGATTTTTGAAGACGCGCAACTCAGCTACCGCGAATTGAACAAACGTGCCAATCGTCTGGCGCATCATCTGCGACGGCTCGGCGCCGGCCCTGAATCGCTGGTGGGCGTTTGCATGGATCGTTCGATGGAAATGCTCGTCGGAATTCTAGGCGTGTTGAAAGCCGGCGGCGCTTACGTGCCGATGGATCCGGCTTACCCGCTGGAGCGTCTGGCCTTCATGCTGGAAGATTCGCAAGCGTCCATCTTGCTGACTCAGCAACGGCTGATTGAATCGTTATCCGCAATCCGCAATCCGCAATCCGCAATCCGCAATCGAGAAGTTGTTTGCCTGGACGCGATTGAGGAATCGCTGGCGCGTGAGAGCGATGAGAATCCGGCGAGCAGCGTGACGCCCGAAAATCCGTCCTACGTGATTTACACCTCAGGCTCAACGGGGCGGCCCAAAGGGGCTGTCATTTCGCACGGCGCGGTCTGCAATCACATGCTCTGGCTGCGCGATCACTTCTCGACGAGCGCGGCGGATCGAGTGTTGCAGAAAACGCCGATCAGTTTCGACGCTTCGGTGTGGGAGTTTTACGCGCCGCTGTTTGTTGGCGGGCGATTGATTCTGGCTCGTCAGGGCGGGCATCAGGACACCGATTATCTGGTCAGGACGATAGCCGAAGAGCGGGTCACGATCCTGCAACTTGTGCCTTCGCTGCTGCGGACGCTTTTGGATGAGCCGGAATTTGAACGATGCGAGAGCTTGAAGCGGGTGGTCAGCGGAGGCGAGGCCTTGCCAGCCGAGTTGCAGGAGCGATTCCACGCCATCTTGAATGCGGAGTTGCACAATTTCTACGGCCCGACTGAAGCGGCGATTGACGTGACCTGCTGGCCTTACGGTCACGCGGATGGCCGGACGATTGTCCCGCTCGGCAGCCCGATTGCGAACACGCAAATTTATCTGCTCAGCCCCGCGTTGCAGCCCGCGCCAATCGGCGCGCCGGGCGAATTGTTTATCGGCGGCGCCAACCTGAGCCGAGGCTATCTCAACCGGCCTGAACTGACGGCTGAAAAATTCATTCCCGATCCGTTTGGCGCCACAGCCGGCGCGCGGCTGTATCGGACGGGCGATTTAGCGCGTTACCTGCCGGACGGCGCCATCGAATATCTGGGGCGCAGCGACCATCAAGTGAAGATTCGCGGCTTCCGCATCGAGCTGGGCGAGATCGATTCGGCGTTGCGCCAGCATCCATCGCTGCGAGAGGCCGTCGCGATGGCGCGCGAAGATAAAACCGGCGCCAAACGTCTGGTGGCTTACGTGACGCTCGGCGAAGAGCCTGCGCCTACGGTCAGCGAATTGCGCGCTTTTCTGAAAGGGAAGTTGCCGGAGCACATGACGCCATCGGCCTTCGTGTTCCTGGAAGCAATGCCGCTGTCGCCGAACGGCAAGGTGAACCGGCGCGCGTTGCCGGAGCCGGATCATTCCCGGCCTGAACTGGCCGCCGCTCTTGTCGCCCCGCGCACGTTGACGGAAGAGAAGCTGGCTGAAATCTGGTCTCAACTGCTCGGAGTCGAGCGCGTAGGGATTTACGACAACTTCTTCGAGTTGGGCGGGCATTCATTGCTGGCGACGCAATTGGTCTCGCGCGCGCGCGAAACTTTCGAGGTGGAGTTATCCCTCGTCAAGCTTTTCGAATCGCCGGTGATTGCGGAGTTGGCCGAGGCGATCTCTCAGGCCCAGGCCGCCGGGCAGCGGCGGAACGGCTCGAAAATCGAGAGAGCGCAGCGCGGGGATAAAAATTTAGAGGAACTGATCGCCGAACTCGATCAGCTTTCGGACGATGAGGTTCAGGCGATGCTGGCGGAAGGAAACAAAGCGGCGGCCGCTGCTCAAGGGATGGGCAATGACTGATATATCGAATGCGATCTCTTCGCTGTCTCCGGAGAAACGCGCGCTGCTGGCGCTCAAGCTGAAAGAGCGGGGCAGCCAGTTCAACACGTTTCCGCTTTCATTCGCTCAGCGGAGGCTGTGGTTTCTCGACCAGATGAATCCGGGAAACGCTGCCTACAACATTCCAGCGGCCATACGGCTCACCGGCCCCCTCAACACAACGGCTTTGGAGCGTAGTCTGGATGAGATCGTCAGCCGCCACGAAATCCTGCGCACCAGTTTTACCAGCGTGGACGGCAACCCGGTGCAGGTGGTGGCGAGCAAGCGAACGGCAGCATTGAAGATCGTTGACCTGAGCGCATTGCCGGAGAAAGAACGCGAAGCGAAAGTTTTGCGATTGGTGGCCTGCGAGAGCCGGCAATCATTCGATCTCGCGCGCGGTCCGTTGCTGAAGATCATTTTGTTCCGCTTATCCGGTCAGGAGCACGTGCTGTTGGCGGTTATGCATCACATCATTTCCGACGGCTGGTCAGCGGGGGTTCTGATCCATGAAGTAGCTGCGCTGTACAGGGCTTTCTCAAATGGAAAGCCGTCGCCATTGCCCAGGTTGGCGCTTCAGTACGCGGACTTTGCGAAATGGCAGCAGCAATGGTTGCAGGGCGAGAATCTGGAAAAACAACTCGGCTATTGGAAGAGACAACTGGCAGGTTGTCCGCCGGTTCTGGAATTGCCGGTTGATCATCCACGCCCGGCGGCGCAATCGCACCGGGGCGCTCATCTGCCGGTGGAGCTGTCCAGAAGCCTCTACGATTCGCTCAGGGCATTGAGTAATCAGGAAGGCGCCACGATGTTCATGACCCTTCTGGCGGCCTTTCAAACTCTGCTGCATTACTACACCGGGCAGGAAGACTTCTGCGTCAGCACGCCCATCGCCAATCGCAATCGGGCGGAGATGGAAGGGCTGATCGGTTTCTTCGTGAACACGCTGGTAATGCGCGCCGACCTTTCAGGCGATCCCGGTTTTCGTGATCTGTTGAAACGAGTGCGTGACGTGGCCCTGGGCGCGTATGCCCATCAGGACCTGCCCTTCGAGCGTTTGGTCGAGGAGTTGCAGCCGGTCAGGGATTTGAGCCGTTCGCCGTTGGCCCAGGTGGCGTTCGCTCTTCAGAACGCGCCAGCCTCGTTGCCCGAAGTGCCGGGCTTGACCCTGAGCCTGCTGAAAAGCGAAAGCGGAATCGCGAAAACCGATCTGACTCTGATTTTGTCGGAAGGCCCTGAAGGTCTGAGCGGCGCGTTTGAGTACAGCACGGACTTGTTCGATTCAACAACCATCGCCCGGATGGCCGGGCATTTTCAGACTTTGCTGGAGCGAATCGTCGCCAATCCGGAGCAGAGTCTTTCAATGCTGTCGCCTCTTCCCGCGCGAACGGCGATAGCCAGAAAGCAAATGGATGAGTTCGACCGGCTTTACGAACGCTCGAACCTGACCAGGAACCAGTTGCTGATCTGGGTGGGGCAGCAGTTACATCCTGAACTGCCGCTTTATAACAATTCGGCTTACACCTTTGCGATATCGAGCGAGATTGATCGCGCGCATTTCCAAAAAGCGTTTCAGACGCTGATCAATTCCAGCGACGCCCTGCGAACCGTGATTGAGGAAGTCGGCGGCATACCGCAGCAGAGAGTCATCGCGGATTTCCATTATGAAATGGAGTGTCTGGATTTTTCGTCGCTGCCTGACAGCCGCTCCGCGCTTCAGGCCTGGTCGCGCGAGCGATGCCGGATTCCCTTCGATTTCAAAAAACGCCTGTTCGATTCCGCGCTGATAAAAATCTCCGATGGAGAATTCGTCTGGTACCTGAATCAACACCAGATTGTTACGGACGGCTGGTCAATCTGGCTGATTTTCAAACTTCAGTCGGAACTTTACCGGCGCTCTCTCAATGGCGAGTTGGAAAGCAGAATAGAACTGCCTGCTTTTCAGGATTACCTGGATTACGAGCGGGAATATTACGGCTCGGAGCGATACCTCAAAGCGAAAGCTTACTGGGATGAGAAGCTGGCGGCGGAGTTGGAGCCGATCAGGTTTTACGGCAAAACTCCTCGCAAGCAGGCGACACGCGTCAAAAGGATTTCTTGCGAACTGGGGCTTGAGCGAACGCAAAATCTGAAGGCCATCGCCGGTCAAAAAGAGATTTCCGCAATGAGCAATGACCTGTCCCAGTTCGTTATTTTCACGGCGCTTCTGTTCGCCTATCAACATCGGATCAGCGGCGCCCGGAGCCTTTCGCTGGGCGTTCTGGTTCACAACCGGCAGACGAAAGCTTTTAAGGAAACTATCGGGTTGTTCATGCAGATGTGCCCGCTGCGAATAACGATTGAAGAGGGCGACACGTTTTTGTCTCTGATTCACAAGGTGAAGGCTGAAATCTTCGAGACGCTGCGACATCGTCAATACACCACCGGAAATTCTCTTAAACACAAATCCTACGATGTCACACTCGACTATCACATTTCGTCATTCGCCAGTTTCAACGGGGCGCCGATGCGGACAGCGCTGGTTCATTCAGGGCATGAACACGACAGCTTCGGCCTGCAGGTACACGATTTCGATTTGTCCGGCAGCCTGACTCTCGACTTCGACTTTAACCGCGAGGTCTTCGACGATGAGCAGCGCGGACGGGCCATTCAGCATTTTCTCAATTTGCTGGACGCTTTGTTGGAAGACAGCGCGCAGCCTCTGCGCAGCGCCAAACTGTTATCGGCGGAAGAAAGAGACCGCATTCTGACGGAGTTCAACCAGACGAAAGCCGCGTACCCTGCGGATCAAACAGTCGTTCAGCTTTTTGAAGCCCAAGCGCGGAAAACGCCCGATCAACCGGCTGTCGTCTTCGAGGGGAGATCGCTCACATACGCGCAGTTGAACGCCAAAGCCAATCAGTTGGCTCATCATCTGCAATCGCTGGGCGTGGAGCCTGACGCGCTGGTTGGTCTGTGCGTCGAGCGTTCGCTGGAGATGACGGTCGCGCTGCTGGGCATACTCAAAGCAGGGGGAGCCTACGCGCCTCTTGATCCGGCGTATCCGAAAGAGCGTCTGGCGTTCATGCTCGCTGACTCTCAACCGAGGGCGCTTGTAACGCAGAAGCGTCTGGCCGAGAGGCTGCCGGAGCATGGCGCGAAAGTGGTGTTTTTAGATGAAGACCGGGAAGTCATCGCGCGACAGAGCGAGGCGAATCCGTTCAGCAACGCCGGCGCGGATAATTTGGCCTACGTGATCTACACTTCGGGAACGACCGGGAAGCCGAAAGGCGTTCTCATCACGCATCGAGCGATGGTCAACCACAACGTCGCCGCCGCGCGGTTGTTCGGGCTTCAGGCCAGCGATCGGGTTCTGCAATTTCACTCGATCAGCTTCGACGCTGCGGTCGAGGAAATTTTCCCGACCTGGTTGAGCGGCGCGGCGCTGGTTCTGCGAGACGATGCGATTCTGGTTCCTGATTCGGATTTCTTGCGGCTGATCGAGAGGGAGAAATTATCCGCGCTTGATCTGCCGACGGCGTATTGGCGCGAGTGGGTAGCGGAACTGGCCCGCGCGAAAGAGCGATTGCCGGAATCGCTCCGCCTGGTGATTGTCGGCGGCGATAAGGCGACGGCGGAACGATACGAAGCGTGGCGGAAATTGAGCGGCGACGGCATCGGCTTGATCAACACCTACGGCCCAACTGAAGCGACGGTCATCGCCACGTCCTATCAACCAGATGGTCAACCAGCCGCCGGGATGAAGCAAGGGGGCGGGGGGGAACTGCCAATCGGTCATCCCATCGCCAACACGCAGGTCTATCTGCTGGATCGCAATCTCGATCCTGTTCCGTTGGGCGCTTCCGGCGAGTTGTGTATCGGGGGCGACGGTCTGGCTCGTGGGTATCTCAACCGGGCCGAAATCACCGCCGAGAAATTCATGCCCAATCCATTCGGCGACACACCTGGCGCCCGGCTGTACAGAACAGGCGATCTGGCGCGCTATCTGCCCGACGGCGCCATCGAATTTCTGGGCCGAATGGATCAACAGGTGAAAGTGCGCGGGTTCCGCGTCGAACTGGGCGAAATCGAGGCGGCGCTGATTGAACACCCTGCTGTTCGTGAAGCGGCGGTCGTGGCCAGAGATGATGAAGAATCCGGCAATAAGCGTCTGGTGGCTTATGTGGCGCTCGACGATGGGAAGGCGCCCGCGAGCAGTGAGCTGCGGCGTTTCCTGCGTGAGAAGCTGCCCGAATACATGACGCCTTCAAATTTCGTGATGATGGAATCCTTGCCCTTGTCACGAAACGGCAAAGTGGATCGGCAAGCTCTGCTTTCAAAGCCTGAGCCGGAGCGGTCTGAGCCGGAAGCGGCCTTTGAAGCGGCGCGCACTCCGATTGAAGAAGCGCTGATTGGAATCTGGGCCAATGTCCTCGGCGCCGATCAAATCAGCGTCCGCGAGAACTTCTTCGATCTGGGAGGGCATTCACTGCTCGTCACTCAGCTTATCTCCAGGGTGCGCGAGGCGTTTCAAGTCGAGATGGCGCCGCGCGAACTGTTTGAATCGCCAACTGTGGCCGGATTGGCCGAGCGAGTCGAGGCGTTGATGAAGGCCGGACAGGGGCCGCCGGCGCCGCCGATTCAGCCTGTATCGCGGCTCGGCGCATTGCCATTGTCTTTCGCTCAACAACGTTTGTGGTTCATTGATCAGATGGAGCCGGGCAATCCTGCTTACAACATGCCCGGCGCCATTCGTCTGACAGGTGAATTGAACGTGGCCGCGCTGGAAGCCAGCATCAACGAGATCGTCCGGCGTCACGAGAGCTTGCGCACAACCTTCGCCGCTGTTGATGGGAAGCCGGTTCAGATCATCGCTCCCGCTCTTTCGCTGTCGTTGCCGGTGGTGGAATTGGGCGGGGATTCCGAGATCGAACGAGAAGAGCAGGTCAGGAAGATGACCGCCGAGGATGCGCTGCGGCCTTTCGATCTGGCTCAAGGCCCGTTGTTCCGGGTTCGCCTGTTGCGGCTGGCTGCGGAAGAACACGTCGCGCTGTTTTCGATGCATCACATCATCAGCGATGAATGGTCGCTGGGCGCGCTGGCGCGCGAACTTGCGACGCTCTACGACGCCTTCCGCCAGAACCGCCCCTCGCCTTTGCCGGAATTGCCGATTCAATACGCCGACTTCGCTCACTGGCAGCGGCAGTGGCTTCAGGGGGAAACGCTTGACGCTCAACTCGACTATTGGCGGCGGCAGCTTGATGGCGATCTCCCCGTGACACAATTGCCGTTCGACCACGCGCGGCCAGCGGCCCCAACGTATAAAGGCGCCACGCATTCATTCG
>JAJVHZ010000053.1:1616-6378 GCA_022072255.1 Gammaproteobacteria bacterium | reverse complement strand
GAAACGCTTGACGCTCAACTCGACTATTGGCGGCGGCAGCTTGATGGCGATCTCCCCGTGACACAATTGCCGTTCGACCACGCGCGGCCAGCGGCCCCAACGTATAAAGGCGCCACGCATTCATTCGTCCTGTCCGCCGAAGTCGCCGCCGCGCTCAAGACCTTGAGCCGGCAGGAAGGCGCCACGCTTTTTATGACGCTGCTGGCGGCTTTGCAGACTCTGTTGCATCGCCATACCGGGCGCGACGACATCGTGGTCGGAACGGATGTCGCCAATCGCAATCGGCTGGAGACCGAAGGGTTGATCGGATTCTTTATCAACCATCTGGTTTTGCGAACGAATCTCGGCGGCAATCCGACGTTCCGCCAACTGCTCAGGCGCGTGCGTGAGGTGACGCTGGGCGCTTACGCCCATCAGGATTTGCCGTTCGATAAGCTGGTCGGGGCCTTGAGCGGAGAGCGGAATCTGAATCACACGCCGTTGTTCCGGATATTGTTCGTCTTCGGAAATCCGGCGATGCCCACGCTGGAACTGCCGGGACTGACTCTAAGCCCGCTGCGGTCTGATCTCGTCCTGTCGAAATACGATCTGACTTTGTTTATGAGCGAGCGCGGGCGGGAGATCAGCGGTCTCTGGCGTTATGGCGCCGAATTGTTCGAGGCCGCGACCATCAATCGTATATCGGATCATCTCGTGAACCTGCTGTGCGGCATCGCGGCCAATCCCGACGCGAGGTTGAAGAATCTGGAAATGCTGACTGAAGCCGAAGAACTGCGGCAGGATCGGGAGAACAGAGCGCGGCAGGAATCCAGAGCCAGGAAATTGAAAACCGTCAGTCGAAAATCCGTTGACCTGTCATCAGCAACCTCATTTGAAAAGCGATGACTGATATTACGAGAGCCATTTCGGCACTATCGTCAGAGAAACGCGCCCTGCTCGCGCGCAAACTGAAAGAGCAGGGAAGCCGGTTCAACACGTTTCCTCTGTCATTCGCCCAGCAGCGATTGTGGTTCCTCGACCAGTTGACGCCCGGCAGCCCTGTTTACAACATCCCCGTCGCTGTGCGGTTGATGGGGCGTCTTGAAACTCAGGCTCTTGAAAAATGCTTTGACGAGATCGTTCGCCGTCACGAAATTCTGCGGACTACATTCACCATCGTGGACGGAAACCCGGCGCAGATTGTGCGAACGCATCGGCCACTGAGACTTGAGTTGGTGGATTTGAGCGAAATGCCGCCAGATGAGCGCGAAGCGCAGGTTTCGCAGTTGATCGCCGACGAAAGCCGGCAGCCATTCGATCTGACATCCGGCCCGCTGCTGCGAGTGGCTTTGTACCGGATGGGCGCCGAGGATCACATCCTGCTTTTTGTCATTCATCACATCATCTCTGACGGCTGGTCAACCGGCGTGCTGATCCGCGAAGTCGCGGCTTTGTATCAGGCTTTCTCGCATGGCCGTCAATCGCCGCTCGGCGAACTGCCGATTCAATACGCCGATTTCGCCAGATGGCAGCGCGAGCATCTGCAAGGCGAGCGGCTCGAATCGCTGCTCGATTATTGGCGACGGCGGCTTGATGGCTGCCCGCCGGTGTTGGAACTGCCTGCGGATCGGCCTCGCCCGGCAGTGGCGTCATTTCGTGGCGCGCATCAATCGCTGGCGCTGCCCGGAAAACTATCGGACGCGATCAAAGCTTTAAGTCAGCGTGAAAGAGCCACGCCGTTTATGACGCTGCTGGCGGCCCTCCAAACATTGCTCTATCGCTACACCGGCCAGGAAGACATTTGCGTCGGGACGCCAATCGCCGGACGCGATCGGAGAGAGACCGAAGGCTTGATCGGATTTTTCGTGAACACTCTGGTCATTCGCGCCGATCTCGGCGGCGATCCGAGTTTCCGTGAAATGCTGGGGCGAGCGCGCGAGAGCGCGCTTGGCGCTTACGCTCATCAGGAACTGCCTTTTGAAACGCTGGTCGAGAAGTTACAGCCGGAACGCGACCTGAGCCAGACCCCATTTTTCCAGGTGGCTTTCGCTTATCAGAACGCAGTTGCGGAAGCGCTGGAACTGCCGGGGCTGACGCTGAGTCGAGTGGAACTGAAGCATCGGACGACGAAGTTCGATCTGACTGTGGCCGCGACTGAGACGCCGGATGGATTGAACCTGCTGGCCGAATACAGCGCCGATCTGTTCAATGACGACACAATCGCCCGGCTGCTCGGTCATTATCAAACCTTGTTGGAAGCCGCCGTCGCCGATCCTGACCGGCGCATTTCAAACCTGCCTTTGCTGACTGAGGCGGAGCGGCGCCGTCATCTGTCGGAATGGAATGACACTGCGTCAGAATATCCGCGCGACAAATGCGTCCACGAATTATTCGAGGCGCAAGCGGAGCGAAGGCCCGACGCAATCGCATTGGCGCTCGAAGATGAGCATCTGACTTACCGCGAATTGAACCGGCGCGCCAATCAACTCGCCGCTTACCTCCGAAAGCTTGGAGTCGGGGCGGAAACGCCGGTGGGCTTTTGCCTGGAGCGTTCCGCTGAGATGGTCATCGGGATTCTGGGCATCCTGAAAGCTGGCGGAACATACGCGCCGTTAGACCCGGCGTATCCCAAAGAGCGATTGGCTTTCATGCTGGAAGATACGCGGGCGCCGGTCGTCCTGGTTCAGCGCCGGTTGATTGAACATCTGCCGGAACATCAAGCCCGCGTCGTGCGGATAGACGATGACTGGGATTTGATCGCGCAGGAGAGCGAAGCGAACCCGGCGCCGGGCGTGATGGCGGAGCAACTGGCTTACGTGATGTACACCTCTGGCTCGACCGGCAAGCCGAAAGGAATCGGCATCACTCACCGGGCCATCAATCGCCTGGTCTTCAATACGAACTACATCGAGATAACGCCTGACGATCGGATGACGCTGGCGTCGAACTCGGCATTCGATGCGGCGACCTTTGAGCTCTGGGGCGCGCTGCTCAACGGGGCGCGTCTGGTCGGGATCAACAGAGAAGTAGCCTTGTCGCCACGCGATCTGGCTGCGGAGATTTGCGCGCAAGGCGTCAGCGTGATGTTTCTGACCACGGCGCTATTCAATCAAATGGCGCGCGAGGCCCCTTCGGCGTTCGGTTCAGTCAGACATCTGCTGTTCGGCGGCGAGGCGGTTGATCTGCATCCGGTGAAAGAGGTTCTGAAACATAACCCTCCGGCTCGATTGCTACACGTTTATGGGCCGACCGAGAGCACGACCTTAGCCACCTGGTATCTGGCGCAATCGCTGCCGGAAGACGCCGCGACCGCGCCGATTGGCTGCCCGCTCGCCAACACGCAGGTTTATTTGTTGGATCGTAATTTACAACCCGCGCCGGTCGGCGTCGTGGCTGAGTTGCTCATCGGCGGCGATGGATTGGCGCGAGGCTACCTTAACCGGCCAGAGCTGACGGCTGAGAAGTTCATTCCGAATCCGTTCAGCGCCGAAGCGGGCGCGCGGCTTTATCGAACAGGAGACCTGGCGCGTTACTGGCCGGATGGCGCCATCGAATTTCTGGGGCGGCTCGATCATCAGGTGAAGATTCGCGGCTTCCGCATCGAATTGGCGGAGATCGAATCGGTGTTGGCTCAACATCAGGCGGTGCGTGAAGCGGCGGTGTTGGCCAGAGAAGATGTGGCTGGCGAGAAACGTCTGGCGGCGTATGTCGCGCTCGAACCCGGCGCCGCGCCGACCGGCGCAGAACTGCGAAACTTCCTGCGGCAAAAGCTGCCTGAGTACATGACGCCTTCCGTCTTCGTCGAATTGGATGCGTTGCCGCTGACGCCGAACGGCAAGGTGGATCGCCGCGCGCTGCCCGCGCCCGATTCGATGCGGTCTGAGTCGGCGGGAGTCTATGTCGCGCCTCGAACACAGGTCGAAGAGGCGCTGGCCGGAATCTGGTCGAAGGTTCTGGTCGCCGCTCAGATTGGCATTCATGACAGCTTCTTCGATCTGGGCGGGCATTCGTTGCTGGCCACGCAGGCGCTTTCGCGCGTGCGCGAAGCGTTCAAGGTGGAACTGCCGCTGCGAAGCCTCTTTGAAGCGCCGACGGTCGCCGGTTTGGCGGAGCGCGTCGAAGCGGCGATGCGCGCCGCGCACGGGCTTCAATCGCCTCCCTTGAAGCCCGTTTCGCGGGATGGGCGTCTGCCGCTCTCTTTCGCTCAACAACGGCTCTGGTTCATGGATCAGTTGGAGCCGGGCAACGCCGCTTACAACATGCCCGGCGCCATTCGGCTGAGCGGAGAGTTGAACGTCGCGGCCCTGGAACGAAGCCTGAACGAAATCGTCCGCCGCCACGAGAGCCTGCGAACGACCTTCGGCGTGGTTAATGGACAACCGGCGCAAACCATCGCTCCGTTCGCGTCGCTTGCGTTGCCGTCGCTCGATCTCAGCGAACTCTCCAAAACGGAACTGGAAGCGCAAGTCGGCAAGCTGGTCGCCGAAGAATCTCTGCGGCCGTTCGATCTCGCGCGCGGCCCGCTGTTCCGTTTCTGCCTGCTCAAGCTGGGCGCCACGGAACACGTCGCGATCTTTTCAATGCATCACATCATCAGCGACGAGTGGTCGCTCGGCGCTCTGACGCGGGAACTGGCGGCGCTCTATGCGGCCTTCTGTCAGGGCAAGCCTTCGCCGCTTGAGGAACTGCCGATCCAGTACGCCGATTTCGCCCACTGGCAGCGGCAGTGGCTTCAGGGCGAAGCGCTTGAAACTCAGCTTGCATATTGGCGCGAGCGGCTTGG
>JAJVHZ010000053.1:0-1516 GCA_022072255.1 Gammaproteobacteria bacterium | reverse complement strand
CTGGCGTTACAGCGCGGAACTGTTCGAGGCAAGCTCCATCGCTCGAATGTCCGGCAATTTTGAAACGCTGCTGAGCAGCGTCGCGGCTAATCCGGATGCGCGGCTGGACAGTCTGGAAATGATGACCGAAGCGGAAAAACAGCGGCAGGACAGCGAGAAGAGAGAGCGGCAGGAGGCAAGAGCCAGGAGGTTGAGAAGAGTCAGCCGGGAAGCCGTTGATCTGGCGCCGGCGGATTTGAGTTGAGATTTTTCAACACGAAGGGTCAAAGGCTCAAAGGGTCAAAGAAAAAACAGGAAGGGAATGACTAGCGACCTTCCTGAGTCTTTGACCCTTTGAAACTTTGACCCTTTGTATTTGAGTTTGAAATGTTCACAAACCGAATCGAAGTATGAAGGGTTATCGAATTTCACAACAACAAAAGCGCATCTGGCTGTCGCAGCAGGGCAGCCCGGCTTACCGCGCTCAATGCGCCATTCTGATTGAAGGGGATCTGCGTGTTGAGAGTTTAAAGGCGGCCATCGAAAAAGTCGTCGCTCGTCACGAGATTCTGCGGACGACCTTTTATCGTCCGTCCGGGGTGAAGTTCCCGTTTCAGGTCATAGCGGACGAAGGCGCGCCATCGTGGCGCGAGGTTGATTTGAGCGGGCTGCGCTCCGATCAACAGGAAGCCAGGATTGATGAGCTTTATCTGGAAGAGCGAAGCCGCGCTTTCGACTTTGAACAAGGCCCGCTCTTTCGCGCAACGCTGATCGCTCTGTCGGCGGACAGGCAGGCTTTGCTCCTCACGCTGCCTTCGCTTTGCGCGGACAATCTGACGCTCGGAAACCTGACGCGAGAGATCAGTCATTTTTATGGGGCCAGTTTTCAGGATCGTCCGGCGCTTGAAGCGCCGTTGCAGTACGTTGATTACGCCGAATGGCAGCACGAATTGTCCGAAACAGAAGACGCCGACGCATCGAGCGGGCGAGAGTATTGGAGCAAGCAGGCGCTCTCTTCTCTGCCTGCGCTGAAGCTTCCTTTTGAAAACAGACCAGACAGCGCGGCGGGATTTGAACCTGCCTCTTTCTCTTTCGATGTGAACGCGGGCCTGGTTGCGAAGCTTGAAGCTGTCGCGCGGGCGCGCGAAACCACAGCGGAGGTTTTCCTGCTGGCCTGCTGGCAGACGCTGCTATGGCGGCTCACAGGCGAGCAGGACATTCTTACCGGCTACGCTTGCGATGGCAGAAGAGATGCGGGGTTGCGCGAGGCCTTCGGAGTTTTTGCCCGGCGCCTGCCGATCAAATCGCATTTCCCGGACGACGCTTCGTTCAGCGAAATCCTGTCGCAAGTCAACGAGGCCGCGCTCAACGGTTACGAGTGGCAAGACTACTGCGACTGGGAAGACAACCTGGCGGGCGAGGCCGAGCGCGCTCCGGTCTGCTTTGAATTCGCCGAACAGCCTGCGGCAGCTTACGTGGCCGGCGTCTCGTTCAAAATCCAAAAACAACAGAGCGTCATTCAGCGATTCAAACTGCT
>JAJVHZ010000010.1 GCA_022072255.1 Gammaproteobacteria bacterium | reverse complement strand
TTGTTCAGGAGGCGGGTAACGGTAAGGCGTCTCCATCAAACCCACCATCAACACGGCCAAACCCGCATCATTCGCCAAGGCCAACCTCTTGTCCAACTCTCGGAAATAAACAGGATTCGGCAACGAAATATCCGGAAGGTCCGAAAGAAAAGGCGCAACGCCACTGCGCGAATGCTCAAGCGCCCATTCCGGCGCAACAGCCACCTGAAGGACCGAAAAACCCTTGGCCGCGCGGTTCCCAACGTACCGCTCCCACTCAATCATGGTCGCGTGAACAGGCGCGGCCCAACACGTATCACCCAACCACAAAAAAGGCGTACCGTCCGAATGGACCAGGAACCGCCTGTCGTCCGAGACGCGCAACAACCCGCGCGCCTGAAATAGACTACCGCCAGTCGCGGGCATGACCAGAACCGTCCCGGTCTGCTCATGCAATCCCTCATTAGAGGAGTCCGAACAAGTCGTCCTCCAACGCCACACACCCGCCGAAGGAAAAGCGCAGCGGAAAACAAACCGCCTCTCGCCATCCCAGAAACCAAGACCCTTCCGAACCTGCCCTTCCGGGCCAACTGCCTCAAAACGCACCTCAACATCCACACACGGACTCGCATAATCGCGACGACTCACGAGAACATGCTCCCAACGCTCCCACACACCAACAGCCTCATCAGCCGTTGGAACGGCAGACACGGCCTCCACGGAAAAGACCGAAGCGGTCACAAGAGCCAGAAAAACCCAAACCAGTCTCGCCATCATCACAAACAAGATACTCCAGCAAGACCACAAGGAAGTCAAAAGGAAAAGACCGCGACCAGGCACCTCCAGAGTTTACCACAGTAAACTCTGAAGCACCGCCAACCAAACCGCCGGTTTCCGAACCCAAGGCCCGGAAACCGACACGGCCCATCAGCCAACGGTTGTCCCAGCCCCAAAAGGGCCAGGCCAACCCACACACCTACAGAAATCATATACAGTCACGACGACGGAATCGGCTCTCTCCATCCAGGAAAGAGAGAGCCGCCCACGAACAACAAAAAGGCTCTCAAAAACTAATCGAAGGTGAAAAACATGAAAAACAACCAACCACTATCCGTAGCCCGGTTCACCGGAAAATGCGCATGCGGAACAAACCTAGACATAGCCCACATCGAACCACACGGAGCATTCTGGAACTGCCACCAATGCTTCCCCATCTACCCAAAAGCCACAGGTCAAAAAAGAACCCAATTCCTAAAACAGTTCATAAAGATAAGACAGTCAGTGAACGACCAATACGCCGTACAATACAGCAAAGCACTCCTCAACAATGAAAAGGAGCACCCGCCATAAACACAACCACACAAGCCACCCCTCCCCCCTTTGTTGGGGAAGAGCAAACACGCCAGAAAAACCAGCAACAGTTTACAACAGCAAACCCACACACACAGACACAATCAATGCCAGACGACCAGACAACAACGCCGCGCGGGTCAGAAAGAAACAAACAAAAGGCGTTCTTCACGCCTAAAGGTTTATAAAGAGATTCGCTCGATCGCGAACTCCAATATAAACCTTTCCCCCCGCAACAAAAAAAGCGGAACGCGGGGGTCGGCTAAACGCAACCATAAAAGACCCGCGCACACAAAAAAGCACCAATCCCCGCCACCGACGTCAATTCCACCCAACCCCTCCTTGGTTAGTTCGTAAATCAATCCAATCCTCCAGGGACCTTCCCCACTGCAAGTTCCCCCCAATTTGAGGGAACTTGCCCCAAAAAGGCCCCTCGGAGGAAAAAACAATGAAACACGAACTAACCAACGAAGAAAAAGTAGAAAACGGCTTCGAAAGAATCGACGCCAACACCGAATGGATCGACACAGACCTCGCCATGGGAGGCATGATCGGCATCACCGAAAGCGAAGAACCCGGCAAGCAATACGGAGGACTCAGCCACATCGAACTCGCAAGACTCCAATTCGCAGCCGAACACCCAGACCTCGCAGACCCCATCATAGCAAGCCTCCCAAAACGCCACTTCACCCTCAAAGGCGAAGCAGCACTCACCAAAAGACTCCGAGAAGAACTCCGGCGCGAACAAGCACAACGCGCCGAACAACACCGCCGAGTCATCCTCCCAGGAGGACAACTCAGCCTCAAAATATGGACCGGCTAAAAAGCCAGTCCATTCCACCAAAGCGGGCAAGACCGGCCAACAAAAAAGCGGCCATGACCGCCCGCCAACAATCCAAGGCGCAAAGGCGGCCCCCAATCCTCCAAGGGGGCCAAGCCCGCGCCACACCAAATACAAACCATAGGCTCTCCCCCTAAAGGGACAGAGCCAACAAGAAAAAAGAAGCCCGACCGTCAGCCAGGAAAAACAAGGCTGACCGGGCCCAATGAAAAACAACGACCAACACCACAACGAAAAGAGAAAACACCGGGGAACGTGGTACCCCCTTCACAGGGGTACCCACTACCCGAAGACACACCAACAACAAGAGAATCCCCACCAACAGAGTTTACCGCAGTAAACTCCCAAACCAGAAAAACAAGCAGAATGACAGTAGCCAACAACAAAACAACAGACCACACCAGAGAAGGTTTACACAGTAAACCACCAATAAAAAGGGCAAGCCAAGGAAGAAGACAATATCCAATAAATGAAAACGAACGAAGCGAACGGAAATAAACGCGGCTATCGCCGCACTAATAATCTTTCCGGCCCCTTACGGGGCCGGACGGAAACGAAACGAAACGAAACGACGGACGACGACGACGACGACGAAACAACCAACGACCCAATACCAACACACAACAACACAGGAATCAACCCTGGAAACGGAAACGGAACGGGTCATTCGTTGCCCAATAGACTCTTTGAGAACGTTTATTGCGTGATTGGGGTGAAGATACGGGTCAAACCCTTCTCGATTTATACCTGGATCTTGTTGAGACATCAGATGAGGATACCTCTCAACCTCCCAATCGTCTCAAAGGAAAGGAGTGGGAGGAGTATTGGTTAGGTTATATCCAGACCTTCGAGGAAGATCTCTAGAATCTGGTCGTTACGAAAGGAACTCCCACTCAACCCCTCAGGTAAAGTCCTTTACTCTTGAGCAATCATGCAAGATAGAGTCTTGGTCAAAGATCCCAATAGTCTTCCCACTAGAAGATGTCACACCCTGACGTATCATAGGGTGGTTACACCTTCCAACGTGTTTGTCGAGAGGCGGTCGTATGCTTGGATTGAAACTGCGGCAGGAATTCCGGGATCGGCGGCTCAAAGGGACCTCGATTGAACTAGCCGAGGCCATTGTCCGGCCCGCTAAGGAATTCCTTGAAATCACCTATCCTTCGGTGGACCTCTTGGCCACCTTGGAGGCGGTCCAGCCTTCCGAGGGGCGAACCACGGTCCTGATTGGGGAACGAGGACAAGGTAAGTCACACATCATGGCGGCCTTGTCACATGCCCTGGTCGATCCTGTAACAACGCGGGAATGGTTACAAACCTGGAGCAGCCATCTGGGTATTCAACATATTGCCGGAATCTCATTGCGTGAAGGAATGCATGTTATCGCCGAGAGCCTCCATCGCCAACGTTATAAGTTTCTTTGGGACCTGATCTTCGATCAACATCCTCATGGGGACTGGGCCAGGGGGAAGTGGGAAGGACTTGGACCAAGCAAGACTGAGGTACCACCGGACAGTATCTTCATTGATCTCTTCAAGAAGCAGCCCACAGCGCTGATTCTCGATGAGTACCAAACTTGGTTTGAAGGTCTGACCAATACAAAGCAATACCCATGGCGGACATGGGCCTTCAATTTTATCCAGATACTCTCGGAGATTGCGAAGGATCATCCGGACATTCTCGTTCTCATCGTCTCAGTCCGTGATGGTACTACTGATGCCTACCAGCAGGTTCAGCGTGTGAATCCAAGGAAGGTGGACTTCCAGGGACCTACAGCCAAACGAGACCGCCTGAAACTTCTTTTACACCGCCTCTTCGAGAACCGCCGATATGTTCAAGAGGATGCGATCCGCCAGATCATCAAGAACCATGTCCAGGAATCTTTCCGGCTCCTGGATATCGGCTCCTCTGAGCATGAAACGAAGTGGCGCGAGTTCCTTGAAGCCTGGCCGTTTAGTCCCAACCTTATCAACTTGTTGGAAGATCAAATCCTGGTCGCCACTCAGGCACAGGAGACTCGTGATCTCATCCGGATTCTTGTAGACCTGTTCAAGCGGAGCGGTGAGGAAAGCCCAGTCATAACGGCGGCAGATTTCAGGCTGGACCAAGAAGCGAGTGAGACGGAAGCTCTGCTCAGCTCGGTCGCCAACCAGCACCACCGTAACTTGCGTGAGATTGCCCAGAGAAATCTCGAATCTGTTCTCCAATCTGTTAAGGAACCCGCCAAGAATGTCCCCAACCTAATCGGAATCGTCGGTTCTCTCTGGGCGCGTTCGCTGGCAACCGAGAACCACGCGGGGGCGGAGCACGATATGCTGCAATGTGACATCACCCGTGACAAACCCATCGACGATAATGCTTTTGCGTATGAACTGGACCAGATTGTCGAAAGCAGTTTCAACATCCACAAACAGGGCAATCGCCTGATCTTCCGAGAGGAAGAGAATCCCCAAGCCAAACTCATGGCCAGCGCGAGGAACGACAAACTCTTCGCGGAGACAGGGGCCGACAAAATCAGACTGGCGAATGAAACCCGGTATGTCCTCTTGGGTCAGGAGGGCGGGAATTCCAACCACCATGTTGTCATCCTACGAGACAAATGGGACACCACTCCATGGATTGACCTCGATGATGGCGACCAGCCATCCAACTGGGATGATCGCCTTCTTTTGGTGGTTTTGCCGGAGGCTCGTGAAAACATCGCAGGTGGGCTCGGTTCCTGGCTAAAACAGCACCTTCAGGTAAAAAGAAACATCATCCGATTCCTTCTACCACAGGAAGGTCTGCCATCGATTTACGCGGACAAGCAACTGCTAATCTTGGCTCGTGCAGTGGAACTCGCCTCTCAATGGAAAGCCACAAACTCGGTCTACTCTACGTATGCCACAAAGTATCAAAAGGAGCTTCGAAGTATCCTCAAATCCCGATTCGACCGGTTCGCTATCTTGGACACATGGGACTATGCCGCTCCTTCCCAGTGCACTTTCCACATTGAGCGGCACCAGAAAGAAGGCTCCCAGATTCCGGATGGGATCGATGAGATGATCCGTAACAACCTTTTCATTCCGGAGGCATTTGAGAAGTTCACCCTCGAGTTTGCCAAAAAAAACGACTCGGTTGGAAGACTTCTATCTGAATTACAGGAACCCCGCCCCAACAAGGAAGACTGTATCCCCTGGCTGGGAGAGGTGGAGATCAAGGAGAGACTTATCCGGATTTGTGCACACGGAAAAATCGCGATCAGTGTTCGCGAATCAGAAATCCTGCAACAGCACTCCGGCGAGGAAATCCAGACGGCTTTCATCCGTATGAGGGGGAAACTAGGCAAAGGAAGTGAATTGTCTAAGACGATTATCCTTCTTCCGCAAGCGGTTCCACAGACGGCGGGAGTCCCTCC
This sequence comes from Gammaproteobacteria bacterium, assembly GCA_022072255.1. Classification (GTDB taxonomy): domain Bacteria; phylum Pseudomonadota; class Gammaproteobacteria; order JAJPIJ01; family JAJPIJ01; genus JAJVHZ01. Next base: position 12,173 of record JAJVHZ010000010.1, on the reverse strand, counting down.
GACACCGCCAATTTCTATATCTGATCCGGACGGTACGCCAACGACTCCCACAACCTCTACCGGAGGAGCAACGATCGCTAAACCACCAATGGCTGAGACTTCAGGAACACCCGGTACCATCTTTGATGGACCTGATAAGCCATTGCAGGAGTTTACCGCAACACCCACCTCTTCGTTGAATCTCTTGGGGAGAATCGAGAAATGGGGCATCAACGCGGGTTCGAAGGTTCATGATGTCAGTCTGGGGGTCGACCAGCTCACCGGCGCGCAGCTAAACGATCTGCTCAAGAAACTACCGGATGGTTTGACCTATGAACTCAAACTCAAGAAAGAAGAGGCATAATGCTTAATCTTGAGATCTTTCAAAGACTTCAGACCGCTCCCCCTCAACAGGCTTGGGACACCATCTTAGCTGAAGCCTGGAGGGTCTGCTGTGAACCACTCCAGAAAGATCATGCGGCAACCCAAGTGGCGAATCGTGACCGGGATCTGGCTTCTTTGGATCTTTTTTTGGCCACGACAGGGTGGGACTTATGGTTGGATTTCGATGACAATGTCGCAAAAACCTCACAAGCGCTCAAGTCCTGGTGGGCTGCTACCTCCCCGGGTCGTGCCATCCTTGTTCTGGATGGGCTATCGCTGCGGGAAGTTCCTTGGATTTTGGAAGGGGCCAAGGAGCGGGGCTTTACTTTGCATAAGGTGAAAGTAACGGGAGCCGAGATACCGCCGGACACTACACCGTTTGCCCAGGCGCTCGGATTCACCCAGAGATCAGCGTTGGAAAACAACGGTGGGCATAATTCAGTCAATTTCCCCGACGCTTACACCGACTGTGTGGACTTGCCCTGGAAAGATTGTATCGACTGGATTGGCAGCCATAAGGATTTTATTCTTTGGCACCACTGGCCAGACCATCGCCTTCACGATTTATCCGAACAGGGCGAGGGCATCGCTCCATTTGCTACTGAAGTTGCAGAGCGACTGACAAGCGATGACTTCTGGTCGCTCATCCAATGCCTGACCAACGGTCGGAAGCTCGTAATCACTTCCGATCATGGATACGCCGTCAGCGGTCGATTCACCGACACTCAGGACCAGGAGCAATCGAAGTATCTGAAGGATCTTTTCAAGAGCGGACGCTGGACTTCCAGCAATGGTGGGGAGAACCCATGGGTGCCACCCATCGACTTAGCGTTGACGACGGCCCATGGGACAAACCGTTTCGTCGTTGGCCGCAGGAAGTGGAAAAGCCCAGGCGGCTATCCCGCCTTAATGCATGGCGGGCTTTCGGTCCTCGAAGTTGCCGTGCCATTGATTGAGATAGGGAAAGTAATTTGATGCCAGTCAAGGATCTTCACTCCAACTCATTCGATGAATCGACGCTCACCAAACTCGATATCTTTGAGAAGTACCTGATGGAATGGCTGCCCGTTTTCCTTCATACAAAAAACGTCAAGAAGATTGCGATCTGGGATTTCTTCGCCGGTCCCGGTTGTGATCCCCAAAAGAATCCGGGAAGCCCTTTGCGGATACTCGAATCCATCGTTAAGTATCGTGAAAACATTTTCCAATCCACAGCCCGGATTCACGTAGTGTTCAATGATGCCTTAAGGAAAAAAGCTGACGCATTGTCGGCAGCCATTGAGGGTCCGCTTAGAGAAATGATTCAGTTGTTTAGAGATCGTCTAGTTGTCAATGTCATATCAAAGGATTTTCAAGACTTGTTCAACGATCAATACTCAGAAATGCAGGGGCAGCCCAATCTGATCTTCCTGGACCAGAATGGTGTTAAGGAGGTTTCAGATGAGGTGTTTCAGAAACTCATCCAACTTGAACGGACTGATTTCCTCTTCTTCATGTCATCCTCCTATCTTAAGCGGTTTGCCACATCACCGGAAATGAACCGACATTTCCCCGATCTCGATCTCGTGAAACTCCAGAGTTCGTCTCATCAGGATGTTCACCGGTTGATACTCGACTATTACAGAGGGAAGATCCCCCGAGGGGATAAGACACGGCTCTATCCCTTCACCCTAAAGAAGGGTACCAATGTCTATGGTCTGATCTTTGGTTCCCGCCACCCGTTAGGAGTCGAGAAATTTCTCAAGGTCGCATGGGATAAGAACGAACTGAACGGTGAGGCCAACTTTGACATTGACGGGGACGGTGCCAAACTGGAACCTTCGTTGTTCCCAAATTGGAAGGGCTTTACGAAGAAGCAGAAATTTGCTCTCGAACTTGAAGCATTTATCGGGACTAAACAGGAGTTGACCAACCGCGAAGTATACGAGTTCACCTTGGGTGAGGGACATCCTGCATCTCATGCGCATGAAGCGATTCATGAACTCCGTAACAGTAGAAAGATCGTATGCGATGGACGGATTGGCTTCAGTTACAACTCCTGTTTCAAGAAACCACTCAAGACGATCAAGGTGGTGAATCATGGCTAATTCCCGGATTGAATGGACTGATTCAACGTGGAATCCAGTGACCGGATGCACGAAGGTCAGCCCAGGGTGCGCTCATTGTTATGCTGAGAGGATGGCAAAGAGGCTCCAAGCCATGGGACAACCAAGCTACGCCAATGGATTTCAAGTCGCCCTCCAGGAACATGCTCTGAATCTTCCACTTGCATGGAAGAACCCCCAAATGATCTTTGTAAATTCTATGAGTGATCTCTTCCACGAGAATGTTCCAACCGACTACATAAAGAAGGTGTTTGGTGTCATGCGACAGGCTGACTGGCACATATTCCAAGTTCTTACCAAGCGAGCGGATCGCTTGGAGGAAATCTCAGCTAAACTATCATGGCCAGATAACGTTTGGATGGGGGTCTCGGTGGAGAATGCGGCGTATCGAAAACGGATCGATAGTCTCCGCGTGGTCCCCGCAGCCATACGCTTCCTTTCCATCGAACCTCTGATTGGTCCAATGGGAAGTATAGATCTCACTGGCATAGATTGGGTGATTGTAGGTGGAGAATCAGGACCTGGAGCGCGGCCCATGGAGAAATCATGGGTGAGTGAGATCCAGAGACAATGTAGTGATTCGGGGGTTCCATTCTTCTTCAAACAATGGGGTGGAGTAAACAAGAAAAAGTCTGGACGGATGCTTGATGGAAAGTTTTTTGACGAGATGCCTTTGGCCGCTCGCGAAATCGTAATGGCGGTCTAGTGGAGTTTGGAGAGAGTTTAATGGCGAAGCGTGACGGCAAAACCAAAAAAGAATGGGTGGCGGAAGAAGTCGCCCGTGCGGTAAACGCGGGTAAACCTTGGGCATGTGAAACTGTCGATTTCTCCGACCCGGATCGCCCGCCCACCTGCATCGAGGTCGACTTTCCGATCATACCCATTAATCAGATTGCAAAGATCGAATCGTCTTCTGGGGCAGGAAGAAAACCTATCTACACAATGAATAAATGGTGGGCAAGAAGACCATCAAGCGTTTTTCGTTCCTTGCTTTTGTCAGCAGCCATAAAAGCTCCAGACGATCCATCTCAGGCTGCCAAGCTTGTTTGGGATGTGTATTACGGCAACCATCAAAAGAAGGGTGCATTCAAACATCTCAAGGTTGCTGACATCTTCATGGGCGGCGGGACCACGATTGTGGAAGGCTCCCGTCTTGGAATGCAGATGCATGGGAACGACCTCAACCCGGTCGCCTGGTTCGTAGTCAAGAACGAGATGGCCAAGGTTGACAAGAAAGAGGTCGAACATCTCCTTGCTGAGATCGAGGCCGAGGTAAAGCCGCAGATCATGCCCTTCTACACCTGCGATTGCCCACGCGGCCATAAGGGAAAATGGTCCCGGGTGGCAACTGGCGAAGTTATGGGTCCAGATTTTAATCCTTTTGCCATTCTCCCGGAACAGAGGAAAGAGTATTCCTACGAAGGCCCCGAGATCATCTATATCTTCTGGGCGAAACACGGCCCCTGTCAGGTAACCGGCTGTGGGCATCGCACACCGATCATGTCCAGCCCTGTGATGGCGGTGAAGACGCTCACTGTCAAATCCTGGGAGAGGAAATGTAGACATTGCGGTGGGACATACGACCTGGAAGAACGGGAAGCCCGTATGGCTCCGGGTGTTTCGTTAGTCGTGGCGGATACAGAAAAGCCCTATGCCATCGCCCAACTCGATGACTGGCGTGGCGAACCTGAAAGCGCAATCTGCCCCCACTGTGGAGAGGTCGATTCGTTCAAAGGTTTGGGCAAGGGCAAGAACAAGAAGGTGGATCTTACCCTTCTGGTACATCCCGAATGGCTCAAGGGAGAAGCCAATAAGGACCCGGAAGGCCATCCTTATGGTGGAAGTTGTGATGATCCTGTCGAAGACACAATCCGTTGGAATAAGGCTCGTGCCGCTAAATGTAATTTACTTGAAGTCCGTGGCGTTCTTCCCGAAGAAATGACCTGTCCAGAAAGTGGGATCACCATCAAGACCGGCAAAGAAGGGGGAACAATTCCAACCAAAAGCAATTATGCGTGTGGTTCATGTGGGAAAAAGCAGGATGTCCTGACCACAATTAAGGCAACTGGAAAAACCGGGCCTGTTGCCATGTATGCCATTCAAGGTTACTGCCCCCATTGCGACAAGGAAGGGCAACCCTATGGTGGTCGGTTTTTTGCCCCAGTAACCAACACCACAGCGTTCGATGCAGCAAATAGGGAATGGGAAACTCGCAAGAACTTGGATCTGGAGCCGTATTGGCCGAAAAGTGAGGTTCCTTTTGGCTTTATGACTCATATGAACAATGGAGGAATCCCAAACCATGGATTCACCCATTGGTGGAAAATGTTCAACCCCCGTCAATTATTAAATTTGTCTACAATATTGCTCGTAAACTATCGATGTGAAGAAAAGTACTCACATGAAGCATGTAGATTTGTTTATTCAGCCTTTCACCGGTATCTTCAACACTCCAATATGTTCTGCTTTTGGGACATCCAGCAGGACTGTGTCGCACCAAGTTTGAGTAATGCGAACTTCCATCCAAAATCAACGTTAATTGAGAGTTCCCCTTTCCTCCACATTGGACGTGGAAATTACCGGTCTTCCAAAGAGACTATCTTCGAATCTATTGATTGGGCTGAATGCCCTTGGGATTTGGTCTCAACAGAGCTTCTAGTCGATAGAAATACGGATCTTGTCGGTAGCGTAAGTGGTAAATCAGAAAAAGCTGCGACTGGAGACACCCTAACAAAGTCGGTCGTTTTATCCTGTTTATCATCAAGTGACCTGGACAGCATAAGCTCCTCGATCTTTGACCTAGTCATTACAGATCCTCCTTTTGGAGGTCTTCTCCATTACTCCGAATTGGCCGATTTTTTCTACGTCTGGCTCAGACTCGTACTCAAGGAGAAATATCCTGACTATTTCGCAGCAGAATACACACCAAAAACGTTGGAGGCCGTCGCAAATCGAGCTCGTCATCCAGAAGATTCGGATGGCTTTTACCAGCGCGTCCTGACCCAGTGCTGGAAAGAGGCAAAACGAATCCTAAAACCTGGGGGTCTTCTCGCATTCACCTTCCATCACAGTGAGGATGAACCTTGGGTTTCTGTTCTGCAAAGCCTTTTTGATGCTGGGTTCACACTTGAAGCAACGTACCCAATCCGTAGTGATGAGACGAAAGGAGAAGGTTCAAAGCCTGGCACATTCGGCTCTCAAAAAATCGAATACGACATCATCCATGTTTGCCGTAAGCGGCGCGAAGAACCGAAGCCGGTCAGTTGGGCGATGATGCGGCGTGAAGTCTTGAAAGAGGTCCGGCAGATCAAGACCATTCTGGAGCACCATCAGAAAAGCGGCCTTCCCGAAGCGGATCTACAAGTCATTAAACGCGGTAAAGCGCTGGAGTATTTCTCCCGCCATTATGGGAAGGTCTTTGTCGATGAAGATCAGACCATTGGGGTAGCCGAAGCTTTGGCGGGCATCAACCAACTCCTCGATGAAGAAAGCGGAGTTGTCAAAAATCCCCCCCCCTCCAACGCCGAGCCGTTTACCCGACTCTTCCTCCGTCTCTTCGGTGGGAAGACAGAACTGGACCGAGATCAGATTCAGAAATTCCTGCGTGGGACTGGGATTTCCCCGGACGAATATGAGGAACGTGGCTGGTGCCGGGAAGAGAAAAAGGTCTTCTATCTCACTCCACCGCTGGAAATTGCCCGTTATTGGCATGGCCGCCAGCGCCAGAGGATGATCCATGATTACGATCAAGCGGTCTTCCTCATCGGTACTTGCGTTGAGGGGAGCGGGATCAATCTCAACGATACCCTCAATAATCCCAATTTCTCTCCGCATCCGGCGCTCGATGGGCTTCTCGGGTGGTTCTCAAAACAGGGTGGAACAGCGGAAATCCGGACAATGGCTGTCCGCGCCCAGCATCTTTATCGGGCTTGGCGTCAGTCCAACAAAGCGAAACTGGTTGCCCAAGAGACATTCTTCTTCACCGATGAGGAATAGGAATGAACACTCTCACTGATCCCGCATGGAAGAGACGAGGTGCTTCGCTGATATGGGATGCGAATGCCCTGGCTACCATCATCTCCCCAAAAAAAGTGATCTCGCTGCGTCAATGCTTCGCTCTTCGCGACCATTGGCCGAAAGACCTGCCCGGCTCGGGCGGCGATGCTCTCGTGGTTGCCGGGCTGGAGGGCTGCCTGGATGTTCTGAGCCGGGAAGATGCTGAGACATGGCTCGAAGGTGACCTCCGCAGTCTGATCTTCAGTTTCCAGGAAGAGTATGAAAATCAAGCAGCCTTGATTTTCTGGCTCCCCTCCGGAAAGAAACGGATCAGGATGAACTCATCGACCGAATCCTATCATTGGCTGTGCTCAGCCCCGCAGAGCCATGAGATCATCGAATTGGGACGCTGCCTTTGGGCAGGCGCCGAACCGGACCTTGCTCGTATTCTGGATTCGACAGAGCGGAACTCTGACCCAGATGGCCCGGCTTGGATCGGCCTGCATCACCCACGGAGTTCCTGATGACGGAAGTAATGATTCTAAAACCGGGTCAGCGGATTTACCACGCTGAGTTTGGCGAAGGTGTCGTTGTCGAAGTCCCCCGCAACGGTTACATCCGCGCCTTCTTCCCGGTGGGTGAACGGCAGGTTCCCCTCGGTGCGATCACAAACATTATCTCTCCCATCGAATTGGTTTTATCCAACGTGGAAGGAAGCGAGGAGCGTCTTCGTGACGCCTGGTTGGCGTATGAAGCTCATGCTCTCCAACAGATCGAGAGTGCTGCCGCCTTAACTTCTGCCCGAATCGATCTCCTACCTCATCAGATTGTCCTTACACACCGGGTGGCCACGTCATCCCCACGACGATTCTTGATCGCCGATGAGGTTGGATTGGGCAAGACCATCGAGACCGCCCTGATCCTCCGCGAGCTTGCCAGCCGTGGCGAGTTGAAACGAGCCTTGATGGTGGTTCCAGCTGGTCTGGTGAACAACTGGCACCGTGAACTTAATGAGGTCTTTAATCTAGATTTCGAAGTCTTCGGGAGCGAAGGGGATGTCACCGACCGGAAGACCAACGCCTTCATTAAGCATGACCGGTTGATCGCCAGTATCGATACCCTCAAACGAGCAGCCCGGGTAAAAAGGTTGAAAGAGGCTCCGCCGTGGGATCTAGTGGTGTTTGATGAAGCCCACCACCTTACCGCGACCAAGGATGGTGGCAAACTGAAAAAGACCGAGAACTACAGGTTAGCAGAGGCGCTAAAGAATCACGCTCGCGACCTGATGCTCCTTTCCGCTACACCTCATCAAGGAGATCACTTCCGGTTCTGGATGCTCATCCAATTGCTTGATCCAACCTTGGCGAAAAATGCTGAGGACATGGTTGAGAATCGGCATCGATTGAACACTGTGGTTATCCGGCGGACCAAAGCGGATGCTTGTAAACCGGATGGCTCACCTCTGTTTGCCAGGCGATGGGTGCATACCGAATCCTTCACCATGACAGAGGAAGAACGACGCTTCTACCAGGAATTACGGTCTTATCTGGAAGAGGGTTTCGCCCTCGCAAAACGGCGTGGTACTCAAGGCCGGGCGCTCGGATTCCTGATGGCGATCTTCCAGAAAATTGCCGCGTCCAGCTTTGCCGCAGTCAAAAGAACCCTGCGTCGCCGCCTCCTCATGCTTACGATCCATGACTCCATCATCAAAGACGAGAATCTTGATGTGGAAGGACGTGAGTCCCTCAATGCTGAAGCGCGGGTATTACTCCATGAGGAGTACGGATTCCCGGACGATCCAGTCGGAAGGGGCGAGGTGGATCGAACCTTAGCTGATCTGAAAGTTCGCCTGTTGAGAAAGATTCAAGAGGAAGATCTGGACCTGGCGGCAGATGCGTCCTCAGGTGAAGAAGCCGCGCAGACAGGGGAAGATCTGGCGGCGATGGCTATCAACATCGCTCTCCCTGAGGAGCGGAAAAGGATTCATCTTCTCTTGGCAGTTTTCCCAGAACATCGGGAAACGAAAGTCACGAAACTGCTTCAAGGTTTGGGGGCTCTGTGGCATGAGAACCCTAAAGAGCGGGTGGTCATTTTCGCAACCTATCTCGGGACCGTTGAATTACTCCAACGGGAGATCGAACAAACGTATCCGGGCCAGGGCGTGGTTGTCCTCAAGGGTGGCGACCATGGAGCAAAGTTAGCGGCTGAGAGGCGTTTCCGGCGTGATAATGGTCCCCGTGTGTTGGTTTGCACAGCAGCCGGACGTGAGGGCATCAATCTACAGTTTGCCCGGGTACTTTTCAATTTCGATCTCCCCTGGAATCCGATGGATGTGGAACAACGGATTGGGCGTATCCATCGATACGGACAGACTCATACGGCACAGGTCTATAACCTGGTCCTTTCCGACACCATCGAGGGTCGTATCTTCCTCCTCCTGGATGCCAAGCTGAAAGAAATTGCCAAGGCCGTCGGGAAAGTCGATGAACGGGGTGACATCGCTGAGGATCTGCGTTCACAGATCCTTGGACAGCTTTCCGAACGAATCCGGTATGATCGGCTCTATCAAGAGGCGTTGTCTGATCCGGAATTAAAGCGGACACGCCTGGAATTGGAAACTGCATTACGGAATGCTACCGAGGCTCGAAAAGTAGTATTCGATCTCTTCCAGGATCTGGAGGGTTTCAGCCTTGAGGATTATAAACCCTTCGAAGATGTTAGCACCGACCTGGATCGGATCGTCCACTTCCTCCAAAGGGGGCTCGACCCACAGTCCTTCAGATTATCAAAGATTGATCCCTCGACATTTCAGGTCGTGGACCTTCGTGACGACCACCTCACCCGGTTCACTACGGATCGAGAGGGGATAAAGGACCGCGATGATCTGGACCTTCTTGGTCTGGACCATCCGTTAGTCCAAGGTCTTCTCTCTACATGGCGCAGTCTGCCGCCCTACCGGCTTGGGATTTCGGTGAAGGCTGGAGAAGAAGGGAAGGGTGTCCTTACCTGGTGGTTCATCGAGACTCAAGGTCGAAGTGGGGAAAGACGTTTGCACATCCGGTCGGTAGCCGTAGATGACAAAGGGAACCGGGTGCCCACATTGGAAAAGAAGGGCGAGTTGATTTATCAACGTCGGCCCCAAAGACCTGTCTATACCACCGAGGAAAGGCTCTCCCTTCTAAACGATGCAATCGAGCCAACCCTTCACCGGGAATTGATCCAGAAGGGGATCGTACCAGCGGATGGGGGGTATTCGGCGAAACTCATTGGCTGGGTGGAGTTTGGATAAGATGGGAGTGGACTACCCCATTCCCCTCCCATACCTTTATCTCTTCCTGACTCTACCACCCAGGTATGACACCTTTCGACCACCCACACCCTGATACCTGGCTCGACCGCCTCTGGCATGAGTACATCAACCTGCGCAAAAGCGATCTCTCTACAAAAGACAAAGAACCTTCCGACATCAACCCAGCCCCAAACGCTTCCTGTTACTACCAGACAGGACACAGTCGTTAGGGCCTTTTACTCTGGAGTAGGAGGCCTCTGACGGGCCCCCTACCGTAGGGTTAAAGGCCCGTGGAAACCTTTATATAGAAGGACCTCCACACTTCTATCCATGAGACAAAAAACTTTCCTCCCAAACGGAAAACTCGACATCCACAACCTCACGTTGCGACACCAGTCCCAAGAGAAAAAACTGCTTGACGACCCAGCCATCAGTGAAAAGAACAAACAACTCATCCGGGATTTTGTCCGCGACTGTGAACTAGGAAAAACCATCCTCGACGGACAAAAGAAACAACTCGGACCATCACGCCTTCTCAAATACCTGACACTCATGAGGCATATCGCTCATTGGCTCAAAAAGGACTTTGATACTGTCACTCAGAAAGACATGGAAGAACTTGTCCTGGGCCTTGAAAAAGACCTCATCAAGACCGCCCACGGCAAATCCTTCCGGCACAACACCAAACGCGACTACAAGGTTGCCCTGCGTAAATTCTACAAATGGCTCCTTGGCGAAAACCAAGTCTACCCACCCATCGTTCGATGGATCGACACCAGAGACATCCTCACAGAAATTCCCTGCTTGCGTAAAGAAGAGATCGAACGCATGAGTGAACTCGCCACCAATCCACGAGACCGGGCCATCCTCTGGACCCTATTCGACTCAGGAGCACGGGCCGAAGAATTCCTGAACATCCGCTACCGCAACCTCGAAGAAATCCAAGACGAACACGGCGAACGGATATACCGAATACGCATCGAGCACTCCAAGACCAAACCTCGGACAATACTCCTCGCGATAGCCTCACCCCACCTTCGTCTCTACACCCAATTCAACCCAGCCACCCGGCCCGACGAAATGCTGTTCCCTCTCGGCTATGGAAACCTGGCCAAGATCCTCCGACTCCTCGGAAAGAAAACACTAAATCGAAAGGTCTACCCTCACCTATTCCGTCATAGCAGCGCCACCTACTACGCCACTAAGCTCTCACGCGCCGCCTTCTGTTACCGGTTCGGATGGAGCTACGCCTCCAACATGCCCGACCGCTACATTGACCGCGAAGCGCTCAACGACCGTGAAAGCGTCCAAGCAGTCAAAGGAGAACTCGTTGCCAACCTCAGGAGAGAGAACACCGTGCTCAAAGAAGATCTAGCGCAACTCCGCGATCAAATGAACCAGATCCACACCTTCCTCAACAAACTTTCTACCGACGACACCCTTGTCCGACACCTGGCCAAAGCGACAAAACAACTCAAGGAAGGAGACCGGCTCCGCGAACTCCACCTCACCCTCTCCTGAGGAGCGGCACAAGATTTATAAGTCTGTTCATCCTCCCCAGTGGTAACACCACCGATGCGTGGGACGAACAACCATGAACAACACCTGGATCCTCAACCCCGACTTCGACCTCTTCGGCTGGACCAGCCCCGTCCAGAAAAACCGCAAAGGAACTTCACGTATCACGATCAACAAACTCGTAGCCACCGGCCTCGCCCTCGAACAAGGCCAAAAACTCTGCTGCTACGCCGCCAAAGACCCAGAAGGAAGACCCATCATGGTCACCTACCTCGACGGCAAACCCCGCAAGCCCGAGGTGATCCCAAAATGAACCACCAAGACCACTACCACTACAAACTCACTCGTGGAACAGTCTATGCAGTCCAACCCATGGAATGGCGGCGACTAGATGACGCACCCACAGGACCACCCAGCTTCCTTGAAACTCTCACCAGCCAGGCGGGGCTGCCAGCCACCTTCTCAACCAACCCCACCGACGCCGACACCTTCTTCAGCGACCAACTCAAGCAGGACCGCTTCGGAATCGACCTCCTCGCCCAACAACTCACCGAACGAGAAAACATCAAAGGACGGCACCTCACCGAAATCGAAGAAAGCATCGCCTACTGCAAAGGCCAAATCATGCACCTCTGGACCTTCTACCCCGGAACCAACCGAGGCATCGACCAACGCAGACTTACCTTCAGCCGACAAATCCAAGAACTCGAACACCAACAACGCCAAGAAGAAACCCAAGCCTGGAAAGACCAAGCCATGCTCCTCTCCGACTTCCTCGAAAAATGGGACAAGTACAAAGGAGACCTCTGGACCTACTCCTTCTTCAACCAGAAATAGGCACACTGGATTTAAGGAGTCGGCGCGCCTCCAAGAAATGAAACAGAAGCTGATTCCCCGACGCA
>JAJVHZ010000020.1 GCA_022072255.1 Gammaproteobacteria bacterium | reverse complement strand
CACCAGGATGGTCGCCAGCGTGGCCGAGATGATGATGCCGACGGCCGGGACCCCGCGCGCCGACAGCCTGCCGAACGCAGGGGGAAACAGTCTGTCCTCCGCCGCCGCCATCGGGACTTGTCCCATCAGCAGCGTCCAGCCGTTGAGTGCGCCGATCGAGGAGATGATCACGGCGATCGCGACGGCGCCCGCGCCGACCGAACCCCACATGATCCGCGCAGCGTCGGTAAACGGCGCCACCGACCTGACCAGCTGCTCGTACGGCACCACCCCCATCACGACCAGGGTGCCGAGCACGTAGAGCAATGCGGCGATGGTGATGCCGAGGATGGTCGAGCGGGGAATGGTGCGCTTCGGATCGCGCACGTCGCCGGCCGGCACGGTCGCCGACTCCAGACCGAGGAAGGCGAACATGGTCAGCGGCGCGAGTGCGGCGGCGGCCGTCCACAGCGGCTCGCCGCTGGGGTTGATGCGGGAAAGATTCAGGTTCTCCGGCCGTATGTAGAACAACCCCACTACCGCGATCGCCGCGAACGGCACCATCTTCGAATAGGTGGTGAGCTCCGCGAAGACGCCGGCGGTCTTGACGCCGCGCAGGTTGACCAGCACCACGAACCAGATCGCCCCGAGGGTGAGGCCGATCGCCACGACCCTGTTCTGGTATTCCGGCATCAGGTTCATGATGGCGCCGGCGAAGGCGAAGGCGATCACGGGCAGAGATGCCCAGATCGAGATCCAGTAGCCCCAGGCGATGAGGAATCCGATGAAATCGCCATAGGCCATGCGGGTGTAGGCGTATGGTCCACCCGTCGCCGGCGCCAGCCGCGCCAGGCGTGCGAACGTGAGCCCCAGGCAGATGGCGCCGACGGCCATGACGATCCAGGCGATGATGGCGAGGAATCCGTAGGGCGCGACGGCGGACGGCGAGAGGTAGAAGCCGGAGCCCACCATGTTGCCCACGACGATCGCGGTACAGGCGGCGACACCCAGGCTCTTGACATTGCTGCTCGTTTTTTCCATGTGACTCCCCTGCGCGCCGGACCGTCGGAAACTTGCTCGCTACCGTGCAGGAACATCCGCGCCGCCTAGGCGCGCGGCGCCCCTCAGGTGCCGTAGACCGTGGCCCCCTTCGGGCCGACCGTCGTGCCCGCCTCCCCCGCAATGATCCTTCCCAGGTCCTTCAGCGCGCCGATCGCCGCCAGGTTCCCCGTGGCCGCGGCGAACCGGCACGCCGCTTCGACCTTCGGTCCCATCGAGCCGGCCGCGAACTCAACCCCGGCCAGCGCCGCCGGCGAGGTGCGCCGGATCGGCCTCTGCGTCGGCCTGCCCCAGTCGAGGTAGACCGCGTCGGCGTCGGTCAGCATCACGAACAGATCGGCGTCCAGGTCGCGCGCGAGCAGCTCCGAGCACAGGTCCTTGTCGATGACCGCCTCCACACCGACGAGCTTGCGCTCGGCGCCGGGCTCGTACATGGTCGGTATGCCGCCGCCGCCGGCGCAGATCACGATCGTGCCGTGATCGAGCAGCCACTTGATGGGCCTGATCTCGAAGATCCGCCTCGGCACCGGCGAGGGCACGACCCGGCGCCACCGGGGGCCGTCCGGCCTGAACACCCAGCCCTTCTCGGCGGCGATGCGATCCGCGTCGGGCTTCTCGTACACCGGGCCGACGAATTTGGTCGGATTGCTGAAGCCGGGATCGCCCGCGTCGACCTCGACCATGGTGAGCAGCGTGGCGAACGGCACCTCGAACGGCAGCAGATTGCCGAGCTCCTGCTCGATCATGTAGCCGATCATGCCCTCGGTCTCGGCGCCCAGCACGTCGAGGGGGTAGGCCTCCTCCGGCTTGTAGGCCGCCCCCTGCAGGGCGAGCAGGCCGACCTGCGGCCCGTTGCCGTGGCTGATGACCAGTTGATGCTCGCTGGCGATGGGCGCCAGGGCCTCGGCCGCGATCCTGACGTTCGCGCGCTGGACCTCCGCGGTCATCGGCTCGCCGCGCCTGAGCAGGGCGTTGCCGCCGAGGGCGACGACGATGCGCATGCTCTCAATCTCCCAGGGTCGCCACGAGCAGGGCCTTGATCGTGTGCATGCGGTTCTCGGCCTGGTCGAAGGCGACGTTGGCCTCGGACTCGAACACCTCGTCGGTGACCTCGATGCCGTTGTGCAGGCCGTAGGCCTCCGCGATCTGCTTGCCGAGCGTGGTCTCGGTGTCGTGGAAGGCCGGCAGGCAGTGCATGAACTTCACCTGTGGATTGCCGCTCGCCTTCATCAGCGCGGCGTTGACCTGGTAGGGCGTGAGCAGGTCGATGCGCTGCTTCCACACCTCCTTGGGCTCGCCCATGGACACCCAGACGTCCGTATGGATGAAATCCACGCCCTGCACGGCCGCCCCGGGATCGTCCGTGATGCTGAGCCGGGCGCCGTACCTGGCCTCCAGATCGCGCGCGATCTTCTGATACTCCTCCGATGGCCACAGCGACTTCGGCCCGCAGATCCGCACGTCCATGCCCATGAGGCAGCCGGCGATCATCAGCGAGTGACCCATGTTCGAACGCGTATCGCCGACATAGGCATACCTGATGTCGGTGATGGTCTTGTCGCTGTGCTCGCGCATGGTCATCACGTCCGCCAGCATCTGCGTGGGGTGGTACTCGTCGGTCAGGCCGTTATAGACGGGCACACCGGCATGTCTTGCGAGCAACTCCACGCCGGCCTGCGAGGCGCCGCGATACTCGATGGCATCGAACATGCGGCCGAGCACGCGGGCAGTGTCCTTGAAGGATTCCTTGTGACCGATCTGCGACCCCGCCGGATCGAGATAGGTGACGTTGGCGCCCTGGTCGTAGCAGGCGATCTCGAAGGCGCAGCGTGTGCGCGTGGACGTCTTCTCGAAGATGAGGCAGATCTCCTTGCCGTCGAGGTGCTTCTGCTCGGTGCGGGCGTATTTCGCGCGCTTCAGGTCGCGCGCGAGGTCGAGCAGATAACGGAACTCGCGTTGCGTGTAGTCCTGCACCGTGAGCAATGAGCGATTGCGCAGATTGAATCCCATGGGCCTGGTCTCCGGAAAAGGTGTCCAAGAGTGCGTAATTCAATAAGCCGGGTCGCGCGAGATGGGGCAGGTCATGCAGTGGCCGCCACCGCGCCCGCGGCCGAGTTCCGCGCCGCGGATCGTGATCACCTCGACGCCGGCCTTCCTGAGCAGGGTGTTGGTGTGCGTATTGCGGTCATAGGCGACCACCACGCCCGGCTCGAGCGCGACTACGTTGTTGCCGTCGTCCCACTGCTCGCGCTGTGCCTGGAACGCGTTGCCGCCGGTCTCCACGACCCGCAATTCCTTCAGCCCGAGGGCGTCCCTGACCACGTCGAAGAGGTGGCCCTCGTCCTGGCGGACCTCGACTCCGCCGTCGCCGGTCGGGCGCGCGCTGTAGCAGCGGATCTGATCCGCGACCTCGCGGAACGCGGTGCACACGTCCCGATCGCAGAAGCTGAACACGGTATCCAGATGCATGGCGGCGCGGCTCTTCGGCATGAGACAGCCGATCACGCGCGTGGCCGCCTTGTGTTTGAACAGTTCGTTCGCGACCTGGAAGACGGCCTGGCGCGTGGTGCGCTCGCCCATGCCGATCAGCACCACGCCCTTGCCGATCGGCATGACGTCGCCGCCCTCGACGGAGGAGGCGCCGAAGGACTCGTCCGAGTCGCCCCACCAGATCGTGAATTCGCCGCCCCTGAAGCGCGGATGAAACTTGTAGATCGCGCGCTGCAGCAGGGTCTCGGGCTTGCGCGCCGGCCAGAACATCGGGTTGCAGGTCACCCCGTTGTAGATCCAGCACGACGGGTCGCGCTGGAACAGCGTGTTCGGCACGGGCGGGATGAGGAAGTCGGTGCCGCCGTAAGCGTCGGCCAGCATCGTTGCCCATTCACTGCCGGGTACGTCCGCGATGGCGATGCCGCCGATGAGATGCTCGGCCAGCTTCTCCGCCGGCAGCTCGTCCAGCCAGGGACGAAGATGGCGGATCGCTCCCAGGCCGACGTCGTTGATGGTGACACGGCGATCGAGCACCCAGGCGCGTGCCTCCCGGTCCCTGAGCGCCTCGGCCAGCAGATCGTGCAGCTCGAGCACCTCCGTGCCCCGCTCGCGCATCTTCAGCACGAAGTCGTAGTGATCCTTCTGGGCCTCCTGCACCCAGAGCACGTCGTCGAACAGGAGATCGCCGGCGTTGCCGGGCGTCAGCCGCTGATGGGCGAGCCCCGGACGGCAGACCAGCACCGTCCTCAGCCTGCCGATCTCACTGTGGACCCCGAATTTCTGCATGTCCGGCTCCTCCGGATTATTGGTGCCTTACAATTCTTCCCGGTCTTCGGCAACCAGTGCCGTCTACTCGGGCAACGTGACCATCTGGAAGAACTTCAGCGTATCCTCATCGGGCTTTCCGAACCACTGCGCATAGAAGCCGCCGAACTCCGCGGAGCCATAGAGCCGGCTCAGGGTCCGGTCCACGAGCAGCCGGAAGTCCTCATCCCCGCGCTGCAGTGCGAGGGCCAGCGGCTCGTAGGTGAAACGGCGATCGAGGACATCCAGATCCTCCGCCGCGGAGCTGCGGCTGACGGCGTCGAGCAGGATGTTGTGCTCCGCGAAGAAGACATCGGCCTTGCGATCCAGCACCGCCTGCACCCCGGCGCCGTAGCTCTGCACCGGCACGATCTTGGCATCGATCTGGAACTTCTCGAGCCGGCTGTCCAGCCACTGCTCGCCTCTCGAGCCGGCGACGACCGAGAAGGTTTGCTTCTCCAGTATCGCCGCCGGGTTGGCACGCCAGATGAGCAGGACGCGCTTGCGCCCCTCCAGCACATTCTTCAGGCCGCGGGGCGCATCCTCCCGGATTACGGCCCCCATTCCCGCCAGGTAGATCGGGATCGAGAAGCCTACCTCCTTCCGCCTCGCCAGCGTCGCGTCATCGGTACCGCACAGCAGGTCGACCCTGCCCTCCTGCACCGCGCGGAAACGCTCCTCGCTGGTGACCGGAACCCAGTCCACGGCCAGCGCCGGGAGCCCGAGCTCCGTCTTCACCGCCTCGGCGATCTTCTCGCACAGCGCGACGGAGTAACCGCCAGGCTTGCCCGATTCATCCTGGTACGACAGGGGCCGCGCATCGACCCGGTAGCCGAAGGTCAGCTTCCCGGCCTCGCGAACCCTGTCGAGTGTCGCCGCCGGCGCCGACGCCGACTGCACGAGGCAGACGAGACCGAGCAGGGCGCAGGCCGCGCCCGCCAGCGAGAGGTGGCGGCCGTGCGATCGTTGCGTACGTATTTGCTGCATGTTCATTCTCCTCTCAGGCCGGGCGGGCCGCGGCCGGCGGCGTGACGAATCGCGGCGCCATGAATGCCCAGACGAGCCAGCCCAGCCCCATCACGAGCATGCCGCCCATCACCGCCTCGTTGCCGGCGGCGTACAGTGCGTAGATGGCGTAGGCAAGGCCGACGACGGCGATCGTGATCGTTCGGGTGTAGCTGCCTCCGGTGACGCCGGCGCCGCGCAGGATCACGGTAAGCGCCGAGAGCGCGATGATGTAGGGCACGACGTTCGTGACCACCGCGAGATTGACCAGCGCGCCGAACTGCGACGAGAGATCCGGGGAGATCGTCATCAGCGCGAGCAGCGTCTGCACGACGCCCATGATGACCATGCCGGTGATGGGTGCGCCCGACCCGGTCACCTTGCCGAAGACGCCGGGGAACATGCGCGTGTCGGCCGCGTCCTTCGCGACCGATGCGAGCGTGAACTGCCAGCCGAGCAGCGAGCCGACGCACGCCATCACCGCGAGCGCCATCACGATCGAGCCGATCGCCGGGTTGAACATCTGCGCGAACGCCGTGCCGAACGAACCGGTCGACGCGGCGAGGTTCGCGTTCGGCACGATACCCTGGATCGCCGTCGTCGACAGCACGTAGACCACCGCGGCGCCGAGCGTACCGAACAGGCACGCCAGGGGTACGTCCCGCTTCGGATTCTCGACCGCCGAGCAGTTCTGCGACGCGGATTCGAAGCCCAGGAACGCCCACAGGGTCAGCGCAATGCTCGAGCCCATGCCTTCGAACAGGCTCAGGCCGTTCGGGTTCCACGCGGCGGCGAACGTCTCGCGGCTGAACCAGAACCAGCCGAAGAACGACATGAAGCCGACCGGCAGGATGACGCCCCAGACAGTGACCGCACCGATGCGGCCCGTGATCTTCGGTCCGCCGAAGTTCGCTATCGTCGTCAGCCACAGCAGTGCGATCACGCCCGCGCAGGTGGCTACCGGCGTGGCCGTCAGCGCCGGGAAGAACCCCGCAAGGTACCCGAGCGCCGAGATCGCGACGGCGACGTTCGCGATCGCGAGCGACAGGAAATACAGGAAGAAGGTCTGAAAGTAGCCCGCCTTGCCGTAGCCGTCCTCGGCATAGGCCGCCATGCCGCCGGGCCGCTGGTTGTAGATGCCGGCCTGGGCGAAGCCCCACGCCATCGCCATCGAGCCCACCGCGGTCACGAGCCACGACAGCAGCGAGATCGCGCCGACCTTCGCCATGTTGGTCGGCAGCATGATGATGCCGGAGCCCATCATGTTCACCGTCACGATGAACGTCAACTGCCACACGTTCATCTTCTTCTGTTGCTCTGCCATTGCGATGCCTCCTCAACGCCGCGTCGCGACGTTCACTCGCGGACCACGTATGTGTGGAACCTGATGCGGCCGTCGATCCGTTCCTGGTACACACCCTGCACCTCGTAGTTGAATCCCGGGAAGCGGTTGAACGACTCCTCGAACGCCAGGAAGTAGTCGAGCATGGGCTGCGCCCGCTCGTCCCAGCGTTCGCCGGGGACCACCACGCCGATCCCGGGCGGATAGATCAGCGCGAGGGTCGCCGAGATACGGTCCTTCACCACGTCGAGCGGCACGTAATCCACTTCGTTCGCCACCAGCGCCTGGTAGGCGTCCTGCGGCGACACGGCGAGCTCGGGGAAACTCTCGGCGCGGAAGCAAAGGCGCTGCAGATTCTTGACGTTCGCCTTGCGATAGAAATCGTGCATTTCCCTGCACACCTGACGCAGGGTGTAGCCTTCGTAGCGCTCGGCCTGCGCCTTCGCGATGCTCGGCAGCGCTTCGGCGAGCGGCGCGTCGCGGTCCCACAGGTTCTTGAACTTGACCAGCTTGGCGATCAGCGTGTTGAGCTTGCTTTCGTCCTCCGCCGGGGTCATGAGGAACAGGATGCTGTTGAGGTCGCATTTCTCGGGGACCACCTTCTGCTCGCGCAGATAGTTCGCGAGCACCGTGGCGGGCACGCCGAAGTCGAGGTACTCGCCGGTCCTGCGATCGATGCCCGGGGTGAGCAGCATCAGCTTGTTCGGGTCGACCATGGCGTAGCCCTCCGCCATCCCCGCGTAGCCGTGCCACGTGGCCTTCGGGTGGAAATTCCAGCAGCGCTGCTCGCGCTTCAGCGCTTCCGTCGGCAGGTCTTCCCAGGCCTGCCCTTCCACGACATCGGGCACGAACGGGTCGAAGAACCATTGCTCCTCCTTGTCTTTTCCCGTCCTGGCGTAGTGGCGGCCGAACTCGCGCAGCTTCTTGCGCGCCTCGATGCCGAGTTCGATGCAGCGATCCCACAGCATCTCGCCGGCTTTGCCTTCGTGGACCTTGGCATTCACGTCGAGCGAGGCGAACAGCGGGTAGAAGGGCGAGGTCGAAGCACTCTGCAGGAACGATTCGTTGAAGCGCTTGTGTTCGACGTAGCGCTTCTGACCGCGCAGGTGGTCGTCGCGCTTGTGGATCTGCGAGGCCTGCGAGAAGCCGGCGCCTTGCTTGTGTACCGATTGTGTCGAAAACAGGCCCGGCGCTTCCGGCGCCAGCTTCTCCAGCCGCATCGGGCTGTGATCGGTGAACAGCGGGTGGAACGCGTTGTAGCCGATCCAGGCCTCGTCCCAGAGCACGTAATCGCAAAGGTGGCCGATCTTCTCCATCACCTTGCGCACGTTGTACACGGTGCCGTCGTAGGTGGCGAGCTGGATGCAGGCGAGGCGGAACGGCCGCTCGGCGTCGGCGCGCTTCTTGTCCCTGACGAGCGGATGGGCGCGGATCCGCTCGCGCAGGGCTTTCTCGTCCCAGGCTTCCCAGTCGACCGGGCCGATCATGCCGAAGCCGTTGCGCGCGGTCGGCAGGAAGATTGGGACCGCGCCGGCCTGAACCAGTGCCCCCTGGTGCAGCGACTTGTGATTGTTGCGATCAAACAGCACCAGATCGCCCCGGCACAGCACCGCGTTCGCCACGATCTTGTTGGAGGAACTCGTGCCGTTCAGGACGAAATAGGTCTTGTCGGCGCCGAAAATGCGCGCCGCGTTCTGCTGCGCACGCGCCGCGGCGCCTTCGTGGATCAGCAGATCGCCGAGGTCAACGTCGGCGTTGCAAAGATCGTTGCGGAAGATGCTTTCGCCGAAGTGCTTGAAGAAGAGCTGCCCCGCGGGCGACTTGCGGTAGAACTGGCCGCCCTGATGGCCGGGGCAATCGAACGCGATGTTCGCCTCGGCGTCGTAGGCAACCAGGCCCCCGAAGAAAGGCGGTAGCAGGCTCATGCCGTATTTGACCAGGCTGGCCACCACCTGCTTCGCGTAGAAGGCCGGGGTCTGCTGGCCGAGGTAGATATAACCCTCGACCTCGCCGAGGCCGCCGGCCACCGCGAGATCGGAGAGCCGATGCGAATCCGCGAGCGCCCACAGCGGCGTGCGAAAGCCCATCGCACGCACCGAGGCGGCAAGCTTGCGCGCCTGCTCGCGGCGCTCGCCGTCGACCAGCGCGATGTACGCGCCGACGCCCGTGTCCCCGGAGACGTCGCGCTCGTAACTCTCGCTCACCTCGATCTGGAAATTCTCCGCGGCGATGTGATCGAGCAGGTCCCTGGTCTGCGGGTCTTTGGCATCGACGATTGCCACCACCTTCAGCAGCTTGTGGAAGGGAATGGGAATCGTCGGCGGGGGGACGGAATGGGGAATCATGTCGGCAGCTCCTGTCTCATTTCACGCAGTCCACGAGATACCGCCGCCCCTTCGCGCTCGACTCGAAGCGCAAGCCGTGGATGTCGGTTTCGAAGCCGGGGAATTTCTTGTCGAACTCGCGCGCGTACAGCAGGTAGTCCTGGATCGACCTGGTCGCCAGTGTGATGCGCTCGCCCGGCATGATCAACGGGATGCCCGGCGGATACGGCACCAGCATCACCGCCAGCGTGCGGCCCATGAGGTTGTCGATCTCGATGCTCTCGACGTTGCCGCGCACCAGCTTGTCGTAGGTCTCGGCCGGCCGCAGCGCCATTTCCGGGAGCACCGTGTACATGTCCTTCTGCGCCTTGGGCAG
Source organism: Gammaproteobacteria bacterium (assembly GCA_022072255.1). GTDB lineage: Bacteria > Pseudomonadota > Gammaproteobacteria > JAJPIJ01 > JAJPIJ01 > JAJVHZ01. Next base: position 8,366 of record JAJVHZ010000020.1, on the reverse strand, counting down.
GTTGTCCGCGCGGTACACGTGGTGGACCTGCTCGCACAGATCCCTGAGTCCCATCTTCTCGTAGACTTCCGGATGCGCCGCCGCCAGCGACGGCAGCACGCGCTCGAGCGGCGCGTTGGCGTCGTACAAATCCTTGAAGTTGATCAGCTCGGTGACCAGCGTGCTCCACTTGCCCTTGGTGATGCCCATCGAGAACAGCACCAGGAAGGAATACAGGCCGGTCTTCTCGATCTCGATGCGGCGCGAGGACAGGAACTTCACCACCACCGCGGCGGGGATGCCGTGCTCCTGCATGGCGCCGTCCGCCGACAGGCCGGGCGTGAGTATGGTCACCTTGATCGGATCGACCAGCACGTGATTCTCGGCGAGACCCTCGAAGCCGTGCCACTTGTCGTCCGGCTTCAGCACCCAGGCCGACTTCTCGTCGGTGGGCTTCTTCGCCATGGCGTCGGGCTGCCACACGTCGAACCACCACGTGCCCTCGAGCTGCTGCCTCACCGCGGTCATTGCGCGGCGGAAGCTGAGCGCCTCGTCGATCGTCTCCTGCACGATCGCGCGGCCGCCGGGCTGCTCCATCATCGCTGCGGCGACGTCGCACGAGGCGATGATGCCGTACTGCGGCGAAGTCGATGTGTGCATCATGAACGCGTCGTTGAAGCGCATCATGTCGAGCTTGCGCTGCTCGCCGTGCTGCACGTGAATCATCGACGCCTGCGACAGCGCCGAGAGCAGCTTGTGGGTCGAATGCGTGGCGAACGTGATCGCGTGCTTCGACCGCGCCGGATTGTTGGACGCGATGCCGTGATAGCCGTCGTAGAACTCGTGGAAGTTGGCGTAGGCGTACCACGCCTCGTCGAAATGCAGCACCTCGACCGCGTCGCCGACGGTCTGCTTGATGGCGTCGATGTTGTAGCACAGCCCGTCGTAGGTGGAATTGGTCATCACCATCAGGCGGACCTTGCCGCTGGTTTCCCTGGCGAACGGGCTCGCCGCGATCTTTTTCCTGATCGATTCGGACGTGAACTGGTCGCGCGAGATTGGGCCGATGATCCCCAGGCCGTTGCGCGAGGGCACGAGATAGATCGGCGTGGCGCCGGTCATGATCAGGGAGTGCAGGATCGACTTGTGGCAGTTGCGATCGCACAGCACCAGGTCGCCGCGGCCGACCATGCCGTGCCAGACGATCTTGTTGGCGGTGGAGGTGCCGCCCACCACGAACAGCGTCTCGTCGGTGCCGAAGATGCGCGACGCATTGCGCTCGCCCTCGGCGATCGGTCCGGTGTGGTCGAGCAGGGAGCCGAGTGCGCCCACCGACACCGAGACGTCGGAGCGCAGCGTGTTCTCGCCGAAGAAGTGATAGAAGAGATGGCCGACCGGGCTCTTGCGGAATCCCACGCCGCCGCCGTGGCCTGGCGTGTGCCAGGAGTAGGCGCCCTGCAGCGTGTAGGCCATCAGCGCCTTGAACATCGGCGGCGGCAGGCGCTGGAGATAGTTCCGCGCGGACTGCGCGATCGCACGGGCCAGAAACTCGGGCGAGTCCTCGAACAGGCGCATGAAGGCATTGGCGTGCTTGAGCACATTCGCCGGCACCATCTCGGCGGTGCGTTCATCGCCGAACAGGAAGATCGGCAAGCGATCGTTGCGGCGGCGTTTTCTGGCGAGCACGTCCTCCAGGAGATCCCATTGGGCCGAGCCCGGCTCCGCGCCGTCGATGGATACCAGCCAGCACGATTCGTTATTGGCGACTTCCACCAGCCGCCGTGCATCGGCGTAGCTGATGCCGGCGACGATGCGGAAGCCTTCCTTCTCGATTGCCGCGGCGAGCTGGCGCATGCCGCGCCCGGCCGCGTGCCTGCCCTCGTAGTCCTCGTCGATGATGGCGATCGGAAATGCCTGGAGAAATTCCATCTGCCCCTCCTTGCTCCGCAGTGTTGATCAGCAATTCACCACGAATACGCCGCGTAGAACATGGTGTAGAGCCAGTCGTCGTCGCCGCCGACCCACTGCTCCGCCGCGTCGCCGGGGAACAGCACGCCGAAGACGCCGATCAGGTAGAGCTTGTCGGTGGCCGCCCAGTCCGCGGTGAGATTGATCTCGTCGCCCCAGTCGTCCGAGGTCACCGCCGGATCCAGGCTCGCGGGCTCATCGAGCGAAAAGTCGTAGTAAAGGACGTTGAGGGTCAGATCCTCGCGCGGCTGCGCCTTCACGCGCAGCAGGTGGCTGATGAGATTGTTGTTGCCGAGCGGATAGTTGCCGGTGATCTCGCCCTGGAACCAGTAACCGTAATCGGTGTAGCCGTAGGCGACCTCGCGGAACCGCTCGCTTTTCGCGGTATTCGGGTCGTCGCCGTCGAAGTGCGCATAGCGGTAGCTGAACACCGGCGACCACGGAACCTGCCCGGCCGTGTAGCTGATCTGCCCATACCACCCGTCGGCCTCGATCTGGTCGTTGTTCTCATGGACGTACTCGCCGCTGATCGCGACGTTTTTGATGACCGTCCAGTCGGCGCGGCCGGAGAAGACGTTCAGCACGTCGATGTCGGGCAGATTGGCATCGACGGCGATATAGGTGACGCCGAGCCTGGCCGCCCCGGTGACGCTGTATTCGAAGTTCCCGCCGTAGGCCTCGCCCTCGGTCCCGCCCCGGCGGGGATTGTTCTCCAGGCGGAACCCTTCGACGAGCAGTTCCTTGCTTTTCAGGCGCGCGATGACCGACTCCTGGAAGGCCTTGCGCATGCCGATGTACCAGCCGCCGCGCTCGCCGCCGTCGCCGCCGCCGTCGGCGATCAGCAGACCGGTGCCGATCCTGTAGTCCTGGCGGCCGCCGACGATGCTGAAGGTGTCCTCTTCCAGCCCGGAGAAGAGGTCGTCGACCTTCCAGCCGATGTGCGCCTGCTCCAGCGTGATCTCGTCGGTACTGTCCAGACCGATGGTCAGACCCGAGGCATCGTCACCGAAGGTGTTGGTGTAGACGCCGCTCAACTGCCCGAACACCGTGCCCCTGCCGACCGGCAGCTCGAACGACATTCGCGGCTCGACACCCAGCTCGAACCAGTCGTCGGTGTCGTCGCCCAGGAAGGCCTCCGACTGGCCGAACCACGAATTGGAGTTCACGAACCCGGCGCCGACGAGGTCGACGTTGAACACGAGCTTGCGCCCGTCCTTGTTGTAGAGCTCGAACTCCGCGGCCGCCGTGCCGGCGTAGAGACCGGCACAGGTCATGACGGCAGCGCGCACCCAGTCAGGTGTGTTCATCTTCGCTCCCCCACTGCTTCCTGCCTGCCTCGTTATCGTCTCTAAGCACACAACGACTATACGGCTCCGACACGGCCACAGTGCCCGGACGCACTGCGGCAATACTATTGGACGAAGGTCCAATGGTGCCGGATCGAGGCGCCGTCTAACGACGGTCAGCGGCGCCGGGCCGCGAGTCGATCCCTGGCGCGTGCTGCCAGGGCCAGCGCCCGCTCACCTCCAGCTCCAGGGTGAAGCTCAGAAAAGTCCGAATCGCGACGATCACCGCGAGCACCCCCAGGTTCGGCAGCGTGGGCTCTATGGCCACCGTACCGATGATGTCGGCGATCACCAGCAGCTCGAGCCCGAGCAGGATCGCGCGGCCGAGATCGGCGCGCAGGGTGTGGTAGGCGTCATGGAGGCTCTCGTGGCGGGCCAGACGAAGGGCGAAGGCGGCGGCCGCAAGGAGCGCGCCCAGCATCAGCACGCCAACACCGGCCAGCTCGAACAGGCGCGCGGCGGCAGGGACGAGGTGTTCGTAGTTCATGGATTCCGGGTCCGTCGATGACGTGGCGGCCGGGAATCCCGCCCGGCAATCCGGCCAGATGCCGCGCCGCCGGACGCGCGTATTCCCGACCCGCCAACGGGAACGGCCCCGAAGGGCCGTCCTCGCATGTCGAACACGGGCCTGCGCCTGCGGACCTCGACGCGCACCCGGCCAGCGCCGGCGCAATCCGATGCGCGCGGGTCACCGGCAGGCTTCCGCAAGCGCCGGAGGCCGACACGCACGGGCAGGCCCGCCTGTCGCGTCACTCGCCCGTGGAGGTATCGTCGGTCTTGATGTCCCGGGCCTCCTCGCGGCTGTCCTGCTTCGTATCCCGCTTCTCCTGCCGGCAATCGCTGCGGTTGCCCTCCGCGTCCTTGCATTCCTCCTTGGCATCGCGCGCCTCGTCCCGGCCTTCCTGCCGGGTGTCGCGCGCTTCGCCCCTGTCATCCCGGCGATCGTCCCGCCGCTCCATGCCTTCGGTTTCGGAGTAACCGACGGCCGGCCACAGCAACGGTCCCGCCGTCAGCAGCGCCAGCAACGCGGTGCCTACCCGAGAACGAACCTTGTGATTCATGATATCTGCTCCTGTATTTGAGCCGACTCCTGTGGCAACGTTGATCGCGGGGCTGCACCCGGCGATACCTGCGTCGCGCGCGACCCCGCTGCGCCGTGATCCGAGCTGTTGCTCCCGACGGCCTGCCCAAGCTGCCCGAGTGCACTGCACCAATGCCATTGGACCTTGGTCTCATGGCGCTGCGCCGCCGAAGAGCCGATGCTCATCGGGCGAAGGCCGGCAGTGGGGGGATGACCCGCCGCAGCGAATTTGCAAGGGATGACCGTCGTAGCGCACTCTGTCGGCTGGCGCCGCCCGGCGAGATTTCCACTCGCCCCGCCACGGCGACGAAAGGTCTGTTGAGAGGAGCGATCATGACCAAGAAGAAGATTGCCATCGCCTGCCAGGGCGGAGGCAGCCAGACGGCGTTCACCGCGGGCGTCTTGAAGACGCTATTCGACAACGACATCCATCATCAGCAGTGTATCGTCGGCCTGTCCGGCACCTCGGGAGGCGCCCTGAACGCGGCGCTGGCGTGGTATGGCCTGCTGAAGGCCGCGAAAGGCGACAGGACGCCGATCGGCAGGCGGATCGCGGATTTCTGGGACGATCTGGCAGCGAAGGAACCGGTGGAACGGCTGCTGGACGAGGTGACGATGGCCGAGTTGCGAGGCATAGCGGAGGGGATGTTGCCGAATTACGAGATCAGCCCGTCCTCGCCACTCATGCAATGGATGCAGTCCATCCTGTCCCTCTACCTTCCGCGGAAGAAATTCACCGACTTCCGGGGATTGCTCGAAGACCACATCAGATTCGACGAGATCGGGAGTCTGATCGAGCCCGACAGTCCGGTGCTCCTCATCGGGGCCGCCAATGTCAAGCGCGGCTCCCTGAAGATCTTCTCCTCGCGTGCCGGCGAGATCACCGTCGAGGCCGTCCTCGCCTCCGCCTGCATCCCCACGATCTTTCCTGCGGTGCAGATCGGGGAGGATTTCTACTGGGACGGCCTGTTCTCCGCCAACCCCCCGGTGAACCCGCTCCTGCAGCACCGCTACGTGGGCAGCGCGAACATCCCGGAGGAGATCTGGATCGTCTTCATCAATGCCATCACCTGTGGCGGCGTGCCGACGAAGCCGCACGAGATCGTGGACCGCCGGAATGAAATGATCGGCAATGTATCGTTGCTGCAGGATCTGGCCATGCTCGGGGCGTTCGAAAGGGCCTTTGAACGCGGGGGCCTGGCGCTCGACGTGTGGAAGGAGTACGGGTACGACACCGAGCACTGGATCAGGCTGCGACTCATCCAGATGTCCAAGCCGGTGCTGGACAACCTCGACTATGCCAGCAAGCTGTCGCGCGCCCCCGAGCACATCCACAGGCTCATGGAGGACGGCGCCAAGCAGGCGCGCAGGCTGCTGGCAGGTCTCTCCGAGCCCGCGTACACGGTCGCCGAGGCGGCGCGCCTGCTGACAGGACTGAGCGCACGGCCAGAAGAAAAATGATGCCGGGCGACGACAGACGGCAGTGGCATGAACGCGATATCGCGAGAGGCGAACCACTGATCGACGGTATCCGCTGAACGCCGTGCCGCCGGCGCGCCACGCGAGGCTGCCCGTCGGCGAGGAGGACCCGTGCCCCGGAACGGCTGGCTATCGCCCCGGCTGACCGCCTTCGTCGGCGGCGACCGGCACGGGCGACCCCTTGCGCTCCGAGCCCCCCAATCCCTGCGCGTCCGCGATGCGGGCGAGCGCCCGATCCTCGGGCAACGCGAAGTTGGAGTCGATGTCACTGTCGAGCAGCCTCACTTCCTCAAGCAATTCCTTGTGACGATGCTCCGGCAGCGTCTGCATGAGATTCTCCGCCATGGCGCGCAGGCGCCGCGCGATCTGCACGCTGCTTGCGCCGCAATGACGTATCTCGCGGAAGGTGAGATGCACGAAATCCACCCAGTTCGGCGTCCGCAGGACCACGCGCAGCCCCCCGTGGCTATCGGTGATCGCCTCGTCGCGCAGGTGCCGCAGGCCCACCATGCGCAGCAGCCGGTGGAGCTGATCTATGGCGAGCACGGCGGTGGTCGGATCGTTGATCGCCGCAGACAAGGCCTTGAGCGCGATATCCACCAGGACGCGAAAGGCGAACGTAGGGTCCTGCTCGATGGTTCGCTCCGAGCCGAACACGATCTGCTCCCGCAGGATTCGGTCGCCGATCGACTCCGCGCCGCCGTACAGCAGGAACAGCGGCTCGTCCACGGCGACGAAATCGCCCACCTGCGGAACGATCTCGATGAGGCCGTTGACGCGGGTGGCCTCGGTCACGAGCCCGGCGATGTTGACGGCGATGACATTGCCCGACATGCCCGCGTGCGGCACCACCCGCCGCGGGGACTCGGCGTGCCGCACGAGCTTCACGGTGGTCGGACGCCTCGTCTTCTCCGGGTATACAGCGTCGATGACCTTGATCCCGCCCTCCGCCAGACGCGCGACGATACTCACGGGGCGCAGCATTCGGGCCGCATAATCGATCAGATAGAGGAACAGCACGACCGATGCGAGCCCAAGCATCGCCACGATGAACAGGTCCAGCTGGTTGAACTTCGACTCCAGGTGGGTCCGGACACGCAGGGCGATGAACATGACGAATATGAAGTATGCCACCGTGAACCGGATGGCATTGTCCCGCAGCAGCGTTGTGGCGATGATCCGCGGCGTGTACTGGCCGCCCGCCACCTGTATGGCCACGAGCAGGGAGCCAAAGGTAAAGACGAGGAACGAGATGTTGAATGTGATGATCGCCTCGAGCACCACCTGCGCGCCATCCAGGCTGTAGCGCAAGAACGAGGACTTCGCGTCTATCCATCCGGCCGCGCCAAGCCACTCGGTGAGCGGCTCCATCGTGCGTACCATGATCATGTACAGCAGCACGGCGAAGAAAGGGACGACCCAGAGTGAGGATTTGACGTAGTGCGTAAACGCGTACCAGCGATTCCACGGAATCGATCCCGCCACTCGGAACACCCAGGTTTCGGCAAGTTGCTCGAAGGCCTGCCGGATGTTCCACGGCTTCCCGTTCGTCATTGGAGTATCCCCGTAGGCATGGTTGCGCGTCTCGGACACGATAAGGAATCGCGTTGCAAACCGCCAGCAACGAGCCTTGCCGTCCGGGGGGTGCGCCATCCCTGGCGCAATCAGCGCGCCGCTACCAGGCTATCAGATATAAACCACCTTGTAGGCCAGTTCGCCGCCGTCGTACACGGGCTGGTAGAGCGTATTGTTGTACTTGTACAGGGTCCCTCCCGAAGGTGACGCCTCGGTGGCATAACCGGTAGGCAGGTAAGGCACGACCGCGCCCGCCGGCGCGGCGACGACGCTGTAGTTGCCGCTGTCGTCGAAGAGGTAGAACGCCCCCTGGTAGTAGCAGTACGGCATCGCATCGACCGCGACGACATGGCATTCCGGCGGCGGCGCCTGCACCACCGCGCCCACCGGGGCATCCACGACCACATAGCCCGTCGCCGCCGGCGCGTAGTACACGCCGCCGTAGTAGTAATAGGGGTGCGCCCCCACGTACACCGGGTAGTAGTAGTTCGGGATCGAGGCGATGGCGGCACCGATCGCGAGACCGGCAAACCAGCCACAACCGTCGCAATCGTCATCCCACCAGCCGTCGTCGTCGTAGATGTCTTCGATGTCGTCCCAGTTGTCCTCCATCCAGTCCTGGCGATCCTCCCGGCTCTGCGATCGGAACTCCTGCCAGTCCTCGCGCCGCTCGGTGCGCTGTTGCTGGCGTTCCTCCGAGCGTTCGGTGCGCTCGCCCTGACGTTCCTGGCGCGTGTCCTGCCGCTCACCCTGGCGGTCGGTGCGCTCGCCCTGGCGTTCACCCTGGCGGTCGGTGCGTTCACCCTGCCGCTCGCCCTGGCGGTCGGTGCGCTCACCCTGGCGATCCTCGCGCGTCCCCTGACGGTCGCCCTGGCGATCTCCAGCTGCGGCCTGCCGGTCCTCGCGCCCGGCCAGGCCCTCGCCGCGGCCGCCCTCCG
>JAJVHZ010000042.1 GCA_022072255.1 Gammaproteobacteria bacterium | reverse complement strand
CACGGCTATCCGCCCAAGAGCATCTTCCGTCGTGGACTCAATATCTTGTGTCGGTTAGTGACTAACCTCGAACACTTCGATGTTGTTGTTTGGCGGAAAGTTATCAAACTTTTGTCCTGTAGTTAGGCCCCCGGCATAGGCTCTTACTGGTACGGAATACACGTCTTTGACAAAGCTGGCAAGCAGACCAACGAATCTAAGCCTATCAACGTAACAGTCGCTGCGCCGGACAATACGCCACCGACAGTAATCGCCTTCGATGTCACGCCACCCTCTCAAACGGTGGGCAATCCCTTTACCATCTCGTACACGGTATCAGACAGCGGAGGATCGGGGCTGAATCGAGTAGAGTTGTGGCGAACGGTGGACAAAAATGGAAGCCCGGATTCATCAAAATGGGGGGAGGTCAAACGCAAGTCGGCGTCAGGTATGGGGCCAACGTATGGTTCTTTCAGCGATGCGCCGACAATCGGTATTTATTGGTATGGAATACATGCGCTGGACAATGCCAATAAGCAGGGCAATGAACCTAAGGGACCCATCAAGGTTGTTGCGAAAGCGTTACCGCTGATAACATGGGTTACACACGGCTATACCCAGTACCTATTTCTTCCAGCTAGCGACGCACCGCCGGACTGGGTGAAGACATTAGCGAAGAATACCCAGACCCAATCTGGCCAGCCAGCGTTTTTCTTCAACTGGAAAGCGCAGTCGAACAACGCCGGAGGAGGATGGGCGGAAGCTTCTGGAGAGCTACTAGCGGCCAAAATTGCGGCAGACGATCCATCAAAGAGCCAAGACTATCACTTGGTTGGTCACAGTTTAGGGACGGTAGTTGTTAGCGAAGCCGCGCGTCGGCTGCGTGCTTGGGGCTACCAAGTGCGACAGATTTCCTATCTAGATGCTGTTGACGGTCCTAGGGTCTTCACTACGGCCGTCGGTGTCGAATCGAGCCGCTTCAACCCTTTAGTTGGCGCATGGGTTGGAGTAGATCGGATTGACAATTATTGGGGAAATGGAAAGACGCTACCTGTAACTCCCAATCTGATCCTTCAAGGTCATAACGTTGATGGGGCTATCAATCGGATTTTGCCGGACGAGGATCATGAGGGGTTGCATGATTTTTACGACAAAACAGTTCTTGATCCGCTGGGCAACCGAACAGGTTGGTACTGGTCACTGAACGGAGGCGGTTGGTCAGTCAATGTAGGTGAAACAAAGACGCGGCATCCTCTCGACCGCGATGGCAAAATTCCTCGTGTCTTCAACGGTGATTTCTCTGCGGTTGACGCCAGCCAGAGCGGGGCAAGCTTTGCCGGTTATGAATGGCAAGTATGTTCCAAGGAAACAAAACATGCTTGTGATGGAGGAAGTTGGGATGAATATCACGGACATAAGTTTGTACAATTACGGGAAAGACCAGGCAACAAAAGAGGCAACTTTGCCGCTTTTCTTCCTACAGTATCCGGCTCAACCGGGATTCCAAAACTTGAGCATGCGCCTGTTTTTATCCCGCCTGGAGCGGCAATCCTAAAGTTTAATCTATGGATAGAAAAACCCGATGCGGGAGATTTTCTTCGCATTTATATTAATGAAGATCAGAACGATCAAGATGGCCGTTTTGATCGTCGCGTGCATGAGGTCAACCTCAATAATCGTACCACTGGTTTTCAGGAGCAACGAATTAACATCTCGCAGTTCGCGGGACGCGCCGTCAGGATTAAATTTACAGTTGAGGATCCGGGAATTAGCACTGTGTCTTCTCAGGTCTGGATTGATGATATTGACCTTGATCTAACGCCGCGAACGTTTGAGTTGTTAGTCGCTCCTGCGCCGTTCAACGGAAAGATAACAGCTTCTGGAATTAACTGTGGCGCAGGCGGCACGGGCGATTGCACGGCTCCGTATGGCGCTGGCGCGACGGTCGAGTTGATAGCGATTCCTATTAATGGCTACCGCATTGGCCAGTGGACTGGTTGTCAAAGCTCAAATGGTGATCGTTGTGTGGTGCAAATGACGCAGGCGCGGACGGTGAGTGCAACCTTTACGCAAGCCTGCCCTCTGCCCAGAATCACTGCCCAGCCTCGGGATTATCGAACGGAGGTTGGCGGAATCGCCAGTTTTATATCGGCGGCGAGTGGTGATCCGGCACCTGTCGTTCAGTGGCAAGTCGCGCCTAGTGGCAGCAACACGTTCAGCAATGTCCCTGGGGCGACAAATATGGCTCTGAGCTTCAGGGCAACCTCGGAGGACAACGGTAAAAGGTACCGCGCGGTCTTCACCAATACTTGTGGCCCGGCGGTGTCCAATGAGGCGGTGTTGACATTGGTAACGCCGCTGCTGGTTTCGGAATTTCGCTTCTCCGGGTCAGGCGGCAGTGGTGATTGGTTCGTCGAGTTATACAACAACACTAGCGCGCCGCTCAGCGTGGTCGGACACCAACTTGGATTCACCAGTGCAACCGGCAATGCAAGCTTCGCAGTGAACCTTCCGGCAAATGGGGTGATTCCGGCGCGGAGCAATTATTTGATAACCGGGCCGAATTACAGTTTGCTCGGCGTGGCTGCGCCTGATCTGCAAGTTTTGGCTCTGCCCTTCCCAAACATTGGCGGTGTAGGCGTCTTCAAAGGCGCAATCAGTGCCGCCAACCGACTCGATTCGGTGGCATATAACAGCGTCCCAGCCAATGCATCATTCGGTTACTTCCGCGAGGGGATTGCCATCCCTTCGCTCGGCGCCACAACTGCGGAGCATAGCTGGCTGCGCAAACTGGTGAACGGCTTGCCGCAGGATACCAACAATAATCAGGCCGATTTCGCGCTGCTATCTCCCCAAGGCAATAACATCAACGGCGTGGTCGCTGCGCTGGGTGTAGTCGGACCGCAAAGTTCCACTGGCCCCAAGACACGCAATGACACTGTAGCTGACGCGCTCTTTGACCCTATTGCATCCAGTGCTGCGGCGCCTAATCGAGTGCGTAACATAACGCCAGTTCCGAACGGAGCGTTGGGGACGCTGATCCTGCGCAGGTCGTTCACCAACAATACAGGTGCGCCGATTACCAAGCTACGCTTCCGCATAGTTGACATTACCAACAGCTCGACGGGAGCGGAGGCTGAGTTGCGCCTGTTGAGTTCAGTGGATGCGGTGATCAACGGAAAGCAGGTGCGCGGATTGAAATTGGAGCAACCGACTATGCAACCTGCGGGCGGAGGGTTGAATTCGACGCTGGCGGCGGGCGTGATTACGCTGGCCAATCCGCTGGCGGCGGGCGCGTCGGTGAACGTGGAGTTCCTGCTTGGGGTGATGCGAGGAGGCGGTTACCGCTTCTTCGTCAACATCGAGGCGGCTCCATGAGAGATGGGGAGGAATAAGCGATGAGGAATAAGAATCATCAACTGATCTTATTGGCCGTGTTGTTGGCGGCGACGCTGTTTTTGCTGGCGGCGAATCTGGCGGCGGTGGGGCAGACGCGCGATCCGGCGCGGAAGCAGGCGATAACGCCGTGGTGGAAAGTTTCGGTGTCGGCGGGCGATGCTCCGACCGTGACAGTGCGCGCGGAAGAAGCGCCACTGCCGCGAATAGCCGGCGAGCTTGCCAAACAACTCGGCGTTCCGGTTAAGCTCAGCCAGCTTGCGCAGGCGCATCGCGTGACCGTTGAATTCAAAGATGAATCGTTGGAGGCCGCGCTGCGTTCGCTGGCGCCGCAGGTTTACGTGGATTATGTGTTGGCTGGCGGCGGCGCGGCGCCTAAATGCATCGGCATCTATTTGCACGTCCTCAACGAAGCTCCCCCAAACCTCAGCGCCAGCATCAAGCCGCGTTCGGAGGCCATTTTGTTCACGGGCAACACGGAGGATGCGGGTGGTACGGACACAAAGGACTCCGGCGCGGCGCGGCTGCTGGTTTCGGTCGAGGACAATCGGCTCCGAGTCCTCGCGCGGCGGCAACCGCTGACCGCCGTTTTGTACGAAGTGGCAGAGAAGCTCGGAATAGCTTTCGAGATGCGGAGCGAATCGCAGGAAGTGATTGACCTGGATTTTAGCGGCTACGGCGTCGCGGAACTCATGCGCCTTCTGCCGTCTGAGGCGCGGTTGTATCAGCGCATTAATTTAAGCAGTGCCGAAACGATTCCATTGCGCATTATTTTGGTGAAGCCTGACGGGAATTGAGCTATATTGCCGCCGCCACAATCAAATTCATCACAACCGTTCACAAGGAGAAAATATGAAGCCGATTGACGATCAACTGGCCGGCGCGCTTCAGCAGGATCAGATCGAACCCGCTGAGGATGCGGCGGAGCGGCAGCCGTCACAGAAGAAGCCTTTCGTCGAGCCAACCATTTCTGTCCCTCAAGACGTTCTCGAAACCACCAAATTCTTTTTCCAGGCGGTTGAAGCCGGAAGCCTGTAATTCGCATGCGCAATTCGATAAGTTCGCTCGCGGCGAAGCCTGTCCGGGCGCGCTTCTATCGCGCGGCGGATTGTTTGTTGCGCGTCTCTGTTGACGATGAACGTGTCGCGCGGTTGTGCGAGCGATTCATCGGCGATTACTGCCTTGCGCCGGTTGTGGACGCGCCGAGCGGCGTGACGTTCATCTCTGTCGAAATCAAATCGCCGGAGTCGAGGCCAGCGTTTCCCGACGGAGTGGCGGCGCGAGAGATTGTTGACGGAAGTTACGTTGTCGCGGGAGAGACGATCTATCTGGAAATTGACGATTCGCTGATCGTCATCGGCCCGCGCGAATCGGCAGTCATTCGCGTGTGGATCGGAGAGACGCGACGCGCGGTCGAGCCGCTGTCGCTGGCGACGGTTTTGAGCTACGCCATCAACGCGGCGATGCGGCGGCGCGGTCGCTTTGAATTGCACGCGGCGGGATTGGTCGAACCCGCGAGCGGCAAAGGCGCGCTGATCATCGGCGATTCGGGCAGCGGCAAAACGACATTGACGATGCGATTGGCGAGCGGCGGTTGGCGTTATTTGTCTGATGACCGCCTGCTGCTGGGCGAAGACGCCGAAGGAATTGTCGCCTGGGGGTGGCGGCGAGCCTTCTCGCTGACTGAAGAGACGTTGGAAGCCTGCGCGATGGCGCGTCTCAACAAAGCCTTGCTGGCGCAGGCGGTGAACGATCCGGGCAAACGCCACATCGAACCACGCGTTGTTTTTCCACACAGTTTCATTTCATCGTGCCAGCCGCAAGCTCTGTTTTTTACCAAACTGGTTGGCGAGGCCGAGAGCCGGGTTGTGAAACTATCGCCTTCAGAGGCGATGACAAAATTGCTCAGGCAATGCCCGTGGTCGTGTTACGACCCGGCGACGAGTAGCGATCATCTGCGGGCGCTGGCGCGATTGACGCGGCAGAGCCGGGCTTATCAACTGCTCGCAGGACGCGATCTGTTGCGGGAGCCGGAGCGCGCCGCCGCGCTGCTTGGAACATATCTGAACTGACGAGCCTATGAACGATTCAGCGTTGCGGCGGATTGGCGAAGACGACACGCCGCGCATCACCATCGAGCTGACCAACAGGTGCAATCTGCATTGCGACTACTGCGTGCGCGACGATGACGCGCTGCATCGTTCGCCCGCGCATTTCTTCCCGCTCGATCTGTTGCGACGAATCGTGACGGAGGCGCGCGAGGTTTGCGGCGTAAACTACGTTTCATTCACCGGCGGCGAGCCTGCGCTTCATCCGCAGTTCGGCGAAATTCTGGCGATGGTCGAGGCCGAAGGATTGCAATGCGGGTTTGTGACGAACGGATGGTTTTTCGACCGCGCGCAATCAGCCGTGTTGCGGCATCGCGCGGCGGTGCGCGTCGTCGCGTTCAGCCTGGACGGCGCGACGGCGGAATCGCACGACCGATGGCGCGGCGAAGGCTCGTTTGCGCGCGTGATGCGGGCATTGGCGCAGTGCCATTTTCACGGCGTCCCGTTCATCGTCAAAGCCGGGATTCGGCGCGACACTTCGCCGCAGTTGGAACAGATCGCTTTGCTGGCGGCGCGGATGGGCGCGTCGGCGCTGCATTTCTCGCACCTGATGCCGACTTCGCAAACGGTCGAAACGGAACTGGCTTTGACGTTCGCCGAGCGCCAGCGGGCGGAGCAGGAGATCGCCATTCTTGGCAGGATTCTCAAAATGCCTGTCGGCGTGGCTGTTGGCTATTACAACGTTGATCCGGCGCCGCCGTGCTCTGCGCTCAGCGGCGCGAGTTGCAACGTTGATTATCGCGGGCGTTTGACGCTTTGCTGCAATCTGGCAGGCTATCGCGGCGCAGCGAACGAACCTGACGTCATCGCCGACCTCACGCGGGAGGATTTTGCTTCCGCTTATGCGAGACTGCGCGACCTGGCCGGGGAGCAGGTTGCGCGCCGCCGCGCGGCGTTGTCAGCCCAAACGCAGGATGAAGGCAAGGTTGATCTGTACGCCGGCTCGCCATGTTTATTTTGTTTGCAAAGCTTCGGCAAGCTTCCCTGGCGTGCGGCAATCGCTCGAAGCGCTTCGCCGGCGCCGCAAACCGTAAGCTCTGCCACAGGAGAATGAGATGACGAATCTATCGCTGCCCAAACCGCATGCCCACGTCATCGTCACAGATTTTGACGATGGCGAAGGCGTATTGATTGATGTTCAGGCCAGGCGTTATTACCAACTGAATGAAACGGCCCTGCTGATCTGGCGCGGGCTTGAACAAAACCAGCCATTGCCGCAAATCATCAGCCAGTTGACAGCAAGTTACGAAGTCAGCGCGGAACAGGCTGCCGAAAGCGTCAGGCGGTTGCTTGCTGCGTTGGAAGATCACAAACTGATTGGCGCGCTGCGGCAGTAGTCCGACCGTGAGGGAGGACGTGGACATCGAAATACACGCCCTCCCTCACGGTTGGACTACTGCCATCCGACCTGCCGCAATTCGGGGAATGAGTAAGTGATGAGATAGTCTGGCGCAGCATTTTCCAGAAACGGCTGGCCTTCAACCTCAAGCCAGCAATGGCCATCCAGCATACGCTCGCTGGAACGGCGCACGCCAAATACGATGCGGGTTTCCAATCCATCAAGCGCCAGATAACGATGTAGCACGAGCGCGCGCTTCCAGCAGGTGGGCGTGAACACCCAGAAGTCGGCGCCAAGCAGCCTGTCGAGAATCGCCGCCAACTGAGTCGGCGAGGGATTCATACCTTCAAGCGAGACGCTCTTCGGCGAGCGTTTGACGCGCGGCGAAATTGTTCGCAATGCGCGCGGCAACGGCAGTATTTTCACCAGGGCCGAAACCACTAGCGTCCAAAAAGAGAGGCGCAGCAGACACAGAGTCAGTCGCGGATCGCGGCGCAATAATCTCAAGCCCCTCCGAGCAAGGTTTGCGAGCCTGCGCAGATTGGTCAGAACATGCGTCATCGGGAGCGGCGGCAATAATTGATAAATTCCACTTGGTATTGCCGAAGCACAAGAGCCGGCCTGATGAGGTAATAGAGGAACGAAAGACGGCGCGGTAACGGAAGCCACCGCCACTCGCTCACGCCGGGAGTAAATGCGAAAAGGAGCATGTGGCGCGCTTTATCGCACATTCGTTCCCTGGCTCTGATGTAAAAGAGATTTTTGGCGAAAGGCCCTGGCGTCTGACTGGCGTCACCAAACACCTCTCGAAGCACACTGGGAATGAGTTTGGCGAGCGCGCCTTCGGCCTCGATTTCGCGGCGAATCCCGTCCGGGACCTCCAGCCCCAGGAGTTCCTGGCCCAGGGCCAGACCGAGCAGGAGCATGCGCCGGCTGCCCAGCGCGCGCGCCCTCTCCATTGCAATTTCCCACTTGAAATCCGGATTCGACCGCACCAACTCGGCCACGCCGCAAATCCATTCCAGCCTGCTCCACTGATGCCTGGTTCCATGCGCGCAAAGCAGCAGCAGCAAATCTTCCGGCTCCGGAGCCAGGACCTGAACCCCGTCCAAACCGATTCGCTTGACCTTATCCCACAGCCGCATCCCGGCGAATGAAAAAGAAAAGTATCTCGGCGCCACGTCCCAATGAAGTTCGACTACGCTGCCGTCGCTCGCGCGCGAAAAAAAGTGGTGATGCTGGCTCCGCACAAACTCGGCCTCTTGAGCCTCGGTCAAAATCACCTTCGGTTCGTAACCCTGCGCCGTGAGCAGCGTCTTGGCCTGTTGTAAATCAGACGGCTGAACCAGAATATCCAGGTCCCCGAAATGGCGAAGGGCCAGGTCGCCGTAAACGCTGATAGCCAGAACCACGCCTTTGTACGGGATAGCCATGACGCCGTGGGCGGAAAACAGATCGAGGAGGCGCAGCAGTTCGCTCTTGAGGTAATGATTGCGAATTGAGTTATTGCGGAAGTAATCGCGAAGGCGGTTGTAGTAAGGCTCCGGCACAAGCTCCGGGCAGATTTTACTCAGATGGAACCAGAGCAGAGGCGCCACTCCGTGCGCGTGCGCAAGCCGCAGCAGCGTTTCCCAATCAATCCCTTCACGAAGCAGTTGTTTGATTCGCTCGACATCCTCGGAATCCATGGCGACGCGAGCGCAACAAAGCAGCGCTGCGATCTCAGTTTCTATTGCGTTAACGCGTATCACTTTGTAACGATAACGATCAAATACCCACGAGCGCGTGTTGCGGCTACGTATCGTCCACACCGCTCGCGGATGCTGACCTGATCCAAATGATTCATGAGATTGTTCGGATTGGATCTGATTTCGTCCTGATGTGGCGACAAGCGCAATGAATGCAATAAAACCATCCCTCCTCGAACGAGCGACCATCTCGTTTACGTAGCCGTAGATAGCCAACAGGAGGGCTGAAGGTGAAAGCTAGCATAAGCGACAATGCCGGGACAAATGAGCTGACCATCACGATCCAAGACGTGGGTTGGAAAGCGGTTGAGCACGAATGCTTCTACAAAAGCGAAATGACAGTGTGCAACTTGATCGGTCTCGTCGGTGGCGAATTGACCGCCGACTTGATGCAAAGCCAGGATGTGGATGTAAAACGACGGAGCTGTCGTCAAACTTGCCATCATCTCGACCAATCTCAAAGACCGGATCAACCGCCGCGCGCTTTCGGCTTCAGTCGTGAACGGCGAGGTGGACGTGAATCTCAATGGCGAGGCTATGGCGTTTGTGCAGGCGGGCCGATCCGCATACCTGGCAAAGGCGGGCGCCGATTTCCGCGTTTCGGTGCGCGATGACGTGGCGAGACTCAACGCGCTCAATGGCGCCGTGATGGAGATGGGGAGTTGGGCAATCAGGATGCCTTCGATGTCAACCGCGACGGCCAGCGGCTCAACAAGCATTGCGGGCAGCGCAGAGAAACCGGATAACGGTTACAGCTTGTTGAGCGCGGAGGTCATTGGAGATGGCGACAATAGATTCGTCGGGCGTGAATCGCATATCAATTCGATCTAGCTTATCTCCGGCAATTCTCGCAAGTATTACATTCTCCCCCTCGCCCGGTTTTTGGCTGGCCCGTAACATTCAGCTTAAACAGCGCCGAAGACAAAAGCATCGGGTCGCTCGGTTATGGTCAGAATGCCGATAACAGCTACACCGTGATTACCGATACCGAGGGTGTCGCAACATAGCAATGTGGTCACAGTGACCAAAGACAAAGGAAGTTTCTGGCGCTCGAAAGACGCGGCTTGGGCAACGGCGGCGGCGATTATCATCACGGGAATTGTTGTTGTCGCGACCGAAGAGAACAGGCTGCCGATAAAAGGCCCAAGCCCGGTAGAAATAATTCCATAAAAAACATCCGAAGTTGATACGGCTGTGATGAAGGAGATCAGATCACATTGTGGCTTTACTGCGGCCGGTCACGCCTCCAGATTCGATCCACTCAAGCAATTTTGCGCCAATGATTCGCGGTTGATTGCCAATCGAAGAAGCCGCAAGGTTGCCGCTTTCCACTGCGCGCCGGATCGTGGAGTAGCTGCACTTACTCAATTCGGCGGCCTCGCTAAGCGTATAGACTCCGGTGGAATGAATGGGGATGCTGATGACCTCAATATTACCGGGAACGACTCTTGTATCTTCGATACTCTGTTGAGTCAGCGATCGCATAAATTTACTTCACTCCTTGATGAAGTCGCATGTTAATACCTCATCGTCAGCGCAAGCTCGGCGCGACGAGCCATATCGCGGCTGAGTGTCGTGACGATCTGGGACATCTGTTCGAGCTTGACCGCTTTCATTCCCGACGCCTGTATCAGTTCCGCAGCTTTCATAGCCCCGGCAAAATTGAGTTGGTTGGCTTCGAGATTCAGCCTGTATGCTGAATTGACGCCTTGCGTCTGCTGGTGATAACCCTGTTCAACTCCGCTGATGGCTAGGTCGCGTTGCGCGCGGGCCGCCGCAATGTTGGCCGTCGCTTGCGTGTCAGCGATCTTGCTTGCTTCCTTTGCGTAGTGTTCGGCGGCGTCAATTCTCAATTGGCCGGTGAATTCGTAATTCTCGATATGCTCTCCGCGAGCGCGTCGCAGATTCTCGACTCTGGCGTCAGAGGTGATGTTGTGGATGCCAATCTCAGTGAGGCCTTTCGCAGGAGTAGTAATGATCTTGCCGCCTTCATTGAGCGCTCCAAGCGCCGGGATCAATCCTCCGCCCAAAGTCGAGACGGCGCCGACTCCATGTTCAACTGTTTCAATGCTTCGACCGACGAGCGTATTGACATTGCGATCGGCCTGGCTGATTCGCAGATCGTATTCTTCGCGCCGCATTGCGATATTGGTTTGTTGTTGTCCCAGGCTGCGATCTGCCAGAAAGCCAGTAACCTGTTGCCTTCTGCCCTGTTCGAGCAGTCCGAGAGTGGCCTGACGATGAGCTTCGGTCATCTGTGTTGACATTGCATACCCGCCAGCGATTGCGCCGAGCGCCTGTGAGCGATTGGCGGAGGCGGAGTGTAATCCGAGAATCTGCTGCGCGCGGGACGCGAGGTTGCTCGAGTCTTTGATTGCGGACGCTCTTGCTAATTCCGCCTGATATTGGCCCTCAATGCGCGCTTCACCTGCCTGTCGTTGCAATGCGGTTCCGTATTTCAAACCAGATATCTCAAGGGCGGTTGCGGCAAATGCTCCGAGCCAGCCTGAGGCCGTCGTCGAAATCGCTTCAAAAACCTGGCCGAAAGAAAGCTTGTAGCTGATGTATGGGGAAGCGAGCAGGAGCAGCGCGCTGAGAATCATCATTACCGTCAGAATCACGCAAGCGTATACCGCCTGGTTGACTCTCGCCGGATCGCCCGTGATCACTCCATTCGCGTCGAGTGTAAATATGCCCATCTCAGGGCTGATGATCTTAAAGGCCAGATTGCCCGCCGTGTAAACGGCCAGGCCCAAAATGTGACTGACCAGAGGCGTGATGAGCGTGAAGACTGCCGCACTCCACGCGAACGGGTAAGAGATGCGTTGAGCAAGGTTACGATCAATCGCTAAGGCAATGGCGAATGGCGCAAAGAGACGCAACCCAATCGCCAGCATCGCGCTCAGGATCGCCAGGAAGATTTGCGCGAACTCCAGGAGAAAGCGTCCGATCGTGACGCCGATGAAGACGTTCGACAGATTCCAGGACGACGCGTCGAGCATCTTCGTGATGTCGCGGAAGTCGGCGCTTTCGCTCGTCAGAGCGCCGATCGCTTCGTCGGGATTCTTCACCGATTTGACGATGAACATCCCTTCGGTGAACTTCTCGTAGTTGGTGTTGAACTCAAGCTCGGCGTCCCAGAAGACCTTGCGAAATTCCGTGACGTTGATGATGTCGTAGCCGATCTGACTCGCCGTATTGATGATCGTCCGGCCTGTTCCGAATAGCGCGAAGATGATGGCCAGGCGGAAACACCACCAGAAGAGGTCGCGGCTCGCGCCGTCGTTTTCGCGGAACAGGCGCGCAAATGAGATCATCATCACGACGACAGCGATCCAGAAGGCGAGGTTCTCCAATCCCGCGACCAGCGGGCTTTCAATCGCCTCCTGCAACTTCGGAATCAGGTTTCCGGCTACGAGTACAAGACTGACGAGCGGATCGGTCGCTGATGAAGCAGGACTGGAGCCTGATGCCGGTGTCGGAGCAGGCGCCGGTTGCCCGCCGCTCTGATTTTGAGCCTGGACGTTCCCGGCAAAACAGGTCGTCAGCGCGCCGATTACCACGCAGGCGACCAGCCACAGCGCAGTTTTTCTTTGCCATTTACTGGCCATTTTGCAAATTCTCCCTGAGCTTGACGGTGGCGTCCGTGATCCCGCGCCAGGCCTTGTTCATCGTGATGATCGTGCGGCCGAAGCGTGTGCGCTCTTCCTCGATCCTATAAATCTCCTCGGCCCGTTTCGCCTTGTGATCAAAGAGACGGCTAACTTCCGCTTCCGACCTGGCTGCTTTCTCTTCCATCTTTGCGATCTCGAACGACAACCGCTCCATATCCCGATCCTTGTCGGTGCAATCGTCGCAGTTCTTGAGCCGCTCAAGCTCTTCTTTCTTGGTCGCGACGTATGCGTGAAGCTGCGCGAGTTGTTCCGATTCGCGCTGATGGTCATAGATGATGCGCTCAAGCTGATTGTCCATCCGCTTGAGGCGTTCGACCTCTGATTCGGCGTCCTGCGCAGTGCGTCCGATTCCGTAACGCAGGTACTCGGCGAAATCGCGCTTGTTTGCTTCCGGGTCAAAGATTCCGTTCCTTAGCCGCTGCTCGATGTTCATCACGGCTCGCGCCGCGCCGGTGACGAGATTGACGAGCTGGTTCTTGACGCGGAAGCTCATCCGTATCGCCTGTCCTCAGTAGCTGATGAACCTTCGCATGCGTTTATCGTGCGCCAGCAGTTCATCGGCGGTTCGCAATACGCCTTTGAGATTGGTGAGTTGACCGGCGGCGTTCTCGTACATTGCCATGTATTGATTGACGGTCTGCATCCACCGGTTGAGTTGGTCAATTTGGTTCTTGATCTGAATCTTGTAGTTGGCCGGGTCAAAAACTGTCCACTGCGCTCGGACAGGGATCGGCAGTAGAACCGCTGCCAGAACGATGCCGAGCGTAATCTGTTTATAAAAGTTATTGCGACGCATAGTTCTGCTCCTTTCGTTTACTTCAACAACGATTCATCAATCTTCACCAGGCCAGCGCCCGTTAATCCAACGGGGTAATGCGCGGCCAGCCAGGCAATCACTTGCGCCAACGGCCATTCGGGTTTGAGCCTCTGCACGCGAGCGCGGGCATTTCGTTCGTCGGGGTTGGTGGTGAATGTCCATAATTCGACCGGAGAAAGATCGCACTGGGTCATTTGCACGATCTTGTCCTCGCCGGAGCCGAGCACGAGGAGGAATTGGGCGTGAGAACCGGCGACGTTGTTGATGACGCTGATAGCTGCGGCGGCCTGCGGGGCCAGGCCAGAGTCTTCAACGAGCGACGTGTAATCTCCGACCTGCTTGCCGATGATCTTGACGCCTGCGGTTTTGGCGATGTCGGGTAGGCTCGATAAGTCTTCGTAGGCTTGCGTCGCCAGAATCGTGACCACGTTCTCCTTACCGCCGGTGCGCGCGCCGCGTTTGATGACGTCGAGGATGCGCGGATATTTGTCCCTGATCTTCCACACCTCATCAAAAACGAGAAGCGTAGGCGAGCGCGTGCCGTCTTCGTTGAGACGCCCGATCACGCGCAGCACGCGCGCAGCGGCCCGATATGCGAGCGATTCGCGCACTCGTTCTGGGAACCGATCGAGGCTGTCGAGTTCGTAAACGTCGAACGCCGAATCGCCCGCGAAATCGGCGTGAGTTGGGGAGTCGAGGAAGCTGTGCCCACGGAACTGGCCGAGTGCGAGCTTGAGCGCTTCGGCGCGTTCGGCCGCCGCGCCTTTGAACGGCCAGGTTTCAAGATAATCAACCAGGTGCGAAAGACGCGGCTCGTGTTTAGGCAGGCCGGGGCGATTGCGGGGAACTTCGTTTCGGTAGACCTCTGCAACGAGCGTGGTCAGGATGTCTTCGGCGAGAGTATCGTTGGCAGGCACACGCGCAAGCTGCATCAGGTCGCCGACCACGAAAGCGATCTGAACTTCATCGGGAAGCTCGCCGCTTTCCAACCCGTCATAGTCCCAGACGTTGATTGACCGGTCAGCGCCGGATTCAAACCGCAAATGCCTGCCGCCGAGAACATCAACCAGCGGCGCGAACGATTCGCCGAAATCAACCGCTCTGACACAGGCGCGCGTCTTCGTGGCCAGCACGTCATTTATGATTCGCCCAGCAGTACACTTTTGCCGCCGCGCGGTGCAGCCAGCACCAGAGCAAGCGATAAGACCATAACGGAGCGTGCAAATTTCCAAGGAAGCAATATTTACAATCTAATCAAGCTAGTCTACACTTCTAATGCCCCAAAGCCGCTAAAAGTCTACCTCTGGGTAATTTTACTCTTTTCTGCCGCCGCAGAATCAATCAAAAGCCATTGAGATTTGCGTTTGGCAGAAAGAGGATCAGTTGGTTGATTCAATCAGGGTTGTTACCGTTCAGCCAAAGCACTACTGACGGATGTTTAAGGAGAAAGTTATGAGCAAGGTCTTCGATGTACTTAGAAGATACGTAGAAGTTGGGGTACCAGTGTCTCTCACGATCAACACCGACAACGGGAAAAGCAGGATTAATGGAAAAATAAAAGAAGTAGTAGAAGACGTAGGGCTAGTGCTGGAGACTGAAGCAGGTACACGTTTAATCTTAGCTGAACAGGTGGCTGACTTTGAAGCCAGCAAAGCAGATATGCCGCAGGGAGAATCATTACCACACTCTTTAACTTTACCAGTTTTTGTGCCTCCGCCATCTCGGGGTGAAATACCGACAGGTCAAATCAATACTGTAGTCGCAACGGTGTTGTTAAATGGTGGGCAGCAATCTGCGTCTTCCCCTCACCTTCCAAGCGATGTTTCAACAATCGAGAAAGCTCCCATTACTGAATTTCCCCCTGATATTCCTGAATATGCTTTTGACCAGTTTAGTGGGCTTGCAGCACTCGTTCTTCCAGAGCCAGTTTTTACTATTGAAGGTATAGACAAGCACACTGAGCAACAACTAGATCGTTGCATGCAGATTTATAATTATGCAGTCAAAATAAAAGAACTTAGTCGTGTCCAGAGTATCCTGCCAGTAGTGAGTGGGCTTGCTAGCTCTTCTCGTAATTCTGGTCTATACGCGCTCTGCGGCCAACTGGCACTCAAAGTCGATAATAAGCAAAAATCCCGCGAATGCTTCGTTACATGTTTCAAGCTCGATCCCAAGGCGCTACTAGCGATCCTTGGGCTCGCTCAACTACATATTGAGAATCAGGAATGGGAAGATGCTGCTAGGTTTTTGTGTTGTGCTGCACATCTTGGGGAGGCAATTGACGATAATCTAAAACGCGATGTTTTACTTAACCTTGGGAGATGCATTGCTCGGTCTTTAAGCAAGGAAATTCAAGGGTTAGTTGCTGTTACCGAAAATGTGAATGCGCCGGAAATAAAACGAATCGCATTGGCATTGATGGCCATGGCTTTACATGGCCGATATCCAGAGGCAGCAAAGGCCGCTTTTGCCAATCAACTTAGCTTGGCCCAATCACTTGCGCCATCCTCACCAGTCTTTGGGCAAATTACGAAACTAATAGATGATATACAACGTGAGCTGAAACCACCGCCGATAGAAACAAAGACTATCTCCTCAAAAAGAATCACATCTATTGTTACTTGGAAAGGTGCCGAGTTATCAAACAAAAAACCGCAACATGCAAATAAAATAAGTAGAAGTCCATCCCTTTATTTACCTCCAGGATTAACTCCATATGCCAAGGCTAAAAGATTTGAACAGGATGGAGATTTTGATTCTGCCAAGGTGGCTTATCTGGAAGAGATTAATAGGCGTGGTCCTCGGTGGGAGAGTGCTATTAAAGATTTAGCATCACTTCATAACAGGCTGGGCGAGGATAAGGAAGCCCTTGAAATTCTGGATAGGTATCGTAAAGGCTTTTCTGACACAAAGTCACTTGATAATCTGAAGTCAACTGTTCTCCTCAAAGCCAAAAGGTTCAAAGAAGCAGCCAGCTTGTTTGCACAGATGCAGAATCGAGAGAGTGGGCAGCGCAAGCAGAATCTTGTCCGACAACAGGCGTACTGCCTTTATATGCTTGGCGACTTTGACTCAGCTCTAAAGCTACTAGGGAGACTGAAGAATGAGGCTCCTTTTGATTTGCTTACAGACTCACTCATTGAAAAGATCAAATTACTGAGAGACCACGGAATTCAAACTCATACTGAGGCCGCAGTGCTATCCGAATTGATGGCTTTTGCTAGTGGCATTTCAACCTTTGCCAAAAGCCTACTCAGTCAATGCGACTTGCGTCTAGTAGATGACCGCTCAAAAGCACGTGGTCATTTTGAGGAGCAGGATTTTAGACGATTGGATGAGCAGTTGAAAGGATTACGCGGAAGAGTTCCTCAGCAGCGCGCTGAAATCCATCTGAATCTTGCGGCTCTTTGTCAAGAAAGTCCTGAAAATTCAGGTGACCGTAGCTTAATAAATCATCTCGGATACAGTCTTCAGCATATGGGGGAGGCAGCAATAAATGATAACCTTCATGAAGATACCGCGCGTTGCTATTTGGCAGAGTCATTATCGCTCGGTGCTGACGTTGAATTTGGGGTGAGTAACCTCCTAACAACATATCTTACAGTTCGCCCGGCACCAGGAGAACTACATTCAGAGTCAAAAGATAAGCGTCTCTATGTTGAGTCCGTTCTAAAAAGATTTGAAAAAGACAGTTTGGGCTGGTCAAAATTTCAGAAGGACTTCCCTTACTATTCAATGCTGTCTCCGAGTGTTGCGCGCCATTTATCTCAGGAGTTGAATAAGCTAAAAACTATACCTAATTTCATCTCCACACTGCCCGATCTAAATAGGCTTCAAATAGACGAAAATAACCGTTGCCGTATTGAGTCGGCCAACCTTGCTGAACTCGCAAACCGCCAGTTGAGCCCAGAGATGCTCACTGACATGGCAGACAGGCTGAAAGAATACGCACAGACGACGCGGTTTGGACTCGATAAACAAAGGTTGCTTAGTTTAGCGCATATTACAACTGAAGCTGCACGATATTGGGTGGAAAACGACTATAGTGAACGAGTGGCAAAGTATGGGCGGCTAGTGAACAGTTTATCTGCTTTGTTGAGCGATATTAGACTTAGCCCAACGAAACTATCGGCTGAGCGAATTGTGCCTATTGCTAAGTTGATTGAAACTCAAGCGGAGCAGAATCATCAAGATTATATTAATACTGCACAACCCGACTTTGAAGTAAGAAATGTGTTGGGTGACGACTACTGTACACTTAAAGATGGGTGTCTTATAGTTAAATTTGAAGTATATTCAAAGCCTGGCGGGGCACCAGTGGAAGGACTGGAAATAAGAATTCTGGAGGAAGGTGGTCTCAAAGTCGAAGAGGCAGGATCGGTCCTCAATTTACTTCGCGAGGGCGAAAGAAGAGAGGTAGAGGTGAAATTAAAGCCATCTGCTACCCAAATTATGGATCAAACATTTACATTGCAAACTCGGCTTCAATATCGAACTCCGTTAGGCGAATTAGTCCAAAGTGCTGACCATCAAATTCCGATCAGGCTAAAACTAGCCGATTCTTTTATTGATGTTCCTAATCCTTATCAAAAATATTCTTCTGGAAAGGAAGTTGAAGATCACGAGATGTTCTTTGGTCGGAAGGAGCTTATCAGGCGTATTGAGGATGTTGTCCTGCGCGGGACAGTGGGGCAATGTTTTGTCCTTTATGGTCAAAAGCGTTCAGGTAAATCATCAGTGTTAAAACAACTAAAGCGTCGGATTAGCTCCCCAGGATTTCCTATTGAAGTCACTTTGGGCATTTTAAACACTAGTTCTGCGGAGAGAAGTTTTGTTCAAATTTGCATTGACGCAATTGAGGATGCGCTCTTAAGCCAACTCAACCTAACACTACAAGCTAGGCCAAGTAGTAGCGAGATCGCTGAGGATCCGGTCAGAATGTTCCGGCAAACGCTTCTGGAAACAGTAAAGTGCTTGAAGCAAATAGGTTGGGACGACCCTAGGATCATCTTACTAATAGACGAGTTTCAATATATTTACGAATACATTATCGAGGGCTCAGTGCCTAAAAACTTCATGCGAAGCTGGAAAGCTCTCCTTCAACTCAACTCTTTTAGTGCCGTAGTTGTTGGTCAAGACTCAATGCCTAAATTCCATCAAGCTTATGCTAATGAGTTTGGGTCTACGGTTCTTGACAGGATAAGTTATTTAACCAACGAGGAAGCAAGCTATTTAGCTGAAACCCCGATTCTACTTGACGGTAAAACGCGGTATCGTGGGATGGCTTTAAGGAGATTACTTGAATTGACTGCAGGAAGTCCTTTTTACATG
>JAJVHZ010000104.1 GCA_022072255.1 Gammaproteobacteria bacterium | reverse complement strand
TGACTTGTTGAAACAGTTGTATGAGATAACGCTGGTTCCAGAAGCCGTGCGCGGGGAAATCGAAGCCAAACCGGGGCGCGTTGCCGATAGGGTCGGGAGCCTTATTCGATCCGGGGTTTTTCAACTGTATACAGTTGAAACCAGGTTTATCGAACGTTTGCCCGTTGAGCTTGGAAAGGGAGAGCGTGAGACCATCGCGTTGGCGCTTGAGACCCATGCTGATCTCGTTGTGATAGACGACCAGGAAGGCCGCCAGTTGGCACGCAACCTGGGCCTGCCGCTCACCGGCACGATTGGCGTCCTGGTCGAAGCGCGTGAACGCAAATTGATCAGTTCCATCCGCCTGGAACTGGATCATCTGATCGAAGCGGGTATGTGGCTGGATGAAGTTTTCTACCACCGCATTCTGAATGAATTTGGCGAATAACCCGCCTGCTCCTTTCTCCATTCTCCATCACTCTGCATTCATCCTTCATCCTTCATCCTTTATGCCCGTCATCTCCGTCGAATCCCTCTCCAAATCCTATCGCCTCGGCCAGATCAACACCGGGACCTTCTCGCGCGACCTCGAAGCCTGGTGGGCGAGACTGCGCGGCCGGCCCAATCCGCACCTGCGCATCGGCGAAACCGACCACGGCAACCGCGATGGGGAGGAGCTCTGGGCGCTGAAGGATGTCTCGTTCACCGTCGAGCAGGGAGAGGTGTTGGGCATCATCGGGCGCAACGGCGCGGGGAAAAGCACCCTGCTCAAGATCCTCTCGCGCGTCACCGCGCCCACCAGCGGCAGGATCCGGGTCAAGGGACGCGTCGCCAGCCTGCTCGAAGTCGGGACCGGATTCCATCCCGAATTGACCGGGCGCGAGAACGTCTATCTCAACGGCGCCATCCTGGGGATGACCCGCCAGGAGGTGACCCGCAAGTTCGACGAAATTGTGGACTTCGCCGGGGTCGAGAAGTTCATTGACACCCCCGTCAAGCGCTATTCCAGCGGGATGTATGTGCGTTTGGCCTTTGCGGTCGCCGCGCATTTGGACCCCGAAATCCTGGTGGTGGACGAAGTCCTGGCGGTGGGTGACGCCGAGTTCCAGAAGAAGTGCTTGGGGAAGATGGGAGAGGTGGCGCAGGGAGGCAGGACGGTGCTGTTTGTGAGTCATAATATGGCGGCGGTGCAGAACCTATGTCGTCGCGGGCTTTTAATTAAGAATGGGCGGGCAATCTATTTCGATGAAATTTCCAAGTGCGTAGATGAATATTTAAATTTTAATAACAGTCATGATTTACCACAGTTCACATTACCTATTCAGAGTGATGTTCCCATTCAATTAGACTATGTTAAAGTAGTTAACGAAGATAATGAAGCTACAGGTGTTTTCTCATTTTATGAGCCAGTAAGAGTGTTAATTGGTTTACGAGTACATTCTCGTATATCAAGAATTTATGTTGCTTTTCATGTGCAGGATAATGAGCAACAAACTTTATTATTTTCTCGGAACTTTGAATCGAACATAGATGCATTGTCGAAGGATTGGTTGCCGGGGATTTATGTTTATTCTTTACAGATTCCTGGTTACTTGCTTACTCCTGCTACCTATCGTTTGAGTGTTCACGTAGCGTCCTCTCTGCCTGCTAAAATAATTTCTGGCGCAGATCGGGTTTGCCCATTTGATATTGTTGACACCGGCAGCGTTCGTATGCAGGCCGGTTTTCCGTGGGTTGGAAAAGTAAGTTTTTTTCCTGAATGGGTATTAAGAGAAACATGAAATATAGTATTGATCTAATAGAATTGTATCGCCGAATAATGCCTAATGCTTTGCGTTTACCAGCTTATCGGGCGAGGACGCGCGTCCTCAGATCATTAAATCACTCCATTGTTTGGCTGACAGACCCCTCGGTAATGTTTATGCGTTCCAGGCTGGAAAAGTTTCGCGGCGCATATGCTGGACAGCGATGCTTCATTATGGGAAATGGCCCCAGCCTAAATCAGATGAATTTAGAATTATTTAAAGATGAGATCGTTTGGGGTTCTAACCGTTGTTACTTATTATTCGACCGTATTTCCTGGCGTCCAAAATTTTACGTCGCGGTGGATAAGCGTGTTGTCCCAGATAATGCAGATGAGATAAATGCTCTTTCCATGCAGCTGCCAGATACTCATTTCTTTTATCCCGTTTTATTCAGGTACGATAAGGTTTTGCGCCCCGCAGATAATGCGTATTGGTATAACGAAGTGAGTTTAGATGAAGATAATCTTCCTTATAGTATGTTTAGCACCAATATACCTGAGTTGGTTTACTCTGTTCGAACAGTTACGGTTGCAATGCTGCAAATAGCGGTGTATCTTGGTTTTAATCCAATTTATTTGATCGGATGCGATACAAGTTATACCGTTCCAAAAACAATTCAATATGAAAACGGTAATCCTGATTTGTTAGTCTCTACGAGCGCGGACGTCAATCATTTCGACTCATCTTATTTCGGCAAAAATAAGAAATGGCATGAGCCGCATGTTGACCGGATGATTTTTCATTATGAGCAATCGAAAAAAGTTTGCGATGAACTTGGCGTGAAAGTTTACAATGCAACGGTTGGCGGAAATTTGGAAGTTTTTCCGCGAGTTAATTATGAGGATTTATTCAAGTAAATGAATTACCCCACTCTGTAGCGTATCAGCATCGTCACGCCGTCTTACAATCAGAGTCAGTTCATCGAAGAAACCATCCCCTCGGCATTGCCGCCAGGTCGCCCAGAAAGGAGGCCGCTGGAAAAATAAACAAGACTTCCTCGCATCTGAAGTAACGTCATTCGTCCCACTAACCGATCAAGGAGACCCCAATGGCAAGTCGAATAAAAGCCATCAACGCCTATATGCCCGATATCAAACTGGGCAAGCGCGCTGAACTGAACGACCTGGTAGAGTTCATCGCCCGCAGTACGGGACTGAACGAGAGCACGATTCGCCAGGTGCTGATCGAACTGCGCGATACGGTCGTCTTCTTCAACCTGCGCGGCCAGCCTGTCCAGCTCGAAGGACTGGGCACCTACACCCCCACCATTGACCTGGAGGGCGCGATCAACGTCGGCCACCGCGCGGATACCTACATCAAAGGACATCTCAACGCGGCAGGCGCCTTCAAGGGCGATATCATGCGCCGCGAGAACATCGGCAAGAGCGGCGACGATCTGGTCGCGATATGGAACGCTGACCACCCTGACGACCCGGTGACGTAACCCTTCCCCTTCACTTTTCCTTATAGCAACCGACTCCTTTCCTTGTAGGAACGCGATGGGTTGCTATAAGGAACCCAAATTTTCCTTATAGGAACGTTCTCCCACTTTTTCATCCTTCAACCTTCGTAATTCATCCTTCCTAATTCTTCCCATGCGCTGTCCCACCCTCGCTGAACTCCCCCCGCCTCCCCCCGATAAAACCGGCTGGCCCTGGACGGAAGAAACCGCGTCCTTGCCCGAAACCATGCCCGATGGCTCTCCCTGGCCGCGTATCAGCATCGTCACGCCGTCTTACAATCAGGGACAGTTTATCGAGGAAACCATCCGCTCGGTGTTGTTGCAGGGGTATCCTAATCTGGAATACATTATCATGGATGGCGGCAGTACGGATAACAGCGTGGAGATTATCAAGAAATACGAGCCGTGGTTAACGTATTGGGTGAGTGAGAAGGATAGAGGGCAGAGCCATGCGATAAATAAAGGGTTTGAAAAATCTACTGGCGAGATCATGGCTTGGATTAATAGCGATGATTATTACGCTTTTAACATTTTTTATTTGGTTGCAACGCAACTATCTGGTAAGAAGAATGCATTATTTCAAGGAGGTACAAATATTTTTGAACAAAATGCTCCTAAAGTATATCGATATATCTTTGGGATTCCGAATAGGGAACAACTTTTCTTTGATGGTGTAACATTTTTACAATCAAGTGTGTTTTGGACACGAGATCTGTATATCCAAATAGGGAATATGGACGAAAACCTTTATTATGTAATGGATTATGATTTATGGTTACGAATGTATCCCAATGTGTTCAGTTTTATTTCTATAAATATTCCTTGTTCATTTTTTCGCTTGCATTCCAGTCAAAAAAGCCAATTTCCAGGAAACCAAAAGTATACAGATGAACTAATTATTGCAAATCTTCGGGCTGCAAATCAGCAAGGCTATAATTCCTATTTATGGTTTATTAAAATATGTTTTTATAGAATAAAAACTGCATTTACTGAAAAAAAAATATATAAATTAAAACTATCGAGTTTTCAAGTAGAGATGATAAAGTATCTTTTTTTCAGATATGGAAAAGAGAAATGAAAATTTTGCATGCCGCTTGGCGATATGACCCTCGAGATATAGATCAAGCCAGTGGGGTCGATTTTCAGGTTTATCAAATCTTATTGAAAAATGGTTGTGATGTAAAAATAATTGATCCACTCTTCTCTGCGCCTTTTTTATTAGAAAGAGCTGTTCGCATGGCGTTAAGGGTGGTCAAAAAAAAATACATTAAATATGATTGGTCGCTGGCGTGGAAAGCGTCTCAAAAATTGAATATTTCTGCCAAAGTAGAGAATGCGGATGTTGTTTTTACATTATTTCCTCCATCCCTGGTTTTTTACAGCGAAAAAACTCCAGTAGTGTATGGCGTGGATACCACCTTTCGTGGACGGCAAAAGGAAATTGGCGACCTGGATGCCTGGGCGTTCAATATATCGGTAATACAGGAAAGAATGTCCCTTAAAAAGTGTTCGAGAATAATTACATATAGCGATTGGTCAAAGGAAGATCTGGTAAATTTTTATGGTGTTCCTGAAAATAAAATTGACGTTATCGTTATGCCATCTTCCTTGCCAGACAGCGTCATACCTTCGCATATTGATATCAAAAAAGAGAAAAAACTTGTCCTCCCGCTGCGGCTATTATTGGTGGGCAGGGATTTTATAGGCAAAGGCGTAGGAATTGCAATGGAGACAGTTGCTCTGTTGAACCTCTATGGTATTCCGGCAGAATTGGTTGTTTGTGGAACGAACGGCCTGCCCAGTCCTTATACTCGATTCGTGGGACCTTATAAGAAAGGGGACGCCAAAGAACTTGTTGAATATGCCGCATGGTATCGCTGGGCCCACTTATTGCTGCATCCATCCTTGTTCGAAGGCGCGGGTATTGTGCCAAGCGAAGCGGCGGCCTTTGGAGTTCCCACCATTACAAATGCCGTTAGCGCTCTGCCCACCACTGTGAAAGATGGCGTATCTGGTATTGTTTTGCCCAAAAAGAGCCCAGCGGAAGCCTATTTTTACGCAATCAAATCCCTGGTAGAAAATCCTGAAAGATATTACGCACTTTGTGCATCCTCTCGAAAACGTTATGAGCAGGAATTAAATTGGGATGCGGCGGGCCAAAAATTTTTGGACGTTTTTGCAAGAGCGGCATCTCAGGAAAGTGTACCGACTGGATAATGAATATTTCAGTAGTCATTCCAACCTATAACCGAGAACAGCAAGTTATAGATTTAATTGAATATTTAATCCATGATATTAAGTTCAGGAATCAAATTGTTATCGTTGATCAGAACGACTCTAAGTTTATACTTCAAAGCAATTATCAAAATGTGGAGCGCCATTTTCTTCCTGATAAAGGTACTGGTAAAGCCCGAAATTTCGGCGCCAATCAATCAAATTCAGATTGGATATGCTTTTTAGACGATGATGTGCGCCCAATTCGAGACTTTTTTGAGCGGGCCAGTAGCCTTCTCGAAGTTAATCCTTGGATAGATGTTTTGCAACCTGAAATATTACAGCGGGAAGCATGGACCGAATATAGGAAATCTCCAACAGAATGGATGCTCAAATTCAAGT
The DNA here is from genome assembly GCA_022072255.1 of Gammaproteobacteria bacterium. GTDB lineage: Bacteria > Pseudomonadota > Gammaproteobacteria > JAJPIJ01 > JAJPIJ01 > JAJVHZ01. The sequence continues at coordinate 12,773 of JAJVHZ010000104.1, read as the reverse complement.
CAACTCTCGCATTTTATCGGAATTTTCCCCCATCAGACCTAGATGGCATTCAGTGGTTTATGCAAAAACCAAATACCGCCCACGGAGTATTATCTTTACGCATTGGAGCGGGAGCATTCTTTATAAAACGAGATGTATTCTTTCGGGTTGGGGGCTTCGATGAAACTCTAACAGGCAGCGGAGATGACAGCGATTTAGCCATTCGATTATGGTGGCATGGATATCGAACCTATTATTATCCTCAAGTTGTTGCCTTTCACCTTCATAGTGCAAGTGGAGGTTTGCGGGAATCCAAAAGTAAAACCACATGGTTAAATAACCTGTTTAGACCAGAGCCAAACCCAGGGGTGGTCTATTTTTACAAAAAATGGTTTCCTGGATTTCCCGCATATAGTTTTTACGTTTATTATTTATTAAAAAACAAAAAACAATTGTTTTTTCCCGTAAAATTACTTCGTTTGATGATTGCAATTCGATCCGCAAACAAACTGATAACAACTGGGGCCCAGTATATCAATCATGTTGAACCGAAGCCCCGTATGGAACTGGGAAGTTAAAAAAGATGAATCTTTCGCCCAAATATCTGCTTGGATTGCTCATTACAAAGATTGTCGATACAAGACTCCGCTTTCAGCCTTATGACAACAAAGGGGTTATTCTGGGAAGAGATATAGAAGGTGTCAAAAATGTTCGATTTGGAGGGGAAAACGCTGTTGGAAGGGGCGTTGTTTTTTCAGGAGACGTTTCTATTGGATATGGAACAACCATTAGCGCGAACTCATACTTAATTGGTCCGATTGAGATAGGCAATTATTGTCAAATTGGCGCGAATGTGGGTATTTTTGGCAGGGATCATTTAACCTCTTATCTAACCACATATATCAACCGCAAATTATTTGATGGACGGATGAGGTCTCACGAAAAAATACAGAGAGTGAAAATTGGTCATGATGTTTGGATTGGGCATGGTTGTATAATATTGAAAGGCGTTACCATAGGTAATGGAACAGTTGTTGGAGCAGGTTCTGTCGTTACAAGATCATTTCCAGAATTTTCAGTTATTGCCGGGAACCCTGCCTGTATTATCAAGAGAAGGTTTCCCGATGATATCGCTCGATTTATAAACAATTCTGGTTGGTGGACAAAAACTATGAAAGAATTAGAGAGCATTGAACCTGTTTTTCATATTGATTACGAAGCATCCCCTGATGATTTCAAGAATGCCATCATTCAGATGAAGACTGCCCAACAAGAATATTTTGAGAGTGGCGGTAAGGGCGGTATCGCGGTTGAGCAGGATGGCAGAGATTAATGATGCTAAAAGAAATTCGATCGCTTCTTCTTGATCCCTATCCGTTGCGAACCATTTTCACAAAGCTCATCTTACTTGCCTCGCGTTTTACCTATTTTGACGATACCATTGGTTCGGAAATTCAACTTTACAATGATTATATTGGAGAAAGACTTGCTATTCACGAATTCAATCAAACTCATTTGGATGTTAAACTAACCATACCTTATTACTTGCTCGCGAAACGAACGGATAGTTGAACCATGGTATCATCGCATTTGGATTGCTCATTATTTTCAGCATCCTGATTATTCTCGCTTTATCGGCGAAGAATTATCTTATTCTCTTACTTTGTGATTTTGTATGAAGTTTTTACTTCTTTTTCCAGATGGCATCGGTTTACGTAACTTCGTTCTTACGCGCTTCTTATCGCTTCTTTGTGAGAAAGATAATGTAGTGATTTGGCATGCCTTGCTGGAGCGGGCCATTCAGGCAGATCTCAAAAACTGTGCAGCCAAAGTACGATGGACGGCTTTGCCATATCATCACGAAGGCCATTTGCCCTTTTTGTTCCGTCGTGCTAAATTACTGGCGCAGCTTCACTGGCAAGAGGAGCCTGGCACAGATATGGTGTTGAGCCAATCTGTTGGAAAGGGCACTGGGATTTATCGCCTGCGCAATCAAACGGCAGAAGCGTTGGGGCGTATTTGCGGGCGCTCTCACTCCCAAATTTTGTGGTTGAACCATGTCCATGCGCATTGGGTCGAACGACAGCCGTATTTCAAAAGCTATCTGGCCTTTCTGGAAAAAGAGAAGCCGGATATTATGTTTTGTTCGCACCAGCGTTCCGAGATTGCGGTCCCGGCCATGCTCGCCGCTCGAAAACTGGGTATTCCGACTGCAACTTTTATCTATTCCTGGGATAATCTGCCAAAGGGACGTATGGCGGTCTATGCCGATTATTTTCTGGTGTGGAGCCAGCACATGCAGGATGAAATGCTCCAGTATTATCCCGATATAGCAGCAGACCGCATTTTTATTGTCGGCACGCCGCAATTCGAACATTATTTCAATTCTGAGAATCTGGAACCGCGCGAAACATTTCTACGCCGCCATGATTTAGACCCTGTCCGGCCTGTGGTCTGCTTTTCCGGCGACGACATCGCTACTTCTCCACATGATCCCGATTACCTGGAAGACCTTGCGCTTGCTCTTGAACGCTTCCCAAAAGAAACCCGTCCACAAATTCTTTTCCGCCGTACGCCCACCGATGTGAGCGGCAGGTACGAGGCGGTCCTAAAACGCCACCCTGAAATCGTTGGCGTGGAACCGGCCTGGATCAACCTGGCTGATAATGATTGGACCAAGGTCATTCCCACTAATGAAGATGTGCGCCTGCTGGTCAATACGGTCAAGCACAGCGACTTTGTGGTAAATGTCGGCTCTACAATGGCGTTGGATTTCGCCATTAATCACAAACCCGCTATTTACCTGGCCTATAATCCTGACTCGCAGAAAGGAGATGAAAATTGGCAGATAGAAGATGTCTATCGCTTTCCACACTTTAATCATATTGGGCAATTTGATCCGGTCTATTGGGCAAGATCAAAAGAACAGTTGCCGCAACTCATTCGGGCTTGTCTTGAAGAACCCGAAGATTTTGAGCGGCAACGGCAAGCCTGGGTGAATTTCCTGGTACAGCCTCCGCTCGAACAGGCGAGCCAACGTTGCGCCAGCGCCCTGTTTCAAATTGTTAATAAAAAAACCGAAATGGGATAAAGAGAAGCATGCATATTTGTTTTTTGTGCAATGAATATCCGCCAACGCCGCATGGCGGTATTGGAACAATGACTCAAATCTTGGCGAGAGCGTTGGTTCTTCGAGGCCATCGAGTTAGTGTTGTTGGAATTTATGGGCGGAATGAGACTAACAATAAATCTCATGTTGAAAATGACAGAGGGGTAACTGTATATCGTATTCCGGCTTCGCCAATTCCTGCCACTGGGTATATTGTGAATGGATGGCGATTGCGTCGGACTCTTCAAGAAATAGGACATGACAACTTTATTGACGTTCTGGATGGGCCTGAAAACGGTTTTTCTCTTATAGCGAAGAGCTTTCCCTCTGTAAAAATTATTCGAATGAGTGGGGGGCATCATTTTTTTTCAGTTACTTTAGGAAAAAAAACACGGGTATGGAGAAGTTGGTTAGAGCGTCAATCTTTTAGAAAAGCCGATCATTTCTGTGCGGTTAGCCAATTTGCGGCTAACACTACGAAACGGCTTTTGAAAATGCCCGATATGCCGGTTGAGATTATTCCCAATCCTGTGGATATCCGTTTATTCTCTCCCGAGGCGGATGTTTTGGAACAAAAAGACCTGATTGTTTTTTCTGGCACTGTTTGCGAGAAAAAAGGAGTTCGCCAACTGGTAGATGCTTTTGTGAAAGTATCTACAGTCTTTCCTGATGCTAATCTGGTAATTAATGGGAAAGATTCGATTGAGCCTGAAACAAAGGGCTCATACATTGAATATTTAAGGCGTAAGATACCGCCGCATTTGCTCTCAAAAATACATTTTAATGGACACGTAGCGCTGGAATATCTGCCAAAAATTTACTCTAAGGCTGCGGTTTTGGTTTTTCCATCCCACATGGAAACCCAGGGGATGGTTGTCACTGAGGGGATGGCAATGGGCAAGGTTGTTATCGCAAGTAAGACGGGTCCTGGGACTGAACTTATTGATGACGGGGTAAACGGTTTATTGTGTGATCCATTCGATCCTGCTTCCATTGCAGAAAGGATTATTTACGCCTTAAGCAATGCGGCTTTACGAAGGAAACTAGGCATGGCCGCCAGAGAAAAAATTGAGCGGGAGTTCTCGGTGGATATTTTAGTGAAAAAAAATCTGGACTTTTATAAAAAATGCTTGATGACCGTTTGCAAGACATGAGTTGGCATGCCAAATACAGCGCAGATATAAATCGCTATGCGCTATATGCGCGGGGTTCCGGGTTTATGCAGTTTTTAACTCAACAGGGACTATGGGCATTGTTGGCATATCGAATATCTGCTGCTATATACTTGGGGAAATCTCCTGGGTGGATAAAACGGATTTTATTAAAGGTGTGTGTGGCTTGGCAAAAAATCGTTGAAATAATAACAGGCATTAGTATTCCCTATACTACGAAGATTGGTTCTGGCCTATACATTGGGCATTATGGTACGATCATAGTGCATCCTGACACAAGTATAGGCGAAAATTGCAATATTTCTCAAGGAGTCACCATTGGGATTTCAGGGCGCGGCGATAAAAGAGGCGCGCCAATCATTGGTAACCGTGTATATATTGCCGCGAATGCTGTTGTGGTTGGAAAAATCATTATAGGAGATGATGTTGTCATCGGAGCAAATTCTCTTGTTAATAGGGACGTACCTTCTCATTGTACTGTTTTAGGCGTTCCCGCGAAAATTATTAATGAGCATGGGGCCGATGATTATCTTTTCCCATCGGAGCCGTCATGAAGCTGGGTATAACAACGATTTGCCCTCATATATTTTGGGATGGAAAATGGTGGTCCTACGAGCCTTTTGTTCGGGAAATGAATATTTGGGCAGAGCTATTTGAAGAATTGATAATGATTTCACCGCTGGAAGAAGGGCCGCCGCCGGAATTATGGGTGGCTTATTCAAAATCGGAACGCGTTTCTGTGATTCCCTATTGGAAGAATCGTGGCCATGGATTGCTACAGCCCAAAGTCAATGCTAGTGATATTCCTGGAATGTTATGGTCATTGGTTAAGTCGGCGATGAAATCTGACGCTTATCATCTCCGTTCTCCGGGGAATATTAGCTTGTTAGCCTCTATTTTGGTTCCATTATGGGCGAAAAAAGCTAGTGCAAAGTATGCAGGGGCATGGCCGACATCACAGGGAGAAAGTGTTTCTTATCGCGTTCAAAAGAGAATACTTTCATCCCGTTGGTTTGGCGGGCCTGTGACTGTATATGGAAAATGGCCGAATCAACCATCTCACATCAAACCGTTCTTTACATCTATAATGGATACGGAACATATTCAGATAGCAAAATTTGCTTGTGTCAATAAACAGTTGCACATTCCCTTGCGGATTATTTTCGTTGGAAGATTAAGTCGTTCAAAAAATGTGCATGTGTTGATTGATGCGCTATCGAAATTGCACAAGAAAAATATTTCTGTGGATGTGCGTGTGGTTGGCGACGGCCCCGAACTATCCGCTTTGAAACGCCAAACCGCTGATTTGCAATTATCCGATGCGGTTGCCTTTACGGGCGGACTCGCCTTTGAAGATGTTTTACCTCAATATGAATGGGCGGATGTGCTGGTCCTGGCGTCCGAAACCGAAGGCTGGCCGAAGGCGATTGCCGAAGCAATGGCCTTCGGTGTGGCCTGCGTTGGCTCCAATCGCGGTTTGGTCCCGCAAATGCTTGCAGGTGGGCGCGGACTTCTGGTGGAACCTGGCGATACCATGGAGTTGGCCGATGCTTTGCGGAAGATTGCTATTGGTGACGTGGATTTTGTTTCAATGTCGCGTAAGGCGGCGCAATGGGGGCAGGGTTATTCGCTCGACGAGCTTCGCCGGGCCCTTCGAGAATTGCTTATTCGTGAATGGCATTTGACGGATGCCGATCTAAAGAGCCTGCCATGAACGATACGATCGGCGTTTTGCACCTGGTGGATAGCCTGGCTTTAGGTGGGGCGGAACACATGGCCGTCTTGTTGGCGAACAATCTGCCAGAGAGTCGTTACCGCGCTTACCTGTGCGCTTCCCGTCAGGCGGGTGCGCTGCAAGATAAGATTCAACCGCATGTCATATTTTATAATATGCGTCGTAAGGGGCGCTTTGACCTGTTGTCCGTTTTTCGTTTGGCGAAGTTTATTCGCCGTGAGAATATCGGCATCCTGCATGCCCATACCACCTCGCTTTTTCTGGGCGTTATCCTGTGCTGGATGCTTCCCTCTCTGCGCCTGGTCTGGCATGATCATTTTGGCGAACAAGGGATGAGAGCGCATCCCGTGTGGTTATACCGTTCGTTTGCGCGTCGCGCCGATATTGTTTTTTGTGTTACGCGCGAACTGGCGGATTGGTCCGTACATTCGCTTGGATTGCCGGTAGAGCGCGTACGCTATTTACCGAATTTTATCGAAACCCTGCCGCCCATAACTCAGATAATTTTACCGGGTGAAGCAGGAAAACGAATCGTTTGTGTAGCAAATATCCGTTTGCAGAAAGACCATCTTACTCTCCTGCGCGCCCTGGCGCGGGTAATCCAGGTTGACGCGCGGGCGCATCTTTTTTTGGTCGGCGCCGAGACTGATCCCGCATTGGCAAAACAGGCGCGGCAGGAAAGCCTCCGCTTGGGATTGGACGCTCATGTCTCCTGGTTGGGATTGCGCAATGACGTTCCTGATTTGCTGGAGCAGTGCGATATTGGCGTGCTTAGTTCCATATCGGAAGGTTTTCCCGTTGCGTTGCTGGAATATGGTCGTGCAGGCCTGGCGGTCGTTTCCACGCAGGTCGGCCAGGCGGCGGAGATCCTTGAAAACGGTCGAGCGGGGGCGCTTGTCCCGCGTTCCGATCCCGAAGCGCTGGCGGAACAATTGATACAGATGCTTCAATCTCCATCGGTACGCCGCCAGTTTGGCGAAAGGCTTCAGGCGCGGGTCTTGCGAGAATATGGCGTCGAGTCGATCGTTCAACGAGTATGCGGGATTTATGAAACCCTTATCTAGACGCGCTGTTGTGCCAGGTATGAAGGACTCTGGTTTAGTCCAAAAATCCAAGAGCGAGGCGCTATCAGGCTTCGGAGTATTTGCGCTGTTGGCATTGCATATCGGCCTGGCGTTGGGTTTGCGCGCCTCGTCTTTGCTGGCTACCGTTCATGCCGTCTTCACTTTATTATTAGGCATTGTCTTTGCGTTTTCCAACCGAAATACGGGCAAACTGAAATATGTTACCGCCTACATTGCGGGCAGCGAGGTCCTTTGGCGCATGACGAACGCTCAAATGTTTTGGGAGGCAGGCAAGTATTTTATTATCTTCATTTTGGGAATTGCCTTATTGCGCACAAAACATTGGCAAAGAGCGGGTTGGCCGGTTTTCTATTTTCTTTTCCTGGCGTTTTCGATTCCGCTGACTATTCTGGCGGTGGGCGCTTCAAGCGCCGCGCGTGACGCGGTTAGTTTTAACCTGTCCGGCCCGCTGGCGTTGACGGTCTGCGCTTTATATTTTTCTCAGATTACCATTGATGAAGATGAAATGCGTCAGGTGATTTGGTGGCTGGCGATACCCATAGTGAGCGTCGCCGCCCTGGCGCTTTTCGGGACGCTTTCCGCAGAAACCATCACTTTTACGGATGAGTCGAATTTCGCCACCAGCGGAGGGTTTGGGCCCAATCAAGTTTCGGCTATTTTGGGCCTGGGCGGCGCGCTGGCTTTTTTGCTGTTTCTGACCGGTAAAGGCGCGATGTTGCGCGGGCTGGCGGTCGGCATATCCCTGGGCTTGCTATCGCTCAGCGCTTTGACGTTCTCTCGCGGGGGGATATACAATGCGGCGGTTGTGGTATTTTTGGCGTTAGCGCATTCTCTGCGCGATAAACGCTGGCGGCTGTTCGCCGTCCTGGGCTTGGCCATGATCGGTCTGGCTGGCGGGTATCTGATTTATCCGCGCCTGAATACGTTCACGGGCGGCATGTTACAGCAACGCTTCCTGGATACCGACCCAACCTTGCGTGGTCCGATCGCCCGGGCCGACCTGGAATTGTGGTACGCCAATCCGATTTTAGGAGTGGGACCGGGAATGTCCATCCGCATGCGCAACATGTTTGCAGGCGTGGCTGCCCATACGGAATATACGCGCATTCTGGCAGAACATGGAAGCGCAGGCTTGCTGGCCTTGTTAATTCTACTGGGACTGGCAGCACGCGCGTACTTTAAGGCTCCCGATGCGCAGGCGCAACTCTGGGTTGCGGCGCTCGTCGCGTGGCCGCTGGCTGAAATGGCGCACGCCGCCATGCGTATTGTAGTTATTTCTTTTTTGTTCGGTCTGGCGCTGGTCAATTGGCGGACGGACACTCCTGAAAAGCAACCGATCCCCGAAAGGCCAAAATGGCGCTGAAACCCGCGCTCTTGCTGGTTGGAAACTTTCTCTCTATTAAAGGCGGCAACCCAACGATTGTGGAAGAATTTGCCGTGCGGTTGGAGCAGGCCGGTTTCCCTTTGACTACAACTTCATCTCGATTATCGCGAATTTTGCGCCTGCTGGATATGCTCTGGACGGTTTTTTCACGGAGAACGTTTTATCAGATAGCCTATGTGGAAATTTATAGCGGGTTGTCTTTTGTTTGGGCAGACCTAGTTGTGATGTTATTAAATGTTTTGCGTAAACCTCACATTCTTACCCTGCACGGCGGCAATTTGCCTGTGTTCGCGGCTCGCAACCCGGGCCGGGTGAGGAACCTTTTAAAGAACGCTGCGGCAGTAACGGCGCCCTCGTCTTATTTGCAGAAGGCAATGCAGTCTTATCGTCAGGATATTATTCTTCTACCCAACCCGCTCGATATTTCACATTACTCCTTCCGAATGCGCGCTGTGCCTGCGCCGCGCCTGGTCTGGCTGCGTGCTTTTCATCATATCTATAATCCCAGCCTTGCCCCGCGCGTGTTAGCTTTGCTGGCAAATGAATTTCCTGATATAAACCTGACGATGTTTGGTCCCGATAAAATGGACGGGAGTTTTGAACTCACCCGAAAAACAGCCCATGCTATGGGCGTGCAGGATAGGATAGGTTTTCCAGGAGCCGTGCCTAAAGAGCGGGTTCCGGAGGTATTGCAAACCGGCGATATCTTTCTTAACACGACTAATGTTGATAATACGCCCGTCAGTGTGCTGGAGGCAATGGCTTGTGGCCTATGTGTTGTAACTACGAATGTAGGCGGTTTGCCCGATTTGCTTGAAGATGGCGTGGATGCGTTGCTCGTTCCGCCTGACGATTCACAAGCCATGGCGAATGCTATCCGGCGCTTGCTGATCGAACCCGGTCTCGCAGAAAAACTATCGGTCAATGCGCGTCGTAAGGTTGAAGGTTTTGATTGGTCTGTCATCTTGCCGCAATGGGAGCGGCTTTTTACTGAGCTGATCCAAGATGCCTGACTTGCTATCCATTTATCATCGCTTGCCCTACCCTCTTCGCAGCCTTGCTGCATCCATGCGAGGATATTATTTGCGTTGGTGGAGATATGGAGCAGGTACAGAAAAGTTGATTGACGAAATATTGGAACGTGATACATGGAATGCTGAGAGATGGAAAATGTGGCAAGAAGAACGTCTATCTTTCATTCTTCACCGCGCCGCGACGCAAGTTCCTTACTATCATAATCATTGGAACCATCGTCGCCGTAATGGCGATAGGTCTAGCTGGGAAGTATTATCTAATTGGCCGATTCTTGAAAAGGAGAATGTTCGGCAAACTCCGATAGCGTTTGTATCTGAAGACTGTAACGTGGATTGTATGTTTGAAGATCATACAGGCGGTACTACCGGTACGCCATTGAATATTTATGAGTCACGGAAAACGGTGCAACTTTGGTACGCGATGTGCGAAGCAAGGATAAGACGATGGCATCACGTCTCGATTAAAGATAAATGGATTATTCTTGGCGGGCAATTAATAACGCCGTTAGAGCAAGGGAAACCTCCTTTTTGGGTTGAAAATGTTGCTTTGAATCAATTATATCTATCTACTTTTCATATATCGAAACAGACTGTGAAATATTATGTTGATATTATCAACAAGGCCAATCCAACCCACTGGATGGTTTATCCGTCTTCCGCAGCGTATTTGGCCCAATTGATTCTGGATCTCAAGCTGGAAGTTCATTCTCCAAAAGTGATATTTTCAAATGCCGAACCACTTTGGGATACGCAACGAAAAATCATTTCGGATGCGTTTAGGTGCCCCGTTAGGAATACCTATGGAATGGGGGAGTTTGCATTGGCGGCTAGCGAATGCGAAGAAGGAAATATGCACTACTGGCCTGACTCTGGAATCATGGAAGTTGTGGAGAAAGATGAAATTGGAATAGGCCAGATACTTGTAACTGGTTTGATAAACTCAGACATGCCATTGATACGCTATAAATTAGGCGATCGTGGCAAGTTGCCCTATCTGGGAAATTGTAGCTGTCGAAGAAATTTACCCTGCATTGATAATGTTGAAGGACGCGATTCGGATATGATCCATACATCTGATGGAAGGAAAATATTTTGGTTGAATCCGATTTTCTATGACTTGCCTCTCCAAGAAGCACAGATTATTCAGGAAGCATTGGATCAGATTCGCGTGAGGGTTGTTCCATCTTCCGAATTTAATATACAGAGTGAGCATGAAATAATTCGTCGTGTAAAGAAAAGATTGGGTGGAAGTGTTATGGTTAATGTTGAAATAACCCATGAAATTCCTAGAACAAAGGCAGGGAAATTCCAGGCTGTAATTTCAAAGATTGCGCATCCCGATGCAAAATAACCCCTCCGTCTCCCTCATCCTCCCCATCCGTAACGAGTCCGCCTACATCGAGCAGGGACTTCGAGCCATCTTTGCCCAGGACTACCCTCCGGATCGCATGGAAGTCCTTATCGTTGACGGTATGTCCACCGACGACACCCGCGCAAAGATCGCTTCGCTGGCTGCCTCTATCCCCGGTCTCCGGCCTTCGGTCACGATTTTGGACAATCCCGGCAGGATCGTCCCGACCGGCATGAACATCGCCCTGCGTCAGGCCAAAGGCGAGGTCATCATCCGCGTGGACGGACATTGCGTCATCGCGCCCGATTACGTCAGCAAATGCGTGGGACACATTCAAAAGGAAGGCGTGGACGGCGTTGGCGGCCCGATGGAATCCATCGGCGAGAACTTTGTATCCCGCGCCATTGCCATTGGCATGAGTTCCCATTTCGGGGTGGGCAATTCTTCGTTCCGAACGCTCAACGGAAAGAGCATGTTGGTGGATACCGTGCCGTTCCCGGCTTATACGCGCCAGGTCATCGAGCGGGCCGGGTATTATGACGAGGAACTGGTCCGCAACCAGGACGACGAATACAACTACCGCATCCGCGAACTGGGCGGAAATATACTAATGGCTAAAGACGTGCGCTCCACGTATTTTAGTCGCGGTTCCCTGGGAAAACTCTGGCGGCAATACTACCAATACGGCTTCTGGAAAGTGCGCGTCCTGCAAAAACATCCGCGCCAGATGAGCCCGCGTCAGTTCGCCCCGCCTGCTTTTGTGTTGACGCTGTTTGGTTCGGCTTCTCTCGCCCTGTCTTCAGCCCTCCGTCCGCTGTCGCTTGTCATTCCGCTGCTCTATTTGTTCGCCAACCTGCTCGCCTCGCTGTTGACGGCCGCAAAGCGCGGCTGGAAATACCTCCCCCTTCTCCCGGTCGTCTTTGCCATTCTCCACCTGGCTTACGGACTCGGCTTCCTGGCCGGCCTCCTGAAATTCTGGAACCGCTGGGCTGATAAAATCGGCCAGGCCTCCCAATTCTCCAATGAACCAGCCGGATGACCTCGCCCGCCTCCGCTCTGAATATGCCGACCGCGCCCGGCGCTTCGCGGGCCGCGACGATTACTCCGCCTTCAATCGCGCCAACCTGTTTACCATCCAGTCCCGCCAGCGGGCGGTGGTGGAGGCCCTGCGCCGGCAGGGACTGACCGACCTCTCTCGCCTGCGCGTCCTCGAAATGGGCTGCGGCGGCGGGGGCGTGTTGACGGAGTTCCTCGCCCTCGGGGCGCGTCCCGCCAGCCTGTTTGGCGTAGACCTGCTCTTCGACCGGCTTGCCTCCGCCTGCGAACGCCTGCCCGGCAGCCGCTTCGTCAACGCGGACGGAAGCCGCCTGCCTTTCCCGGCGCGCTCTTTCGACATCCTCCTGCAATTCACCGCCCTTTCCTCCATCTTGGACGCCGACTTGCGGCGCGGCATCTGCCGCGACCTGTTGCGCGTCCTCAAACCCTCCGGCCTGATCCTCTGGTACGACTTCTGGCTCAACCCCACCAACCCGCAGACGCGCGGCATCCGCCCGGCGGAGATCAAACAATTGTTTCCCAACTGCCGCTGCGAATTTCGCAAGATCACCCTCGCCCCTCCCATCGCCCGCAAACTCGCGCCCGTCTCCTGGGGACTGTGTTACCTCCTCGAAAGCCTGAAAATCTTCAACACCCACTACCTCGCCGCCATCCGTCCCCTGCCCCCTGCCCCCTGATCGCTGCTCTCTGCTCTCCGCTCTCCGCTCTCCGCTCTCTGCTCTCTGCTCTCCGCTCTCCGCCCCTCTACCGCCATCCAGAAAGGGGATACGCCGCATGGAAGACCAACGCAATCTGCCTCGATCGGACGCTCTAAAAACCCTCTCGGCGCTCGGATGGATTTCCGACGCCTCCAAACGCCTGGTCGACG
>JAJVHZ010000034.1:1427-19951 GCA_022072255.1 Gammaproteobacteria bacterium | reverse complement strand
GATCGCCACCGCCGCAAGGTCCTGAACATCCTGCTTTGCGATCGGGCTTCGGTCACGCCGACCTGACCGAGATACCGGGATTGACCTGAATCATCACGGCGGCCAAAAAGAAGATGCTATCGTCAGGCGGACTCGCGTCGGAATGAGGAGAAGAGCATGTCGAAGCTGACCCGGGAGCAGATCGATGAACTCGGCCGTCGTATGGACGAGCGCTGGGCCCGCGAGATGGCCGAAATCCGCGAGGTGGCGGAACGATCGCGCGACGATCGCCGGCAGGAAGCGCTGGTCGGGCGTGCCGCCGACCGGCTCGACCAGGCGCTTATGGAGATCGCGTCGAGCAGCGACTACGCGATCGTGCGCCAGAACATCGAAGACGTGCGCGATATCGCCACAGCCCGCCGGCGCATCGCCGCCGGCACGTACGGAACCTGCATCGATTGCGAAGCGGCGATTGGCTACGAGCGCCTGTGCGCCTACCCCACGGCCAGGCGCTGCATCCGCTGTCAGCAGGAGCACGAGCGCACGAAGGCGCTCCGGGAAGGACGCCGGACATAGCGGACACGAACCGAGCCTCGCGCCTTCGATCTCGCGCCCACCGCGATTCTTCCCGAGGGCTCGAGGATTGTTCTTCACTCCAGGACCGCGCGCGGCGCACGAACGAATTGTGCATGAGTCTGCCCGGGTCGCGAACGACCGGGACCTCGGGACGAAGCGAAGCGTGACCCGCGCGGTCTTGCCGTTTGATACAAGTCAAAGCCGCCGGGTTGTTTGCGAATACAGTCGATGAGAAGAGAACGCGGCCCGAATCTTTCGATCGAGCCATTCGGCAACGATGTCCTTCCGGGGGGTGCTGCCATGCGATTACAGGAAATCATGAACACCGAGGTCGTCACCGTCGGACCGGACGAGACGGCCGGTGTCGCCTGGTCGCGGATGCAGCGCAGGGGAATACGCCATCTGGTCGTGACCGACGGCGCGCGTCTGCTCGGCGTGCTTTCCGAGCGGGACCTCGGGGGCCGGCAGGGCGGCGCGCTGCGCCGGGGCCGGATCGTGCGCGATCTCATGACGGCGCAGGTGACCAGCGCGAAGCCGGTCACCACGCTGCGTCAGGCGGCGAACCTCATGCGCGGTCGCCTCATCGGCGCGCTGCCCGTGCTCGAAGACGGCCGTGTCGTCGGCATCGTCACCGCCACCGACGTGCTCGAGGAATTGGGGCGCGGATCGAGCCGTCCCGACGTGCGGGCCAGGCGCCAGTCGATGCGTCTGCCGCCGGCGAGTGCGCGGCGGGCGACGGCGAAGCGCGCGCCTGCCGCGAAGCGCGGAACGCGCGCGGCCGGGCGGGTGAAGCGAGGCGGGAACGCCGGACCGGAGCCCGGCGACGGAGGAGGCGGATCGACGCTCCCGGAGGCGGTGAAGATCACCGGCCGCATCACGCCCGCGCTCGGGCGCGACCGCGTACGCCAGCCGGACAGCAGCCGGCGCGCTCCGATGCCGGCGCGCGTCGCGCGGCCCGCCAAGCGCACGGCCGGCCCCACGCCGACCGCGCTGACCCCGGCGAACATCCGCTCCACGGGCTCGATACTCGATGCCGCCGACGAGGATTACATCCGGCGCAAGCTCGGCCGCAAGCTCGGCAAGTTCGCGTCGGTGATCGAACGCGCGAGCGTGCGCGTCGGTGACGTGAACGGCCCGAAGGGCGGCATCGACAAGCGCTGCCTGATCAAGGTCGTGTTGAGCGCGCTGCCGAGCGTCGTCGTCGAGGAGCGCCACGAATCACTGCAGGCGGCGGTGGATCGCGCGCTCGCCCGGACCGAGCGTTCCGTCCGGCAAGCCGTGGAGCGCCGGCGTGAGAAATCCCTCAGGCCGAGGAGGATCGCCGGGCGCGCTGCCGTGTCCGAGTGATCGACGAAGCGGCGCCGCGCAAGGCGTATGCTCCTTCCCCCTCTCCCTCGATGGGCGAGGGGACCTCGTAGTCGGGATCGTGCAGAGCGTTGATTCTGTTTTCCCCTCTCCCTCGATGGGAGAGGGGACTCGGTAGTGACGCCTGATCCGGCGCGGCGTCTCCGCTACACTTGCTCTCATCGGATCAACTCCCGGGGGGCCGTTGCGTGTTCGAAAACGATCCGATGCCGGAGCGTCACCCGGGTTCCTTCAACCAGGACCAATTACTGCTGCGCCGACTCGTCCCATGAGACTGCGCTTCGCCCGCGGCAGGCCCGATGAGCTCAGCACGCTGCATCCGGCGTACTTCGCGCTGGTCATGGCCACCGGCATCGTCGCCATCGCCGCGACGCTGCACGGCTTCCCGGGGATCGGCCGCGTGCTGCTGTGGCTCAATCTCGGCTTCTACGCCGCGCTCGTCGGCCTGACGCTGCTGCGCCTGGCGCGCCACCGCCGGGCATTTCTCGACGATCTCGCGAGCCACAGCCGCGGCGTCGGCTTCTTCACCTCGGTGGCCGCGACCGGCGTGCTCGGAACCGAGCTCGTGGTGCAGCTCGGCGCCGCGCGCTGGGCGGTGCTGTTCTGGGTGGTCGCGCTCGCGCTCTGGGCGGCCGTCACCTACGGAGTGCTCGCCGCGCTCACGGTGAAGGAGAAAAAACCCACCCTGGACGAAGGGTTGAACGGCGGCTGGCTGGTGAGCGTGGTGGCGAACCAGTCGGTGGCGATCCTGACCACGCTCATGGCGGCGCAGGCGGCCGCCCCCGGCGGGGAGGAGATCCTCGTGTTCGCGGCGCTCGTGTTCTGGCTCGGCGGCGGCATGCTCTACCTGTGGCTCACGACGCTCATCTTCTTCCGCTACACCTTCGGGCGCATGGCGCCCGGCGATCTCGCGCCGCCTTACTGGATCAACATGGGCGCGGTCGCGATCTCGACGCTCGCGGGCGCGACGCTGCTCGAGCATCTCGGCGTCGCCGCCGCGCTCACGGACCTCGCGCCCTTCATCAAGGGCGTGACGCTCTTCTTCTGGGCCGCCGGCACGTGGTGGATTCCGATGCTCCTCGTGCTCGGCGTGTGGCGTTACTTGCTGCGCGGCTTTCCGTTCCAGTATGATCCTCTCTACTGGGGCGGGGTGTTTCCGCTCGGGATGTATTGCGTCTGCACCTATCAGCTCTCCCGGGTGCTGCATCTGCCGTTCCTGCTGCCGCTGTCGCGGCTGTTCCTGTATATCGCCGCGGCGGCCTGGATCGCGGCATTCGCCGGTCTGCTCGATACCCTCGCGCAGCGCCGGACAGGGGGTGTTCGATGAGCCATTTTCTCGACCGCCTGATGTTCTTCCGCAAGGTGCAGGACGAGTTCGCCGGCGGCCACGGTCAGACGACGCTCGAGGACCGCTCCTGGGAGAAGGCCTACCGCCAGCGCTGGCAGCACGACAAGATCGTGCGCTCCACGCACGGTGTGAACTGCACCGGCGCCTGTAGCTGGAAGATCTACGTGAAGGACGGTCTGGTCACCTGGGAGACGCAGCAGACCGACTACCCGCGCACGCGGCCGGACCTGCCGAACCACGAGCCGCGCGGCTGCCCGCGCGGCGCGAGCTACTCCTGGTACCTCTACAGCGCCAACCGCCTGAAGTACCCGATGGTCCGCGGGCGGCTGCTCAAGCTCTGGCGCGCCGCGCGCGCGCAGCACGCCGACCCGGTCGCGGCCTGGGGTTCGATCGTCGCCGACCCGGCGCAGAGTGCCGAGTACAAGTCGCGCCGCGGCCTGGGCGGGCTCGTGCGCAGCACCTGGGACGAGGTGCTCGAGCTCATCGCCGCCGCCAACGTCTACACGATCAAGACCTACGGCCCGGACCGCGTCGCCGGCTTCTCGCCGATCCCGGCGATGTCGATGGTGTCCTACGCCTCCGGCTCGCGCTACCTCTCGCTCATCGGCGGCGTGTGCCTGTCGTTCTACGACTGGTACTGCGACCTGCCGCCGAGCTCGCCCATGACCTGGGGCGAGCAGACCGATGTCCCGGAGTCGGCCGACTGGTACAACGCGAAATTCATCATGATGTGGGGCTCGAACGTGCCGCAGACGCGCACGCCCGACGCGCATTTCATGACCGAGTCGCGCTACAACGGCACCAAGATCGTGGTGGTCTCCTCCGACTACGCCGAGGCGACCAAGTTCGCCGACCGCTGGCTCGCGCCCAAGCAGGGCACCGACGCGGCGCTCGCGATGGCGCTCGGGCACGTCATCCTGCGCGAGTTCCACCTCGAGCGGCCGAACGACTATTTCCTCGAGTACTGCCGGCGCTACACCGACCTGCCGTTCCTCGTGCGCCTCGAGGAAACCGCACACGGGCTCGCCGCGGGGCGCTTCCTGCGCGCCGCCGACTTCGACGACGCCTGCGGGCAGGAGAAGCATGCCGACTGGAAGACGGTGGCCTTCGACGAGATCTCCGGCGGGATGGTCGTGCCGCAGGGCTCGATCGGCTTTCGCTGGGACGGCAGCGGGCGCTGGAACCTGGAGGAGAGGGAAGGCGGCGCCGGCGGCGACGTGAAGCTGCGCCTGTCGCTCGCCGAGGTGCGCGACGAGCTCGCCGAGGTCGCGTTCCCGTACTTCGGGGGCATCGCGCACCCGCACTTCAGGAACAGCCCGCAGGAGGAGGTACTCAGGTACAGGGTACCGGTGAAGCGCATGCGGCTCGCCTCCGGCGAGGCGCTCGTCGCCACGGCCTACGACCTGCTGCTCGCGCACTACGGCCTGGACCGCGGCTTCGGCGACACGGCCGCGGCGAAGAGCTACGACGACGATCTGCCCTACACGCCGGCCTGGCAGGAGCGCATCACCGGGGTCGACCGGCGCAACGTGATCCTGGTCGCGCGCGAGTTCGCCGACAACGCCGCAAGGACGCGCGGCCGCTCGATGGTCATCCTCGGTGCCGGGGTGAACCACTGGTTCCACATGGACATGAACTACCGCGGCATCATCAACCTGCTGGTGCTGTGCGGCTGCGTCGGCGTGAGCGGCGGTGGCTGGGCGCACTACGTCGGCCAGGAGAAGCTGCGCCCGCAGACCGGCTGGCTGCCGGTCGCCTTCGCGCTCGACTGGGTGCGCCCGCCGCGGCACATGAACGGCACGTCCTTCTTCTACGCGCACACCGACCAGTGGCGCTACGAGAAGCAGCGTGTGGAGGATCTGCTCTCGCCGCTCGCCGATCGCGGGCGCTACCAGGGCGGCCTCATCGATTTCAACGTGCGCGCCGAGCGCATGGGCTGGCTGCCATCGGCGCCGCAGCTCGCGCGCAACCCGCTCGAGGTGGCGCGCGAGGCGAAGGCCGCCGGGCGCGACCCGGCCGAATACACGGTTGCGCAGCTGAAGTCGGGCGCGCTCCGGCTCGCCTGCGAGGACCCCGACGATCCCGCCAACTTCCCGCGCAATCTCTTCGTGTGGCGCTCGAACCTGCTCGGCTCGAGCGGCAAGGGGCACGAGTACTTCCTGCGCCACCTGCTCGGCACCGACGACGGCGTGCAGAGCGCGGAGATGCACCCGGAGCAGGGCGCGACGCGCCCGCAGGAGGTCGCCTGGCGCGAGACCGCGCCGCGCGGCAAGCTCGACCTGCTGGTGACGCTCGACTTCCGCATGTCGACCACCTGCCTGTACTCCGACGTGGTGCTGCCGACCGCGACGTGGTACGAGAAGGACGATCTCAACACCTCGGACATGCATCCTTTCATCCATCCGCTGTCCGAGGCGGTGAACCCGGCCTGGGAGTCGCGCAGCGACTGGGAGATCTTCAAGGCTGTGGCGCGCAAGTTCGCCGAGGTGGCGCGCGGGCATCTCGGAGTCGAGCAGGACATCGTCACCGTGCCGCTGCTGCACGACACGCCGGGGGAGCTCGGCCAGCCCTACGAGGTGCGCGACTGGCGCAAGGGCGAGTGCGAGCCGCTGCCCGGCAAGACGATGCCGCAGATCGCCGTCGTCGAGCGCGACTACCCGGCGACCTACGAGCGCTTCGTCTCGGTCGGCCCGCTGCTCGAGCGGCTCGGCAACGGCGGCAAGGGCATCGGCTGGAACACCGATGAGGAGGTGCGCTACCTCGGCGCGCTGAACGGCACGCACGCGGCGGGCAGCGCGAGCGCCGGGCGGCCGAAGCTCGAGAGCGCGATCAACGCCGCCGAGGCGGTGATGACGCTCGCGCCCGAGACCAACGGGCGCGTCGCGGTCAAGGCCTGGCAGGCGCTCGAGAAGATCACCGGCCGCGCGCACGCGCATCTCGCGCGGCACAAGGAGGACGAGCGCATCCTGTTCCGCGACATCGTCGCGCAGCCGCGCAAGATCATCAGCTCGCCGACCTGGTCGGGCATCGAATCCGAGGAGGTCTGCTACAACGCCGGCTGGACCAACGTGAACGAGCTGATCCCCTGGCGCACGCTCACCGGCCGCCAGCAGCTCTACCAGGATCACCCCTGGATGCGCGCCTTCGGCGAGGGGTTCACGCTGTACCGGCCGCCGATCGACACGCGCACGGTGCAGCCGATCGCCGGGCAGCGCCCGAACGGCCACCCGGAGCTGGTGCTCAACTGGATCACGCCGCACCAGAAATGGGGCATCCACAGCACCTACACCGACAACCTGCTGATGCTCACGCTCTCGCGCGGCGGGCCGATCGTGTGGATCTCCGAGCGCGACGCGCAGCGCGGCGGCATCGTGGACAACGACTGGATCGAGGTGTTCAACGTCAACGGCGCGCTGGTGGCGCGCGCGGTGGTCTCCCAGCGCGTGCCCGCCGGCATGACCATGATGTACCACGCGCAGGAGCGCATCGTGAACACGCCGGGCTCGGAGATCACCGGCCGCCGCGGCGGCATCCACAACTCGGTGACGCGCATCGCGCCCAAGCCGACGCACATGATCGGCGGCTACGCGCAGCAGAGCTACGGCTTCAACTACTACGGGACGGTCGGCTCGAACCGCGACGAGTTCGTGATCGTGCGCAAGATGGATCGGGTCGACTGGCTGGAGGGCGACGACGCCAGCATCCTGGCGCAGGAGTACCGGCGATGAGAGTGCGCGCGCAGATCGGCAAGGTTCTCAACCTCGACAAGTGCATCGGCTGCCACACCTGCTCGGTGACCTGCAAGAACGTGTGGACCTCGCGCGAGGGCATGGAGTACGCCTGGTTCAACAACGTCGAGACCAAGCCCGGCATCGGCTACCCGAAGGACTGGGAGAACCAGGATCACTGGCACGGCGGCTGGCGCCGCCGCGGCAACGGCGAGGGCAGGCTCGAGCCGCGCATCGGCGGCAAGTGGCGCGTGCTCGCCAACGTCTTCGCCAACCCGGACCTGCCGCAGATCGACGACTACTACGAGCCGTTCAACTTCGACTACCAGCGGCTGCACAACGCCCCGGAGTCGCGCGCGCAGCCGACCGCGAAGCCCTACTCGGCGCTCACCGGCCTGCCGATGGACAAGATCGAGGGCGGGCCGAACTGGGAGGAGATCCTCGGCGGGGAGTTCGCCAAGCGCTCGCGCGACTACAACTTCCGCGAGGTCGAGAAGGCGATCTACGGGGAGTTCGAGCACAGCTTCATGCTCTACCTGCCGCGGCTCTGCGAGCACTGCCTGAACCCCTCGTGCGTCGCCGCCTGCCCGAGCGGCGCGATCTACAAGCGCGAGGAAGATGGCATCGTGCTCATCGACCAGGACAAGTGCCGCGGCTGGCGCATGTGCATCTCGGGCTGCCCCTACAAGAAGATCTACTACAACTGGCAGTCGGGCAAGTCGGAGAAGTGCACCTTCTGCTACCCGCGCATCGAGGCCGGCCAGCCGACGGTGTGCTCGGAGACCTGCGTCGGGCGCATCCGCTATCTCGGCGTGGTGCTCTACGACGCCGACCGCATCAAGGAGGCCGCCGCGGTCGCCGACGAGCGCGAGCTCTACCAGGAGCAGCTTCGGGTGTTCCTGTCCCCCGAGGATCCGGAGGTGATCGCGCAGGCGCGCCGCGACGGCGTGCCCGACTCCTGGCTCGAGGCGGCGCGCCGCTCGCCCGTGTACAGGATGGCGATGGACTGGAAGGTGGCGTTCCCGCTGCACCCGGAGTACCGCACGCTGCCGATGGTGTGGTACATCCCGCCGCTCTCGCCGATCAGCACCGCCGCCGACGCCGGGCAGATCGGCCTCGACGGGCTGATCCCCGACGTGAAGTCGCTGCGCATTCCGGTCCGCTACCTCGCCAACCTGCTCACCGCGGGCGACGAGCGCCCGGTGCTGAGCGCGCTGCGCCGCATGCTCGCGATGCGCGTGTACAAGCGCCGCCAGACCGTCGACGGCGTGCGCGACCCGCAGGTGCTCGCCGAGGCGGGCCTGAGCGAGGCGCAGGTCGAGGAGATGTACCGCGTCATGGCGATCGCCAACTACGAGGATCGCTTCGTCATCCCGACCGCGCACCGCGAGCTCTCCAGCGACGATCCGTACGGCGAGAGGAGCGGCTGCGGCTTCAGCTTCGGCGACGGCTGCAACACCGACGGCGTCACCGCGCCGAATCTCTTCGGCTCGAAGAACCCGCGCAAGCGCAAGTTCCCGATCCCGGTGCGGGTCGAGATCAAGCGCCGGCTCGGCGGTGGCGAGGAGTGAGGCGGCGATGTCGACGCTGAAAGTGCTCGCGGCGCTGCTGCACTATCCGGATGAGGTGCTGCAGGGCGCGGCCGCCGAGCTCGCGACAGCCCTCGACGCCGACGGCCTGCTCGGCGGCGCACGCCGCCTCGCCGTGCACCGCTTCATCGAGCGGCTGCGTGCGAGCGACCTGCTCGAGCTCCAGGCCGAGTACGTCGAGACCTTCGACCGGGGGCGTTCGCGCTCGCTCTACATCTACGAGCACCTGCACGGGGAGTCGCGCGACCGCGGCCAGGCGATGGTCGAGCTCAAGCACCTGTACCACGCGCACGGCTTCGCGATCCGCGGGCCGGAGCTTCCGGACTACCTGCCGCTGTTTCTCGAGTTCCTCTCGACCCTGCCTCTGGAAGAGGCGCTCGGCTGGCTCGAGCAGGTGGGCGAGGTGCTGCAGCTCCTGCACGCCCGGCTCGCCGGGCGCGCGAGCCCGTACGCGGCGCTCCTCGAGCCGCTCGCGCGGCTCGGCGGCGAGCGCGCCGGGGAGGCCGGCGTGCGCGCGCGGGTCGCGCAGGAGCGCCCCGACGACACGCCCGCGGCGCTCGATCGCGCATGGATGGAGGCGCCGGTCACCTTCGGCCCCACGGACGGCGCGCGCGCCGGCGTCCAGCCGGTGCGCTGGATGCCTCGGCAGCAGGACTAGAGGGAGCCGCGATGGATTACCTGAACAACCTGGTCTTCGGCTACTACCCCTACGTCGCCGGCACGGTGTTTCTCTTCGGCAGCCTGGTGCGCTTCGAGATGAGCCAGTACACCTGGAAGACGAACTCCAGCCAGATCATGGACACCAGCAGGCGCTTCCGCGTCGGCAACATCCTGTTCCACGTCGGCGTCCTGTTCCTGTTCTTCGGCCATCTCGTCGGGCTGCTCATGCCGGAGGCCTGGTATCCGTATCTCGGCATCACGCCCGCCGGCAAGCAGGTGCTCGCGATGGTCTCGGGCGGGCTCGCCGGTGCCGCCGCGCTGGTCGGCGGCGCGGTCCTGATCCACCGGCGCATCATGAACCCCCGCGTGCGTGCGCAGAGCTCGCAGATGGATCTGCCGATCCTGCTCATCCTGTACGTGCAGCTCCTCCTCGGCCTGCTCACGATCCCGTTCTCCGCGCAGCATGCCGACGGTGCCATGATGCTGACGCTCGCCGACTGGGCGCAATACATCGTCACCTTCCGACCCGGGGCCGCCGAGTTCGTCGCGAACGTCCCCTGGGTCTACAAGATCCATCTGTTCCTGGGGTTGACGGTGTTCCTGCTGTTCCCGTTCACGCGCCTGGTGCACATCTGGAGCGCGCCGGTGTGGTACCTCGGCCGCCGCTACCAGATCGTGCGCCTGCGGCAAAGCTGAACGGCCGGGCGGCAATGGCGATCGGGCCCTGGCATCCGTAGAACGCACTCCTACGCAGGAGCGGCTTCAGCCGCGAACCGACTCGGAACTACCGATCAGACCCTGGATTCAGTGGGAGCGGCTTCAGCCGCGAACAAGCCCGTGGGCTGGCGCCCGCGGCGTCCAGGGGCGTGCTGCACGCGGTGATGGATCTGCAGCCGCGGCGTACCTTCCTGGTGTATTCCGGCGATGAGTCATATCAATCCGCAGAGGTTCACCGCGCCGATCGGGATCACTTGACGACGATCACCGGCACGTCGACGAGGTGACAGACCGTGTTCACCAGGGAGCCCAGGATCAGCTCGCGCGCGCGGCTCGTGCCGTGCGCGCCGATCACGACTGCGTCGCAGCGCTGTTCCTTGACGAGTCTGGCGATGCACTCCGCCGGGCTGTCCTTGCCGAGATGCACGCCGTGCGCGATCCTGGCTTCCTTCATGAGCGCCACGAGCGGCTCCACGATCCTGTTGCCCGCCTCGTTGAACTGCGCCTCCAGCTCCGTGGCGTTCTGATAAGGCAGGAGCTGCCATGCGCCCGGCGCCGGTACCGAACAGGCGATGACGACGGTGATGGGATGCTTGAGGTCATTGGCCAGATCCACCGCGAACTTCGCCGCGCGCATCGCGTGCTCGGAGCCGTCGGCGGCAACCAGTATCGTACGCATCGCGATCTCTCCTGTCGGTCCCGGGTGAGAAGTCGTAGCTTGCAGTCTAACCGCGCATCGGATGGCGCGCATTGACTGCAGTCAATGCTACCGGAAACGTGTCCGAAAAGGTGTCCATCATCTTTGCCGGTCACCTCTTGTCGAGGGATTCCAGGCGCGGGCCCGGCGTGTCGAAGGCGTGCGCCAGGCCGACGAACGCCGGATTTGGCGTGGTGACGATGCGGATCGGTACCGGCGCGAGATAGTCCCGATAGCGCCCCTTGTCGAGGTAGCGCGCGTGGAACGGCGAGCGCAGGAAGTAATCCGGCATGCGCGGGAGGATCCCGCCGCCGAGGTACACGCCGCCGAGCGCGCCCAGCGTCAGCACCAGGTCACCGGTCACGCTGCCGAGCAGTGCGCAGAAGGTCTGCAACGCCTCGGCGCAAGACGGGCAACGCGCATCGACGGCGCGCTGCATGATCTCCTCCGGCTGCACGTTCTCCGGGCTCTTGCCGTCCACCGCGCAGATCGTCTCGTAGAGGTTCACGAGACCGGGCCCCGAGATCGCGCGCTCGGCCGACACGTGTCCGAACCGCCGCCGCAGTTGCTGCAGCAGCGCCGCCTCGCGCTCGTTGCCGGGAGCGAGCGAGACGTGGCCGCCCTCGCCTTGCAGCGGCACCCAGTGATCGCCGGTGGGGATCAGACCGGATACGCCCAGACCCGTGCCGGGGCCGAGCACCGCAATCGGCGCGCGCGGTGCGCTCCCGGCGCCGGCGACTTGGACGAGCTCGTTCGCCGGCAGATGGCGCACCGACATCGCCAGCGCGGTGAAGTCGTTCAGCACGATGAGGCGCTGCAGACCGAGCGCGCGGCGCAGATCGCTCACGGAGAAGCGCCAGGCGAGGTTGGTCATGTCGATCCGATCGGCGCCGGCGATGGGCGCGGCGACGGCGAAGGCGGCCTCGCGGAGCCGGCCGCGCTCGATCTTCACGTCATCGAGATACCTTCGCGCCGCCTCCAGCGGCCCCGGGAAGTCCGCGCTGGCGAGCGCGGCCTCCGCGCGCACGGCCTCGCCCTGTGCCAGCGCGAAGCGCGCGTGCGTGCCGCCGATGTCGGCGATCAATCGCAGCTCGTCGTTCGTCATGATGGCTCGCCGTGTCGGGGAGGAATGGCCGCGGTGCCGGCTCGCCTATGCTGGCCTGGTGTCCGCGGGCGGAAACAGCGGCGTGCCGTTGGCCTCGTGCCACTTCAGGATGCCCTCCCAGATCTGCGGCGCCGTCTCCGCGTACCAGAAGAGATCCTTGTCCTCCTCGTCGATCATGCCTTCGTTGACCAGGAAATCGATGCTGAAAGCCTGCCGCCAGTGGCTCTCTCCCACCAGCACGACGGGCAGCGGCTTGATCTTGCGGGTCTGGATGAGTGTCAGCGTCTCGAACAGCTCGTCGAAGGTGCCGTAGCCGCCGGGGAAGGCGACCAGCGCGCGCGTGCGCAGCAGAAAGTGCAGCTTGCGCAGGGCGAAGTAGTGGAAGCGGATGCACAGCTCGGGGGTGACGTAGGGATTCGGGTACTGCTCGTGCGGAAGGCTGATATTGAGACCCACGGATTTCGCGTCGACGTCGTAGGCGCCGCGATTGGCGCCTTCCATGATGCCCGGGCCGCCACCGGTCATGATGACCAGATGATCGTCGGGCGCGCGGCTGTTGGCCTTGCCGACCAGCCGGCCGAACTCGCGCGCCACCACGTAGTAGTGGCTCTTGGCGTGGATGCGCTCGGCGATCGCAAGGCGCTTGCGCAGCTCCGCGTTGCCGGGGTCGCTCTCCAGGTGGGCGCGCAGCGCGTCGATCCTGAACTGCGCCGCGTCGGGCTCCGGCAGGCGCGTGCTGCCGATCACGACGATGGTGTGCCGGATGCCGTGCTTTTCGAGCAGCAGCTCCGGTTTCTCGTAATCGATGAGCAGACGTACGCCGCGGGTCGCCTCCAGGTTGAGGAAGCTCACGTCCTGATCGGCCTGGCAGTAACTGGAACTTTCGAGGATCCTGCGGACACGATCCGGGGCGTCGGGATCCTCGTGCGAGGGCTTCGGCTGCTGCCACGGCAGCGGTTCGCGGCGGTGTACGGGATGCGGCGGAACGGGGAAGGGTGCGCCGTCGGTAATGGCAGGCTTCTTCGTCATCATTCGATCCTGGTCGGGATGCTGTGCCGTCCATTCTATCGAAAAGGTGACAGACACCTTTTCTTGCCTTTTTTCGAGACAAGCGCGAGCGATGCTGGACCGGCCTGCGCCCCCTCACCCTGCCCCCGCGAGGGGAGAGGGAACCTGGTGAGGAAGATTGCGGGGAAAAGGTGTCCGTCACGTTTTCCCAACGACTGTGCCCGGGGGTGTCATCACGTCAGCAGCGCGGCGAGCAGGCCGGTGAGGAAGATGCCGTCGAAGGTTCCGGCGCCGCCGATCGAGGCGATGTACGCGCCAGTGCGCCGGATGTCGGCCATGTGCAGGATGTCCGCGCCGATGAGCACGCCGAGCACGCCGCAGACGTATGCCAGCGCGGCGCTGCTCCCGGTGTCGAGCGCGGTGGCCGTGATCGCCGCGGTGAACGGCGCGATGAGGGCTGGCATGCCGATGCCCACCCGCCCGATTGGCCGGCTGAAGGCGTAGCTCACGGCCGCCACCACCGCCGTGGCGAGAAGGACCTGGAACGCCGTCAGCGGGAAGTGCCTGATCAGGTATACGGAGAAGGCCACCGGGATCACGCAGCCGCCCACGTTCACCGCGATGACGGTGCGCCCCGGCACGATGAGCCGCGCGCGGCGCAGGAACGCCTGGACATTGGGGTCCATGGGCGGCGGCTCGGCCTCGGCGCGCACGCTGAACAGCGGCATGTTGATGTTGCTGCCGAGGAGTGAAGTGAACAGCAGCAGGAAGGCGGAGCGCTCCGAGAGTCCGAGCTTCTCGAACGTGAACTGGACGAGACCGATCTGCACGACGGCGACGAGCACGCCGAGCAGGGTCATGAACACCAGCAGGCGAATCAGCGAGGGAGGCATCCTGGATCCGGCTTTGTCGAGAGGCGTGTCGAATGCCGCGGGAGGGCGGCCCTTGCCTCGCGCTACAATACATCAGAATCATGGATGTGAAAGGAGAAGACCATGAAGATCACGTCGACGGCATTCGCCAACAATGGCTCCATCCCTCCCAGGTACACCTGCGACGGCAAGGACATCTCCCCGCCGCTGCACTGGACCGGCGCGCCGGCGGGCACGCAGGCGCTGGTGCTGATCGTCGATGACCCGGACGCTCCCGATCCCGCCGCGCCGAAGATGACCTGGGTGCACTGGGTGCTGTACAACATTCCGCCGCACGTCGACGGTCTGCCCGAGGGCGTGAAGCACGGCGACCTGCCCGCCGGCACGATGGAGGGCATGAACGACTGGAAGCGCGCAGGGTACGGCGGGCCGTGTCCGCCCATCGGTCGGCATCGCTATTTTCACAAGCTCTATGCGCTCGACACACTGCTGCCACACCTCGGCACGCCGAGGAAGCCCGACGTGGAGCGCGAGATGAAAGGACACGTCCTCGCCGAGGCCGTGCTCATGGGCACTTATCAACACTGACGCGACGAAAAGGTGACCGAAAAGGTGACAGACACCGCTTATGGCACGAGGGGTTCCAAAAAAAATTGCCCGTCACCATTTCGTCACTCACATTCCTCTCTCCCTCGAGTGGACTTCGTGAGATCGTGAGGAAGAACTGGCAGGAGGAGGGTGTGAGATGCCATTCATGCTGCTGATTGTCGAACCGCACGGGCAGCGCCAGGAGCGCACGGAGGACGAGGGCCGCGAGCTATATGCGCGGATGCTGAATTGGGGCGAGGATCTCAGGCGCCGCGGCGTCTACCTCGGCAGCAATTCCCTGCTTTCCGATGCGCAGGGCACGCGGGTGGCGATCCGCGGCGGCAAACGCACAATCCTCGATGGACCGTTCACCGAGTCCAAGGAGATGGTCGGCGGTTACTTCCTGCTCGATTGCGCCACGAAGGAGCAGGCGATCGCGCTGGCCTGCGAGTGCCCCGCCGCGCAGTGGGCGACCGTGGAGGTGCGCGAGCTCGGTCCCTGCCACCGCGGCTGATCGACGCGCCCGCCAGCCCACCGGGCGGCCAAATTCGCCGTCATCTCGACCCCGGTCATGCCAGCGAAAGCTGGCAGGAGAATTTAGGGCATAGGTTTCCATCGGATCGGTCTGCTAGTCGAAAATGAGTTCCACCTTCCGCCGGGACGACGGCGGCGTAAAGAATCCTGTGCTGCGTGTCGATCTGCGCCCCCGCCGTTCGTCGTAGTCATGAACGCGGGAGAAGATTCCCACCCGATCGCTCCCACAATCACCAGGAATGAGGAGGAAAACGATGCGATTCATGATCATAGTGAAGGCCACGAAGGACTCGGAGGCCGGCGCCATGCCCGAGGAGGCGCTGCTGGCCGAGATGGCGACCTACCACGAGGAGCTCGCCAAGGCGGGGGTGCTGCTCGATGGCTCCGGCCTGCAGCCGAGTTCGAAGGGCTGGCGGATCCGCTACTCCGGCGAGAAACGCACCGTCATCGACGGGCCGTTCGCCGAGTCCAAGGAGCTCATCGCCGGTTATACGCTCATCCAGGTGAAGACGCGCGCGGAGGCCATCGAGTGGAGCAAGCGCTTCCCGAACCCGGCGGGCAACCGCAGGGACGGCGAGATCGAGGTGCGCCAGCTCTTCGAGCTCGAGGACTTCGGGACCAGCGAGACCCTCGAGCGCTTCCGCGAGATGGGCATGGGCGGGACGTGACAGCCGGTCAGCCGCTGCAACTCATCATCCTGGCGAGCGCCGGGGCCCATGTTGGCCATTGGCGAAATGGCAGCCGCTGATCGCTTCCATGACGCCGTCATGACAAAGATGTCGTGAATGAATTGGAGGACGTGATGCTAAAGCTCATAGCCCTGGGTGTCATCGTGATGCTCGGCGCGTTTCTCATCTACGCGGCCAGCAGGCCGGATTCGTTTCGGGTGCAGCGCTCGGTGAGGATCAAGGCGCCGCCGGAGAGGATATTTCCGCTCATCAACGATCTGCGCAGCATGCAGATCTGGTCGGCCTGGGAGAAGATGGACCCCGGCATGAAGCGCACGTACAGCGGCGCGGCCAGCGGGCCCGGCGCCGCCTATGCGTGGGCCGGCAACAACCGGATCGGCGAGGGTCGCATGGAAATTGTCGAGTCCGCGCCGGCGTCGAAGGTCACGCTCAGGATGAATTTCATCAAGCCGTTCGCGGCGGTGAACACGCTGGAGTTCACGCTGCAGGCCGATGGCGATTCCACGCGCGTGACCGAGGCGATATTCGGGCCGAGTCCCTTCATCTCGAAGGTGATGAGCATCCTGTGCCGGGCCGACACGATGATCGGCGGCAAGTTCGACGAGAGCCTGGCCGGGCTGAAGGCCATCGCCGAGCGCTGAATAGCGGGGCGGAAATAATGAAATACGTCGATGGTTTCGTGTTGCCGGTGCCCACGAAGAATCTCGCCGCCTACCGCCGCATGGCGGCCAGTGCCGGGCGGGTCTGGCGCGAGTATGGCGCGCTCGAGTACTTCGAATGCCTCGGCGACGACGTGAAGCCTGGCAAGCACACCTCGTTTCCGCAGAGCGTGAAGCTCAAACGCGGGGAGACGGTGGTGTTCTCCTGGATACTCTACAGGTCGCGCGCGCACCGCGATCGCGTCAACGCCAAGGTCATGAAGGATCCGCGCATCGCAAGGATGATGAAGAGGGGCATGCCCTTCGACGGCAAGCGCATGTTCTGGGGCGGCTTCAAGACGATGGTGGAGCTCTGAGGGAGGAAAACGGGTCCCAGCTTGCGCTGGGACGACGGGGCGGCGCCCTCAAATGAGTTCTATGCGGCGCGCGCGGAATCGAAAATGCCGCTGGCCGCGGCCTGCCGCGCGTAGTCGCGGAAATCCCGTGGCGCCCGCCCCAGTGCGCGTTGCACGCCGTCGGTGAGATGGGCGTTGCGGCCGTCCATCACCTCGGTGAACAGGTAGGTGAGGAGCCACACGAACTCCGCCGGCACGCCGTGCTCCGCGAGCGCAGCCGCGTATCGCTCCATCGGGACCTCGACGAAGCGTATCTTGCGCCGGCTCGCCTCGGCGATCTCCGCGACCGCCTCGGCGAAGGTCAGCAGCCGCGGGCCGCTGAGCTCGTAGAGCTGGCCGGCGTGCCCGTCCTCCGTCAGCGCGGCGACCGCGACGTCGGCGATGTCCTCGGCGTCCACGAACGGCTCGCGCACCTTACCGACCGGCAGGGCGAGCTCGCCGCTGCGCACCTGGTCCACCAGGAAGTGCTCGCTGAAATCCTGCGCGAACCAGCTCGCCCGCAGCAGCGTCCACCCGGCGCCCGATTCGCGCACCGCCTGCTCGCTGCGCTGCGCCTCCTCCTCGCCGCGGCCGGAGAGCAGGACCAGCCGGCGCACGCCCTGCGCGACCGCCTCGGCGGCGAAGGCGCGGACGGTCCCGGTCGCCCCCGGCATGGCGAGATCCGGGTAGTAGGCCATGTAGACGGCCTCGACGTTGCGCAGCACCTGCGGCCAGGTGGATGGATCGTGCCATTCGAACGGCGGGTCGCCGGCGCGCGAGCCGATGCGCACGGGCAGGCCGCGCGCCTGCAGCCGCTGTACCACGCGCCGGCCGGTCTTGCCGGTGCCGCCAGTCACCAGGATCGTTCTCTCGTCTTTGCTCATATCGTCCTCCTTGCGGGGTTGCACGGGTGCGGAATTGCACGTAGTCCAGTATTGGCGGCGATCGGCGGATCAGCCATGACAGGGAGTCGCTGTCTGATGCTCGCACGTCCAGGAGTGCTGGACGATGCGGCGAGGGCACGCCTATCCTCAGGACATGCAGGAGCCTGCGGACACCTGGAGTCCCGTGGACGCGCTGGGCGAGGCGCTGCACTTCCTGCGCATGAGCGGGACGCTTTACTGCCGCTCGGATTTCACCGCGCCGTGGGCGCTGGCGCTGCCGCCGATGAAGGATTGCCTGATGTTCCACGTCGTCACTGCCGGACGCTGCTGGCTGGAGGTCGAGGGCGCGGAGCGGCGCCTGCTGCAGCCGGGCGATCTGGCGCTGGTGCCGCACGGGGAAGGTCACGTGCTGAGGAGCGAGCCGGGGGTACCGGCCGCGAAGCTCTTCGAGCTGCCGCGCACGCGCGTGAGCCAGCGCTACGAACTGCTGCGCCATGGCGGCGGCGGCGCGCCGACCACGCTCATCTGCGGCGCCGTGAGCTTCGATCATCCCGCTGCCCACCGGCTCGTCGGCCTGCTGCCGAAGATCATCACCGTCGAGCCTTCCGGCTCCCCGCGGACCGAGTGGATCCAGAGCACCCTGCGTTTCATGGCCGCCGAGGCCAGCGAGCTTCGGCCCGGCGGCGAGACGGTGATCACGCGCCTGGCCGACATCCTCGTGATCGAGGCCATACGCTCGTGGATCGCACATGACGCCGCGGCGCGCACCGGCTGGCTGGGCGCATTGCAGGACAGGCAGATCGGCCGCGCGATCTCGCTCATCCATCGCGACCATGCGCGCGCCTGGACGGTGGCCTCGCTCGCGACCGAGGTGGCGATGTCGCGCTCGGCCTTCGCGGCGCGCTTCACCGGGCTGGTCGGCGAGCCGGTGATGCACTACCTCGCGCGCTGGCGCATGCACGTGGCGCTGAGCATGCTTCGCGAGGGCGACGCGGGGCTGGCCGAGCTGGCCACGCGGCTGGGATATCGCTCCGAGGCCGCGTTCAGCCGCGCCTTCAAACGCTACATCGGCATCCCGCCCGGCGCGGTGCGGCGCAATGGCGAGGGCGCCGGCCACCGGGCGGAGGCGGAGCCGGCGGCATGAACCAGGCC
>JAJVHZ010000034.1:0-1327 GCA_022072255.1 Gammaproteobacteria bacterium | reverse complement strand
GCCGGCGGCATGAACCAGGCCGAAGTTCACCGCGCGATCGACGCCATCGTCCGCATCGAGTCGCCGAAGCTCATCGGTGCGCTAGCGCGCATGGTGCGCGACGTCGGCATCGCCGAGGAGCTGGCGCAGGACGCGCTGCTCGCCGCGCTCGAGCAGTGGCCGCAGTCCGGCATGCCGGAGAACCCGGGCGCGTGGCTGATGGCGGTGGCGAAGAACCGCGCCCTCGATCTGCTGCGCCGGCGCAAGCTGCACGATCACAAGGAGGAGGAGCTGACGCGCGAGGTCGAGGGCCGGCTCGCGGAGGCCGCGCCCGATGCCGAGGCCGCGCTCGACGATCACGTCGGCGACGACCTGCTGCGGCTGGTGTTCATCGCCTGCCACCCGGTGCTCTCCACCGAGGCGCAGGTGGCGCTGACGCTGCGCCTGCTCGGCGGCCTCACCACGGCGGAGATCGCGCGCGCGTTTCTCGTTCCGGAGGCGACCATCGCGCAGCGCATCGTGCGCGCCAAGCGCACGCTCGCCGAGGCGCAGGTGCCGTTCGAGGTCCCGCGCGGCGCCGAGCTCGCCGCGCGGCTGTCCTCGGTGCTGGCCGTCGTCTATCTCATCTTCAACGAGGGCTACTCGGCGACCGCCGGTGAGGACTGGATGCGCCCGGCGCTGTGCGAGGACGCGCTGCGCCTCGGGCGCATCCTGGCTGAACTCGTGCCGGCGGAGTCCGAGGTGCACGGGCTGGTCGCGCTGATGGAGATCCAGGCCTCGCGCTCGCGTGCACGCACCGGTCCCTCGGGCGAGCCGGTGCTGCTGCTCGACCAGGATCGCGGGCGCTGGGATCGGCTGCTCATTCGCCGGGGACTGGCCGCGCTCGATCGGGCGACCGCACTTGGCGGCGCGCTCGGGTCATATGCGCTGCAGGCCGCGATCGCCGCCTGCCATGCCCGCGCGCAAACAGCGGAGGAGACCGACTGGGCGCGGATCGCCGCGCTCTACGATGCGCTCGCGCGGCTCGCGCCCTCGCCGATCGTGGAGCTGAACCGGGCCGTCGCCGTCGGCATGGCCTTCGGGCCCGCGGCGGGCCTGGAACTCGCCGACCAGCTCACCGCCGAGCCCTCGCTGCGCGACTATCACCTGCTGCCCGGGGTGCGCGGCGACCTGCTCGCCAGGCTGGGGCGGCTCGGGGAGGCGGCCGGGGAGTTCGCGCGCGCGGCGTCCCTGACCCGCAACGCGCGCGAGCGCGAGCTGCTGCTGAAGCGCGCTGCCGACTGCACCCGCGGGGCGTCCTGGTCGTCGACACCCTGACTTCATGCTCCGCCCCCCTCACCCTGTCCCT
>JAJVHZ010000128.1 GCA_022072255.1 Gammaproteobacteria bacterium | reverse complement strand
CGGCCGCGGCGGCCGCCGCGGCACGGCGCACCGAGACCGTGGCCGCCGAGACCTCGCGCCGCGACGCGGCGGTCCGCGCCGCCCGTGGTCTACCCCCAGCCTGACCGTCTCTGCCGCTGGCAGGTGGTCAACTTCCGGCGCGCCGCGCTCGCAGCCGCGCGGGTTCGCTCAGGGCGGCGCTAGGCGAAAGGGTCGTCATAATCGCAGTGGTCCTCGGCGTCCTCGGCGAGGAGGCGTTCAAGGAAATCGGGCCGTTTGCGGTGCCGGGCCGGGTCGTCGTTGACGGCGTCGGCGAGATCGAAAACATCATCGCGAATGCGACCGAGGCGTCGAGCGCGAGCACGTCGCGTCACCTCCCACAGAACACGTTGCAACGCCTCACGGTCGGCCAGAACCCGTTCAGCGGCCTCCGCGCTGTCGAGTTCCTCAGCCACCACTGTGGTTCGGATCTGCACCACAGCGGGTGATCGCCGGGGCACCTCCACGACACGAACCGGTGTGATCCCCCGTGCGGCGGCCACGCGTTCGGCGTGGGCTGAACGACGGCACTCCGGCCCGCACCAAATCTGTCGGCGGCCACGGCGCGGCTCCTCACACGAGGGCAGAACCTCACCGCAGCGCGGACAACTGCCAGCACCCACAGCATCCATAGACCCCGCAGGATACCCAAAAAATGATTTACGTCCGACGAAAAGTTACCGCTGCGTGACCTAAGTGCATGAGGTGTGTGGCCTATCTAGTGCGCTGAAAATGGGGGTTTTGTGATCGGCGGGCTGATGTATGCGTGAAGCCGTCACAGGCAATCACCGGCCTGTGGACATGGCGGGTTCTGCGCTCACAGAGATCCAGAAGCACCAGGGGCACGGGTCGGGCACGCAACCAAGGATCGACATGGGCTGAACGCGCGCTCGGGGAATGTGTCGGTGGCCGGTGTCAGCATCGGCGGGTGGACCCCCGCGATGAGGATCTGGTGGTGCCGGCTGAGTGTGTGGCGTGGTGTCGGGTCCAGCAGTACGGGGTCCTGGTGCTCGATGACATGGCGGCCGTGGATTTGGATTGGTGGAATCACCGGCTCACCGATCACGCGATCCCGGTGCGGCTGACGGGCCGCGATCTCGACGGCGCGGTGACTGATCGCGGTGTCGCGGTGATCACCCGCGGCGACCTCATCACCGGTGGCGTCGGACTCGGCGAGGTGGGGGTGCTCTACATGGCGGCGGCGTGGCTATCGGCGCACCGGGATCGCGACCGGCTGCGCCGCTTTGTCGATGTCCGCACCCCCTCGTCTCGGGCGGGCCTGGAGTTCGCGGCCATCACCGCGGCGTTAGCGGTGTGCCGTCAACCGCACCTGATGTCCTTCCCGAAGATCGGCTCCTCGGACCGGTTGTGGTCGGGGTGGCCGCGCACTCCCGGGGTGGGGGCGGCGGTGACATCGCTGTACTGCTGGGCTGTGCACCACAACACCGTCACCGTCTCGCCAGGGGTGCGTCCGCAGCTCCTCGACCAACAAGCGGTGGCATCGCTGATCCATCTGGGCTGGGTGGCCAACCCGGTCGCGGCGTCGTTCACCTGGGCGCGCTACACCCGCTACTGCGCGCTGCTGCACACCTGGGCCCACCAGGCTCAGGTGCCCGCCGAGCTGATCGAGATGTGGCTGGTGGCGCGGTGGCGGCAACGCGCCACCCCCCGCACATCTCACCCCGACCACCACCGGCAATAACAGCGCCGAAAGCGCGGCGGCCGGGCCGGCGGCCTTCGGGGATCGCACCGGCTGGTGAGCACGCGCGTCGGCGACGGGCGGCTTAGGGGCTGGGTGGGTCGGTGTGGTGTGCCCAGCGTCGGTGGGCGGCCTGGCGGGTGATCCCGGCGGCGTGGGCGATCCTGTCCCAGGAGGCTCCGGTGGCCCGGGCGCAGGCGACTGCGGTGTCGAGTTCGGCGCGGGCGCGGGTGTGGGCGGTGGTGGCCGCTGTGATCGCGGTGAGGGCTTGGGCGGCGGCGTCGGCGTGCTGGGCGTGGTCGAGCCATTCGCGGTGGATTCCGGTCGTGGCGGCGTCGTCGGGGTCGGCGCTGTCGCTGTGCAGCCAGCGGCCCCGGCCGTTCACGGTGTCGGGGCGGCGGGCACGGCGCCATAGCGGCCCGCGCCAGCCGCAGGCGCATCCGGCCCGCCACCCGCTGATGAGCGAGGCGCTCACCCGCCCGCCGTCGGCGAGGAGCACCACCTCGCCGCCGCGGCCGTCCCCGGCCGAGCCCACACCCTCGGTCTCGCCCACCATCGCCACCGGCCACCCCTGCCGGTGCGGGGTGTCCTTACGTTCCAACAGCCAGCCCACAACACCCCTATCAATGGCAATTGACATTTTGTGCGTTACTCATGCCAATTAACCATGACATCATCCCCTGTTTTTGGCACCGTTCTCCCACACACCTCTTGCATTAAGGTCGAGTTCGGAGAGTTTCGTCGGGACGTTAATGGGTGGGAGGGGCGCGCGTGGCTGGCCAGGGGTGTCCCCGGTGTGGGGTGGAGGTGCCCGCGGGGTCGGGTCGTGGGCGGCCGCGGGTGTGGTGCTCGACGGCGTGCCGGCGGGCTGCGAGCATCGAGCGCCAGGCGGCGCAGCGTGACGGTGGTGCTGTCCAGGTGATCACGGTGCCCCGGCCCCCGGCGGCCCGGGAGGACGCCCAGGCGGTTGCGGTGCTGCTCAATGAGTTGACCGAGAACCTGCAAATGGGTCGGGAGCTTCCGCGGGTGGTGCGCCGGGCCATGGATGGGCTCACCACCGCCGTGTTGCGGGAATCCGAGCAACCCTGGGCGTTCAACCACGCCGTGCCCCCCGCAGTCCGGCGGGAACGTGCCAAGGCCCGCGAGCGGATGCGCACGCTGCGGGCTCGGCGGGCCATCGAAGCACCCGCCGCCACACCGCCCCCACCCTCGCCGCCGGCGCCCCCACCGCTCCCGCCCTCGCCGCCGCCGGCGCCCCTACCGCCGTCGCCGCGTCCTGGTTTTCGTGTTGATCTGGATGCCGTCGAGGTGTTCATCGATATGGCGACGAGCCGTATCCGGGCGGCCCGCCACCTCGACGACGATCTCGAGCTGACCTATCGGCGGCTGGCAACGGCCAGTGCCCGCATGGTCGACGCGGCGCAACAGCTGCGACTGAAAACCGCCGCACCGCCACCGCCGCCGTCGATGAACCGCGCCCAGCGGCGACAAGGACAGCGTCGAGAAGACCGGTAGGGATCGGTTTCACGTGCGATCGACCGGGCGGGTGTCGTGCGCTGCTCCCGGACCCCAGCCTGGCCGGGCGGCCCGGGCGGAACGCCTACGGCGATCAGATGATGCGCGACATATGCCCAGACTGCGCACGACCGCCGAATCACTTCTTGCCGGTGTCGTCTTTGGTGTTTTTGCTGATGGTGTCGAGGACTTCGCGCAGGGTGCGGGCGGTGGCCTGGGCTTCGGCGGCGAGGAGTTCGGCGCTGTGGGCGAGGGCGCGGGCGTCGGCGGCGTCTTTGGTGGCGGCGGCGGTGAGGGCGGCGTGTTCGTCGCGGGCGGCCTCAGCGGCGGCGCGGCGGGTGTCGAGCTCGGCGAGCTCGCGGCGCAGTTGAGCGATCTCGGCCTCGGCGGTCTCGGCGCGGGTGAGCGTGGCGGCCAGCTCGGTCAGGGCGTCGGCCTCCGCCGCAACTAGGGCGGCCCGTTCGGCGGCGTCGGTTTCGGCGTGTTCGTCGCGGGCGGCGGCCACCGCCGCCGACCACAGCGGGTCCAGGACACGGGCCAGCACATCGGCCGGCACGGGGGAGACATCGCGGGCGGGCCGGTTGGTGCGCAGCCACTCCCCGGCCGCATCCGTGCTGACCCCGGCCCGCTCCCGCAGGGACCGCACGGTCACCGGCTTGCCCTCCACACTCAGCGAGGCGAACGCATCAGCCAGGGCGGACGCGGCGGCGGTGCTCTTAACGGCCATAGCGGGGACTCCCATCCGTAACGGTTAGGTACGTTGTGTGTACCGGGTACGTTGCTCACTGTACCTGACTGGGTGCCCGTACGCAATGGACCAGGGGAAACCAACCCGTGGCGGCCCCTCACTGAGCAAGAACAGGTACGCACGTAACGTACCGGGTACGCGATACGGTACGTATGTACCTGTAGGTGGGAACGGCTGCCGCGCGAGGGGTGGGGCCACCCGCTTAAGAGCGCAGGTCGCGGCCCGGATCGGTCGGTGGGCGGGGCCTTGACGGGCTGAATTGTCAGAGGGCTGTGCCAGCATCACGGCATGGCAGCACCGACCACCGACGCCGGGGCCATCGACCTCGACGACCGGCAATGACGCTCCTGGGCTACGCCCGTGTATCGACCACTCACCAAAGCGTCGATATGCAGGTCCGGGCGCTCAAAAACGCGGGGGCCGAACATATCTGGACCGAGCAGATGTCCGGCGGCCGCGACGACCGGCCCGCACTCGCCGAGCTGCTGGCCGCCGCAGCCACCGGGGATGTGCTGATGGTGTGGCGGCTCGACCGCCTCGGGCGCTCCTTGCCGCACCTGCTCACCGTCGCCGCCGACCTGGACGCCCGCGGCATCGAACTGCGCTCGCTCACCGAAGCCATCGACACCACCACCGCCGGGGGTCGGCTGGTCTTTCACGTCTTCGCCGCGGTCGCTCAATTCGAACGCGCACTAGCGGGCGAACGCTCCGCCGCCGGGGTCGCCGCAGCCAGAGCAGCCGGGCGCAGCCCCGGCCGGCCGAAACTGCCCGTCGCCACCGTCGCCGCCGTACGCACCCTCGACACTGCGGGCACCCCTAGAGCGAATATCGCCCGATCCCTGGGTATTTCACGATCCAGCGTCTACCGCGCCTTGTCCTGAAACGCCCGATTGCCCCGAGCATGTCCAGATCAACGCGGGCGCGCCCCCCGGCGGCGTTCGGTGGGCAAGGCCCGTGCGGTGATGCAGGCTGCATCACCGCCGCACCGATTTTGGGCGTCCAGCTGGCCCGCGCTCCCAGCCGTGGGCGCATAGCCGAAGGTGTGTTCTCCCCCTGCGCGTCCTGTGTGATGCAGCCTGCATCACCCAGCACGGGCACGTTTTAGGACCATGCACCGTTCGGGCGGGAGCCATTTTGGAGAAAGGGCCACCGCTGCCGGGGGGGAAGGCAGCGGTGACCAACGGAAAGCGTAGCCACAACCCCGCGCGGTCCCCTTTTTAGACGCACAGTTCTGGGACAGTGCTCGAAACGCATTTCCCCAGGTCGCGCCCACAGCGGTGAAAGTGTCGCAATATCAACCGATTTAGACACAACTGACGAACGGCGTCGAACGCGACACCCCACGACGGACGACTGATCTTCTCCCGCCTTGGGGGTGCTTTTAGATCAGCTGGGGATCGCCGTCTTCGTCGAGGACGATGCGCCGGTCGCCGCGCTGGAGCGCATCGAGCGCAAGGTCTATCTCGTGGACGGCGAGATCGGCGATGCGGCTGGGTCCGAGGACGACGATCTGATCAGCGCCGGCCACCAGGCCGACGAACTCGGGGTTGCCCGCGACGACGAACTGCAGATCCCAGCCGATGCGACGTCCGACCTCACGGGCTCGTCGGTCCAGTGCCAGCACGTCCTCGTCGGTCAGCACGCCGTGCCAGATGCTGCTCGTCGAGCAGCTTGTGCGGCCGCCACGCCAAGCGCTTCAACGGTGGTGCGGATCATTCGAAAGTAGCCTTTCAGACGTCGGTGGTTCTCGGTTTCCCCTCGGCTCCGACGAGTCGAGGGGAAACCGCGCGAATCCGGTTGGTGCTCAACCGCGTTCGGTAACCGTGGTGTTGGGGTGGCGGGCGGCAGTGGAGGCCGGCACGAACTTTCCGGTGATGGCGCTGCGGTGATGGGTTCCGCTGCTGTGGTTACCGCCCCGTTCGGTGACCGTGGTCTTGGGGTTACGTGCCGCGGTGGACGCCTTGACGTAGCGACCGGTGGCCGCGCTGCGGTGATGACCTTTGGCCATTGTTTTGTCCTTTCGTTTTTCCGGCCCTCGGTATTGAGCCGGATACCGGTCTATAAGTGCGCTTGTCGGCTCGACCCCTGAATTCCTTCGGAGCCGTCTTGCCCGCGCCCAGCACACTCAGCTGCCCGCCGGGCCAGTGCGTCGCCTTCGGCGGCGGTCACCGACGTGCGTGCTACCCGCGCGGTGCGGGTACCCAACGAGCTGGCGTCGATGAGTGCGGTGATGTGCTTGTGCTTAATGGTGGTCACGATGTCCTCTTTCGGAGTTGACGGAGCTGGTAGCCGATGAGGTTTTCGACGCTCTTGGCGTCGGGCAGGCTGAGCTCGTCGGCGATCTCCCGCTGGGAGAAGCCGTGTTCCTGCATGAACAGTGCTCGGCGTGCCCGATCGGTGCTCAGCAGCGCCATCGCTTCGGCAACCGTGTCGTTGGCAACGATGGTTTCCTCGATGCCCTTGATGATGTCGAACCAGTCTTCGGGTAGCTCGGCCATCGGCGTGGTGGCCTGGTCGATGCGTTCAAGTTCGGCTCGCAGCGCACTGCGGTAGATGTTGGCGAACTGGTAGAGGCACTGGCCGATGAAAAAGGTGCCCAGCGACGCCCCTCCCGAGGCTTGCCAGCGGTGGGTCATCAGCACTTTGTCGCGGAAGTAGATCAGCGCTGCGACCACGGTGTCGGCAGCGATGTCGTCGATGGTTTGGTCATCGGGCCAGCCCTCGATGCGGCCCAGACCGTAGCCGGTCAGCGCCTTGGCCTTGCCGTAGATGGTGCCGTGACGGATCCAGGCGCGAAGCACACCGAGGCCGTAGCGGGACAACTCGCGAACAAACCGGTCCCACAGCCGGCGACGTTGAGCACGTGGGTGATGCCGTGGGCCCGGCAGGCCTCGGCGACCGCGTCCGCGCTGGACGCGTCCAGGGCAATCCCGGCGAACCGCTCGTCGCCGATCCGGGCCGCCAGGCCGGTGGCCCGGGCGCCGTCGTAGTCGGCGATCAGGTAATGCTCGAAGAAGTCCCGTCGGGCGGCGATCAGGGCGGCCGAGGATCCGACGCCACCGGCGCCGATCTGCAGAATACGCATGCCGGAATCCTAGGCGGTGACACAATTCCCGCATGGCGGAGGAGCGAACCCCCGATCCGGCTTCCGCCTTCCCCCCCGACCCACCCATGCACGACCTGAAGTCCAAGGGTCTGAAGAAGGGCTCGGTGTCCCTGATCGGGGCGGTCTCGATCGGGCTGGCGGCCACCGCTCCGGCCTACTCGCTGACCGGCGCGCTGGGACACGGTGCCGCCGAGGCCGGCTACCAATTGCCGGTGGTTTTCATCATCGCCGTGGTGCCGATGTACTTCGTCGCACTGGCCTACAAACATCTGACCGACGCTGCGCCCGACGCCGGCACCGTGTTCACCTGGGGCTCCAAGGCCATCACCCCCTATGTCGGCTGGATCGGCGGCTACGCGCTGCTGCTGTCCAGCGTGCTGGCGGGGGTGGGCGCGGCCGGGATCACCGTGAACGCGGTGACCACCGCGCTGGGCATCGAGGACGCGTCGAACTGGCTGCAACTGGCCATCGCCGCGGCGTTCATCGTGTTCACCACCTGGCTGGTCGGCCGCGGAGCCGAGGAGTCGTCGCGAACGACCATGCTGCTCACCGTCATCCAGTACGGCGGCTTGATCCTGTTCGCGGCGATCCTGGTGCTCAACGTCATCCGCCGGGACAAGAACCCGACCGCGGAGGCGTTCTCCTGGGATTGGTTCAACCCGTTCGCCATCGACAGCTTCGCCGCACTGCTGGGCGGATTCCTGGTCGCGGTGTTCATCTTCTGGGGCTTCGACGCCGCACTGTCGATGTCGGAGGAGACCGCCGGGACGCCGGGGCAGTCCGGCCGGAGCGGGGTGACGGCGATTCTCATCACGGTGATCACCTACGTGGTGATCGGGGTGGCCGCCCTCGCCTTCGCCGGGACCGATCCCACCAGCGACATGAGCCTGACCAACGAGGCCAACATCGACGACGTCTTCGCCTCGCTGGCCCGCGAGGCGGTCGGGCCGCGGGGTGCGGTGGCGGCGGCCCTCGTCATCGGCCTGTCGGCGTTCTCGGCAACGCTGTCCACGGTGATGTCGACGGTGCGCTCGGTGCTGTCGATGGCGACCTACAAAGCGCTGCCGGACCGGTTCGCCTCGGTCGACCAGGTGGTACAGACCCCGAAGTTCGCCACCTGGTTCATCGGACTGACCACCCTGGCGATCTACGGCGGACTGACCTTCGTCAGCGATTCCATCGTCGAGGACTGCGTCTACAGCGTGGGCATCGCGATCATCACCTACTACAGCGTGGTCGCGGTGTCCTCGGTGCTGTACTTCCGCGACACCGCGTTCGCCTCGTGGCGCACCGCATTCGGGCAGGTGATCCTGCCGGGGATCGCGGCGTTGATCCT
This sequence comes from Gammaproteobacteria bacterium, assembly GCA_022072255.1. Lineage (GTDB taxonomy): Bacteria > Pseudomonadota > Gammaproteobacteria > JAJPIJ01 > JAJPIJ01 > JAJVHZ01. Next base: position 11,998 of record JAJVHZ010000128.1, on the reverse strand, counting down.
GATCCCGGTCGGCATCATCGAGGCCTACCAGATGGCTCAGCCGGACAACTCCGGCGCCTCACTGGCCGGGGTGGGAGTGGTCTTCATCATCGGGGTGGCCAGCCTGCTGTTCGGGGTGCTGCTGATGATCCTGTGGAACCTCAAGTCGCCGGCCTTCTTCCGGGGTGAGACGCTGCGCCGGGAGCGGACGCGCCGATCGGGGACGCCGCCGGATTCGTGAGCTGCACCTGGAGGGGACATGCGAAGCGCTGCTGCACGACTGATCGGCTCGATAGCCCTGGTCGCGGCCCTGGCCGGCTGCTCAGCGTCCGGCCCGGCCGCCAGGACCGCCGGGGTGCCCGCCCTCGACCCGGACGGCTGGACCGACTCCGTCTACCAGAAGCTGACCGACACCATCGCCGGCGCGGCCGGACAGGGCCGGACGGTGGTGTTCGACTTCGACAACACCACCCAGGCCCGCGACATCAGTGAGGCGGTCCTGGCCAGGGTGCAGCAGACCAACGCCGTCGATCCGACCGCCCTGTCGCCGGCGATGTACCCCCCGTTCAGCACCGCAGAGGGCACCCGAGTGGCCGTCTCCCAGGGGGTGTCGGACTACTACGACGCCCTGCTCGAGTCCGGCGGTGAGGCCGACTCCTTCCGCGAGTACTCCTCGCTGCCGATGCCGGCGTCGGTCTTCGCGGGCCGCAGCGTCGCGGACTACCTGCGCGAGGCCGCGGCCGTCTACGACAACGGCTCGGCCCGCGCCGACCTCGACTCGGGCGGCCAGTCCACGATCCTCGACGCCGGCCGGCCGTTCATCTACCCGCAGATGGCCGACCTGTACGGCAACCTGCGCCGCAACGGTTACGACGTCTGGGTGGTGTCGGCGGGAATCGCCTGGGGGGTGCGGTGGATGGTCCAGAACGCGCTCAACCCGGCCATCGTGGCCAAGTACGGCGCGGCGGCGGCAGTGCCCCCGGACCACGTCGTGGCCGTCACCACCCTGATGAAGGACCGCAGCACGGGCCGGCTGGTCTCCGACTACCAGCTCACCCGCGGGGAGCCCGACGCTCGTTATCTCGGCTTGGATCCGCAGCGGATGTCCGAACTGGAAATCACCGGCATCCCCGACGGCCTGACCTCCTGGCGGGGCGGAAAGAACGGCGCCATCGACAACGTCATCACCCGGGGCGAGGTGTTCCTGGTCGCCGGCGATTCGATGGGCGACGTCGAGATGCTCGGCCGGGCGCTGAACCGCTTGGTGGTCGCACGATTGAACAAACCTGTCCTGGCCGAGGGGTTCGCCGCGGAGATCGCGAAGGCACCGGAGGCCAACTGGATGGTGCAGCCCACCATCAACTCGGCCCCGGCCGGGTTCGTGGCGACCCGCTGCGCGTTGAACGAGCGGACAGCCCGGACTCCTGAGGTGCTGGCGGCGGCGGACAAGTCGCTGTCGGCGTTGACCGGGACGGGCCGGCTCGGCTCGTTCGACGACTGCTGAATCCCAGCCGGCTCAGCCGGGTTCCCAGCCCGGGTGTTTGAACAGGTAGCCGGTGACCTCCCGGGCGCTGCGCGCGGTCACCAGGTCGCGGCCGATGGCGGCGAACTCGTGGGTGGCCACCCGCAGCGGGTTGTAGGTGTCGATGTTCTTGGTCAGCCCGTACACCACGGCGGCGCCCTCGGGCTGGAAGCTTCCGAAGATCCGGTCCCAGATGATCAGGATCCCGCCGTAGTTCTTGTCCAGGTACTCGGTGTTGGACCCGTGGTGCACCCGGTGGTGCGACGGCGTGTTGAAGACGAATTCGATGGGCGCCCAGAGTTTTCCGACCCGCTCGGTATGCAGGAAGAACTGGTAGATCAGGCTGATCGACTGCTGGGCCAGGATCATCCACGGCGGGAACCCGATGAAGGCCAGCGGCAGCCAGAACGGCAGGGCCGAGAACGGGGTCCAGGACTGGCGCAACGCCGTGGACAGGTTGTAGTGCCGGCTGGAGTGGTGCACGACGTGGCTGGCCCACAGCATCCGCACGGTGTGATGGGTGCGGTGGTACCAGTAGTAGGCCAGGTCCTCGAGCAGGAACAACGCGATCCAGGTCAGCGGGTTGCCGGCTGAGAGATGCACGGGCGCAATCACATACAACCCGGTGTACGCGGCCAGCACGACCAGCTTCCAGCCGAGGTTGATCACCACCGAGCCGATTCCCATGGTCAGGCTGGTCGCGGTGTCGCGGGTCTCGTAGCCGCGCCCGGCACCCCCGGACGGGGAGTCGTCGGGCAGATACCGGTAGGACAGCAGCTCCAGGACGATGAACACCACGAAGAACGGGACGGCGTAGAGGATGACGTCGACGGTGGGGCTCCAATCCATGTCAGGATTCTCGCCCAACCGAGGTCAACTGGTCAACCGGTGAACTGGTGCAGCTGCAAGGCGAGGAGCAGCTCTTCATCCGCTTGAAGACGCTGGAGTCGTTCTCGTTCCTCTGCCAGTTCGGCGGCAAGTTCAGGATCGTCGAGCCAGGCACCGACCAAGCGATTTTCGATGTGCTGGGCGGCCTGGTTGTCCGGTTGTAAGCGCGCGGCATCGACGGGCGGGCCGGGCTGGCGGGCCGGTCGATGCATGGCTACATCTCCAGGGGCGAGAAAGAGACAACCGATCCCTACGGTTGTCGCTTCCTCTTAAGTCCGCACGTACCGGGCATCCCTGAATGCGGGAGAAAGTTTTTTATGCAGGGGCACCCCACGCTCCTCAGTATGGCGCAAACTTCCACGAACACTTGTTCGACATGCCCATATTTAGTGTGCTGGTCTAATTTCAATGACTAGATATTGTGTTTTCAGCCTTTGGTGTGGCGGAGACTAGGCGCACTTGACGACGTCGCATGGGGCGGATGTCGACCACCCGTCGCAGTTAAAGGGGATGGCGCTGTCAAAACTCATATCCCAGCAAATCGCTTTCACACAAGCATCTTGCAATAGCCGTGGTAGGTACGTTAATTTGCTGATGTCGGCTTCTAACGACTAGGAGGGAGGTGTAAAAGTGCTGAACATCAAGCGTATTACCGCTCGGGTGCTGCGTGGAAGACTCAAGAACTGATTGTACTTGCAATTGCTGTGGAGCCCGTTCATCCCTTGTTCGGGCTCCACAGACGTTCTAAGGAGAGTGGCGCGTGGCGAACACCTATAACCTCTGCCAGGGCCTGGCCTTGACGAAAAGGGCCCATGGAATCCAGCTAGGCTCTATGCCTCCGGTGGGGATGCTCATTGACACCCCTCCCAGCTTCCTTGTGGATTTACTCTGCAAATGCAGCGCTCCGCAGTCCTATCCCGCGCTCGTCGAGATCGCCCGAGCCACCGGCGGGTTGACCGTCGAAGCGGCCAAAGACCTCATTGAGGAGCTCATCGCGGACGGAATTTTAACGCCGACGTGGATCGAACTGGGTGATCGCTACAGCCGCCACGATCTCTATTTCGACCTAGTCTTAGACGGTCATCCTCGTTCAGCCCAACTGGCGGCCACCACCGTGGCCATCATCGGCGTAGGTGGTATCGGGACCAATGTCGCCATGCAGCTTGCCGCCGCGGGCGTCGGGGGCCTGATCTTGGTCGATGCCGATCACGTAGAAGCGTCCAATCTGACCCGTCAGTTTCTGTTCACCGAGTCCGACATCGGCCGGCTGAAGGTAGAGGCGGCTGAAGATGCGCTGCGTCTCCGCAACGCGGCGGTGGCGATCACGACGCATCCCCATGCGCCCGCCGGACCCGCCGACCTTGCCGAGGTCCTCACTTCAGCCGATGTGGCAGTGCTGTCAGCGGATACCCCTGTCCACATTGCGCAATGGACAAACGACGCGGCTTTTCAGACCTCGACACCGTTTAGTTGCGCCGGTTATCGCGATGGCGTCGGAATAGTCGGTCCGCTCATCGTTCCGGGTGTCACGGGCTGCCTAGAGTGTTTCGAGATCCCGTTTGAGACTGAATTCGACGGGGCCGATGACGCGGTGGACGGCGATAATCTCAACGACCAATATCAAACGCCCAGCTTTGGCCCCCTCAATGCGATCGTCGCCGGCATTCAGTGCTCTGAATTACTCAAGTTCTGTCTCGGAGCTGAGGTTGTCACGATGGATCGGTGCATCGCATTCGATTCCGTTGCCATGGAGAGCGACTCCCGCCAGTATCGGCCAAATCCGTTGTGCAAGTGGTGCGGAGTGGAGGGATCTGCCCCAGCGGCGAGCCGCTATACCAACAGCCCTGATCCCATCGAGGATAGGGATGGGGGGACCGGATCGGCGGCGACGAGGACATCGTGGTCGTTGTCCGAGCTACCGGAGGTATTGGCAGTGTCGCCGCGATCCAGCGGTACCCTCCGTTTGCGTCTGCCGCGCTCGAGCGATGCGGGGGCTTTGTTCGGCAACCTGACGTCCTCGACTCGGGTCACCCGCTATCTGTCGTGGTCGCCGCATGAACGTGAATCGCAGACGCTGGAGTTTCTTGACTATCTCGACTCAGCCAATCGGGGCGGCGACGAACGAACATGGGTCATCGCCGAAGACATCGCCGACGAGCCCATCGGCCTGTTTTCGTGCTGGCTTGATAAGCCGTTCTCGACCGAAGTCGGTGTCTGCTTGGGTTCTGGCTGGTGGAACCGCGGAATCATGACTGCGTGTCTGCGCACGGTCATCGACACTCTGCGCGATGTGCCCGCGATCTACCGTGTCTGGGCGACCTGCGATGTCGACAACGTGCGGTCAGCCACTGTGATGGAACGGGCGGGAATGCACCACGAGGGGCTGCTGACCCGGCATGCGATCCGGCCGAACCTGACCGATGAGCCTCGTGACAGCTTGATGTACGGAATGGCGCTGCGATGAATCTAGACCTCAATACTCTGTCCTACCCCGATTTCGTTGCGCTGATGGGCCAGGAAAACACTCCGCCCGGCGGCGTGCAGACCGTCGATTCATGGCGACGATCAGCGCAGCAGTGGTGGGCAGCTGGCGCGAGCTCTGGGAATCTGCGCGTCCTCGATCTGGCCTGCTCAACCGGATTTTCGGGTCGCCAGTTCGCCTCGGGGTTAGATCGCCCTGTCAACGTGACCGGCATCGACCTCTCCGAGCAGGCGGTCATGGCCGCCACAGCCAAGGCGCCACCCAACGATCACTTCATCTACGTGTGCAGCGACGCAGCCCGCTTGCCCTTCGATGACGCCTCGTTCGACATCGTGTTGGTCGGCTGCAATTTTGCGTTCATTGACCAACGAGAGGCCGCACTTGGCGAGGCCCATCGAGTACTCACAGACGGGGGCATGCTCTGCGCGGCGAACTTCTTCTACCGTCGCAGCCCACCTGACGAGCTACTCCAGGCAGTCGGAGAGGTTGTCGGATTCCACCCCTCCCCACACTGGGACTTCCAGTTTTGGCGGCAGTTTTTCTCGAGAACCTTCGACCTACACTCCTCGCACACCACCGTGCTCAAGCCGGTGTCGCGCGCCTCACTGCTGGCCTATGCCGCAGCGATCGGGGTGTTCTCCGACGCGCCAAACCTGATTGCGGCCCAGCGGGTTGTCGCGGCGCGGCGCATGTATCGCGACCGGTCGATTTTGAACCGACACCGCCACTACCAGGGCGTGGTGGTCGATACCTGGACTAAGCCGCGGTGAGGGCAGCGCCCCTGCCCGAGGGGTTGCAGCAGTGTCTCGCTGATCGATCCGCCACTCCGTTCTACTTCATTGACGTGGATGCGATCGCAGCCGAGGCAAGCGCGATGAAGGCTGCGTTCGACGGCGCCTTCGCCGACTGCGCGATTGCGTATTCCTACAAAACCAATGCCGCAAAGTGCATCACCACGACGCTATGCGACGTCGGCCTGCATGCCGAAGTGGTCTCGGGACCGGAGATCCGGCTGGCCGTCACCGACGGCTACACCCCTGAGCGGATGTTCTTCGATGGACCGCTGAAAACCCTCGACGAACTACAGCTTGCTGTCAATCTGGGGGTTCGGATCCAGCTCGATTCGGCTGCCGAAGCCGAGGAGATCACCACCGTGGCCAAGCGCAGCGATCGGCCAGCCCGGATTTCGCTGCGTGGATCGGTACGGCGCCGTTTCGGTTGGTCAAGGTTCGGCTTTATGCCCAACGAGATCCTCCCGATCGCGGATTCCCTTGCCCGCCAGGGATTGTGCGTCTCGGGCTTCCATTTTAACCTCGGCACCAATCAACTCTCTCCCAAACGCTACGGGGCGGTCCTGCGAAGCTGGCAGTCCGAAGTGGTTGCCCTGATGAAGCACTGCAGAAACCAGGACCGATTCGTGATCGACATCGGCGGCGGATTTCCGGCGCGAAGCGCCGGACCCAATATCGATATTCCGCCGTGGGAAGATTTCGCCGGCGCCGCCCGCGAGGCAGTAGACGCGATGGGCATCATCGACGACATCACTCTCGTCGCTGAGCCGGGACGATCCCTGGTTGAGGACCACGGCTACGTCATCTACGGGGTCGTCGCGCAGAAACGCCGCCGCAACCGGCGGCTGCTGATCGTCGACAGCAGCGGTCTGCTCGTCTCATCGCGCGGATCGTGGTTTCACCCCGTACACGTTTCTCCAGCTGGACCGACGCGCTATGACATCTACGGCAGTGGCTGTTTCGAAGGCGACGCCATCGCGAAATCCGCACGGGGTCCGGCTCATATCGCTGTCGGGCAACGGATCATTCTCGGATCCGCCGGCGGATACGACATCGCCTCGGCACGAGGATGGAATCGCCCCCTACCGGCCGTCTGGGTGCACAAAAGCGGAGAACTACAGCAGGTTGATCCCCGAACCGTCTTCAACGAGTACCGCATCCTGGACGGCGCTGGCGATATTGGTGAGGAACGCCCCATAACGGGCCTAAGCGACAGGCCCTGGCTCTCGTGATGTCGACGGCGGTCGAGGTCCTGCGTAATCCAGTTGCCCGCCATCACCTCGGGGGTATGGCGGTCAACGCCCTCGGCGGAAGCGTGTTCGACATCGCCATCGCCGTTCTGGTCCTTCAACAGACCGGCTCTGTCATGGCGATGGGATCCATTGTGATCATGGAAAGCATCCCGACAATCTTTCCCGGGATCCTGATCGGCGCCGTCGTTGACCGAAACGCACCCAGACGGATGATTGGCGTCGGATACGGTGGTCAGGCGATCATTGTCGGTCTCACCGCCGTGGCGCTACTGCTCACGGGCACAACATCGTTAATCGTCATCGCCGCGCTGGTGTTCATTCGGATGTCCTTTGACATGTTCGCCCGCGCCGGCACGTTCGCGGCCGTGCCATCGATGTACGGCGAACTTAGCCCGTCGTTCAATTCACTGTTTCGGCTGACGTGGACCTCAATCTCCATCGTCGGACCCGTCGCCGGCGGAATCCTGGCAGCCACCATCAGCCCGGTATGGCTCATCGCCGCCGACGCGCTGTCGTTCGCCGTGATGTGGGCGGTGATGATGCGTCTGCCTCTGCCCCGCCAGCCTCTGGGCGGCGATGAGAATGTTCCCCTTCTGGCCGCCATCGCCGGCTCAGCAAAGGCGTTTCGACAACTCCGCGGCTCCAACCGATTCCTGTGGGCAGTCATCCTGGACGAAATAGCCCTCGCCCCAGCCCTTCCCGTCGCCTTATTCGCAATCTCAGCGGTCTACCACAAAGGCAGTGCCGAGATTGGGCTCGCCAACGCCGCCCTAGGTGTGGGCCTAGTCCTGGGCTCAGCAGCGATCACCGTCTTCGTCAGTCGCGACACTCGAAAACTCATGTTAGGTTCGGCCGCCGTTTCCTCCATCGGGCTGATAGCCATGCTGATTCCCGACTGGAGGACCACCTCGCTAGGTCTTTTGGCCATCTACGCCGGCGGTATCGCCTCAGCGGTCGCCAGTTCGAACTTGCTCCAAAAAGTGATGCCCGAATCCGAACTGGGCAAGGTGCTCACCACCATGATGGCGATCGAAACCATCTTCGGTGCGATGTCGATCTTTCTCATCTCAGCGCTGGTCTCACACGTCAGCCTCACCGCCGGCTATTTCGCGATGATAGCCGCCGCGATCGCCAGCATCGTGGCGCTAACGTGGTTAGGCAGCGAGCGCTGGATGGAAAAGGCCATCGACCCCTTGGCCCGAAACACTATTCAGTCTGGAAACTGACGGGGAATCGATGTGGGGGCTGCCAGCTGCGCAGGCGTCATATGAGCTGGTCGGCGGCGGCGGGTCGCTACCCGCCCCGGGCCAGCTCCAGGTCAGCCATAGCGAAGATTTGACACCCTCCCGGCTACCGAGAACTAAGCTAAAGACACCAGCGCGACGAAGATCGAAGGCCCGCGTCAATGAGCTGCGCGCCGACCCGGTGGTACCAGGCGGTCACGTGATCGGCGTGGCGAAAAGGTAGTGGTCGCCCGCGGGATAGAGGTGGGTGGTGACGTCGATGTGGTCGGGCAGCGCGGTGGCGAAGCGCGTGTGCCTCTTCGACCTGCGACCTGATAGTCGCGGCCGCCCTGGAGTAGCAATTACTGGGACGTGCAGCCCGGGATGTCCAGGTTGTGCAGCATCGGCCAGCACGTCTTGCAGAGACTGGGCGGTCGACACAGGCCGACTACGAGATGGACCCTTAATCGACGAACACCGCGCGGGCCGTGAGCCCCCGGTCTGGACACTGAAGTGTCTCAGTAGTCAAGTGCCAAAGTGCCTAAGCGTTTAAGTGTCATCATGCGCTGATAGCCACGTCTCGGTGGCTTCGATGAGGATGTCGTTCATTGTCCGGTCGGTGTTGGCGGCCGCGATTTTGAGACGTCGACGCAGATCGGGTGAGAGATAGACCGTCGTTCGGCTGTTGTTGCGGTCGGCGCTGCGCTCGCGGTCGGTGCTCCCTCCAGTGGGAGTGGTGGTGAATGTTTGCGCGGCGCGGGCTTGAGGCGCCGCAGCGGTGTTCTTCGCGAGCTTGTCTCTCAGTGACTCCGCCATCAGGCCGGAACCCCCTCGGCGATGGCGCCCAGGAGCTCGCCGAGTACGTCGTCATAGCCGACCAGGTCGCGCGGCACGCTCGCGAACGCTTGGCGGACGTGTTCGCGCCGCAGGATCGGTGTTCCTATCACTGCCACCCCCTCGTCTTCCAGCGCAGCCCGCGCCTCAGTGGCCAATTTCGACCCGAGCATCACTTGGGTGAGCAGGACCGCAGTGGGCCGGTGCGCGGTGACCTGAAGCGTTGGCCATGCGCGCATCAGATCGAGCGGGCTGGCTCCGGTCGGGACGAGCACAACGGATGCCGCGTCGATCGCCGCGTCGATCAGAGCCGGATATCCGGGAGGGGTGTCGATGATGACCAGATCTGCGTCTGGCGGATTGACCATGGTGGTCGCGTCGGCGGTGACGACCGGAAACGGCAGCGGGTCGCCGGCCCGCTCGGCCGCGTCGGCCCACAGCAGCGCTGAACCCTGCGGGTCGGCGTCCAGCACGATGACCGACAGGCCCCGCCGGACAGCGGCAGTAGCGAGGTAGACAGCCGAAGTGGTCTTGGCCACCCCACCCTTTGTGTGTACCACCGACAACACCAGCATCTCAGTAGTAAAGCACTCAACACACAAAAGTGTCTTAACAGACACGCGCGCAAGTGCTTAAGTGGTATGAACAAAAAGTGGCTAAGTGTGGCTAAGTGGCAGACCAGTCAGGTAGCTGCTATGCCAATCCTGGCCTTGGACCACCGCCCCGGCACACGATGTCGGCCGCCCAGCGGGGGCGGGTGGCCCCCGGCGCATGGCCGGAACGGTACTGGGCAGGCTATTATTGTCGTGTCTGCCGCAGTAGCTGCAGAAAGTGAGCCCGAGACCCGGCCGGACGACCGTGGCGCTCGGGCTTCGCGCATTATCGGGCGGGGCAGGTTTTTTTAGACGGTTCGCACCGTGGTGACAGGCCGGATGTGTGCCCGCCACTGTCCACCCTTTGCCCAACACCAGGCGAAGGCGTCTGGGATTCCGAGTAGCTGTTCTGTTGCCGCGCGCCGGTGCTCGTAGCGCAGGGTTGCTTCGCGGCCTGCGGTACGGACGGCACGGTAGAGCAGCCGACGATCCGATTGCACGAGGGTTTCGTCTTGGTCTAAGACGATCAAGGTCTCGATGTTGCTGTCGGAAAGGTCGTCGATAAGCGCGGACAGACACGCGGCCCGCGCGAGTACCTGGTTGCGGTGTCGTTGGCCCGCGTCATAAACCGTCGCCCGAAGATCCGCCGCGGCGAGTGTCTTCGCGATGGTCTCTTTCCGACCGTCCGCTTCGTCCTTCATGTGAAGGTGATGCTGCCCCGGTTTGAGGAGCTCCCGAACGCAAGCACGGGCAGACGTCAGATCCTCGCCCAACACGACCGCCGCCACCATCACGTAGTCGCGGTGTTTCGTCTCGTCGACGTAGATGTGGCGGGCGGTCACGTCATGCTCCTGGGAACCGGGAGGTATGCCGTTCGTGGCCCGTAGATGTGGTGCTTTCTGATCGTCACATTGATTCTTGGTGGCAATTCGGTCAGGTCACAGGTTCCGGAGCCCAGGGGAGGCGTCATCCAGCAGGATCGCTGGATTGAAGCGTGATTCCGCGGCTACGAAAATCGTTCCCCCCTCGGCTGGAATTGGTCTTGCTCATCTTGCGCGGATAGCGGCGAAAGCGGGCCGGACGTTACGGCGTGTCGCTGTATCAGATACCTGCGGCGGTGGCATGGTCGCCATATGCCTCGTGCGCGAAAAGGAGACCGGGTTGAACTGCTCACCCGGCCAGACCGAATTGTCTCCGACAAGATCAAAGAGCGGGCGGCGCAGCGCGGCACCTCCGTGTCGCAGTACGTCGCTGACCTTCTCGCCGCCCATGTCGGGATGCCAGAGCTAGTCCGCGAGCTCGGTAGCGAGGTGTTGCCGCTGGCGATGTGAGCCGCACGGCCCGGGCCATCGCGGTTCGGGCAGATGCCGACATCTTCATAGCGGTGCGGATTCACCTCACGCAGATATGACGAAGGCCCCGCTTTAGCGGGGCCTTGTCTGAGGGTTTGAACCGAGTTGGAGCTCGGTTCCGGGTCCGCACCCGTTGCCCTTGAAAGGGACGTGTCTTGCAGGACTCGTCTCACGGTAGCTCATACCTGTCTGCGGTTCTAGACGGGGCGCACCGTGATTTATCAGATAGTGATGTTCGCCCGGCCGGCTATCGCGGTTGTGGCCCGTTGTTGCGTCGCCGCGGGGTGGCTCGTACTCGCCCGTGGGCGGTGCGGGTCGCCCGGGCGGGCTGTGGTCGGGGTGCCGGCGAGGCCCCCACCGCCGGCCCGCTGCTGCCTCCTCTGCCGGCGCCGGGGATTGTTTTGGAGCTTGAGGCCGGGGTGTGGGCCGGTGTGGGGTGCTGGGCCGGCCGGGGTGAGCGGTGGGTGCGGTTCACGGTGCCGATCGCCTATGACTTGCGCTATGACACCGCGGTGCGTCCGGTGTTGGGGGCCAATCAGGTCAGCCGGGCGGCGGTCCTGGCGGTGGCCACCGCACGTGCCGGTTACGCCGAGTACGCCACCGGACGGCACTGCCGCCCGACCAATGAGCGCCTGGCCGCTGACACCGGCCTGTCGGTGCGCACCGTCCAACGCGCCGATGCCGCGCTGCGGCTCTTAGGGGTGGCGACCGAGGTGTTGCGCGGCCGCCAACGCACCCGCACTGAACGGCTCGCATCGTGGCGGGTGGGGGATCGGGGACGCGGCTGGGCCTCGGTATGGGCACTGCACGACGACGCCGCTCTAGCCCGCGCGATTACAGCGCTGTCACCCCATCCCGAAGGGTCTCTTTCTAGGAACCCTCTCTCTTGTTCTTCTGAACTCACTACCGGCAGCCGGCGCCCTTCGGGCCCCGGTAGACGCGGCGCTTCGCGCCGCGCTGGCCCGGACCGGGGGGGTGGCCGGTTGGCGGCGCGGTGGCGAGCAGACCCGGGGGCCCCGCCGTGGGCGCGGCGGCACAGCGTGCACGCCTGGGCCGGGGTGCTAGCCGCCGCGGCGGCCCA
>JAJVHZ010000079.1 GCA_022072255.1 Gammaproteobacteria bacterium | reverse complement strand
CATCGGAATCAATCATCCGCGTATGAAAGCGGGTGCAAACAAAGCGGCTGCCGGATGGCAGCCGCTTTGTTATTGTTATTATTTATGAGCCGTGTAGGACTCGAACCTACGACCCACTGGTTAAAAGTCTGAACCGGACAATTTGACCAAGTTTCCACAAGTTGTTATGTGTGCCGTTGAGTTGCCACTTACGGGCTTCTCAACGGCTTTTTCTTTTAGCTAGTATTACTCGATGTGGCTAAGTTGGCACACTGTAGGCACACAACTTTGACTCACGCGAGTCAATCAAGTTCGGCTCGCCTTACTCGCGTCTGATCCACGCGAGGACAACCGCGCACCTTCACGCGATTGGCGGGCCGGAGCAATGAAGGGAAGTGAAGACCAAGAAGGGAGGTCGAGGATGATCAAGAAAGATCGCGGGGATGGCCATCTTTTTGAGCTTGCATACCCTAATATGTCTCTTCTGCATGCGCGAATTGAATTCGTAAACGCAATAAGTAAATGTGCGCCTGAAGTCTTTGAGCGATTACATGGGATACCGCTACAGACATACAAAGAGACTGGCCTGTTAAGGCTAAAGCGAAAGAGACGGATTGATTTCTGGGAGTCTTGTTATGGAGGCGGACATCTCGTCTATTATTTCAATGGTTATGCCCCTATTGAAAAAGAGGGGCCTTATTTACCGATAGGTAACAGGGATCAACTCAGAGAAGCGCACGAAGCTTATGTGCGGGATGGGGCGACAGAAGAGCTTCGACAGGCATTGTTAGTGCCCGGTGGGGATCGAAGAAGAATTCAATTCCACATTTGGCAGTTCTTTTCAGATTTTGGGTTGGACTATAAGAAGGACAAGCACATCGCTTATTACCAGTCAGAAATCCATCCGAAACTGATCGCCTGGATGGATAGCCTTGAAAATTGGGCGGACGCCAATAATTTAAGAGTCGGCTGGATGCTGCACTGGGCGTTCCTGAAGCTTGATAGTTATGTTGACCAACAAGAACGGCCTTATGAATCTCCTATCTATCGGGAGATGAGATTTCCGATTGTTGATATTTTCGGTAAAGAAATTCAGCCGCCGATCATTCACAAGGCCTTTATCTTCGAGCTTAACCTACACGACTTCTGGATAGAGCCGCTTGAGTTCGCGTCGGATTTATGGCGCCCGCTGGTTCAGAGTGAAGAGGAATTTGAAAGACGTGTGCGCGATGATTTCGAGATCGCACTGAAAAGATATTTGATTGATAGCAAACGGTACCTGGATTTACGCCCAGACTTGAAACGTGTCTGGGGAAAAACAGAATTATCGCACTATGAATGGCTGGCGCGCTTTCAGTGTAAAAAGGAAAGAATAGCTGATATCGCTTCTACCGTAGGAGAACAAAGGACAAGGTCAACTGTGAAAGATGCGATAGATGACGTTGCCGAGTTCATCGGTTTACCGTTACGTCCTCCCGACCCGGCTGGGAGACGACCAGGGACCAAGGACAAAAAGCCCCGCAAAACAAGCAAAAATCGTCGGACGACCGGAAGAAAGTAGAAACGACGATTTTCAGAACGACACAATATAGACAAGGTGTGATTTGGTCTGTTTATACTCCGATTCGTCAGACGCGAATGGTTTGCGCCTGTTTCAAACGAAAGGGAATCACATCTTGGTTGAACAAATGTACACCGTCGAAGCCGTTGCGCCACGCGCAGGAATGAGCAAGCAGGCGCTTTATGCAGCCTGCCGTGCTCGTCAATTTCCGCATGTGCGGATCGGCAAGCGCATTCGCATCCCCGAATCGCTTTTAGAAAAGTGGATTCAGGAACAGGCGACTAAAAACACGAACGCGCAAGAGTCAAGAGTGAGTTTGGAGACCGCACGATGACACCTTGCGCGCTTGTTTCCTACCAACTGGCAGGCCGGGCAATTTTAACTGCTCGGCTTGCCTCAGCACAAACAGAGGCAAAAATGATCGAAAATGACGTGCGTCCGAAGACAGGCGCAAACCAATCTTCAATCAATCCGCATTCTGCCACGCCCATAAGCCCGCGAGCAATACATTTTTCGAGAGGCTTTGAATCGCGGCTCGTCCCCGTCAAACGCCGTAATCCGTGCCCGATCTGCGAGCATACCGACTGGTGCAGCGTGTCCGAAGACGGCGCGCTGGTCATCTGTATGCGTGTTGCGGCCGGTGCCGTGCGTGAGTCACGGAATAAGGGGTATGTTCACATCATTCGCGAACGTGCGCGCGAGCTGTGGCCGCCAGCAATCCGCCCGGTACGCATCAACAATAAGCCTCTGGTACGTGCGCCGATTGAGCGGCGGCATGCCGTCTACACGGCCCTGCTTGAAAGCCTCACGTTATCGAACCGACACGTTAATGATTTGTCGCGGCGTGGCCTTTCCGATACCGAAGTGGCGCGCAATCTCTACGCCAGCTTGCCGGAGTCATCAACCTGGATTCTGGATGTCTGCCACGCCCTGGCAATCAATCACGATCTTTCCAACGTGCCTGGGTTCTTTCGTGATTACGATGGTCGTTGGACGTTCACGGCCAGGCTGCCAGGCTTTTTTATTCCCGTGCGAGACGTTTGGGGCAGGATTCAAGCCTGCCAGATCCGTCAGGACGCTGGAACGCGCTACATCTGGTTTTCATCGCGTGATCGTAAAGATGGCGCTTCGAGTGGCGTGCCTGTCCATTTCGCGCGCCACTGGCGCGTCGCTTCGACGGGCGAGGCAGTGATCACCGAGGGTGCTCTCAAAGCCGATGTGATTGCTGAAGCGATTGACGCCTGTGTGATAGCCGTCGCCGGCGTCAGTTCTTTTAAAGAGGATTTCGGCCAGATGATCAAGCGCGAGTTGCCTCGGCTGCGGCGTGTGTTCCTTGCTTTCGATTCCGATTGGCGCATCAAGGCGCAAGTTGAGCGGGCTTTGCTTCGACTGCTCAACAGCGTCGAGCGCGCAGGACTGCTTGGCGCATTCCTAGATTGGGATGACGCCAAAGGTCTTGACGATCTTCTGAGTAAGGAGGGCCATAACTATGATTGAGACGGCCTTCCAAGACAGAGGCGTGCGAGTCATCCCGTTTGAGAGAATTGCTGAATATGTCTCGCAGAATGGAACAGGCGAAACGTCGCTGACCATTCGTCCTGCCGTTTCGCACGATGAAGTGCTTGCTGAAATTCTGACGCAGCTTCAACCCATAGATTTTCGGGATAAAGGCAATTTAGACGCGGAACAGAAGATCACGCAGAAACATCAGATCGTCATTTCTGTTCAGGAGATTGTCGAGACGGCGTTGGCCTTACATTGTGGCCTGTGTCGGCAATTGGAGTATGTGTACACCTTCAACGGTCAGTTCTGGCGGCAGATTGACAAAGAAGAGCTTTGCCAGTTCCTTGGAGAGGCAGCGGAGAGGCTCGGCGTCGAGACTATCTCGGCGCGTTATTTCCAGTTCCGCGAGACGCTCCTGAAACAGTTTTCTGCCGCTGCTTACCTGCCGCAGCCGAAGCGCAAACAAGGCGTGACGTTGATCAACCTTGAGAACGGTACCTTTGAGATTGGCACACACGGTCAATCAATCCGCGAGCACAGGCGCGAAGACTTCCTAACCTACATGCTGCCGTTCCGATACGACCCAGTCGCCACCTATCCCAAATGGCAGGCGTTTCTTGATCGGATGTTGCCTGAGAAAACCCGGCAGGATATTTGCGCTGAGTTCGTGGGTTACACGTTTACGGACCTGAAGCTTGAGAAAGTTCTCCTGCCTTATGGATCGGGCGCAAATGGCAAATCTGTTTTCTTCGACGTGATCACTGCGCTGTTGGGAGAAGAGAACATCAGCCATTTCAGCCTGCAAAGTCTTGGGGGCGAGTATAACCGCGCCAAGCTCGCCAATAAACTGCTCAACTATGCTTCCGAGGTCTCGACGAGACTCGAGGCTGAAATCCTGAAGAAACTGGCGTCGGGCGAACCTGTGGAAGCTCGTTTGCCCTATGGTCAGCCATTCATCTTGACCAAATACGCCAAGCTTGCCTTCAACTGCAACGAACTGCCGCGTGATGTCGAGCATACGGAAGCGTATTTCCGCCGATTTCTTATCATCCCTTTCGATGTGACCATCCCAGAGGATGAACGCAACCCGAACTTGGCGCGCGAGATCATCGCGGAAGAGCTGCCGGGCATTTTCAATTGGGTGCTCGAAGGATTGAGGCGATTGCTGAGACAGGGCAAGTTTACAGAGTGCCAAGCGGTTCGTGACATCTTGGCTGCATATCGTAAGGAGTCAGATTCCGTGGCCATGTTCATCGAGGATGAAAAGTGGGAGCCTGACGCGACGGCCCGGACGACTCTACGCAACCTCTACTCCGATTACAAAACCTACTGCGCCGAAAATGGTTATAAAGCATTAGGGCGCAATAAATTCGGGAAGCGATTGGAAGCGAATGGGATAACAAGGATGGATGCTAACCAGCCTGTCTTCCTTATCGCCCGAAATTCGGAGTGAAAATAAATGTTTCCCAGAAAGTCGAAAAACTCGAAAAACCCGAAAGCTGGAAAGCCGCGCCTCGACTTTTTCGACTTTTTCGACTTTCCGGGAAAGATATTTTTTGCTGGCTTATAGGTAGTCATCGGGCATCACCAGAAGCGACCACATCAGGGCGGGGAAGCGAGTGATCATGGCGAGAAGGCGATCAGTTCAGGAGATTGAGCGGTGGAATCGGGCCATCGAATTGTTTCTGAAAGGCAGGCCGGTTTCCGATATTGCGCGGACATTGGGCATCGCCGTGTGTTTGTCCTTTTGCCGGTTGTGAACTGGCACATGTCACAGGAGCGAACCCCGACAATCCCCCTTTGGAACGCTGAAAAAGCTAACATTTCAGGTTTTATTTTGCAGCATAAGTGCGAATGAAAAAGCGTAATTGGAAAACACGAGTCGGCAAACAAGAATCGAGCCTCCGGGCCGGTGGGCGTAGGCGTTACAACGCGATGCGGCAGGCCCGGATGTGGGATCGGCGGTTCGCATTGCTCCGGCTGTGCACTCGATTGGGAGAGATACCTCACGGCAGACAGAATGAGCTTGCGGAGCGTTACAGCGTTTCACAGCCCGTCATCTCTCGTGATCTGGCCTGGGTTCGCGAGAACATTCAGTACGGGTATATCAGGCCGCCAAAATGCACAAAGCGCGGGCGGATCATTACAATTGAATGGCGATGGCCTTGAGCGGGCCAGATCAAAAAAAGCGGGGATGCAAAGACGCTGTAGCACAATTTCGAGGGCTGTTTATGGGGTGGGAAACACGCGGCGGACATCGTTATTTCTATCAAAAGAAACGAGAGAACGGTAAGGTTGTGTCGAAGTATCTGGGCAATGGCTTGGCCGCCGAAATCTGTGAAGGAGCGGACTCTCTACTGGCGACTTGGCGAGAGTTGCAGAAACTAGAAGGCCAGGAACAGGAGGATATTGACACGGCGGTTGACGCCTTTTGCCGTATTTCCAGAACGGCAATCAACGGCGCTCTCTACGCCGTCGGCTACCATCGGCACAAAGGTCAATGGAGGAAACGACGAATGTCAAAGAATTTGATCGAACCGACAAATGTGAAGGCTGCGGTTTTGGCCGATATCCAACAGAAAGCCCGATTTTTCAGCCTATCTTATGAACTTTATGAACAGGGCGAAAATCCGCCAGCTGAAAAGGTTAAGGAGTTACGTGCGATACTTGAGAGCGTCCCTGACCTCTGGCGCCATTATGGCGACTTGGTGAAGAACGAGACGGAAGCCCTCATTCGCCAAGCTGGACGCAACGATCCGGGGTGGCAAGAATCAGTCAAACTCGCCTGCACGAACAAGCGGCTTAATCTTGGTTATGACGAAGCTTCGCCATTGATACAGATGGCGATTGATGAAGTTGTCTTGGCCTGGGTGAGGCTTTACGAAGTTCAGAACCGGCATACTTATTTCTGTCACGATCAGGACGGGAAGGGCATCCATCCTGATACGGTCGAGTTTTGGGATCGGCGATTGATGTACTCGCAGCGGCGCTATTGGCGGGCGATGGAAGGGCTGGCCCGGGTGCGGAAGTTGTCGAAGGGCGTCAAGTTTGTGCAGATCAACGTGGCTGAAGCAGGTGGACAGCAAGTCAATATTGCATGTGAATTGTGAAGTGGAGCTTACACCGAGTATAGTCTGCCGAGTGATTCGATGTCGGTCACAAACAATCATCCCCATCACCAAAAAATGTCTCAAACCCATGCGCCGGATAAACAAGAAACTCCCAATAGCCTCATCAACTCAGAAAAAACCGATCAGATATGAATCTGACTATGAAGTCGCTTGGGATAAGCTGATTCCGACTTTGCGTAAGTTCAAACTCGAACAAGTAAATTTTCTATCCATTACGGGCGACGCACCAAAAGATTTCATCAGCGATAGCGAATATCGTCAGGGCTATCGCAGCCGCAGACAACGCGTCGAAAGCTACATCGCAAAAGTCGGCTCAAAGTGGTATCCAATAGAGTCTATTACTGAACATCTCATTACACGTATTGGTCAGGCTTTTGGCCTAAATATTGCTGAATCAAAGTTACGCATCGTCAATGGACAAGTGCGCTTCATGAGTAAGTATTTTCTCAATCGTTATTCAGAACAGCTTACTCACGGAGCGGAGATTTTTGAACTGGTTTTGGGCAAGGAAAATTACGCCGAATTAGCGCAGCAGAAGCGCGAACGCGAGTTTTTCAGTTTTCAGATTGTTGAAGAGGCGGTCAGGCACAGCTTCCCCGAACACGTTGAAAATATCATGCGTGGCTTTGTGGAGATGCTGACCTTTGATGCTCTAATCGGACACAACGACCGACATCCCTACAACTGGGGGGTAATTGTGCCACTTTTCAAAAATCGCCCGCCACGTTTTTCGCCAGTGTATGATACCGCACGTGCATTATTTTGGAATGTGCCGGAGACTCGTATTGAGCAGATGCTCAAAGATCACGTACAGTTCAATACATACGTCAGCAAGTGTGCGCCTCCTGTTGGATGGGACAACCAATTTCAGATTGATTTCTTCCGATTGGTTGGTTTAATCTGGGGCAACTTTGAAGGCCATCACCGCAGCGTGGGAAAGTTCCTTACTGAAGAACCGTTAAAGCGGGTCAGTGAAATATTGGATCAGGAATTTAGTATTTTGTTGAGCCTGGGGCGCCGCGAACTCATCAAACGATGTCTTCATTTGCGACAACACTACTTGCGCGAAGCTGTCGCTGAATTCGGAAAGAAGGAGGAACTGTAGTTATGCCAATCAAAAAATTTATTGAGTGGTTAGGGTTCAACAAACATATTCAGGCACCTCCAGGTGTGCGTGCCAAGTTCCTTCTGAAATATGACGATTTGTTGATTGGCACTCTATCTGTTCAGGATGGCAAATGGCTGTTTGAGTATTCAGATGATTTCCGGCGCAATGAAGTTTTGCGCCCGATAGTCGAATTCCCGGATGTCAACAGGAATTATGAGAGTGGAGAGCTTTGGCAGTTCTTCGCTTCGCGCATTCCCAGCCCTGAGCAAGCAGAAGTGGAAGAGATACTGAAGCGCGAACAAATCGAAGAAGATGATGCTGTGAGTCTTTTGAGGCGTTTCGGGCGTCGAACGGTTTCTAACCCATTTGAGCTTGAGGTATCGCCCTGACGCTTGTCTGAAGTATTAACACCTCTGCGCAAAAGGGAAGGCCGTTTAAAGTTAGGTTGCGCTCGCTCAATTTGCTGAGCATCCACGAGCAATTAACTCGCCACCCCGATAAAGAAAAGGCTGATTTCGTGCTCGTCGAATCCTGCGAGCAGCGTCCTGGCTCTCTCCGCGAAGTGAGCTTGCATGAGCGGATCATCCAAGTTGATTTCGTCGAAGGATTTCCCGCCCGCGCTTCGTAGCGCCTCGTAACACTGACTCTCGATTTGGTTGAGCAGTGAGCCGATGGTTTCGATCACTTCAATATGGCTCAACACCTGACCGGCAGGATTGATCACCAGAAAACCGGCGCCTTTGAGAAGTGCGAACAGTAGCCGCGCCTGCCTTCGGTAACGTCGCCTCTCTGCGGCCCTGAGCATCCCGGTTCCACACATTCTCTCGCGTTTTGGGACATCCTTGAGGGGGCGACGCAAAGCAAGCTCAAGCGGCCTGCTCATTCTTCGCCGCACACACTTTCTATAATGATTGGCAACCCGGCCCAGCAACGTCGCCAAGACCTCAACCGCATAATTCTTTTCGATTGAATCCATGATGGTCGTCGGCCATTCCGAGGGGGTCAAAAACCTCATCTAACAAGGCGCGCAACGCTGGCGCAACTGAAAGCCGTTGCTCATCGCTTATGCGTGGCCATTTCGCTTTTGAGCCTTTTTCGCCGGCCTGCCGCCCGCTTCCGGCTCGTAACTCAGCACTTCCTTGCGCGATACGAATGGTAAGCTGCCGATTTTCTTCACTTTGAGTTTGCCTCGCTTCACGAGGTCATTGATCGCCGAACGTGACACGCCACGCAATCGCGCGGCTTCCGCCTGCGTGATCAGATCATCCAAAGAAGACATTTGCCCGCGTCCTCTCTTTCCAGATTGTAGTTTTCCACTTGAACTAATAAAACTACTTGACACCGCCAAGTAGTAAGTGGGACTATCTTAACACCGTCAAGTAGTTTTTATCAACGTTGCCCGCCGCATTTTCCGCCCCGTGTGCGGCTTGAGATTTCACCCTATGAAAGCCCCTGGCATTCGTGTCGAATCGAATGTGCAGGCCGTTTTCTCTCCGCTCTACGATGAGAGATACGAACTGCCGTTGCTCCTGTCCCGCATTCCTGCCGGGTTCCCTTCCCCTGCTGAAAGCTACGCGGAAGAGAGTCTCGACCTGAATCGCTATCTGATACGCCATCCTGTGGCGACGTTCTTCGTTCGCGTGCAGGGCGATTCAATGACCGGCGCGCACATCTTCGACGGTGATTTGCTCGTGGTAGACCGAGCCGAAGAAGTCAGAGGCAATCACATCATCCTGGCGCAGATCGGCGGCGAAACGGTCGTGAAGCGGCTGCGACGAATTGACGATCAACTGTGGCTCTGCTCGGAAAATCCCGCCTTCCCTAACTTCCCCATTACCGAAGAGGCCGAGGCCGTCATCTGGGGCCGCGTGATGCACAGCGTCACGCATCATTGTGTGATGAATCTCCGGCTGCCTCAATCGAGGTAAATCCTATGCCTTCCGCCATTGCCCTCGTGGACTGCAACAACTTTTATGCAAGCTGTGAGCGGGTGTTTGACGCCCGACTTGTTGACCGTCCTGTCGTTGTTCCCAGCAACAACGACGGAAATATCGTCGCGCGCTCGAATGAAGTGAAGGCGCTGGGGATCGAAAACGGCGCGCCGCTGTTCAAAGTTCGCCCGTTGCTGGAAGCGCACGACGCGGCGATTCTTTCGAGCAATTATGAACTCTACGGCGACATGTCGAACCGGGTGATGACCGTTCTGAGCGACTTCACCGACGAAATTGAAAACTACTCGATTGACGAAGCCTTTATGCGCCTGCACATCAATCCGCGCGAGTCGTTCGCGGAGATTGGCCGGGAGATTCGGCGGCGGGTGCTGAAATATACGGGCATCCCCGTTTCGGTCGGGATCGCCGAAACGAAGACGCTCAGCAAGATCGCTAATCACCACGCGAAACGATCATTGAAGGCCAACGGCGTGCTTGACCTGGCGCGCTCACCTTATCAAGAGCTTGCCCTATCCCGCGTGCCTGTGGCCGATGTTTGGGGCGTCGGTTCTCGCTATGCCGAGATGCTGGAAGCGCGCGGCATCAAAACCGCGCTCGATCTGCGGAATGCGCCCGATGAGTGGGTGCGAGATAGGATGACCGTTGTCGGTCTGAGACTGGTTCAGGAATTGCGCGGAGTGGCCTGCATCCCGCTCGAAATCACTCCGCCGGCGAAGAAGCTTTTGACGGTCTCGCGCTCGTTCGGGAGCGCGACCGAGAGCTATGATGAACTACGCGCGGCGATTGTCTATTACGTCTCTCGCGCGGCGGAAAAGCTTCGCCGGCAAAAGCTGGCCGCCGGCTCGATCACCGTCTTCATCGAGACGGACAGATTTAAGCCTGAGCCTCAGTATGCGAACGCTGTCACGCTGACCGTGGCGCCGAAATCAGACAGCACAATTGAGCTACGCGACCTTGCCCTTTCCGGCCTGGCCAAAATCTTTCGCGCTGGCTTCGGATACCGGCGCGCTGGCGTCACGCTGGGCGGGCTTGAATTGGCCGAACGGGTATCACTGCGGCTTTGGGAAAATGAACGATACGAACGACATCGGCGATTGATGGCCGCGATTGATCGGCTCAACGCCAAATATGGGCGGGATGCTGTGCGGTGTGGCCTGTTTCAGAGTGAAGGCGTTTGGCGGACGCGCTTCGGCCAGCGTTCGCCTCGATACACGACTTGCTGGAATGAAATCATGTGGGCCGAGTGATGCCGACTTCCACTGTCTGTGGGTGATGCGATAGCTATAGACTACGCTGCATCAGCTTGAATGCCTTGTATTATCCCCGTCTGCTTTGAGTCCTTCCACAACCCGAAGCGTTTCTAGGAAAAACCGCGTTCGCCATTCACAGAAGAAGTCTTCTACAGACTCTTCCGTAACGGCGTCTTGCGCATCGGGTGAACCGAACAATCTATCCTTCAAATCCCAAACCACATCTGAGGGAGAACCGCAGGCTGTACCTGCGAGCGCCATCCTTTCATCCCAAGATAGGTCAGTGTCTCGAAAATAATCCAACTCGCCTAAGATCAACGTGAGATTAGCACCGGACGGCAAAGCTTCGTTCTGCCATTCACTCACAAGGTCGTCGGGCCCTAATTCGTCCGGGTCGTCCAACAGCGCGGGGGCCAAGGCGACTGTCGCTACCTCCCGGATGACAGCGCACCATAAACGATGCGCAAGATCGTCCCCAGCCGATTTTAGGATGAGGGACCACACTTCCTGATCCTTGCCAGTCCCATATGAATAAACATGCATAGCGTCAGATTCCTTTGCTGAGATTGGGGCGCGCCGATTCTCGCTCAATCTGGCGTGGCTGAGAAGTGAAAAACCCGCTCTCGCCTTGTGACGCGTTTCGCACATAATGCGCCCAACGCGGCTTTTGCTGAGGCCGATATTGAAGCCGGTCAGCGAGCAGCATTGTTTATGACCGGTTTGGTGTTTGATGCCCTGTTGCGGCAAGACTCAAGGAGCAGATTTGAAGGTGAATACCTCTCCTTTTGCGGCTAGCCGCAGTAATTTTGTAAATCAACTATCCACAAAATCTTGCAAGATTTCGCCAAAATTGGCATAAAGTGAGTCGCCAATTGATCACCGGCCCCATTTCATCCGGTTGCAATGACACCAGAAGCTAAAGCAAGACAAGAAATAGACCGGCTGCTCTCACTCTGTGGATGGAGTATTCAAGACAGACATTTTGTCAATCTTTCCGCATCTCGCGGTGTAGCCGTGCGCGAGTTCCCGTTGAAGCGAGGGCACGGCGAAGCGGATTATCTGCTGTTCGCAGACGGCAAAGCTATCGGTACGGTGGAGGCCAAGCCTGAAGGTTTCACCTTGCGCGGCGTCGAGGATCAATC
Source organism: Gammaproteobacteria bacterium (assembly GCA_022072255.1). Classification (GTDB taxonomy): domain Bacteria; phylum Pseudomonadota; class Gammaproteobacteria; order JAJPIJ01; family JAJPIJ01; genus JAJVHZ01. The sequence goes on along the minus strand of JAJVHZ010000079.1, from coordinate 8,983 downwards.
GGGAAAATACTCGGCGGGTTTACCTGATGATTTGCCGACCTGGGGCAGGCCATTGCCTTTCGCCTACGAAAGTACGGGTGTCGAAACCCGCTTCAGCAATTTCCTCGAACCGGAGGCTCGAAGCCGGGAAGTCTTCGCCTTTCATCGCCCCGAAACACTGATCGAATGGGCGAAGGCAGAAGGTTCATTGCGCCAAAGGCTGTCACTTCTGCCCGCCTTGCCAGCGGCGGGTTTGTGGCCAGCGCAGTTCAAGGCCATCACCAATCTGGAAAAGTCGCTGGCGGAAAATCGCCCGCGCTCGCTGATCCAAATGGCCACGGGCAGCGGCAAGACTTTTACGGCAGTTAACATCGCGTATCGGCTGATTCGTTTTGGCAAGGCGCGACGCGTGCTGTTCCTGGTGGATCGCGCGAATCTTGGACGGCAAACGCTGAAAGAGTTTCAGCAGTTTCGCACGCCTGACGATGGTCGCCTGCTCACGGAGCTTTACAACGTCCAACATCTGCAATCGAACAAGCTCGATACCGTCAGCCGTGTTTGCATCACGACCATTCAGCGGCTTTATTCAATGCTTAAAGGTGAAGCAGAGTTTGCCGCTGATGCCGACGAGCAATCCGGTTTCGAGACACCCGAAGCATTGACCAAAGAACCCCTGCCTGTGGTTTACAATGCCGCCCTGCCGTTGGAAACTTTCGATTTCATTATCGTGGACGAATGCCACCGCTCGATTTACAACCTCTGGCGGCAGGTGTTGGAATATTTCGACGCTTATCTGATCGGGTTGACAGCGACGCCATCGAAACAGACTTTCGGGTACTTTCACCAGAATCTGGTGATGGAATACAACCACGACCAGGCCGTCGCCGACGGCGTGAACGTCAATTATGACGTGTACCGTATCCGCACCGAGATCACCGAGCAGGGCAGCAAAGTTGACGCGGGATTTTTCGTGGACAAGCGCCACAAACAAACGCGCCGCGTGCGTTGGGAACAGCTTGACGAAGACCTGAATTACCGCGCCGCGCAGCTTGACCGTGACGTAGTCGCGCCAGATCAGATTCGCACAGTTATTCGCGCGTTCCGCGACAAACTCTTTACCGAAATCTTCCCTGGTCGCCGCGACGTGCCGAAGACGTTGATTTACGCCAAAGACGATTCGCACGCGGATGACATTGTCGAAATCGTCCGGCAGGAGTTCGGCAAGGGCAATGAGTTCTGCCGCAAGATCACCTACAAAACCACCGGCGTCAAAACGGATGATTTGATTTCCGCTTTCCGCAACAACTACTATCCGCGCATCGTGGTCACGGTGGATATGATCGCCACCGGCACAGACATCAAACCACTGGAAATCGTCCTGTTTATGCGTTCCGTCAAATCGCGCACCTTCTTCGAGCAGATGAAAGGGCGCGGCGTGCGTGTGATTTCCGAAACCGAGTTTCGCGCCGTCACGCCCGATGCCCGCGACAAAACCCATTTCATCATCGTGGATGCCGTCGGCGTGTGCGAACGCGACAAGACCGATTCGCGCCCGCTCGACAAAAAGCGCAGCGTGGCGTTTGAAAAGCTGCTCGAAACTGTTTCCTTCGGCAACCGGCAGGAAGCCGTACTGACTTCGTTGGCGGGCCGATTGGCCCGTTTGGATCGCCAATTGCGCGAGGACGAACGGCAGGAACTGGCCGCGCTGGCCGAGGGGCAAACGCTGAAACAGATTACGAACAACCTGCTGTCGGCTTTCGATCCCGAACAAGCGTTGATCGCGGCGCGACATCAGTTCGCCACGGACGAGCCGACCGACGTACAGTTGCGCGACACCAAAACCAAGCTGGTGGATGAGGCCGCGCGGCCATTAGCGACGATTCCAAAATTCCGGCAGCGGCTGATCGAAATCAAAAAGGAAAGCGAACAGATCATTGATACCGTCAGTCAGGATCGCGTCATTGCGGCGGGTTTTGACGAAACCGCTCTGGCCGCCGCGCGCGAACTGGCTCAATCCTTCGAGCAGTTCATCGCCGAACACAAAGACGAAATCACCGCGCTTCAAATTCTGTACAGCCATCCGCAGCGCCACCGCTTGCAACTTGGCGAAATCCGCGATCTGGCCGCCGCGATGAAAAAACCGCCGCGCCGCTGGACTCCCGAAGCCTTGTGGCGCGCGTATGAAACGCTAGACCGCGCCAGCGTGCGCGGCGCAGGCGAAAAGCGATTGCTGACCGATCTAATTTCGCTGGTGCGCTTTGCGCTGCGCGAAGAGAAGGTGCTGGCTCCCTACCCGGACAGTGTGCAAACGCGCTTTGAAAACTGGCTGGCGCGCCAGCAAACACGGCAACGCTTTACGCCCGAACAGCAACAGTGGCTGGAACTGATCGCCGAACACATCGCCACCAGCCTGAGCATCGAGCCGCAGGATTTCTCGCTTTCGCCCTTCAGCCAGCGGGGTGGGCTGGGCCGGGCGTATCAACTCTTCGGCAATGACCTGCCGAAGCTAATTGACGAATTGAATGAGGTGTTGGCCGCGTGAGTATTGAAGACCGGAACAAACTTCCAAAAGGCTGGGCGGCTGCCCCACTCAATGAAGCAGTGCAAATCAACCCGCGCTCTCTTGATAAAACGCCTGACGATGATGATCTGGTTTCTTTTGTGCCAATGAAGGCTGTGGAGGAATGGAGCGGAAGGCTTGATGCCAGTGAAACGAAAACTTGGCGAGAGGCTACATCGAAAACCTATACAATTTTCCAGGAGGGCGATGTTTTATTTGCCAAAATCACGCCTTGCATGGAGAACGGGAAATACGCAATTGCGGAAGGATTGCATAATGGCGTTGGTGTTGGCTCGACGGAATTTCATATCTTTCGCCCAACCAAAGCCCTAAACACCAAATATCTTCTTCACCAGCTCTTCAGCGACAGATTTCGGCATCTTGCAATACTCAATATGAGAGGTGCTGCAGGGCAGCTTCGTGTTCCGACAAGTTTCCTTGAAGAAGTAGAAATACCTCTAGCCCCCATTGCCGAACAACATCGCATCGTCGCCGAAATTGAGAAGCAGTTTGCGCGGCTGGATGAATGCACGGCGGCGCTCCGGCGTGTCGCGGATGATTTAAAGCAGTATCGCGCCTCTGTCCTCAAGGCCGCGTGCGAAGGCCGCCTTGTTCCCACCGAAGCCGAACTCGCCCGCGCCGAAGGCCGCGACTACGAACCAGCTTCCGTGCTGCTGGAACGCATCCTCGCCGAACGTCGCGACCGCTGGGAAGCTGACCAACTCGCCCGGATGAAAGCTCAAGGCAAAACGCCGAAAGATGAGAAGTGGAAGGAAAAGTACGAAGAGCCGGAGGAGCCTGGGTCAACCGTTCTTTTGCCAGAACTAGAAGAAGGATGGGCATTTGCCACGATTGATCAAATCTCCATACGCTCCCAGTATGGAACTTCGGCAAAGACTCGATCTGAACCAGACGGCGTTCCCGTCATCAGGATGGGAAATATCGTGGATGGCAAGCTCGAATTGAATGACCTAAAGTACCTACCAACTTCTCATGAGGAATTCCCGGATTTGTTGCTTGATCCAGGTGATTTACTTTTCAATCGCACAAACAGTGCGGAATTGGTTGGTAAAACGGCGGTTTACGAAGGAAACCCTTCTCCTTGCTCATTCGCCTCATATCTGATTCGTGTAAGCTTTATTGAAGGAATAATGTCAGAGTTCATCAATTTCTTTTTGAATTCAATCTATGGCAGAGCCTGGATTTCGTCGGTTGTTAGTCAGCAAGTTGGTCAAGCTAATGTTAACGGAACAAAGCTAAAGGCTTTGATCTTTCCGCTTCCCCCACTTCCTGAGCAACGCCGCATCGTTGCTGAAGTAGGGCGACGGATGCACATTGTGGACGAACTGGAAGAGTTGGTCAGGATCAACCTGGAACGCGCCAACGAATTGCGCCGCTCGATTCTCAAACGCGCCTTTGAAGGCCGTCTGGCGCCGCAAGACCCGAACGATGAACCCGCAGCGTCTTTGCTGGAACGCATCGTCGCCGAACGCCAACGCCGCGCAGAAGAAGCTATGACACAGAAGAAATCTCCATCCGACAAGCGCCGCAAAAAGTCTCCTGAAACTGAGCCAGCGATACCGTTGTTTGCCGAAGAAGATCTGGCTACCCAGCCGAAGGAATTGTTGGCGGCATTTGCTGCGAACGAACGCCTGACCGTCGAAGACCTGTTCCGGCACGGCGGCTACAGTTTCGATTCCGAAGCCGACATTGACGCCTTTTTCGAGAAGCTGAACACTGAACTCGAAGCTGCGCGCCTGACGCTGGAACGCGCGGACAACGATGATGTCTTTGTCGCAAGGAGCGCGGCGTGAAGATTCACGAACTGAAAATCAAAGGCTTCCGCAACCTGCGCAACTTCGAGATCACTTTTACCGAAGACATCACGATGTTGCTCGGCAAAAATGGCTCGGCCAAATCCAATCTTATCGAAGCCATTGCCCTCATCTTTTCAAAAATCGAACTCGGCGAGCCGGCGCCATTCGCGTATTTTCTGCGTTACGAATGCAACAGCCGAACGGTTGAAATTGATGCGGGCTACGGTCAAACAACCAGCTTTCGTGTCAAAGCGGGCGCAGAGGAAATTGATTACGACAGCTTCGTCAACGAAAAGGCGCCGGCGCAATTTGCTGAAGCCGAGACGGAAGAAACAGCGGAACCGGCAGACGAAGAGAGCCGCCCGCAGCACCGGAAATACGCGCCGTTCTTTCCCTCAAACGTTTTCATCTACTATTCAGGTCAGAGTGACCGGCTGGCGAACGCATGCGCCCCGGTGAAAGAGAAATACGAATCCGAATTGCGTGAAGGGAACGATCCGCGGTTGCGCCGAGTGTTTCTGACCGATGGCAGCCACAGTTCGCTGATCCTGTTTACCTTCTTCGCCGAGGCAAGCCAATGGGCAAAGGATTTTCTGCTCGAACGCCTGGGCATTACGGATTTGCTGTCTGTTCGATTAAGTCTTTCACGCCCACAATATCTGGACACCACAGAAAGAGGATATCCGTCATTAAGACCTGAAGTTGAATCGAAATACTGGTATGCGAGCGGTAGGGTTCTGAAAACACTGAAAGTGTTGCAGCAAGGCAGTATTCCATTACGCGATTTTAGAAAGGTGTCTGAGAAAGAATTGCTTGAGTCCTACCGAGAGGGAACGCCTCTGAGTTTGGAGCCGGTAGACAGCCAGTATATTCAGTCATCAGCGCCACAGAGACTGCACCGACTGCATTTTTACTTTGGTTCATCCGGCCAGCCCGATGCACTGTGCGGCAAACTGCTATTGGAGAACGGGTTCCCGCTCCTTTTAGAAAGCGGCGGCAGTTTGTTATTGAACTCTGCTCTTCGCCCCAAAGACCTTTTTCAACGGCTAGATGATTTGCGCCTTGATGGATATGGATTGGAACTTCATTTCAGGCTCAAGCTCGAAAGAGCGAGTGAATCAGTTTCGCTCACCCACTTGAGCGAAGGCGAACAACAGTTGTTGACGGTTATTGGGCTGCTGCGCTTTACCAAAGACAACGACACGCTGTTTCTGCTGGATGAACCAGATACGCATCTTAATCCGCAATGGAGTTATGAATACAAAAAGATGCTCGAAGAGGCTATGGAAGGCGCTAGCGGCAGCCAGATCATCATGGCCACACATGATCCGGTATTGATTGCGGGGTTGACCAAAGAAAATGTACGGCTGATGGAACGGAAAGGGGTGGCTGAAGCGCCCGACGAAGCGGAATGGATCATCGAGGCCCGCCCGCCTGACGAAGACCCACAAGGTAAGGGGGTGGCGAGGATTTTGGAAGGTGAATTATTCGGACTGCCCTCGATTCTGGATCAGGACAGTCTGAACAAGCTGGAAGAGAAACGGCGGCTGGCTTTCAAGGAAGAGAAGCTGACGGAGGAAGAGGAAGCGCGGCTGAATCAGCTAGCGCGGGAAACGCAGGACATTGACCTGACAACGCACATCGAAGACCCGCTCTACACGCATTTCGTCAACGCCATCGTCAACCACGAAGACTATCTGTTGCTGAAAAGGCATTATTCAACTGATTCAAGATTTGCCGCCTTGAAACGTATTTCCGAGAAAGTGCGCGAAGAGTTGCTGCGCAAAGCCCAAACCGCAGAGGCGTATGAAGAGGAAGTGGAATGAGATATATTTCGTTGGATCAGATTTATGTCCCAGAAGAATGGGAGGACCACACGCAGGAATTGATTAACCTGCTTCGCTCTATGGCCCATATGCAACGATCGAGGGCGCTGCGGGATGATACCGATTACCAGGTCTGGACGCTGCTTAGCCGTGTGCTGAAAGGCATTTCACATGGCAAGTGCTTTTACACGGAAGCCTATGTCGGGAACGGCGGCGAGATAGATCACTTCCGGCCAAAATCCAGGGTTCAAAAGTGCGATCTTCACCAACGCGATCTTGACCCCAACAATCGGCATTTGGGCTATTGGTCACTTGCATATCTGATTAGTAATTTTCGTCTCTGCCGTGAGCTAGCCAATAAGCGGCGCAAAGACCCGCGCGATGGCAGGACTTATGGAAAAGGAACCCGCTTCCCGCTGATTGATCCCAGCCAACGTGCGGCTAGCGACACGGACGACTGGAAAACGGAACCACATCTCTTGCTTGATCCAACCAATGCAGATGATGTGAAACTGCTACGTTTTGATGACGGCGGTAATCCTATCTCGATCAATCCGGATAAAACATCATTGGAATACAGGCGCGTCCAGGCATCCATCGAATGCTATCACCTGAATGAAAAGGAGATTAGTGACCGGCGCGGCAGCCTATGCACAACAGCGAAGAAGATGGCTATAAGAATCGTTGATTTGGAAAGGAAAAAGAACAATGGCGAACAATATCCCCGCCGCGAGATGATCGAGAAGAAAGCTGAACTCCACGAGATGGTTCAGCCTTACGCTGAGTTTTCATCTGCCGTGCGGTGTGTTTTGCTGCAATTCCGCACTTCACCTTCGATCAAACGAATTCTCGGTATCTAAAATGTCTGACGCACAAATCATCGTCCAGAAACTCTGGAATTATTGTAACGTCCTGCGCGACGACGGATTGTCTTATGGCGATTATGTCGAGCAATTGACCTTCCTACTCTTTCTCAAAATGGCGGATGAACGGTTGCAGCAATCGGGCGGCAACGAACGCATTGTGCCGGAGGATTATGACTGGCAAAGCCTGAAAAATCTGGACGGGCCGGAACTGGACGACCATTACCGCAAAACGCTCGAAGCCCTCAGCAAATCATCGGATGAACGTCTGCGCGTTATTTTCAGCAAAGCGCAAAACAAAGTTCAGGACCCAGCCAAACTCCGCCGACTGATTGTTGATCTAATTGATAAAGAAAATTGGTCATCGCTCGACTCTGATGTCAAAGGCGATGCTTATGAGGGTTTGCTGCAAAAGAACGCTGAAGATACTAAAGGTGGCGCAGGCCAATACTTCACTCCCCGTCCATTGATTCAGGCCATTGTTGATGTGATGCAACCAGGGCCGGAAGACACTATTTGCGATCCAGCATGCGGTACAGGCGGTTTTTTACTGGCTGTTCACAATTACGTTTATACACATCATAGAAAAATGATGAGCGGAGAGGAACGACAGCGCTTTGACACGGAACATTTGCGTGGTTATGAACTCGTGGACAGCGTCGTGCGTCTGGGATTGATGAACATGGCTCTGCACGGCATCGGAAGTGGAACGAACATTCCAATTGTACGAAAAGACAGTTTGGACAAAGTGCCCGACGAACATTTCAAGGTGGTACTGACCAATCCGCCCTTTGGTAAGAAAAGCGCTGTCACTTTTGTGACAAAGGAAGAGAAACAAGATAAGAAAGATTTGACTACAGTCCGTACTGACTTTTGGGCCTCGACGGCAAACAAGCAGCTTAACTTTTTGCAGCATGTATACACGATGCTCGAAATTGAAGGCCGCGCGGCAGTTGTTCTGCCGGATAATGTTCTGTTTGAAGGTGGAGCGGGAAAAACAATTCGGGAAAACCTGCTTCGGATTTGCGATGTGCATACATTGCTGCGATTGCCGACCGGTCTCTTTTACGCACAGGGCGTCAAAGCCAACGTGCTATTTTTTGATCGCAAACCGGCGCGTGAAGACGCCTGGACGGAACGTCTGTGGATTTATGACTTCCGAACCAATCAGAATTTTACGCTGAAGGAGCGGCCACTGAAGCGCTCCGACCTTAACGAATTTGTCGAATGCTTCAACCCTGGAAACCGTTTTGATCGAAAGCCAACATGGTCTGAAGAGAATCCGAAGGGACGCTGGCGTGATTACACCTATGAGCAACTCACTCAACGCGACAAAATCAATCTCGACATCTTTTGGGTACCTGATGACAGTCTGAACGATAACCTTGAAGAGCCAGACGTGATTGCGAGCAGGATGTTTGAGAATTTGCAGTTGGCAATGCGCAGGATCAACCTGATTATGAATGATATGCAGGAGGACTCAAAATAGCCCTGTAAAAAAGGCCGCCAATTATTGTGTCGGCGGCCTTGCAATATTCGCAGTATGCTCACCTTTCAAAGAAACGCGATGACCCGCCTCGAAAGCTCAGCAAGTTTTTCAATGTTCGCATCCTCTTTCGCCGCTCGATCCACTAACTTATCAGCAACACGCTTTGCAAAATTTGCAAGGCTACCGCGTTTAGCCTGCTGCCATTCTCCTGCGCTCAAATAGCAGAGATACGGCTCACGCCGCTTCCCAAGATCGTCATAATAGACCAAGCAGACACGATAGCCTACGTCAGACACCCGCACGCGGAAACTGGTTTGCTTGTTGCCTTTGGTTGCTGGTTTCGCGCTTGTCGTTACCGTCCAGGACTCTTGAGAGCCTTTTCGCGTCGCCCTGATCTGTAAGCGCGAGGATTGCCCGGCGCTCTTCAGTTTAGCCTTACCCTTCTGTTT
>JAJVHZ010000094.1 GCA_022072255.1 Gammaproteobacteria bacterium | reverse complement strand
GCAATTGGTCGAGTTACTTATTGATCGCGTCGTGGTCACAGGCGACCAAGTGGAAATTCGCTACGCTATCCCAACTGGTCCAGCGGGTGAAACCATCCGTTTTTGTCATTTGCGTACAGACTATTTCGATGAAGCTCCTGTGATCATCAGGAACTATACACCCGTCGAGCAGGAAGAGGTGATGCTGGCGGAGAACATTCAACGCGAGGATCTTTCTCCATTGCAGGAAGCGAAGGCTTACGAGCGGCTGATCGCGGGCGGATCCACGCAGATGGACGTTGCGCGCAAGCTCGGCATCAACGGGGCGCGGATTCAATCGCGGATGGTCATTCTCAAGCTGTCGCTTGCGGTGCAGCGCCTTTTCGACAGTAACGAGTTGCCGATCACGCTCGCGCCGCTGCTCACCCGGATCGAGAACATTGACCGGCAGGAACGGCTCGCCAATCTCGTCGCCTCCCGACGGCTGACTGTCCCGAAGCTCAAAGAAATGGTTGACCGCATCGTTGAGGCCGAGCAGACGGATGCGGAAGTGAATAAGGAGCGGCGCAGCTCGGGGAAGGCGAAGAAGAATGAAGCCCCGAAGCGTCCGGTGGTTGTCTACACGCGGGCCAATGCCGTCGCCGATCTGGAAAATCGCAATGGCAGCGCACTCAGCTACGCCGATCTGCTCAAGGCGCTCGAGGGCGTCTGCGAAAACTGCGGAATGAGTGGATTCCCGGACATCTGCGCCGCCTGCCCGCTGCCGCAGTTCATTAGCAACCTGGTGAGGAAAGAAAACGATGCGCCACACGAGAGTCAGAAAACTGTGGTGGACGCGAGAGCGTGTGCTTGAGGGCTTGCGCCGCTTCTATCGTGACTTCGGATTCGCGCCGACGGCGACCGCCGAGTATCAGAAGCGCCAGCAATTCACCGGCGCCAGCAATACCGGCGTTGGCAATCCGTATCCGTCGTCTTACGGCGTGTTGAAATATTTCGGCACATTTCGTGAGGCATGGACGGCTGCCGGCATCCGGACGGATCGCTCCTGGGAAGCCTGGACGCCGGAAGAGGACTGGTTTCTCACCGAAGGCGCAGGCGTCTTCTCGCGTAAAGAACTGGCCGAGACTCTCGACCGCAGTCCGAACGCCGTTCATCGGCGGCTCTACGATCTCGGTGTCCATTCATATAAAGCGCGCGGCTGGACGCTTCATCGCGTGATGCGTGTCACGCAGGTTCCCGACCACATCGTCAGAAAGTATGCGGATCGCGGCGAACTGCCCTATTTTCGCGGCTCGAAGTGCATCTACGTTGACCCTGCCGATCTGCTTGTAGTCAGGGAAATTGACTGGGAGCATCCGCCCGAAGAACTCGCCGAGGCCGTGCGCCGCTCGTTGATGGCGCGGCTCGTCGCAATCCTGAGCGGAAGGGATTGGCGCGCAGGTCGTCCCTACCAGGCGCACCCGAAAAGAACGACCGGTCGCAGGTGGGAAAGACACGCGAAGGCCTCAGAGTCAAAGCCGGTTGAGATTGATGCCGGCGATTGGGTCAAGGTCATACAGAAAGTTCCGTCACGGCCCGGCGTCAATGGTCGGGTCGGCTATGTCCACGTTGTTTATTTATTGGTCAGGTAACAAGCAGAAGACAGGATCGGCGCGCGAGGCCGCGGAAGCCTGCTGGCTGGCCCGGGTGGAATTCAAGAAGATGCGTGGAAACGGTTGCAACGAAAAGCGGATGAACTGCTCGCTCCCGCTCACCGCGCTGGCCAAGGTTGCCGCGCCGATCAGCTTTTCAAACTAAGACTGCGCCTCCTATCGCGCTTTTTCCATTGAGGAATCGAACCATGTCGAACGAAACACCGAACCAGACTGCGCCGGGCAACGATCATCTCAAGCAGCTTCTCGTTGCTTTGGAGAGGCGGACCGAGGGGCAAAGCAAGATTCTTCACCTCATCGCCGAAAGCTTGCAGGGGATCGAAGCTCATCTGCGCCAGATCGCGCTTTCGTCCAATCCTGCTCCGAACTACCAGCGGCCTTTGAGCGAGTATCACGGGTTCGACTGGTCGAGCATCGGCGCTGGCGTTCTCAAAGAGGACGAGGACGGCGTTTCGTCAGTCGAATGGAACGGCCAAGTCTTCACTCGCCGCTCGCCAAATAACAGGTTCGACGCCGCAATTTGGTTTTCGCGCTGTGTCGGCAAAGACTCGGATGGGAACAACCGCTACGTTCGGCTGATCACGTTCAAGGTTGCGAGTGACGCCGAGCCGATTGCCGCGAAGGCTAAGAAAGCTGCCCGCTCATAAATACGACAACCTGCCACTCGGGCCAACTACCGCATTCAAACCTCTTCTTCATGTTTAGTTCTGAGGTCAGCGATGAAAACCGTGCTCAGCTTTGGGATGGGAGTGGAATCGTCTGCCCTCTTGCTGCGCTGGTTGGAAGAGCCTGAATCCCGTGACTTCGATCTCGAACGCGATCTGATCGTCATTACCTCGCAGACCGGCGGAGAGTACCCCGATACAAAAAAGCTGTGTGAAGAGTATCTGCTGCCGCGGATACGCCAGCGCCGTGTGCGCTACGTGCAGGTCGCGCGCGCCGGTCATCTGGAGGCTGACGGAGTCAAAGTCCTCAGCGACACGCGCCAGCCATTCGAGATTTACCTGCAAGGCGCTTACACGCTCCAAGAAGAATTGAGCGCCGCCGGAACCGTTCCGCAGTTCGCTGGCGAAAGAAGATGCTCGCTCAAATTCAAAGCCTGGGTCATCGAAACCTGGCTAGCGCGAGAACTCAGCGGCCAATCATACCGTCACGCGCTCGGATACAACGCTGATGAGCAGTTGCGCATTGCAAAGAGCGAGTGCGCCTTTGCTGATCGGGAAGCCACCCCGGTCCGCGTCGCCTTCGGTTTCAACTGCGATGAAGAGTCGCGGATTGCACGCGCGGCGAAATACGACACCGAGTTGCGGCGGGGATGGTATCCGCTGGCGGCCTGGGGATGGTCGCGCGAGCGGTGCCTGCAGTATCTGAAGGAGACGACCGGCGCAACCTGGCGGAAATCGGCCTGTGTCTATTGTCCTTTTAACGCGCTGAAGGATGACGGCCTGGCGCGGATGCGGCAATTCCCGGAACAGGTCGCCGAGGCATTGATGCTCGAATATCAAAGCCTGGCGCTCAATCCGCGAGGCATGCTTTATCGCGACCGCACCTTGCATTCCATCATCGCCGGCGATCATCACACAGAAGCATTACTGCATTTCCAACAGCGATTGGAAGCCGCTGAATACGCCCTCTATCGTGTGCGCCGAATTTATCGCGCGCCGGGCCACGCTGATCGCGCCGTGGAAAAACTGGTGACTGGGAGTCGCGCCGAGACGATGGAACGCTTCGAACAGGCATCATCAAATCTCAAAGTCAGTGTCGAGCATGACATCAGCTACGGCTACGTCCGCGAACGAGAGCCGGATCGCTATCCAACAGTCGAAGAGTTCTTCGTTGTCGCGCCGGCGGCGGTCGAGTCCAAAACCCGGTACGGCTTCGATTGGTTCGAGGCGAAGTGGAGAGAAGCCCTGGGCGAAACCAGACAGGAAAGGCTCTTCACTTGAGGCCGTGACGCTGCGGTAAGGAAACAAGGCGGCGAGCAAGGCGGCGGGCCTGCGTCTGATGCGCCCACGCAATCACCGAGGCTCATAACCCTTGCTTCTTCACCAGGAGAGCTTATGTCTTCTCAAATCACCGACCTGATCAACCCGATGCGCCTGCGGCTCGGCATCAAGCGGGCTTTCACCGGCGACATCAACGAAATCCTCGGCGAACTCTTTCAGAACTCGCAGCGCGCCGGCGCGCGCAACGTGCGGATCACGACCGACGACAGAGGATTCATCTACCAGGATGACGGGCGCGGGCTGCGTGACGAAGCCGATTTTGAGTCCCTGATCAAACTCGGAGAATCGGGGTGGGACGAGCGGGTTGAAGAAGAACAGCAACCGATGGGATTGGGCATCCACAGCTTGCTTGCGCATGAGGATGTTGAGTCGGTCACCTTCTCTTCGAACCTGCTTTCGCTGACGATCGCGGCGAAGCGCTGGTGGGCGTCGGAAGCGTACGCCATCCGCTGGCGAGATAACCTAAAGCGGATCAGCTTTCCAGTACCCGGCATGAGCGTCAGCGTCATCTGCTCGAACGAGTTGACCGAAAACCTCATCAGGGTTCTGACCGGCAAAACGCGCCTTACGCGCTCTCCCGCGCAGGGTTATGCCGACCTGCTCGACATCACGCTGAACGATGCGGCCGTCAATACGAAGGTCCCTCACACCGCGTTGCCACAGGTGCCGTTGATCGAGACCGAGTATCAAAACAACCGGCTCGTCATCGGGCTGCACGATAAGAACGGTTATCCCACAACCACAGGCCTTTCGATCAACTGGTTCGGCCAGATGATTGAGGTGTCCTGGCAGAGCCATTTCAACGCATATCTCGAAGTCAGGCGTGGCCGGCCGGTCAATCCGATAGCCCCATCGCGGCGCGGCATCATCAAGGATCAAGCGCTGCAGGACCTGCTCGATTTCATCCGCGACGCACTGGCGGAATACTTCGCCAAGGCTACCGCAGGCTGGATCAACGCGCTGGCGCTTCAGGGATTCTACAGTGATTACCCTGAACGGGCGCGAACGCTTCCCGTCTTTGTGGCCGCCCGCCGTAAGCCGTATGAGCCTGGGAATAACGTGAGCGAGATGGCGAGATCGCTCGCTCCGGCGGTGTTCAGCTATGAGCGCGCGCCGTTGCTGCTCGCCGACGAGGTGCGAGTCGCTGGCGAAGACGGCAAGGTCTTTTCCGAAACTTACGGTTTGCATACCTTTCTTGAACTGACCGGCGCGGCTTATGAAGTGTTGGCCGCCGACAAATCGCGGCTCCAAGTTCGCAATCTATGGTGGAAGCCGGGAGCGCAAATCCCGCTGCCCTATGGCTGCTCGCTGATCTTTCACGAGGCGGGGCAGTGGGGTTTCGGAGCAGAGGATGAGCCGCCGGACGAATGGAACGAGGTTGGCGATCACGCCGTCTTCACCTTCAACGATTCCAGCAACTGGGACGTTGACAGCGTTGACTTCACTGTGGGCGACGCCGATCCGCAGGAGTTCTATCGAACAGACGCCTGGGCCGGCTTCGATCCGGACAATGACGACGGGCGCAGTTACGAGGAGATGTCCGACAGCTATGGCGAGTCGTGCGAGCGCGAGATCCGCAAAGTCATCGGGAACGCCGTCCCGGAGAACTTCTGCTGGGACGACCTGCTGAGGTTCGCTCCCGAAGGGCTACAGGTCGCAGCCATCACTCCAGAGTACAAAACCGGCCGCAACCGCAGGCCTGAAACCGTGATGCTCACCTTGAGCAATGATGAGAAAGTCACGCTCCGGCTCATTTGAAAGGTACAAATCAAAGACAGGGAGCGCTGTTTAGCGGGATCAATTCATTCGACGTAAAGCTCGATTACCGGAGTACCCCCGCACAGAAAGGATCAACGATGGCAGCCGAAAGAACCGAATTCGGTGTTGCGCGAACGGAGTGTGCTTGCGACGCCTGCGTTGCGAATTGCAGATTCGTTCCGGGGGCGCTTATCCCGGCAGACCTCGATCGAATTTCTGAGCACTTGAATCAACCCGACCTGGTGCAATTCGCGTTCGACAATCTTCTCGCAAGTCCTGGCGCGATTATTTGCGCCCAGGGCGAGCTGATTACCATCCCTACGCTTGTGCCGGCGCGAGGAGTGGATGGCGCTTGCCGATTTTTGAAGGAAGGTCGTTGCTCAATCCATGCTGTATCGCCTTTCAACTGCGCTTTCTTCGGGCACGAGCAGACCAGAGAAGAGGCCGACGCCCTCAGCATGCGCGGCCTTGTGGAGATCGCCAGAGCGTGGCAGCGCGGCGATCTGTATGCGCGGCTCTGGATAATGCTTCATGAAGCCGGTCGCATTGCGCCCTCACCCCTTGTGGCCCGCGCAAGGATGCGGGCTGCACTCGATGCACGAGGATGATCCTGCCGCCAGCCTTACTCTTCGAAAGCGCGTCCGCTAAAGGCAGCTCCTATGATGAACAATCCCCCAGAGCATTGCCCGGCTGATTCCGCCGCCGACGATTTGAGCGAGTTTGAGCTTCGGGAAATTGCAGAAGATGTGATTCGAGAACTCCGAGAGGATGGCCTGCTGCGCCCGACGCCTCTCATTCCTGTGGAACAAGACGCTCAATCGGACTCGCCAGACTCCACTCCGCCAAACTGGCCCGAACCTTTTTGATCTCCATGCCTTCCTACAGCCAACCCCAAAAGGGAGGCAACCACGCCAAGAAAAATCGAGCGGCCAGCAATACAGGCACGAACTGAATGGCCTCTTCCCGCGGCCACCAGCGGCTGTGCGGATTTTCAAGACCAACCTGCATTCACTAGCGACAAGGAGGGTCACATGGAAATGTTCAATCTTCAGTACGTAGGAGCGTGACACGCTTATGGGTCGGTCCAAAGATAGCACGATTTACAAAACCTTTGAATACAAGCTTCGTTTCAACAAGGCGTTCGTCGCCGCGTGTGAGCGCGAGCTTGAGCATTCGAGGCAAATCTATAACGCCGGACTGGAAGAGCGAATCAATTGCTATAAGATGACCGGTCATCATCTCGGCTATGTCGAGCAATCCCGGCATCTGACCGACACGCGAACCCTTCCCGAAGTAAAGAGTCACCTGCGGACGATTCAAAGCGACGCTCTTGAGCGATTGGATGAAGCTTTTAAGGCTTTCTTCAGGCGCTTGCAGAATGGCGGGAAACCGGGCTTCCCCAGATTCAAGGGCAAAGACCGCTATCACACATTCAGCCAGAAGATTGAGCCGCAAAGATCATGCCCGTTGAATGGCGATAAATTGACCGTTCCCGGCGTCGGCTCTTGCCGCGTCCGTTTGAGTCGTCCGGTTGAAGGGCGCTGCGTCCAACTCAGGATCACGCGGCGGGCTGATGGATGGTATGCTATGATGGTTTGTGAAACTCCGAAGCCTGAGCCGTTGCCCAAGACCGGGAAGACGGTTGGCGTGGATGTCGGCGTTGCAAGCTTTGCTACGCTGAGCACGGGCGAGAAGATTGAGAATCCTGGACATCTGAAGAAAGCGGCCGGTAAGCTCGCCAAACTTCAGCGAAGACTGAGCCGTAAAAGGAAAGGCTCGAATAACCGGAAGAAGGCTCGGAAGACAGTCGCACTCGCTCATCTGAAGGTGAGTCGAACGCGCAAAGATTTCCATCATAAAACGGCGAAACAACTGGTTGAGCAGTTTGATCGGATTGCCGTAGAAGACTTGAAAATTCCGAATCTGGTTCGGAATCATAGACTAGCGAAAGCCATCTTTGATGTAGCCTGGGGCGGGTTTTTCCTGATACTCAAAACCAAAGCTGAAAACGCTGGGCGAGAGTTTGAGAAGCGCAATCCAGCCTACACGTCGCAGACTTGTTCGCGGTGTGGCCACCGGCAGAAGATGCCACTCAATCTGAGAGTGTTTGAGTGCGGCAATTGTAGCTTTGTTATCTGTCGTGATCATAACGCTTCGATTAATCTCGATAGGGCAGAGCGTGCCCAAATCATAACGCCTGTGGAGATGAACAGTGGTTCGTCAAAGAAGCAGGAACGCGTGGGTAGACCATCATCGGCGCTCCAAAGGGACGGAGATGATGCGTCTAGGCTTACGTGACGCTAATTTTGTACGAATTGCTGTACGCGATCGGCGAGATTCTGACGACGACTTGGGAAGGGCGCGTTGTTCTGGGTATCGCGATTGGCTGTTTGATTTCCCGGCTAGCAAGAGTGTGAGAAAAGCAGAGGTTATATGGAGGTCTGAACCAGCTGTGGTTGCTGGATGAACGGGTGAGAAGAGGCCGAATAGCACAAGGAAGTGATAAGGCCGCCCTGTCTCATCACTTCCTTGTGCATTCCCTGGTTAGTTATTGATTGGGCTGAATCTGGAAGTGAGATTCACTTCATTTGCTGCCAGCCGGTGAGGGGCGAGCCAGTGTATAGCCAGACTCCACCATCTTGCGACAAACGATAGACTTTCGTTCCGTCGGAGACGATTTCCTTAGTATTTGCGCTGTTATCAATCAATTCCCAGCCGGACGCCGGATCACCCGAATACCTCAGAATAATCCCACCTTCCAGCAGTTGGTAGAGATCATCTCCGGCTGCGACCACTGATTTGATGCTCGAGTGACAGCCAATGAGTTGCCAACGCTCCCCTTCCTGGCCGGTGTACTGAAAAATGCAGCCGTCGGACTGCAAGCGGTAAAAGTCATCGTTGGTCGTGACCATCGCTATCGTTGCTGGCGAGTTTTCAAACACCTCCCAAGCATTTTCCGAGTTGGTTGTATATTGGAAAATCTGCCCGTTCTCCTGCAATTGGTAGAGGTGGTCAGCGAAGCCCACAATGCTTGTGCTGGTGGGATTGTCACCAATTAATTTCCAGCCTGCTTGGCTGTTTTCATATTTCAAAATCCAGCCGTTGTTTCGCAGTTGGTAAAGTTGCTCCCCGACAGCGACGATCGTTTTAGTTGCAGGGTTATTTTCAATCTCTTTCCATTGTTGATCTCGATTACCCGTATGCCGGAGAATCCGTCCGTCATCAAGAAGTTGATAAAGGGTTTCCGCTGTCCCCACAATCTTTTTCACTCGGGCATCAAGCATCAGACCTGCCACTGAATCGTCTTCCTGCAGCTTGGTGAATGCATTATCTTCACCGGCGGATTCAACTGCCTGGGTTGCAGCGGCAATGGCGTTCGAAGAGGGCTGACGACCAGCGTAGATTGCGATGGCGTGAGGAATGTGACTCCGATAGCCAAACACGCGCCGTCTCGCTCTCACAAACGCGCGCCTGTCCACAATCAGGCTAGTTGACCAACCACTGTCGAGTTGTACTACTTGAGCTGGGCCGAACAGGTTGAACTCACGCATCACGTTCCGTCCGGCTATCGCGCGCCTTGCTGAAAAAATCAGCATGGTTTTATAGCGCGGTTCGCCGCTGGGGCCGTTGCCGAGAAAATCGCGCAGGCCGATCCATGTGCGTTCAGTTGCGTCAT
Source organism: Gammaproteobacteria bacterium (assembly GCA_022072255.1). GTDB lineage: Bacteria > Pseudomonadota > Gammaproteobacteria > JAJPIJ01 > JAJPIJ01 > JAJVHZ01. The sequence continues at coordinate 11,546 of JAJVHZ010000094.1, read as the reverse complement.
TTGGATCAATCGGGCTGCTGCTGTCCAACGAGCCAACGAGGTCTCGGTAGACGTCGTTATGCAACACTGCCGTTTGATGCGGCAAAATACCAAGTGAATTTACTCCGATGCTGAACAGTCTTGGCTGCGAGTGGAAATTCGGTCTGGATCCTTCGGAAACGACTGTGCCATTCCGTTTGAGGCCGAGGGTGAATGCTGAATTCGCGCTACTGCTCTCAAAGAATGTGCCGTTGATGACGACCTTCAGCCGCCGTTCGCCGGTATTGCCGCGCAACATCTCGTCCCAGTGATTAATGATGTTGCTCACCGATTCGTTTAACACTGAACTTCTTATGGTTGTTTTGCTAAAGTCAACTACTGTCACGTAATAGGCTGGCGACGAGTCAACGTTCCTATGATAAACAGCCACTCCTTCCGCGTGGGTATCGAGCCGGTAGCCGGGTGCAATCTGCACTGACTCGACATAAACGTTGTCAGCCTCATTGCTTTCTCGCGCTAAGTTTGAGCGATCAATCACAGCAATGATGTACTTAGCCTCTGGCGGCGGCAGCGGATATTCTCCTGGCTTTAGAGTGAAACTCACATTGGCCCCTGCGCGCAGGTCTAGAGTCGAGCCATGTACGCGCGGTACATCGGGGAGTATATCATTCAACGCTCTGCCGCGTGCGTAGAAAAGCTCAACCTCAACGTACTTCGTGGTAACTATTGGTACCCGGCTGTTCACTTGATAACCGTAGATGATTTGCCCACGGTCATCATAATCTACAGCCTTGATCTTGAAGTTTGGCAATTCCCTGAGAATCATGTTGTCGTTCTCATTAGATTCAGGCACCTGGTCGAGGCGGTCAATAATCGTCAGCAAATGGGTGGTTCCTGCTGGCGGTACCGGGATCGCATTAGGCGGAATATTGAAGTCGCCGAACGAGTTTGCCTGGAAGAGCAGGGTGTGTTTTTGAATTGGATTCCCAAGCCGTGTGATTCGCCCGGAATCAACCTTGGCGTAGAACAATTCAACGACCACACGACGGACTGTTTCCCAAGGCCGGTCGCCGACACGATAACCGTAGTTGAAACTGCCGTCACCGTTGATAACCGGAGGGCTTGCAATCAGGTTTGCACGTGGCTCGATTCCGACTCTGACATATCCGGAATCATCACTATCCCAATTGCCAATCTGCGCGCAAACTCGTTCGCTTTCCCTGTAAGATAAAAACCTAAGCCTTCCCTCTCTTTTCTCTGGACCGAGACTGTCTCTTGGGCCAGTGGCAGTTGAGACTCTCATAGTTGTGGGGCTTGGGCCACCAGGGCCGATGTTTAAGCGTGATTCCACCACAACAATGTCGCCTGGCCTTATAACAACATTGGGTGTACAGTGAGTGAGGCGCGTAGTTACCCTAGCCTCACCGAGCCAGACCTGTGCTTGTGCGGTGATTCCTAAAGAGATGAAAATGAGTGAGGCAAGCAGGCAGAAGGTAAAATTTAGAAGCCGCAGCCAACAATTCGATAATGGCTGATTATTATTTGAAGGCACAGGCAGTTCGCTCCCACAGGCTCTTTTGACGAGATATTCCAACATAGTATCCTCCTTTGCATTCGGTGGAAAATTTGGCTCTTTGGGAATTCGCGTGGTAAAACCGTTTTTGGGCTATCGGCGCATGCCTAAACCATTGAAAACATTAGGCCGAATTCTTAGAGGGCATTAATTACCATGCGAATTCCCAAAGAGCCGAAAATTTTCTGTCGCTGGAAACAAAACAGACTTTTCCTCCAGTCCGTAAAACGTTGTTTCGCGGCAGTTCATACATGGTGGTTTGGCAACGCAGAAACCTCACAGAAAAATTTAGCTTTTGTGTAGGGATTTGGGGAAAAAAGGCTGTGTGAAATGAAATGGTTCTTCCACACAGCCTTGCTGTAGATTCTCTCTGGCTGACGGATATCCAGATGCTGGCAAACATCAGACTGGCGGGTTGGTCATCGTTTGCCGTCCAAGTTGGCCCATTCGCCTACTTGAATGAAACTTGCCCAGTAAAACGGATGCTGGTGGCCAGGGGTCTTCAGCATTTCCAATTGCACCTGGCGCAAAGCCTCTCCGCGTCCCTCCTTTTTCTTTTTATCCAGCAGCCGTTGGTAATAACCTTTCATCAAACTACGCGTCTCCTTGTCCGGCACGGACCAGAGGCTCATGACCTGAGTCTCAGCTCCAGCCAACACCAACGCGCGGCGCAGCCCATAAACCCCTTCTCCATTCTTGATCTCCCCGAGTCCGGTATCGCAGGCTGACAGTACCACCAGCTTTGTGCCCCATAGGTCGAGGTTCGCTGCTTCCATCGCGGTTAACACCCCATCGTCATCACCATTGCGATGCTCGTTGAATCCCTCAAATGCCAGGCCTGATCTCAGCAATGGATTCTCAATCTTCGATGCCCAGCTTGCGGAGCGCAGATCGGAGAAGGTTGAGAAATCGAAGCCGCGCGTTCCTTTCAACGGTGACTCCGCATCCTGCAGAAAGAATCCGTGCGTCGCGATGTGCAAGAGGGAGGGCGCGCCGGACTGTTTCAGGGCTGTTTCAGTAGCTTGTGCCCCAATCAGCAACTTCGCCTTAGGCAGAAGCTTCTTCAAATCGCTTGCTTCCTGAATTGTCCAGGGGAGCGCATCCAAATTGATCTTCTGGAAATCTTTCTGTTCTCCTTCGACCTGTTTTGCTTGGTCGCATTGCGGAGCAGGCGCTCGCAGTGCCAGTGTTTCCTCCTTACCCAAGCCGAAGTCGGGATTGGCGATGATCAGCGGAGGAGTTTTGCTTTCGCGCGCCACCTTCAATCGCAACAGGTCGCGCCCGCTGGTTAGATGACTTAACTGGTATTTTTCTATCAAGTATTTGCCATTCTCATCCACCAGCGCGGCAAATGGCGCATGATTGAGCGCGCCATCAGGCGAGACGATCAGGTGTTGCGCCTGACCGAGCCGCGCGCGCACTGGCTGCATCAACTTTGCATCCAATGCGCGCGCTAGTCGTCTGACCTCCGCCAGATTTTGCGGGCAGCGTATCGCCTGCCGCAGCTTGCCGATGGCTTCATCAATCACTTTCGCCTCACCCAGTTCGATCCAATGGATTTCACCCTGATGGCGCAGTATGTAGGCCACGTAGCGCGCGGGGCCAAAGGCTTCATCCTCTTTTTGATACTTTGCGTTAAACGGGCGATAGGCAAAGTATTCCACCAAGGCCGTCTTGTCTGGAATCTCCTCCTGCACGACGGCAAGTGTCACTGGTTGTGATTGTGTGCGGAACTCAGTGCTGCGGGTGCTAATATCGGCTTCCAGTTTTTCTTTTTGCTCTTCGAGCGCCCTAATCTGTTGTTGATGATCAGCGGGAGCGATGCGTTCCGGCCTGTTGAGTATGGAGCGGGCTAGTTGTGAGGTAACTTCTGACAACTGCTCAAACAGAGGCTGATCCTGAGTGTTAGCGCGGCGTCGCAAGACAGCCAAGGTGTCAGTCATTGCGTCGAGCGCGCGCCCCTTGCGTTGAAGAATAGTCGTCAGCGCCAACTCGCGTGCTGTAACATCAGCAGGCGCGGAGCGGACATGCAGTGAAACGATGCGGTTAGTCTCGCTCGTAAGCATAGTGAGATAAGCCTGTTTCTGTCGGTCAGAGCCAGTAAGCAGATTCAAACCTATGTTATGTTCGCTGACTTTTGCTGCGTGCAACCGGAGGGAGACAGCCTGAGGCAGATCATCTGTTGCAATGTAGAGGTCAGCGAGCTTGTCGAGTGAAGTTGCAACATCCGGGTGTTCTCGCCCTAGTGATTTCTCACGGATCGCCAGCGAGCGTTGATGAAGCATCTTGGCTTTTGTGTAGTCTGCTTGAGAATGTGAAATATTAGCCAAATTGCTTAGCACTACTGCCACCTCATCGTGCTCTCGCCCCAGCGCCCGTTCAGATATTTCTAGTGCACGTTCGAGCAATGACAGTGCCATTGCATCCTTTCCCATTTGGAAATACAACATTGCTGAATCACGCAATACCAAAGCCATGTCAGCATGTTCAGCGTCAAACGATTTTTCTGTGATTGACTGCGCTCGTTGAAGATACATCTCTGCCTTCGAATAATTCTTCTTGTTTACATAGAGTTCAGCCAGAGAATGAAGCGTTACTGCCGTACTCGGGTGCTCACTGCCTAAAATCTTTTCTTTGATTGCTAATGCTTGTAGAAACAACGTTTCTGCTTTAATGTAGTCGCCTTTATCTCCATAGAGGCCTGCCAGATTGTTCAGGGAGTGTGTTACGTGAGGATGCTCTGGCCCAAGAACTTTTTCGCGGATTGCCAGTGCGCGCTGCATTAGCGGCTCTGCTTTTCCATAGTCTCCCCTAGTATGGTAAATGAGGGCTAGGTTATCCAATGTCGATGCTACATGGCGATGCTCTTGGCCTAATCTCTCTTCAAAGATCGCCAGCGCCCGCTGAAATTGAGACTCCGCTGTTGTGTAGTCACCCCGGCGCAAATTAAGGACAGCCAAATCATTCAGAGCTGCAGCGACCGCTATTCCATCTGGCCCTTGTATCTTCTCTTTGATTCTTAAGCCCTGTTGATGAAGGGATCTCGCAAGTTCGTATTTTCCTATGGAATAGTACAGGTTAGCTAGAATAGTCAGAGAGTGCGCCACATAAGGGTGCTCTGGACCAAGGTTCTTTTTTCTGATAGCCAGCGCGCGCTGATACAAAGGTTCTGCTGCTACGTAATCGCCTTTTGCGTCTAACGAAAGACCGAGTAACATAAGCGCATCCCCAATCTCCACGTGATCAGGCTCCCATAGGCTCTCCATCATCTGTACTGCTCCTCTCGCTTTCAGAATTGCTTCATCATACTTTTCCTTATCTAGTAATTCTGCAGACTCATGCAATAACCGGTACACTTGTGTCTGCTTTCGCTCCTTTTCGTTCGCTGCACGCAGTTCTAGCCATTTTATTTCGTAGCTTCCTACTTTGGATTCACTTGAAGCACTGACCACCTCAAGACGATAGTTTCCCTCAGCTTCAGCTGCCCATGGCAGTACTTCCATTCCTTCCCTATCCCATTGCCTGTCCCACTCGACCAAAAGCTTGTTATCTGGGGCATATAACTGTAGTTTGAGATCAATAGCTCGTTGCTTGACAGTCAATTTCACATACTGGTCGGCAGGTATTCTGAGTTGATAAGAGTGACTCTGCCCATCTGTCAATTCGCGTACGATGGGCTTGCCAAGCTCAAGCTGTTGTGCCGTGTTTTGTGTTGAATTACTCTGGTTGCTGTCTAGCTGCTGATGAAGAAACGCGCGGCTGTTAAAGGGGGCTGTAAAAAGAAAAGCAAATAGAAATGTGGCAATTGCTGCTATGGGGTGGTTCGCGGCGAAACAAGGTCGGATGTTCATCTTTTTTCTCCCTTACGTCGAGTTAGGCGGCCCGTCAAAATAAGTTGACGGATTTTTGAGCCACTGGTTTCTGACGCGTCTGTCAGCGACCTCCAAGATCAAGTAACTTCGTGAAAATAAGTTACTTTATTTTGGCGGGCCGCCTTAGGCAAACGGATGGCTGTCATTTTTTTATAACTTTGAATGGATGGTTTACGATGTCAGTTTCCCCGGAAGGACCGGAGCCGATGAGTCGTATTCGATAATTATCTGCGCTGAGACTTGTCGCCGGCAGAGTGACAACGAAGGCTTGGCCGCCTCTGACGCTGCTCGGCTGCAGGTCTTGCTCAATCCATCGAACTTTCCCGCCGCTGCTTAATTCGGCGCGTACCCTCGGATAGGCTTCGAGAATTGTTCCTATCAATTTTTTGTCCAGCACGACAGTGAGCCGAGCTAATTTGGTATTAGGGTTGATGGTAAGATGTGGCGTTTGGCCTGGCAAACTACGGCGTAGCCCTCGCGGTGTCCAAATAATTGAAGCAACGGCTGTGAATGAAGATTGTACCAGAGTTTCTTGTAACTTGGCTTCTTCAGCTTTTAATCGTTCAAGCTCTGCACGGTTGCGCTCAAGTTCTTTACGCAACTCTTCGGTCTGTCCTTGTTGCGAAATGAGTTTAGCCTCTAGGTCCCGTTCACGCTGTTGCAGATCAGTCTTCTCACGTTTGATTTGCACCAATTCTTCACGAACGCGCCGCGCTTCCCAAAATGACCATCCGGCAATCGCTATCAGCAACATTACTGCTGTAACCGCCAGCCTAAAGCCCCAGCTATTGAAGTCGAAAAAGCTTCGCAATCGTTTTTGCCAAGAAATCTTCGCCGCCGTAACTCTGGCCTCTGGGACGGTAATCGGATCCTGGTCGGGCGAGGTTGCGAGAGTTGGCGCGGCGACAGAAGACGGCTGGGACATCGCTTTCAAAAAAGTCCTGGCAAATTCGACACGCTCTCTGCGTTTTGGGGATAAGAGAAACTGTTTCTCGAACTGCACGCGATACTGTGGCGAAAGCTGCCCGGTGAGGTAATCATCAATCAGCTGGTTTTCAACTATCAGTAAGTGCTCGAAGAAGTCATAATCCGCCAGCCCCTTTTCTTCCAGCGAAGACGCCTCGTCTTCAGGGAGCAGCCCTAACAGGTAACCCTTCATTTCCTCTTCATTAACAATTTCAGAAGCCATATAAATTCACAATCCCCCTGCATGTGGCGGAAGGGGATAAAAGCTCACAACCGAGTTAACATTGTTTCAAGCAGTCATTGATGCAATTGTAAAGCCATTCCCGGATGCGGAGCGCGCGCATCTGTAAAGTGCCAGTCGGAATGTCAAGCTCCGCCGCCAACCGCTTTCGGTTTTCGATCTTTGCGCTTCCTTCTCCCTCGTAGTAGCTGACAATCAAATCGCGAGCTTCGGCGGAAAGCTCACTCAGACATTTCTCAAGACATACCATTTGTGCACTATCTTCTTCTGGCTCGGCAGCGGCAATTTGGGAGAGTATATCGTCACGTTCCTGCACAAGCTTCGCCTTCTGCTTTTTCCAGCTTTCCTGCACGACATGCTTCATTACCCCATGGCAGAAGTTAAAGATATTGCCAATCTGTACCCCTTCATCAATTTTCCGGCAAACCCGGTAGATTACTTCATCTGCATCATCTTCCGGAGTTAGGGAACCATTGCGCTCAAGGAATCCGATTAACGAGCGGCGTAGTTGTTCATACCGTTCGTCTGCATGATCACGATCCGGGTCAAGGTAAGTCAAAAATTTATCAAAAGCCGATTGCGATAAATCTGGCATTTTCTCGTTGGGCTTCTCCTTGCTCAGTTCCATTCTTATTTAAGAGAAAAAAGTGCTATCGGCAGTGGTTCAGAAGTTCGATTTGTGAGCATTGAGTGAGCGGCACGTTGATTGGTCAACGATTGTTTCACGATGGACGCAACCTTGTCTGCAAGAGAAACCGGAGGCTGATGACCTTGTCATCTTTCACTCGTTTTTCCGATAACTTATTGACAGTAACCGCTCTTTTTCATTCTCAGCCACACCGCACAGAACGAACATTCCTCATCACGCTGCCTATTTCCCCTAAATGTCTCCTTTTGCCAGCCAAAGATTCTAGCTGCTGGTAGCCGATGAACAGAGCCAGACGATCGCCGGCGCGATCGAAATCTCAATTCACAAGCAAAAGGAGAAAAACACATGACATTCATGATCAACAATAGTCGTTCCAACCGCAACATCTTTATTCCCCGCGATTCCGGATCGCCGCACGACGGACTTGTGGCCCACCTCTCAAGCCTCGGACAGATTGCCCGCCTCGATTTCGAGCGTTGCGCTGTCGCCGGTGAGGTCATTTACGCCATTGAAGGCGACGCGCTGCCCGTCAGCCAGCAGGATGAGGAAGCGCGCGTCGGGACACTGGCCTATGCGCTCAAGAAGCTCGGCAACGCCGAAGATGCCGCCGAATTCATCCGCTGTCTGAATGCGATCTGTGAAGAAGGGGATGCGCGCTACCGCCAGGTTGCGGCTTCGCATTACTACAGCGAAATCGCCAGCCGCGGAACCGGTGAAGTGCTCAAAGAGATGGCGCTCGTCGCAATGCAGCTTGCGAGCCTTCACCCGGTTGCGGAAGAGACAGAGACAGAATTTGAAATCGGTTACGCAGCGCCTGAAGAGGAATATTTCGCCGGGCCGCAGTCGCTCTTCGACAGGGAAGTCGAGGCGATCACCCGGCTTGTTCGCGGCCGCCGGAAGAGCGCGTCTTTCATCCACGACGAGGCCGCCGATTGGCTGAACGATCTGGAAGCGGGTGGGGCGAGCATTGAGGAGATGGATACGGCCTTCGCGCACGCCGAGGCGATGGAGCAATACGACGAAGGCGGCGCGGTCATCGTGATGTCGAGCCACGAACGCACCATGGCTTGCGGCCGCATTGATCCGGAAATGGTCGCCGAGGATTTGCCGGAACGCGCGCAATATCTGGTTGCGGAACTCCGGCAAGCGTATGTGAACGGCGTGAGGTTGGAGGAGATGTGGGACGATCTGAACGGGCAGATCGAGATTCTCTTTCCGGTGAGCGGCAAGACGGAAAATGGCGGGCGATTCTATTCGCACGCGAACCGCGAGATTCAGTCTTTCTGCCGCGAAGTGTTGGAAGCGATCCTGGCCGATTGCCAATCCGACTTTCATCTGACCGCGCTGAGAAACAGTCGCGACTACCGCGAATTTCACAAGGCCATTCGCCGCGCGACCGATACCAAAGTGGTCGGCGAGGTGATGAAGAAAGCCTTCGGAGCCAGGATGGCGGGAAGCCTGCCGCTCAAGCATTTCACCGCGCTCAAGACGGCGGCGGCGTTGCAGCGGGAACGGCTCGAGTCCCAGCCTCCCTCCGCGCCGGCGTCGCAACTGCTCAAAGAGATCGCCACGGCTTCGGAGGCCAAGCTGCGATACCTGTCGTGGGCGTTCTACGGAAATAATGTGCCGGCGCACCCAATTCACACGCTACCCGCTCAAGAGGCAAGCGTTTTGTGGAATGCCCTGAATGCCCGCAAACAAGAAACTCCCCGTCACTCGAAACAAAAGGTGGCGTAGCGCCGCTCCCGTTTCAAATCCGCGAGAAGAGCCGGTGGCTCAGTGTTGGAAAACCGAGCTGCCGGCAAAGCGCGGGCAGGTTGATGAACGCCAGAACATGTCACGATCACGACGCAGAGAAAAATATCAGGGGCGGGCAGTCCCTTCAGGGATGGGAGCGGATGCGCTCCCGCGAGAACTGAGAACCTCCCAACCGACTGAGTTGGAATCTTCATCCAGACCGCGCTAGCGATTGGACGGAGAGAACGTCAAGGAAATAATCTGCCTTCAAAGCTAGCAAACAAGAATTCGCAGCTTTCAGATTCGCAGTCAAACCGATTCAAGGCCCAGGGAAGATACCCTTCCTGCCCCTAACGATCCGGTTATGCGATCTTCACTCACGAGAGTTCACGCTCGACTGAGAGCAAGTACGCGTAGGGATTCGCCAGTAGGGACTCACGCTTGTCAACGTTGTATATGGTTCCTGTTGCGATGAGTGAGATACCGGCTCCTGCAAGGAGAGCGGTGGGAACGGCCAACCCTGCTACAGCAAGCATGGTCGATGCCCCCGCTGATAGAAACGCGATCTTTAACAGTCCATCGCTCAACCACTTGATCCGGCGCCCCTTGAGCGCAGCCTTCAGAGCCGAGATAGCGGGCACCACTTCGTGACTGTGAAGGTCTGCGATCCGCTGGCGAAGGGCCTCTGTAGACAGGTCCGCTTCAACGGACGCAGCGAGCTGCTCGACTTTCGTCCGGAAGACCGCCAATTCGTCCCGGTGCTTCTCCCTAAACTCAATTAACCGTTCAATCGGGGTGTCTGGCGCGATTCCCACTTGCTCGATCGCCAAATTGGCCAGCAGCCCCGGAGCCAAATGTCGAGGCATTCGACGACGCGCGCCGAAGGCCTCGTACTCACGCCAATGCCGCCCGTGTGCGCGCATTCCCCATGGAATCAGTCCATTCAGTTGAGCGTCGAGGCGCGCCGTTACCGCGAGTCTGTCGGCCGCGGGAACAGAGGTAAGCAAGCGTGCGCCCACGCGGTCGGCGAGACGGTTGGCCAGCAACGTCATATAGAAGTCGGCAAAACCCTCGTCCACGTGCAGCCACTCAGGCCCCCGCCTTGACGGTGCTGCGAGGTTGCGGAGCATACGGCGTATCTCGTATGGCAGCTTCTCCGGGTGCATCTCAGCGAGCCTACCGAGGCGGTACGGCAGTTTCTCCACGTGGATGTCGTGTCGATGGGGACCACCCTCGGCGATGAGAAGTTCCGCGCCTTCGGTCGTGCCCAGGTAAGACAGAACGTCCTCAGTAAGTTCCTCGATCTCATCCATTCCCGAATGGACCCGCAAAGGAACGAGAAAGCCAGCTTCTGCGAGGGCCCGACCGGTATTGGTTGAGTATGGGGCATCGATGGATTCTGGCACGATTGTCCGCACCTCGTCCCAGTATAGGAGAGATGTTTTCAGCCATGCCTCGTCTTGGATATCGATCCATGGATAGAAAAGAGCTTGGGACATGGTCTACCTCATTATTTCCACCACAGGGAAAATTTTTCCTGCTGGCTAATTCACAGGAACGGGGGCAAATGTGAAAAGCAATTTTAGCATAGAATGAGCGCCAATTCCGAGAAATGCACCATGAAAACGCTGATCTACCCTAATTGCTGAGAACCGGATACTACGCGTATTTTGTCCGGTTTCCACTGGTCCCAGGCTGAGCCGGCATTGGCTAAACGGTCCTCAAATCTCTTTCAGGATCTCACCTACAACACCCTTCTTATCCCATCCCTGATCTAAAAACTGAGCGGGCAGCAGCGGAACGCCTGAATTGACAGGCATACGACGGCCTATCGAAGAAAGCGATCTTACAGTCTTTTTCATTTCAGGGAATGAAATCTATGTCGCTCACGATCAACCGAGAAATATTTGAACGTGTCAAAGCAGTCATCGCTCAAACGGGGCGTATCAACATGCTCTCTTGGGCCAAGAGCCAGGCCAGCAGAACGCCCGAATCGGTTGACGAAATTCGGGGACTGCTGCTGCTGGACGATTGCCGGATGACGGCCTGTATCGGCGGCTTGATCTGTCATCTCGCAACCTCGGAAGAGATAGCCCGCGCGGCTGAAATCTACGGCCTATCAGACAATGAAGTTCAGGAGCCGTCCATTCTCAGCGTGGCGTTGTTGCTCGACGGCGCCGAAGACCAGTATGAACTGGAGAACGCCTGTTTGCCGCTTTTCTCTTTGATTCATTGGCCACTCGAAGAGCAGAGCGCATACAGCGCCAGCCAATCAAATGCCGAGAAGAACCGAGTCGTCATCCGCCGGATGGACAACTGGGCTATGGAAATCGAAGCCCTCAAATCAATCGGAAACTAGCCTCACAATCCTCGCCTTCTCATTCCATCTTACATCTTTCTCTCAAAAAAAACTACCGCTGTAAAAGTCACTCAAAGTCTTGAGTGAGAAACAGATGAGCCGCATTCTTCACTGTGGAGATCCCTACAATGAAGAAAGTGCGGAGTCATCAAGGAAGTCAACTTGTTGAT
>JAJVHZ010000082.1:17049-21231 GCA_022072255.1 Gammaproteobacteria bacterium | reverse complement strand
GGAGCTGCAGATGACCAGAGCACTGCTGTCGCTGGCTGCCGCCGCCTTCAGCGTTTCGGTCCTGGCGGCCGATACGGCCGAGGCGCCGGAATCCATTTCCGATGAGAGCATCGCCGTGATGCAGGCCGGCGCGAAGCGCTATGACGACTGCCTGCAGATCTGGACCACCGATTATCTCTGGGCATACGAGGACGTGCGGGCCGTGGCGGACGCGGCGATGAAGCAGTGCGACGCCACCCTGACGGAAATGGACAATGACCTGGCCGCCATGGGTATGCCGGAGGCCGCGCGCGCCGAACACATAGCCCGCATCAGGGATTCGCTGGTCCGCAAGCTCATGCCCGCGCTGGAGGCGCGGCGGGTCGACACCCAGCCCGGCGACTAGGGCCCGGCAGCGCCCTTTCGACCGTCATTGCGGCACAGGCTGGTACCCCGCCGCCCGCTTGCGGGCTATACAAGGGGGCGAGGGCCGGGCTGTGGGTGAGGCCGCGCCACGATGGCTGGGCGCACCGGATCTGTTTCCCTCGAGCGGGAGAATCATTACCGCAGGCCGTGCACCGACTGGCCGCCGTGCTGCGCCAAATCAATTCCGCGGGCGCCACGGCGCGGTAGTCTGCTCGAATCGAACCGTAAACCCGGAAATCACCGCTATCCCGGCAGGAGGAGACCGAAAATGATGAGCCTGGAGCAGATACGCGCATCGGTAAAGTCGCAGATGGATGCCTGGCAGGCCATGGCCCAGGCCTTCGAGAAGCAGATGAATCTCGGCAAACGCGAGGCCTTCGACCGCCTCGAGCAGCAGAAACAGATGTTTCGCGAAGGGCTCGATCGGCTGCGGTCGGAGGCCGAGCGCTCGCGCGGCATGATCGAGAGCCAGCGGCAGGCCCTGACCACCGCCTTCGACGAGCTCAGGGTGCAGCTCTCACTGGGCCGCGCGGAGACGCGGGATCTCTTCACCGCGCAGCAGAAGGCGCTGCAGGAGGCGATCTCGAAGGTGGACAGGGAGCTCAACCGCAACCTCGAGTCGCTCACCGACACGGTGGGAGAGGGATACGTGCGCTGGGTGGACACGGTCAAGGCCGAGTACGAGGCCGCCTCGGCGCACTTCGCCGAGACGCAGGCGCGCCAGAGGGAGAACTGGCAGGCGGCGCGCCAGACCTTCGAGAAGCAACTGGAGATCTACCACAACCAGTTGGCGGAGGCGCAGAAGCAGGCCGTGGAGCAGGCGCAGCGTATCCAGGGTACGCTGGCCGCGGGCATGGATCATTTGCGCGATTCCTTCACCCGATTGTTCCAGGTCTCCGGCAAGGACGGGGAGAAGTAGCGCAGCGCTGGCAAACCGGGCTCAGACAAGGGACATCGCGGGCAACAGCGGCCTGAAGGGCTGAGGCGATCGGGTATGCGCGTTTCCGCTTGCGCGACTGAGCAGCGCGCGCAGACGGCTGACGACCACCGCCGTCGCCGCATGCAGGCCATCGGCCACACGCGCCAGCGTCATCGCGCGATACTTCCTGCCGTCGACGATCGCGCGCACGGAGAGCATGCGCGATCCACGGCGGCGCGAGGAGGTTTGATCCTCCTCGACGATCACCGTGATGTGGTGGTCCCTCAGCCCGGGGAATCTCCTCATCAGCGGCTCGAAGCGCTCGTGCACGAGCGCTCTGGCGTGTTCGGCCTCCTCGACGTTCTTGACGATGATGTCCAGCATGGCTATCTCCGCGCGGTTCATTGGAACGGACGAACGCGCTTCCTCGCCGGAAGCGTCGTCGGTTACCCCTGAGACATCCCCGCAGCCACGAAGTTTTGAGAATAAGCCTTCGGAAACTTCGCAAAAACCGAAGTCCTCCTGCAGTGCAGGGCATTCATGAGGCCGGCATACACCCGCGGCAACCGGCTGCTGCTGCTCGTCTGCGGCGATCAGTACTTCCCGTCGCTCGAGTACGCCATCGCGGCGGCGCAGCGGGAGATCTTTCTCGAGACCTACATCTTCGAGGACGACGCAACCGGGCAGCGAATTGCCGCCGCGCTGATGCAGGCTGCGCGGCGGGGCGTGGCCGTACACCTGATGGTGGACGGCTTCGGATCGCGCAATCTGCCCCGATCGCTGCGCGAATCCCTGGGCTCTGCCGGGGTCAGACTGCTGACATACCGGCCGAAGGTCTCCGCCCTGACGCTGCGCCGCGAGCGGCTGCGGCGCCTGCATCGCAAGCTCGCGGCCATCGACGGCTGCGTGGCCTTCGTCGGCGGCATCAACGTCATCGACGACGACAACGCACAATTGCCGGGACGCCCCCACGACTACGCAGTGCGCGTCGAGGGTCCGCTGGCATTCGAGGTGCGCGCGGCCATGGCCAGGCTGTGGCGACGTGTCGCGCCTCTGCGGCTCGATCGGCGTGCGCAGCCGCTCCCCGCCGCGCCCCCCGTCGGCCCGGGGCAGGGGGAGGTGGCCGCGGCGCTGCTGGTGCGCGACAACCTGCTACATCGCAACGATATCGAAAGGGCCTATCTCGCGGCGATCGCATCGGCGCGCGAGGAGATCCTGCTCGCCTGCGCATACTTCCTGCCGGGGCGGCATTTTCGCCACGCGCTCATCGGCGCCGCCCGGCGCGGCGTGCGCGTGCAGCTGCTGCTGCAGGGGCGCACCGATCATCCGCTGCAGCTCTACGCCTCCCGTGCCCTCTACGGCCGCCTGCTCGACGCCGGCGTGGAGATCCACGAGTACGAGGCGGGGATGCTGCATGCGAAGGTGGCGGTGATCGACCGGCGCTGGGCCACCGTCGGCTCGTCGAACCTCGACCCGTTCAGCCTGCTGCTGGCGCGCGAGGCGAACGTGGTGGTGGAGGATCCGCGCTTCGCGGCCGAACTGCGCTCCTCCCTGAATCAGGCGATCGAACAGGGCGCGAGATGCCTGGCGCCGATGCACTGGCGCAAGCAGCCCTGGCATCGACGCGCGCGCATCTGGCTCGCCTACGGCGTGGTGCGCCTGCTCATGGTCATCGCGGGGCAGGGCGGTGAGCAGTGAGGCGGGCAGGTCGTCCGATCACCTGCGTCCGTTCGCCCTGGCGAGGCCAGGCACGACCGGCGGCCAACAAAAAACCCCACCGCCGTACATGCGGTGGGGTCTCGGGAGCGTACGGCCTCGAATTATGGATCAGTGGGCCTTGCGGCGGCGGATCATCCCCAGCCCCAGCAGCGCCGATCCAAGCAGCCAGACCGCGGCAGGTACCGGCACGGCGTTGACCGCGACGTTGTCGAGGGCCGGACCAAAGGAAAAGACATTCTCGACCGGCGGGGCCGCCAGGAAATCGAAGGTCAGACTCTGGAACATCAGGGTCGTCAGCGCATCGGTGGCGGTGAAGACGAGAGAGTGGCTCACCCAGCCCATCGCGCCGTTGGATTTCCCTGTCGAATCGAAATTGAAAAGCTGCGCTATAGAGTCGATCTGCACCAGGAGCGTCTTCACGCTGTCGAAGTCGGGATTGCCGGCCATGTCGAACGTCAGCTCGTACAGTTGGCCGGGGGTCGTCGCGAAACTCTGCGAGATGGTGCCCACGAGGCCGTAGCCGTTCAGGTCGATGCTCTGGTTGCCGTCGGATGCCTGCCAGTAACTGCCGATGTGATCGATCGAACCGAGGATGGCCCAGTTGGGCAGTGCCAGAGAACCCGAATTCAACGTGACGAACGGGCTGCCACCTACGATCGGGGTTTCGAAACTTCCGTTCAGAACAAGATTTGCGTGTGCCGGCGCCATCGCTGACAGGCCGAGGCACGCGGCAACCAGCAGTCGCCCCACCAAAGTACGCAGTTTCATCTCACGGCCTCCTTGATTCCAGTGACCAACGACTCGTCCAGCCCGACACTCCAGGGATCAACCTTCTCGCTTCGCGCGCGAGCTTCCGATGCGCTGTTGTTGTCGTTCTTCCCGTCGCCGCCCGCCATGTATCCCTGTCCCGGCGATTGGCAAACAACGTCTTGGAAAATAATGGAAAATGCACAAAGCAGCAAACAAGGTGGCGCGTATTGTCAGTTCCCTGGCGCAGGCGCTTGCATCGCGGGACAGGAAGGCCGACGGTTGCGTGCTGGCGCTACATATCCCATTGATTAGCAACGAATGCTTCAAGCAACCCCGTTTGCTGAACGACAGAATTCCGGCATCGGCGGTGAGGGGACTCGCCAATCGGG
>JAJVHZ010000082.1:15282-16949 GCA_022072255.1 Gammaproteobacteria bacterium | reverse complement strand
CGGAACCCGAAGCACGAAGCCCCGCTGATGCGGGGCTTCGTGGCTTTCGGCTGTGGCGTCGATCCGATTCCGCAGGGGAGGAGCGGACCCCCACATGCGAACAGCGCCAATTGCCGCGGCGCCTGGGCCGCGAGGCGGAGGCGGGATCAGCTATGCATATTCCGCCGCGTCTTCACCGACATACTCCTTCCTGTTCAAATGCACCACGTTGGAAGGTGTATGCGTCTCCTCACGCTCCTCCGATGGGTTTCCCGGCATCTCGGCAGCAACGAGCTCCACCAGTTCCTCCACCTGCGCCTTGTCGAACATCTCGTGGTAGCGCTTCTTCACCCCGTAATCGCTCAGCACGTGATGAACGGCCGGCTCTATGTCATGGCGGGCGAGGCAGCTCTTCACACAGTTCAGATTGCAGCCGTCCAGCGCCACGATGGGGCGGCCGGACTTGGCGACCTTGACCAGATTCGGGACGTCGCCGCCGACGCCGGCGATACAGGACATCTCGGCCTTGCCGCGGTGATCCAGGGCGAGCGCGATGTAATTTGCCGCCTGTGCGGCGCTGGAACAGCCGGAACAGCTATAGACCAGGGGCAGGGTCTTGTGATGACGTGCCATGTGTATGTCCTCCTCGGCGCGGGCGGCCAGTACGTGAATACAATGAAACTTTTGTTTCATGGAGAGAAATACTGCAGGTAGAATGACGATTCCTTGATCCAGATCAGTTAAACCCCATTGCGGTTTCCTTCGGCCGCCCCCGGCGCCCCGCCACCCCGTTCCCACCCCATTGAAAAGGTGGGAAAAGATGAAGGATACCTTTTCGCAGGTACGTACGCCGTCAATGCTGCGACGCAACAAACAGCCCCGCACCGGGCGGGGCCAGGTGGGCGAAGGCTGCGGCGAACTCAGGCCCGGGCGGCCCTGCGCCGTGCGATCCCGGCGAGACCGACAAGGCTGCTCGCCAACAGCCAGACCGCTGGTGGCAGCGGCACCGGCGCAGTATTGGACCAGTGCGCGGTGTAGTCGACCGGAGTCGCCGCGCCAAGCGATGGATCTCCGTAGAAGTTGTAGGCCTGCATGATCACGGCCTGGAATCCGCTCGTGCCGTTGATCGTGCTGTCGGAGTACACGGGATTGCCATTGATCGAGTAGACGTAGCTGCTGCCGGTGAACTCGATGGCGAATGCCGTCCAGGCGTCATAGGCAACCGGCGTGGCGAGATCGACCCAGCCGCTGGCAGTATCGCCATCCCAGAGTCGATAACGGGCGGCCCCTCCGAAGTTGGTGAAGCCGATGATCGGATAGTCGGTCACCGACGTGCCGTCGGTCATCACGCCCCACATGTCGCTGCGCACCGTGCCGTTGCTCTGCATGCTCCATGACTGCGGTATGTACAGGTCGGCGGAGAGTATGGAGCCGGCGCCACCCGTGACGGCGTGCTGGCGGCCCTGGGTGTTGTAGAAAGTGTACTGATAGGCGGCGGGGCGCGAAAAATAACCCTCAGCCGAGTTGATCCCGATGCCGAGGACATTGCCGCGTCCGAACGCCGTGCCCACGTTGGAAAACGAATGCGGTTCGTAGCGATCCGTTGTCCATCCGGTTGGGATGGCGGCAAAGTCCGGCATGACAGCCGCCGCGAGAGCGGCCAAAGGGGTCGACATGGCGGCGATCAG
>JAJVHZ010000082.1:0-15182 GCA_022072255.1 Gammaproteobacteria bacterium | reverse complement strand
CCGTGCCCACGTTGGAAAACGAATGCGGTTCGTAGCGATCCGTTGTCCATCCGGTTGGGATGGCGGCAAAGTCCGGCATGACAGCCGCCGCGAGAGCGGCCAAAGGGGTCGACATGGCGGCGATCAGGGCTGAAGCGAGTAGAGCTTTCCTTCGACCAATCATGAGTATCTCCTCGGCGGATTGCATGGGCACCGGCATTGGGCCGACGCGGCGATCCAACAGCAAACCGGATGCCACAACCGCGGAAGATGACAACCACCTGATATTCAGTCGCGATTGACGGAAAAGGTGACATGGAAAATGACAGACACCTTTTTGCGTTTGCGTGTGTGGCGGGGCAGGGCGTCGCCGCGGTGTGGAGAACGGACCCCATGCCTGCCCTGTCCGGACAGCCTTACACGGAACTGTGATGTATTCCCGGGCGAGGGGTCCGTGGTCTGATGCTTGCAGCAGCGATCGGGTACGCGTTTCGCGGGAGCGTTGGCGTCGTGGTGCCAGGAAGATGACGGCCGGGGCTGGCACACCGCCTCGCGTCATCGCGCCAACCAGCGGAAAAGAAAAGGCCTGTCTGTTGCGCCGCCGGTGGATGGCCGAGGGCGGCAATCGCGCGAAGGGCGTCTGCGCGGGCACGCGCCATGAGCCCGACGTTCGCGGCCCGCGCGTTGCCGCGTTCAAGTTCCTGCATTATTTATGGATACATGAAGAACTGAAGGTTGATCCGCGCGTGAGCGTCGAGAGCGGCGGGCACGACGGAAGGCAGTCATTGCGGACATTGGAGAGATCATGAACTACAGCATCATCAGACTGATTACGGCGGGGACGCTAATGCTCGGCGCGGCCAGCGCCAGCGCCAACCTGATCACCAACGGCGATTTCGAGACCGGCGCGGATCCTGGATCGTTCACGACCATCACGGCTCCGGGTGCGTTGCCGGACTGGACCGTCGACACCGGATCGATCGATTACATCGGGACCTACTGGCAGGATGCCAGTGTCGTCGGCAACCGCAGCGTCGATCTCAGTGGCAACGACGCAGGCAGTATCAGGCAGTCGTTCGCGACTACGGCAAGCGGCTTGTACGAGGTGAAGTTCAGCCTCTCCGGCAACCCGGATGGCGCCCCCGCAATCAAGACACTGCGCGTATCGCTGCGCGACTCTTCATCGGCCTTGATACTGCAGCAGGACTTCACCTTTGACACCTCTGCTGCACTCAATGACCACACCAACATGGGGTGGGTGACCAGGTCGCTGGTCTTTCAGGCCTTCGATAGCCAGACCACGTTGCATTTCCTGAGCCTGACGAGCGGCGGCTGGGGCCCCGCGCTCGACGAGGTCAGTGTCAACGCCGTCCCGGTCCCGGCAGCGGTCTGGCTGCTCGGTTCGGCTCTTCTGGGTGTGGGATTGATTGCGCGGAAGCGCGGCGGTGATGCCTGACGGCCGACAATCGAACATGATTGGCACGGACTGATCGAGGAGGACTCCCGGATGGGTGCTCGCAAGAATCGCTTCAAACGCAACGCCCTTACGGCCGCCGCCATGCTTGCCGCGTTCGGTGCAGGCAGCGCCGCGGCGGCCCCGGTGCAATGGGTCGGCAACGGCCACTGGTATTGAGTACATCCCGGCGACCAATATCACCTGGAGCGGCGCCGATACCGCCGCGGGCCTGCTGGGCGCAGGATGGGATCTGGCGTCTATCACCTCCGCGGCCGAGAATGTATTCGTGCTTTCGCTGATCACGACCACACCGACCGATCGCATGCACGTCTGGATCGGCGGTACGGATTCGGCGGCAGAGGGCACATGGACGTGGACCAATGGCGATCCGTTTTCGTATACAAACTGGTTCAGCGGCGAGCCGAACAATTCGGGTGACGAAGACTACCTCGCCTATGACTATCGCGTCGGTCTATCGTGGGCCTGGAACGACGTGCCCAACGACGTTCACGGCGTCCATCCATCGCTGGTTACGGTTGGGGGCTACATCGTGGAAAGCCCCGTTCCGGTGCCCGCCGCCGCCTGGCTGCTGGCGAGCGCATTGCTCGGAGTCGCGGGCATGGCGCGCCGCCGCAAGACCTGAGGCCACCGCCGTATCGTTTCCGAGAGACCCCGCAGCCGCGGGGTTTCTCCTTTTCCGGATGGCGAGACTGTCCATGCGATCACGACTGAGCCTGCGCGCGAGTTGAAAAAACAAACCCCGCGCGAGGCGGGGCTTGTCGATCGCGAAGCAATTACGCCGCGGGGTCGGCTCTACACACGCCTCCGGCGTGAGATGCCGACCAGGCCGAGGAGGGCGCTGCCGAGCAGCCACGCGGCCGCCGGCACGGGCACCGGCGTCGTGCCGGTGAAGAACGCACCGAAGTATTCATCGTCGATGTTGTCGACATTCTCACGGATCTCGACCCGATCGAAGGCGGTGTCACTCCACGCCCCTACGAAAGAGATCACGTCGTCCGGGGCGTTGAAGGCGAAGGAGTCCACGAAGGTCGCGCCGTTGCGCAGCGTCACCGTGAAGGTGGAGTCGACCGGGCTGCCGCCCCAGCTCGGCATGGTGGTATCGGGTTCGGCGAAGACGAATCCGAAGGAATAGACAGGTCCTGCAAACACCGCGTCCAGGTTCTCCGAACCGCTGATCGCGATATCGTTCCCGGCGAGCGGCACATACCAGTCGTCGCCAGGCACCACGCCGCCCGCGCCGATGAAGAGCGTGCCGCTGGGCGCCACGCTGCTGAAGGTCACACTGCCGACGATCCCGCTGGCAGGCGGCACGGCACCCACGTTCGGCAGCAGTCCGGTCGCGGGGGTTGCCCCCGTGGCCGTCAGGAATGTCGTCTGGTCGCTGAACGTGACCAGGGCGGCGTTGGCGCCGCCATGCAGCCCGGCCCCGCCCAGCAATGCCACGGCCAGTACCGCCTTTCTCCTCAACATGACCTCGCTCCTTTCGTCACCCGTCTCGAATCGCAGGGAAAGGTGTCCGTCACCATTTCCGCGTCACCGAATGCTAGCACGCCGCTATCGCGACCGGCGCGGTCTTCGAACAGGAAGAAAAGGTGTCCGTCACCAATTCCGACTTTCCGGCACCTGATCGTCCCGTCCATGTTCCTGCAAGGCCCATCGTGCTGGCGACTGCGCACGATGGGCCTTTCCCGCCTGTCAGCCAGAATACGCCTCGGGCACTTACAAACCGCTTACAGATCCGAGGATCCGACCGGCGGCGGACGGGCCCGGGCCGCCCAGTGCCGCGGCCGCCGCGCCCTCGCCGTAGGCAAATCTCTCCGCGGCGGTCTCCGCGCGGCCTTGCGTCGAGGCCTGCACCTTGCGCTGTATGGCGTCGTAGACCTCGCGAGTCTCGATGGCGGGCATCACGCCCAGCAGCCGGCCGAGTATCAGCCGGCAGCGCCGATAAAGCGCAACTCCGTCGGCGGTGAGCCCGAGTCTGTCGTATACGCCCATCAGCCGGCGATAGAGCTCCTCGGCCAGCGGGTCGATCTCGATCGCGCGCCGGTACACCGCTATCGACAGGTCGTGCTGGCCGAGCCGGTCGCAGCGCTCCGCGTAGGCATGCACGGCGCGCACGAACTTGCTGCGCAGCCGCTCGCGCAGCAGGGTCGCCCACGGCGCCTCCTGCATCGGCAGGAAGGCGCCCTGGTAGAGATCGAGCGCCGCGTCGAAGCGCTCGACGCTGCCGTCGTACTGCCCGGGCTGCATCTCGGTGTGGCCATCCATCTGGGCGATGGCCTGCTCGAACACCAGTGCGTCGACCCAGAAGGTGGCCGGGTCCAGGCTCACGCTGCCGCCGTGCACGCACAGTGCATCCCTCGCGCCGAGCACCTTGCGCAGCCGGTGCAGCGTGACGTTGAACGACTGCGCGGCGGTCGCGCCGTCGGCATCCGGCCAGAGATCCGCGCAGAGCGTGCTCGCCGCGACGTTGCGGCCGCCGCGCGCGACGATCGCCGTCAGCAGGTCCAGCGGCTTCCTCGGCAGCCTGCCGGAGAAATCGAGCGGCCAGCCGTCGATCTCGATGGCGAAGCGTCCGAGCGTGTGAATGCGGATACGCGGCGCGTTCATCGGTTCCCTGCCCGTCGCCATGCGCGGCAACCCGTTCATGCCGCGGGCGAGCGCGAGCATGAGCGTGCGCATTTGCGCGTGAGGCAGATTCCCGATGTCGGGCAGCTGCTCGGCGAGCGAGTGCGTCTCGGCCATCCAGCGCTCGAGGCGCTTGCGCGTCCAGGTAATCTCGCAATGGCAGGCCGTTGCGTGCCCGATCTGGCTTGGCTTCCTCATAGCCTTCGCCGCATGCCGCCTTTTGTTGTCGGCTTTGATTGCGGCCCCTCTGTGTGGCACTCGAAGCAGCAGCCATGCCAGCGGACCGCGTGATCGAGCGGCCTTGCACGCGGGTTCGACGGCGGTTGCATGCGCGTTTCAGCCGCGCCGGCGCGATATTCGGGAACAGCCGTCAGGCGTAAGCGATTGTTTTCAAGAAATGGCTGATGCAGGGTGCGAAGTCGTGGATCCTGCGAGGCGCCGAGAACGGACGGCGGATCGCCCGTGCGTTCAAACGTTGAGAAATGTGGACTGGCGCTCACCGGCTTGTGCAGCGCGTTAAGAGCCAGGGATCCGCGGGCAACGCGCGCCGGACGAAAAATGTCCGGCCGCCCGCGCATCGCGTCACATGACGGCGACGGTGTGTCCCCCTTTCCCGCTCCCGGCGGTGACGTTCGTCATTCCGGCCGAAGCGCAGCGGAGAGCCGGAATCCATTCCCGTCGCGCATCGACGCAAGGCAGATTGATCAAGGGGGACTCAGTAGTGGGGTCGTGCATATAGAATAGGCACGCATGAGGCGGGGCTTTCTCGACTACCTGAGCGCGGCGTTCAATGCGCGCCCGTTTGGCATGCCGGTCCCGCCGAACTGGATCGGCCTGGCCGGCTTCGGGCTGGCCGGCCTCGTCAACCCGGGCTTCTGGATCATCGGCGCTGGCGTGGAGCTCGGCTACCTGTTCCTGCTCGGCACCAATGCCCGCTTCCAGCGCCTGGTGGACGGCGGCCATGCCGCCCGCGAGCAGGCGCAGTGGCGCGAGCGCATGGACACGATGGCCGGATATCTCGACCGCGGCGAGCAGCGGCGATTCTTCGACCTGCAGACGCGCTGCAAGGCGATACTCGACACGCGCACCGGCGCCGACGAGACACCGGCCGCCGGCGTGGAGACCACCGCCACGGGCCTGGCGAGCCTGCTGTGGTTCTATCTGCGCCTGCTGCTCACGCGGCGCGGCATCCGGCGCGTGGTGGCGGGCACCGGCGGCAGCGAGCCGCTGGAGGAGATAGAGCAGGGCATAGCCGAGACGAAGAGGCGTCTCGAGGACGGCACGCTGCCCGCGCACCTGCGCGAGAGCCTGCAGGGGCAGCTCGACATCCTCACGCAGCGGCTGGCCAGGCGTAGCGAGGCGGGCACCAAGCTCGAGTTCATCGACTCCGAGCTGGAGCGCATCGAGCAGCAGGTCGGCCTCATCCACGACGAGTCGGCGCTGTCGACCGACCCGGAGGCCATGGCGCATCACATCAGCGAGGTCGCGGCGACCATGGATACTACCAACCAGTGGATCCGCGACCAGCAGCGCATCTACGGCGATCTCGGCGATCTGATGGCCGAGCCGCCGCCCACCATCCTGCAGGCACCGCAGAAGGAGAGCGCATGAGCGCCACGTTACCCGCCTGGGCCGAACGCATGCGCGAGCTGTTCCGCTCCGGCGCGGTGGCGCAGTTCATCCTTCACGGCAATGTCTTCGACGTGGTCTCGTACAGCGGTGCAGGCACAGGCACAGGCGCGGAAGCGGGTGCAGGCACGGCCACGGCCACGGGCACGGGCACGGGCACGGGTGCGGGTGCGGGCACGGGTGCGGGTGCGGGTGCGGGTGCGGGTGCGGGTGCGGGTGCGGGTGCGGGTGCGGGCAAAAAACCCGGCGCCGGCGAGCATAGCCCGCAGTCGCTGAAGCAGTTCCTCGACGACGTGATGTTCGGCGCCTACGACGTGGTGCTGCACTACGATCGCGGCCACGGCATCCGTGCGCTCAAGGGCGCGGAGGACTGGGGCGAGTGGCTGCAGCAGCTCGGCGCCGACGTGAGCATCGAGCAGACCCGTCCGCCGGCGGCGGCGCTGGAGCTCATCGATCGCTACCTGCTGCGCTCGCTGCACCTGCAGGCGATGCGCGGCGCCAGCCGCCGCATCGCGGTGATGATCGAGTTCGCCGAGTTCGTGGTCCCGAGCGGCGACCCGCTGCAGCTCGGCGGGGACTTCAGCGCCAACGTGGTGAAGGTGCTGAGCTGGGCCAACGACCCGGCGATCCTGCAGGCCAACATCGTCACCGTGCTCATCGCCGAGGCGCTGAACGACATCAACGATCTCGTCACCCGCAACCCGCATGCCGCGGCGCTGCACGTGGCGCTGCCCGACGAGGCGGAGATGCGCGCGCACATCGACGCGCTCATCGCCGGGGAGTGGAAGGATCTGCCGGCGAAGTGCGAGGTCAGCATCGAGACGCTGGCGCGCCGCCTCACGGGCCTGAGCCGCGTCGGCGCGCGCACCGCCGTGAACCTCGCGCTGCGCAATGAGCGGAAGATCACCTCGGCGTGGCTCTCGCGCATCAAGAAGGAGACCATCGAACGGGAGTGCCAGGGACTCATCGAGTTCCTCGAGTCCCCGTTCACGCTCGAGAACGTCGCAGGCCACGACGCGGTGAAGGCCTGGCTGCGCGAGGACGCCGAGCTGCTGAAGCGCGGCGCGCTGCAGGCGCTGCCGATGGGCTATCTCATCGCCGGGCGCATCGGCACCGGCAAGACCTTCATCGTCAGTTGCTGGGCCGGGGAGCTCGGCATCCCGTGCGTGGTGCTGAAGAACTTCCGCGATCGCTGGGTGGGCGCCACGGAGTCCAACCTCGAGAAGATCTTCGCCATCCTGCGCGCGCTCGGCCAGGTGGTGGTGTTCGTCGACGAGGCCGACCAGGCCGCCGGCAAGCGCGAGGGCGGCAGCAGCGACAGCGGGCTCTCCGGCCGCGTCTACGGCATGCTCGCCAAGGAGATGTCCGACACGCGCAACCGCGGCCGCATCCTCTGGGTGTTCGCCACCTCGCGGCCGGATCTGCTGGAAGTGGATCTGAAACGCCAGGGGCGCCTCGACGTGCACATCCCGCTGTTCCCGCCGGAGACGGAGGAAGAGGTGCGCGTGATGCTGATGGCCATGGCCCGCAAGCTGAAGGCACCGATGACCGAGGCGGACATTCCTCCGATCGACGATCCCCGCAAGTTCGCCGGCAGCGAGCTGGAGGGCGTCCTGGTGCGCGCCATGCGCGCGCACACGCTCGCGCCGCCGCCGGCCCCGCCGTTCAAGGACACGCTCACCGCCGTGCTCGCCGAGGTGCGGCCCAACGCCAACACCCGCAAGCTCGAGTACATGGACATGGTCGCGGTGAAGGAATGCACCGACGCGCGCTTCCTGCCGGCGCGCTACCGCGATCTGAGCCTGGCGGAGATCGAGCGGCGGATCGAGGAACTGCGCCCGTACGTGTGAGCGCGGGGCAGGACGGCGCGCCTCGTGCATGGCCGTTTCGCGGCCGCGAAGCTTAGAATGGGCGCGCCTGCCGCGCGGCCGGTACGGCGTGCGGCGGATGCGGCGGGTTTCGACCGCGTGACCGGCGTGCGCCGGTGTGAGCGGGCGGGAGCGCGGTGCCGCGAGCCGCCCGCTGACCCGCGATCGGCGAAAACACCAGAGAGGGGATGATCACATGGCCTTGATGTCGCGTATTGCCAGACTGTTCAGAGGATTCCTCAGCCTTTTCATCAGCGGGCTGGAGGAGGCCAATCCCGAGGCCCTGATGGAGGCCGCGCGCCAGGAGTTCCGCGAGCGCATGGCGCAGTACAACCTCGCGCTGGCGCGCATGGCCGGGGTGGCCGAGCGGCTCAAGGGCCAGATCAAGAGCAAGGCGACGCGCGCCAAGGATCTCGAGCGGCGCATCCTCGCCAACCACCAGGCCGGCAACCTCGAGCTCGCCGGCGCGCTGGCGCGCGAGCTGCAGGATCTGAAGGGCGATCTCGCCAACGACAGCACCGAGCTCACCGACACCGAGGAGGCCTACCAGTCCAACCTGCGCCAGGCCAAGGTGGTGCAGAAGGACTTCGAGGACAAGGTCAAGGCGCTGGAGAAGCAGATGTCGCAGATCAAGATCAAGGAGGCGCAGGCCGAGGCCGCCGCCGCGCTCACCAGCACGACCTTCCAGGTCGGCGATCTCGGCGACACGATGAAGTCGGTGGAGGAGATCCTGCAGAAGCGCTACGAGACCTCCGCCGGCAAGGTGCGCCTGGCCAAGGATCTGGTCGACATGGACAAGGTGCGCGAGAAGGAGACCGAGACCAAGGCGCTGGAGCAGGCCGCGCTCGCGGAGTTCCTCGCCAGCCAGGGCGTGCAGGCCGCCGCACCGGCCGCCGCCGCTCCGAGCGGCGTGAAGGAGATCGGCCCGCAGTAAGGCGCGGTCTCACCCGAACCCACTCACACTCGCGGAGACACCGACACCATGGAGAAGCAGCGGCCCCGCCCCACGTTCCTCGGATCGCTGTTGTCGATCCTGCTCATCGGCGGCCTCATCGCCTTCGGCGGCTACGTGGTGATGCAGAAGCGGCAGGCGCCGGCGCCGTCCACCGATACGCAGACCAGCACCGCCGCGACCACCGATACCGCCGCCACCGGCGAGGGCGCCGCGCCCGCGGCCACCGCCGAGCTCAAGCAGACCGTGCCTGTGCTCGCCCCGCCAGCTCCTTATGAGCCGAGGGACAACACCGTCGTGGTCGAGCTCAGCGAATACGCGGGCTACGCCGGCCTCATCGCCGCCAACGGCGGGCTGTCGCCGAGCGAGGACTCGGTGTTCTTCAAGAAGCACGGCTTCAAGGTGAAGCTCACGCTGAGCGAGGAGGAGAGCTGGTCGGCGCTCAACAGCGGCGAGATCGGCGCCTCGGCCACCACCGTGGACGTGCTCGCGGTGTACGGCCGGCAGTTCCAGGTCACGGTGCCGGCGCAGATCGGCTACTCGCGCGGCGCCGACGGCATCGTCGTGCGCAACGACGTCAAGCGCATCAACGATCTGCGCGGCAAGGTGATCGCCGCCGCGCAGTTCACGGAGGCGGAGTTCTTCATCCGTTTCCTGGCGCAGGAGGCGGGACTGGAGATCCACCTGCTCGCGGACCTGGAGGCCGCGCCGGACCCCGGCAAGGTCAACCTCGTGTTCACCGACGACGGCTTCGCCGCGGGAGACCTCTTCCTCGAGGACCTGAACTCCGGCCGCAACCGCCTCGCCGGCTGCGTGACCTGGGAGCCGAAGACCTCCGAGGTGGCCGCATCCAGCGGCGGCAAGGCGCGCGTGCTCACCACCAACCGCAACCTGCTCATCGTCGCCGACATCCTGGTGGTGAACCGCGGGCTCGCCGAGAAGCACCCGCAGATCGTCGCCGGCCTGGTCGAGGGCCTCATCGAGGGCAACCGGCGCATGCGCGACGAGCCGGATCGGCATGCACAGACGGTGGCGAAGGCCTTCGGCTGGAGCGTGGAGGATCTGAAGGACGAGCTCAGGCGCGTGCACCTGTCGAACCTGCCCGAGAATCTCGCCTTCTTCTCCGGCGCCATCGACGCCGCCGGCAGCTTCGGCGGCATCTATCAATCCGCCGTGCTCGCCTACGGCCCGCAACTCATCCGCGATCCCGTCGACAGCGATCGCTTCGCCAACCTCACCGCGCTGAAGGCGCTGGAGCAGTCCGGCCTCTACAAGGACCAGGTGGTGCTGATCGCACCGATCAAGACCACCGGCGCCGGCGTGATCGAGGAGGACCCGCTGCTCAGCAAGGACATCCGCTTTTTCTTCGAGCCGAACTCCGCCGTGCTCGACTTGACGAAGGAGGAGAACCTGAAGGATCTCGACGGCATCCGCAACCTGCTGCAGGTGAGCCCCGGCTCCACCGTGCTGCTGCGCGGGCACGTCGACAACGCGCTGATGGAGGAATTCCGCCGCGAGGGCGGCGAGCCGTTCGTGCGGCAGATGGCACTGCGTGCGCTCGAGCTCTCGAAGAATCGCGCCGCGGAGATCAAGCGGCTGCTGGTCGAGCGCTACCGCGTGGTCGACGCGCGCATCGACGTCGTCGGCCGCGGCTGGGAGGAGCCCGCGGGCACCGACTCCGACCTCAACCGCCGCGTCGAGGTCCAGTGGTACACCATCGAGTAGGCTCCCACCCCCTCACCCTGTCCCTCTCCCACGCGGGGAGAGGGGACCTCGTAGTGACAGCGCTGCCGACGCGAGGCAATGCTTTTCCCCCTCTCCCTCGATGGGAGAGGGCCGGGTGAGGGTGCAGCCGCGCCTCCGAAGCCTCATGCGTCACCCCAGCACAAGGTGAGCGCCAGTCCCCTATGATCGCCATGTCATCAACGGAGTGCGAGCACATGGCTGCCGTCATAGACGACATCGCGCGTCGCCACCGCATCAATGTCCCGGACTATCACCGCATGGCGGAAGCCGGGATTTTGCGGGAGAACGACCGCGTCGAACTGATTGAGGGAGAAATCATCGACATGACACCGACAGGAAGTCGCCACGCAGGGACCGTGGCACGGCTGGAACACCTTCTGAACCATGCGATCGGCGAACGGGCGATCGTGCTGGGCGAGCAGTCCGAACCGGAACCGGACATCGCACTGGTTCGTTCGCGCCAGGACTTCTACACCAGTTCGCACCCGACTGCCGCAGACGTGCTGCTCGTCATCGAGGTGGCGGATACGTCCCTGCGTTACGACCGCGAAGTGAAGATGCCGCTGTATGCGCGGCACGGCGTTCCAGAGGCGTGGTTGGTGGATCTGGACGCCGGGATATTGCGCATGTCCGACACGCCGGCCCGAGACGGCTATGCGGCGGAGTCCAGTGCGAAGAATCTCGAGGAAGTGCCAATTGCGGGGTTGCCGGGCATCACGCTCGACCTGTCGTCTCTGTTCCAGGGCATGTAGCGCAAGGAAAAGGTGACGAACACCATTTCCTCCACCGCCGTCACCCCAGCGAACGCTGGGGTCCATTTTCGAACGCAGCACGAAAGGCAAATGGATGCCCTGCTTCCGCTGGCATGACGCGGCAATCACCGGCGCGCATCTTCTCCGGCGAAGGCGGGGGCCGGTATCCCGGAGGGCAGCATGACAGCGCTGCGGCAGCAGCGCTAAACTGCCGATGAACCTGCGCAAGGATGGATCGACATGACCGCTTCCCAGTCGCGCATCCCGTACACCTACGAGGACTACCGCATGCTGCCGGAGGACATGTCGCGGCGCTACGAACTATTGCATGGAGAGCTCTACATGGTTCCGGCCCCCACGACCCGTCATCAGAGGATCTCGCGCAAGCTCGAAACGATCCTCGACCGACATGTCACCGACCACGGGCTGGGCGAGGTGTTCGATGCCCCGGTGGACGTTGTTCTCGGACGGGACAACGAGCGTGAAGTGGCGCAACCCGACATCCTCTTCGTCGCCCACGCCCGGCGCGCGATCATCAAGCTCCACGGCATCGAAGGTGCGCCGGACCTCGTGGCGGAGATCCTTTCGGAGGGTACTGCCGAGCGCGATCGCGGCTACAAGCGCGCGTTGTATGCCCGAAATGGAGTCTCGGAGTATTGGATCATCGATCCGCAGACCAGGACCGTAGAGGTCTACGTCAACCACGGCGGGGAATACGGCGGGCCGGCGACGTTCCCGGCGGATGCCGCGTTCGCCTCGGCACTCTTCCCCGGCCTCGCCATTCCGCTGGCCGACATACTCGCCGACTGAATCCCCGTCACCCCGGCGAACGCCGGGGTCCATTTTCGAACGCGGCACGAACGGCAAGTGGATGCCGGCGTCCGCTGGCATGACGGGAGGAGAAGAGGGCGGGGATGGGTGTGCAGGCCCCACCGCGAGGTTGGAACAAGGCCTGCACACTCACCCCCTGTCGTACAGGAGAGGACGGACAACTCTTACCCCGAAACGGTGTCCGTCACCTTTTTCTACAAGAACTCCGAAAAGGTCTCCGTCATCTTTTCTAGAAGAACTTGATGCCGACCTCGAAGTTGTGGGTGGCGTACTCGGTGTCGAACTTGACACCCGTGCTCCCCGTGAACTCCGGGTCGCCCGTGCCGAAATACCGGTAGCCCACCGTCAGATCCGCATTCGGATTGACCGGGAACGCCCAGCCGGCACCGATCTGGTAGGCTCCCACCCACTCATCGTCATCGCTCAGGGGCACCGACGTCCCGCCGATCGAGAAGTCGTCCAGCGAAATGTTCGCGCCGCCGCCGCCGCCCAGCACGTAGAACTTGCCGTTGAACACCGGTGTCTCGCAACGGACGTTGGCCATCACGCTCAGGGCGGAGACATCGCCGTCGAGGTCCGCCGTTCCGGCGGTGCCGACGTTGGTGAGGGTCACCGTATCGAAGTCAATCTCGTCGAGGCCATTGGTCCGGTAGCCGCCCTCGATCTCCCCGCCCAGGGTGTTGCACACCTGCTGGCCGGTATCCAGGCCCAGGCCGGCCGCGCCCGTCACGCCCCAGCCCAAGTCGGATTCGGTGGAGTAGTCGACGGCGTTGCCCAGGCCGTTGCTCGCCCGGCCGTCGGCATCCTGGAGCCAAGTGCCATACCCCGAGATGACCCCGTAGGGCAGCAACCCCCCGGCGAACGCCAGGCCAGGCGCGCCAATCAGACCGGCGATCACGAGACTCATGTATCTGCTATTCATCGATCCTCTCCGATTGCTCTGGTTACAGAATTCGCTGTGTCACATGAGTGTTATATAGACAATTTGATTTATAATTTCAACTATATGTTTTAACTATTTGAATTAACACAGTATAATGGTGTACCTTCCGGCCGTACTTCAGACCGATTCCTCACCAAATGACCGAGAAAGATGGGCCGATCACTTGATTTTCCGGCCCCTCTCCCGCCGCAATAAAGGTGACGGACACCTTTTCCGACACCTTTTCCCGCGCGCGGACAAACAAAAACCCCGCTGTTGGTGCAGCGGGGTGGACAAGGCCCTGAGTGACTGAGGAGGAGGTACTACGTTGCCCGGCGGCGCACGAGCCCGAGCGCGGCCAGCGCGCCGCCCAACAGCAGAATCGGAGCCGGAACCGGCACGGCAGCGACGTTCAGCGAGATGCCGCCGCTGTTGTCGCTGAAGATGTCATCGAACCAGAAGAACTGCACGTCGGTAGTCGACAGCAACGTGAAACCGGTGGCGACCCCCGCCGTGAAGGCGCCGGCCGCGGTGGAGTAATACGCGCCCCCGCCCAGCGGTCCAATCCCGCCGCCTTCGCCGAATTTCACTGGCGTATCGACGCCGATCTGGAAGTAGTAGCTGTGCTCATAGCCCTGGCCGCAGTTGCTGCTGCCGGAACATCCCGTGACGCCGCTGAACCGCAGTGCGGCGGTGAAGAGCGCGCCGGGCGTGCTCGTATCGACGGGCGTGACCGTGTAAATCCCGGGCCCGAGCGAGAGCGTCGTAAGACCGGCCCTGTGGACCGTGGGGTCCAGGCTGACCGGCAGGCCGGAATCCGAGGTGGCGTCCAGGTTCACGATGGCGGCATGCGCCGGCGCCATCCCTGCAATCATCAGTGCTGCCGCTCCCAACAGCGATGCGAGTTTCTTCCTCATGCCCGGTCTCCCATTGCGTTCCTGCCCTGATCGTACAGAGAGGCAATTGGCATTCCAACGCGGGACAGGCTCCCTTGCGGCTGGCGCAGCCCTGCCGATGAGGCCGCCGGCGCTTGCTGTCACGCCGCGCCGCCGTCGACGAGACCCCATCGTCTGGCGGGGTAACCTGTTGTTAAATGACAGATCGCGACCACATCGGAACGGAATTCCCAATCGAAATGCCCCACCCGTGGATGGCACGCACAGGTTGCATCGACGCTCTTCACCCGCGGCACGCCCGCCATCAAGTCCGCCCCCGCCCTGCAACTGTCGTCGACGCACGACGCCCTGAAATGACAGACACGATTCCCCGGTGACGGACACCTTTTCCCGTCGCCCCAGCGAAAGCTGGGGTCTATTTTTCAGTCGCTGCTTCAGGGGAAAATGGATGCCGGCGTTCGCTGGCATGACGCTTGGATTGTCCAGTGTCGAAAAGGTATCCGAAAAGGTATCCGTCACCTTTTCTGGTCGTCACCTTACTCTGCGGCCTGATCGCGGGCGCGCAGGTGCACGGTAACGCAGCAATGGCCGCCGCCGACGACGACCACACCGACCTCGAGCAAAGCCTCTGCGGACCGATCCGGGAGCCGCTCGCGTTCTGGTCCTTCCGCCGCGTGGCCGGCCGCGCCGACGCAACTCGCGTGAGCGGCATCCGCAATCTCGAACCCGTTTCCTTCCAGACCAGGGACCATCGCACGCTGCGCGGCTACGCGCTGCGCGCCGAGCGCCCCTGGGGCTATCTCCTCGTCGCGCAGGGCAACGCGATGCTGGCCGATCAGGTCATCGGGGAGTTCGCAGCGTTCCGCGACCTGGGGCTGGATGTCTACCTCTACGACTATCGCGGCTATGGCCTCTCGCAGGGCAAGAGCCGCCTGAAGGCCATCGTCGCGGACTACCGCGCCCTCATCGCGCACCTCAACGCGCAGGGCTACCAGCGCCGCCTGCTCTACGGCCTGTCGATGGGCGGGATCATGCTGCTGAACGCCGCGGGCGCCTCGGCCGACTACGACGCGGCGGTCATCGACTCCTCACCCAGCCGCATCACGCCCTTCGGCTGCCCCGAGGCCTACGACCCGGTGCGTCACCTGCCGGCGGACGGCGCGCGTGTGATGATCATCCTCGGCGGTCGCGACACGGTGGTCCCCGCGGCCGACGTCGAAGAGCTGGCAACAACAGCGAAATCGCGCGGCGCGACGGTGCTGCACGATGAAGAGTTCGCGCACCCGTTCATGGACGCCTCATTCGACACGCACCGCCGCCGCTTCCGCGCAATCGCCGACTTCCTCGGCCGCTTCCATCCCTGAAGAAAAAAGGTGTCCGTCACCTTTGTCCACCGCTTGAAAATCCGGTTGTATCGGCCGAGATTTCAAGGATAGTGACAAAAGGTGACGGACACCTTTTCCAGACACCGCTGCCCCGCGGAAGACAAAAGGTGACGACAA
>JAJVHZ010000015.1 GCA_022072255.1 Gammaproteobacteria bacterium | reverse complement strand
TCGCGCTCGATGCGACGCGGGAGATCCTCGAACCATGCATCGATGGCTGGATGGCGTGGCCGGCCGTGAAGCGCAGGGTCTGGAACGAAATCCGGCGCCAGCATGAGGGGGCCGCCGGGCCCGTCACCGCGGCGCCGGGCAAGGTCGCCGTTCGATTCGTCACGGGCCTGGTCGCGATTGTGCGTCACGTCGTGCTCCCGGCCCGGCGTACGGTTGCGGTGCTGTACTCGCCGCGGCAGTCGCGCCTTGCCGACGGGACGATGGTTCATCCGCATCTCGACGCGCTGGTTCGCCCCGAACGATCGGTGCTTCATTGCGCTTACGGCTGGGGTGGCAGTCGCACCTCGATCGGCAGGGGATACGTCGCGGAGCACGGTATCGCCGCCGTCGTGGCGATTGCCGCCCGCGTGCTCGCAGGAAGCCCGTCCATCCGAGGCGCCGCGGCGAAGCTGGGGCAATCGATTGCGGCCATGTTCCCCGAGGCGGCGGCTGCCGTCGGGTGCGATGTCATTGCCGATCAGCTGGCGCGATTTCGCGTTCGAAAATGGCTGTACGGATTGCTGTTCGCACGCAGCGGCGTGCGCGCCGTGGCGGTGACCGATGCGGGCGGCAAGACCGGCGAGATCGCCGCGGCGAGGTCGCTCGGGCTGCCGGTCGTCGAGGTGCAGCACGGCATGTTCGGTCACGACGAGCCCGATTACGCCTGGGTCCAGGCGCATCGCGGGTCTGGCAGGGCGCTGCCGCTGCCCGATGCGATCATCGTCTTCGGCCCGCTGTGGAAGCGCGAGCTCGCGCGTAACGATTACTGGCGCGACCAGGAGATACTGCTCGCGAACAGTCCGGTCCTGACATCCTATCGCCGCAGTGAGCCGGTGCGGCGGCCGGAGCGCGAATCGCGGTTGACCGTGCTGTTCGCCACCCAGTGGTATGTGCGGTCCGACGCCATCGCCTTTCTGGGCGCGGCGCTCGATCTGCAGCGGCGGGGCGGATCACGGCTGTTCCAGTTGCGCATCAAGCTGCATCCTGCCGAGCAGGCGGCGGAGCGCGACTACGCCGCGCTCGCCGAGACGTTCCCGGAAGATTGCGTTCTTGCGCCGGCCTCGACCGAGGCCTTCGCCGAGATCCTGCAGGCCGACCTCGTGACCGGGTTCACGTCGATGATGCTGCTCGAGGCGATCGGCCTGGGGGTGCCGGCGCTGAGCATCGCCACGGGCGCGGGCAAGGAGGGCTTCTGCACGGCATTCGGTATCGACGAGCTTCGGGACGTGGTGCCCGAGGTCGACACCCCGGAGAAGTTCATCGAGCACCTCCGCGCCATGTCGCGTCCGGATGCGTTGCGTGCCGCGCGCGCGGCCGCGGGCAGTGCGGCTGCGGCGATCTACACCCTTGACGGACGCACCGTCGAACAGGCCTTCGTCGATGCGACCGGAGTCCGGCCCTAGGTTGCCGCTGATGGTCGTCGCCCAGCGGCCCTCCGACTACGTCGAGATGCGCCGCTGCGCCCTCGCGCTCGCCGCGCGCGGGCATCGCATCCAGTTCGTCTACAAGCGGTTGCGGCGCGGATCCGAGGACGAGGACAGGATCCTCGCCGAGGGCCGGGACTACGCCGCGGCCGGTACGTTCGAGCGGTTTCGCGTGCTGGGCGAGGAGTCCCCGCGCGCCGGCACTGCGACACCGGAGAACGCGACGGATACAGGGACACGGCCGCGCCTCGGCTGGTTCAAGCTCGCCGTGCGGGCAATCTTCAGGATCCCTGTCGTCTACGACCTGCGTCACGCAATCCGCTCTCTGATCGGCACGCTGCGGGTGTACCTGCGGTCGGTGAAGGGTTTCGAGCGGATGATCGCCGAATCCGGCGCGCGGGTCCTGATCCTTCCCGAGGACGTCGTCGGTGCGTTCTCGCCGCTGCTCATCAAGGCGGCGCATCGCCGTGGCGTCCCGAGCCTGATCCTGCCCTATACCATCGCCAACCAGCAGGAGGCGTTCAAGAGCCTCATGGGTCAGCGGAATTACCAGCGCGACTTCCTGCCGAACCGCATTGCCGCGGCGCTCTTTCCCCGCTGGGCCATGACGCAGGACGGGGTCTCGCTCCTCCGCCTGCCGGCCTGGCACATCCTCGGCCAGGAGATCACCCGGACCACGCCGCCGGACCCTTGGATGATGAACAGCGGCTACGCGAACGTCATCGCGGTGGAGAGCGAGGCGATGCAGGACTACTACCGCGTGGCCGGCATACCGCCGCCGAAGCTGCGCGTCGTCGGGGCGATCTATGACGACGAACTCGCGGCCTTCAGGGCGAACCGGGCAGCGGAACGCGCGCGCCTGCTCCAGCAGATCTCGCTGGACAGCGAGAAGCCGGTCCTGCTGGTGGGCGGTTGCCCGGATCAGACCCGATCATGTCCGCCGGGATTCGAGTTCGCCGATATCGACGAGTTCATCGATCGGCTCTTCGAGGCGGTATCGGGGCTGGCATCCGATTACACGATCGTGTTCCGTCCGCATCCCAACTACGGCCGCATGGGCGAGCGCCTTGCCGCGAAGGGGTGGGCGGTGACCAGCATGGACACCGCGCGTCTCGTCGCGCTTGCCGACGCGTACGTGGCTTTCGCGTCGGCGACGATACGCTGGGCCATCGCCTGCGCGATCCCGGTCGTCAACTATGACGTCTTTCGCTACGCGTACGGCGACTTCGAGAGTGTCGAGGGGGTCGTCAACGTACAGTCGTATGCGGACTTCGTTAGCGCCCTGCACGACCTGCACACCGGTTCCGAATGCCTGGCGCAATGGCGACGGCGGGCAGAGGCGGGTGCGGCGCGCTGGGGCAAACTCGACGGTGGATCCGTCGATCGCATCGAGGACCTGATCGGGGAA
Source organism: Gammaproteobacteria bacterium (assembly GCA_022072255.1). Taxonomy (GTDB): domain Bacteria; phylum Pseudomonadota; class Gammaproteobacteria; order JAJPIJ01; family JAJPIJ01; genus JAJVHZ01. The sequence goes on along the minus strand of JAJVHZ010000015.1, from coordinate 18,428 downwards.
CTGGCATCGCTGAAGCCGGTGCCGCGGGTCACGCATTGAGCAGCCACGTCAGAATCTGGTAAAGGGCGGAGGAGTCAGCATGAAGACCAAGGTCGCTATCGTCGGCGCCGGTTCGATGGCCCGCGAGCACATCCGGGCGTTCGACGGCCTCGAGGGAGTCGAGGTCACCGGCATACACAGCCGGACGCGCAGACGCGCCGAGGAACTCGCCGCCGAGTTCAAGATCCCGAGTGTCGCCGACGACATCGCCGCGTTGAAGCGCGAAAGCGATGCTGATCTGGTTGTCGTCGCGGTGCCCGAACTGGCCGCCAACAGCGTCAGCAAGGCCTGCTTCGGCCAGCCCTGGGCCGTGCTGCTGGAGAAGCCGGCCGGCTATCATCTCGGCGACGCGCGTGACATCGCCGCCGCCGCGGCCGGCCGCAAACAGCCGGTGATGGTGGGGTTCAACCGGAGATTCTATTCGAGCAGCCTGGCCGTCGCCGCCGACATCGGCAGCCGCGACGAGAGACGGTTCATCCACGTGCAGGACCAGCAGAGCTTCGCGGAGGCCCGCCGATACCATCATCCGGAAGAGGTGGTGCGCAAGTTCATGTATGCGAACTCCATACACATCATCGATCTCATCCTGTGCTTCGGCCGGGGCAAACCGGTGGAGGTGACCCCGATCATGCCGTGGCGGGGCGAGACCACCGAGGTCGTACTGACGCATGTACGATTCGACAGCGGGGATGCAGCACTGTACGAAGGCTTGTGGCAGGGGCCGGGACCCTGGGCGTGCACGGTCTCCACGCCCAGCCGCCGCTGGGTCATGCAGCCGCTGGAACGGGCGACGTTCCAGAACGCCGGCGAGCGCAAGCAGAATCCGGTCGATCCGGACCCCGTCGACACCGAGTTCAAGGCGGGGTTCCGGCGGCAGGCGCAGGAGGTCATCCGCCGGGTGCGTGGCGAGCCGAGTGCCGCCATCGGCATCGAGGAAAGCCTGCGGACGATGGAGCTCATCCATCGGATGTTCGGCGAGTGACGAACCGCAGGCCGGGGAGCGCGCGTGCAGCCGCCACCGCTGGGTGTGGAAACGGTCGCAGGCAGGACCGTCGTGTCCGGTTTCGGGCGTCCGATGGGCCTGGCGGCCGGCGCCGATGGCAGCCTTTATGTCGCCGATATGGATCTGCATGCGATCGCACGCCTGGCGCCGGACCTCGGCGGGTGCACGTGGCTGGGACTTGCGGGCGATGGATGGCGCGACGGCGCGCCGATGATGGGAGGAACGCTGCAGCGGGCGGCGTCGCGGCAGCCGGCGATGCTCAATGGCCCGCATTCGGTCGCGGTGCTGCCCGACGGTGCCTGCTGGGTCGTCACCTACTACCGGCCGTCGCTGGGTCTGTACGATGTCGAGGGAGTCTGCCGGGTTTGCCACACGTCCATCGCCAGGCTCGGCCCGCTCCAGGGTCCTGCCACGGCACGTTTCAGCAGTCGCGGCAGGCTGCTGCTGACCGAGTACAGGATGAATGCCGTCGCCGTGATCGGCACGGATGCGGCGCCCATCGTGATGATTGGCGGACCCGATCCGGTGCGGCCCGGGACCCTGCTCGACCGGCCGCACATGACCATGGAGCTGGGCGACGGATCCCTCATCGTCGCCGATACGTGGAATCATCGCCTGCAGCGCTTCGACGCCCAGGGGCGCCGTCTTGCGGTGCTCGAGAGTCGGGACGGATGGCGCGACGACAGCGGCATCGAAGCCGACGAAGGCTTCATGACGCCGGTTGCGCTGGCGGCGAGCGGCGACGGCCGCCTGCTGACGACCGACTGGGGCGGGTCGCGGCTGATGTGGTTCGACGAAAGCGGCAGACTGCTGTCGGTTTGCGACGACCTCGGGCTCGATCGACCGTATGACGCCCAGATCCTGCACGACCGGCTCGTCATAGCCGATACCCACCACGGCCGGGTTATCATCCTGAGGGAGTACTGAATGGCGGTGCCGCTGGTCGTCCTTGGTGCCTCCGGGCATGCCCGCGTCGTCATCGACGCCGCGCGGCGCTCGTCGGCATTCGACCTTCTCGGGGTCATCGATCCCAACGTTCCGGCGGGGACGATGCTCAATGGCCTGCGCAGCCTCGGCGGCGAGGAATACCTGCCCGAGATCGCGGCCAGGATCGACGGACTGGCGGCGATCATCGCCATCGGCGACAACGCAGTTCGCGCCCGGGTGGAGGCCAGGGTCCTCGGCCTGGTTCCGCAGATCCGTTTCGCCACCGTGGTTCATCCGGCGACGGTGATTGCCGAGGACGTCACGATCGCCGACGGCAGCTTTATCGCCGCCGGCGTGACGATCAATTGCGGGACGCGAATCGGTCGTCATGCCGTGATCAACACCAACGCGTCGGTCGATCACGATGCTTCAATCGGCGATTTCGCCTTCGTCGGGCCCAATGCGGCCCTGGCCGGTGGCGTAAGCGTCGGCCGCATGAGCTTGATCGGCATCGGCGCCAGCGTGATCCAGGGAGTCCGCATCGGAGACCGGGCGACCATCGGCGCGGGCGCCGCCGTCATCGACGATATCGGCAGCGATTGCCTTGCCGTCGGAGTGCCGGCGCGGGTCGTAAAGAGCCACGCCAATCTTCCGGCCCGCCCGGAACGTTGAGCAGAGCCGCCCGCCACGCCAGGTCCACGTACAATGATGCACCTTCAGCTCAGCGCATACACGGGGGGACGTGGCCACCCGCACGACTGTTTTTGCGAAGACATGCCATGAATATCGAGCTCGGCCGGCAACTATGAACAAAGGGCTGAAAAGAGCGCTGCTGTTCGCTGTTGCAGCGATTGCCGCAGTTTTCATCGTGATCGCTGCGAAACCGCGGCCGCGTGCGGCGGACGCGTGGAGCCCGGAGCACCAATGCCACATCGTCAACGGCATGAAGACCATCATCGACAGGCCGGGGACCTATTGCCTCTTGTCCGACATCGAGATTGGTCAAGCGAGCATCGACATCAAATCCTCCGACGTCGTCCTGGATCTTCACGGCCACAGGCTGGCTCGCGACGCGAGTCAGCCGGTCGCCGAGCCAGCGATCAGGATTGGCAATGTTGCCGATGTGCGGATAAGAAACGGCGTGATCGAGGATGTTCATATCGGGATCACGTCGAGCGGAGCAGAGAATCTCACTATCGAATCCGTGCGATTCTCGAATATCGGGTTTATCGCGGCGATCGTTGCGGACGGCAAGGATGTGGCGCTGCTGAACAACGTTGTCGAGCGCGTTGGCTACCACGATCGTTCGATGATGCCGGATGATTCCGAGGCTTATGCCGTCGGATTCAACGTCCGAGCTGAAGACGCCCTGATCAAGGGCAACACGTTCAGAGACGTTCGGCGGCAGCCAACGCCAGAGTCAGCAGTCGGGGAAGGGGTCGCGGTAATCATCAGCAGCGGTTCGAGCGCGGTCCGTATCGAGAGCAATGCGGTGGAATTGGTGCCCCAGGCGGTGTCGGGGAGTATCGGAATCTGGCTGGGTGTCGACTCTACCAGCGAGATTCGCGCGAACCTGTTCCGGAACGTGGAGCGGGGAATAGCCGGTCGAGAGGCGAATGCGCGTATCGAGGCCAATCGCTTCGTTTTCGATGCGAAGGAAGGCAGTACGGAAACATATGGTATCTACCTGGTTTATGCCGATGAAGCCTCGCGCGTCACCGACAACGTCATCTCGGGCTATGCTCAGCCGGTCACGGGCACGGGTCGCGACGGCAAGACACCTCTCGAAATGCCCGACAACACCATTCAATAGCCGGCCGCCGGCGAGATCGGAGACTGCGTAGTACCCGACCACATCGTGAGCCACGCGCCTTACGTCAAGAGAGCCATCGACGTCGCCGCCGCGACGATCGGCCTGGTGCTGTTCGCAGCACCGATGCTCGCGGTGGCGACTGCGATACGCGTCAGCATGGGCAGCCCGGTCATTTTCCGGCAGCAGCGGCCCGGCAAGGGGGGCGCGCCGTTCGATCTGCTGAAGTTCAGGACGATGCGGCCGCCCCTGTCGAGCGAGCGGGCCACGGAAGACGACGGGATGCGGGTGACTGCGCTCGGCGTGTTCCTCCGCCGCACCAGCCTCGATGAGCTGCCGACCTTGTGGAACGTGCTGCGCGGCGACATGAGCCTGGTCGGACCGAGACCGCTGCTGATGGAGTATCTTCCGCTCTACTCGCCGGAACAGGCGCGACGCCACGCGGTCAGGCCCGGACTGACCGGCTGGGCGCAGATCCACGGCCGCAACGACCAGAGCTGGGAGGAGCGGTTGAGCATGGATGTGTGGTATGTCGATCACCGAAGCCTGTTGCTGGATATCCGGATCATCATCGCGACCGTTGGCAAGGTCCTGAGCGGTGCCGGCGTGAGCAGTCCGGGCCATGCGACGATGCCGAAGTTCCGGGGCAACAGGACATGAGACGACTGCTGGTGCTCGGCGCCGGCGGCCATGGAAAGGTCGTCGCGGACGCGGCATCCGCGGGCCGGAAATGGACGGTAATCGAGTTTCTCGACGATCGATACCCGGAGCACGGAGCGCTCGAGGACTGGAAGGTGATCGCGCGTCCCGCCGACGTTGCCGGCCTGGCCGGGGCGGACGATGACGTGATTGTCGCGATCGGCGACAACGCGCGCCGGCTCGCGGTCATCGAGGAGTTGCTGAGCCGCGGTGTCGGCGTAACCGTGGTCACGCATCCCGCCGCGGTGATAAGTCCTCGCGCGTCGCTGGCGCCGGGATGCGTCGTGTTCGCGGGCGCGGTGATCAACGCGGGCACGCGCATCGGTCGCGGATGCATCGTCAATACTGGCGCAATCGTCGATCACGACTGCCGTCTCGATGACGCCGTCCACGTCGCCCCCGGAGCGGCGCTCGGAGGTAACGTGCATGTGGGGCGGCGCAGCTGGATCGGCATCGGAGCGAGCGTTCGTCATGGTCTCAGCATCGGCAGCGACACCATGATAGGCGCCGGCGCTGCCGTGGTCGCCGATATCGGCGACAATGCCGTGGCAATGGGCGTACCCGCACGCGTATCGACTCGCAGGGATTCGGACGGGACAGTGGAATGACGCATGTGAAGAAGATATCGGAGACCGGCGAGGACGTGTCGTCGCTCACCGGGCAATGGCCGCACTACGGCGAGGACGAGATCGAGGCGGTCGCCCGCGTCCTGCGGTCGGGGCGGGCCAACAGCTGGTTCGGCACGGAGTGCCGGGAGTTCGAGCGCGAGTTCGCCGGGTATTGCGGTGCGACCCACGCGATTGCGCTGGCGAACGGCACGGTCGCGCTGGAGCTTGCGCTGCGGGCGCTGGGGATCGGCCGCGGCGACGAGGTCGTCGTGACGCCGCGCTCGTTCGTCGCCTCGGCGAGCTGCGCCAGCCTTTGCGGCGCACGGCCGGTGTTCGCAGACGTCGATGCCGACAGCCAGGGGATCACCGCGGAGTCGATTCGCGCGGTGTTGACGCCACGGACACGTGCGATTGTCGTCGTGCACCTGGCCGGGCGGCCGTGCGAGATGACGCCGATCATGGCGTTGGCGGAGGCCCACGACCTGAAGGTGATCGAGGACTGCGCCCAGGCGCATGGCGCCCGGTACCGGGGCCGCGTGGTCGGCAGCATCGGTCATGTCGGGACGTTCTCTTTCTGCCAGGACAAGATCATGAGCACCGGGGGCGAGGGCGGCATGCTCGTCACCAGCATCCCCGAGGTGTGGGAGCGGGCATGGATGTACAAGGATCACGGCAAGAGCCTCTCGGCGCTGCAGCCGCCGGCGGAGTCGTGGAAGTACCGCTGGCTGCACGACACGATCGGGACGAACATGCGGATGACCGAGATGCAGGCAGCGATCGGCCGGGTGCAGCTCGGCAAGCTGGATCGCTGGCTCGCGCGGCGCGCGGAGAACGCGCGAGCTTTCGAGGCGGCATTCGGCAGTCTGGCCGCGCTGCGCCTGACGCCGTCACCGCCGCACGTTCGGCACGCGTATTACAAGTACTATGCGTTCGTTCGGCCCGAGTGCCTGAAGAGCGGGTGGGATCGCGATCGCGTCCTGCAGGTGGCGCAGTCCCAGGGTCTGTCATGCTTCAGCGGCAGCTGCGGGGAGATCTACCGTGAGCGCTGCTTTGCGGGCTCGGCACAGGCGCCGGCGCAGCCGTTGCCGGTCGCGCGCGCGCTGGGCGAAACAAGCCTGATGACGCTGGTGCATCCCACGCTCGCCATCGACGAGGTCCACCGTACCGCTGCAGGATTGGCAGCAGTCATACGATCCGCGACCGCGTGACGGTCGGTCGCACCTCCGCGCCGGACGTCGTTGCGACGGCACGACGTCGCGGCCGGCACGACATCCTCCGTGACTTCCATCGAACTTCGAAAACACGTCCTGACGATGGGCGCGGGGACGGCAGTGGCGCAGGCCATCCCGCTGGCGGCGGGACCGCTGCTGACGCGCCTGTACGATCCGTACGAATTCGGTCTGATGACATCGACCGTGGCGCTGGCGCTGCTCCTCTCCGTCGTTGCCACGGCGCGCTACGAGCTCGCGATCGTGTTGCCCGAGTCGGATCGGGATGCGCGGGCGCTCGCCGGTGCGGCGGCGATCCTCGCGAGCGTCGTATGCGTGGCGGCGATGGCGTTGATCGCGCTGGCGGAGATAGTGGCGCCGGCGATGGCCGGCAGCAGCCGGCTCGGCCCCTGGATCGCGGCCGTTCCGGCGATCGCCTGGCTCATGGCCTGCGGCCAGATCGGCAACTGCATCGCCAACCGCACCCGGGATTATCCACGGATGGCCGGAGCGGCGATCGTGCAGCAGGCGGTTGCGGCTGCGGTCGCCTGCCTGCTCGGCGTCGTGTCAGCGCCGTTCAACGGCCTTATCGTGGGACGCATCGCCGGGCACGCGACCTACGCTGCGGCATTCTTGCAGCGGTTGCGGGGGCTGATCGTCGAGCGCACTCGAAGTTGGACCCTGGCCGAGTGCAGGGAGGCCGCTCGCCGGTACCGCCAGTTTCCGCAGTACAATCTGCCGTATTCCCTCGTCGGAAGTTTCTCGAGGGATTTCATCGTGCTGGCGCTGACCTATCGGCATTATGTCGAGGCGGCGGGCATGTACGGCGTCGCCCGCATGGTGGTCTCCGCGCCCGTGTTCTTCGTCTCATCGACGCTGACCCAGGTGTTCTTCCGCGAGGCTTCCGAGCGGATCGGGACGCCGGCTTTCGCGGCGCTGGTCGCACGCTTGCTGCGTACCGTCGCATTTGCCGGCGCGCCATTCATGGCCTGGCTGGCCTACTGGGGGCCCGAGCTGTTCGGCGGCATATTCGGGGCGGGATGGCAGCCGGCAGGCGCCTACGCCGCCGCGCTCTGTGTTCCCGCGTCGCTGCATCTGCTATCGTCCTGGACGACTCGGACCTTCGAGGTCTGTCAGCAGCAGCGGATGTCGTTTCAATTGCAGATGGCGTCCGATGCCCTGTCAGTCATCGTTGTGCTCGGTCTGCTCCTTGCCGGCCGACCGCCGATGGATGCTGTCATCGGATTCGTCGTCTGCCAGGTCGCGTATCACGTGGTCTGCCTGTCACTGATACTGGGACTGCTGGAAACGGGTCGGGCCGTGCTGTGGCGAATTCTCGCTTCGGTCCTCGGCATGTGGATCGTGGCCTGGCTCGCCGGGGCAGGTGTCGCGGCGGTGCTCGACGGCCCTGCTGCCATCCTCGTGCATCTGGCATTTGCCGTCGCCATCGCGGCAACAATGCTGCACCTGGGTGCCAGGGTCTGGAAACCCGACGTCACCCGGGAAACAGGGTGACGCAGGTGCCCGATGCCGCTACCATAGCGCGGCTCGCATGATTTGGTGGTTCCTGAGCACGCGACGCCCGCAAGGTCATCTTCGATGCCGATAACCTGGCTCTTCTCACGACACGGCATGACCTGGTTTCAGCTTGGCAACGTGGTTGCCACGCTGCTCGCGCTCAGCATCCTCGTGTACCTTTTCATCCGGCGTCCACAGGACTTCGTTCGCCCGAGCATGCAGGTGCTCGCCTTTTACCACCTGCTGATCCAGTGGCCTGTTGTCTACCTTTCCCGATTCATCGAGACCTGGGTGCACGACGAGTGGCATGTCTTCATTCTCGTTCATGGCTTCGTGCTGATCGGCATCCCGCTTGCGCTCTCGAGCAGCCGCCAGACCGTGATCGAGATCTGGACGAGGCTTCGTGGCGACGGGGCCGGCGCCTCCGATAACGCATGGGCAGTCAATGCACTGTTCGTGACGGCGATCGCCTGCGCAGCGGTGTACCTGACCGCAGTGGACATCACGGACACGGGTCTGTACGTGCTGCTGACCGATCCCGTGCACGCGTCCGAGGCGCGCGTGGAATCGCTGAAGGCCCTGCCGTCGATGCTGCCGAAGTACGCCCTCAGCGTCCTCAGTTCGACGATCGCGCCACTGTTTACGGCCTTCGCAGTGGTCGCGTGGCTGCATCGAACGCCCGCGAGCCGATGGAACAGCCTGTACCCCACGATGCTGCTGCCCGTGGTCTGGATCCTGGCCCTGCTCAGCGGCGCGAAGGGTATCGCCGTGTTCCTGGTCATGGTGGTCGTGGCGACCTACCTCTGGGATCGCCGCCTCAGGCTGCCACTCGCGGCGGCGGTGCTGGCCATCCCGATCATGCTCGTTCCCGCCGTGGCCTACGTCGTCGTCATCGCCAATGCCCATTACGAGGTCGGCGCGATGGCGCTGATGGACAGACTGGCAGAGGCGATACTGAAGCGCGCCTTCCTGGTGCCAGCGACGACGGGGATCTGGCACATCGATTACGCGCAGAGCGAGGGACTGGTCGGCATCGCCGGGCAGCTCCGGCTGGCGAGCGCGCTCGGGGAAGAGGCCATGAGGCTGCCAATGGTGATCGGGCAGTATTACGGCCCCGCCTACTATGGAGACGAAGTCGCGACGCACTTCAGCGCGAATACGGGATTTCTCTTCACGGCATATGCGTGTTTCGGTCTCCTCGGCCTCCCGCTGGCGCTGGCAATGCTGCTGTGCTGCGACCTGCCGCTCATCCTGTTGCGGCTGTTGCCTCGTTCCTGGATGGTGCCGGCCATGGGAGCCACCTCGGTTGCCGTCCTGAAGTTCGTTCAGAGCGACTACACCACCGTGTGGCTGACGCACGGCTTCGGTCTCATCGCCCTGCTGGCCTGGGGGCTGTGGGCGATGCGCGAGCTGCGGCGCGCGATGTCATCGGAACGGCCCGGGATGAGTGCCGGCGATCAACGCGGCGCCGGCGGAGTGCTGTCGGTTTGACGGAGATGTCCGGCATGCGGCGGCCGCGGGTCGCACACCTCACCTCCGTGCATCGGCCCTTCGATATACGGATCTTCCAAAAGGAGCTGAGGTCGCTGGCGCGCGGCGGATGGCCGGTCACGCTCATCGCATGCCACACGCACGACGAGAAGGTCGACGGCGTGGAGATCAGGGCAATCCGCGGCTGTGGCGGCCGATTGCGGCGGATGACCCTGACCGTGTCCGCAGTCCTGGCGAAGGCCATCCGCTCGAGGGCGGAGATCTGCCACTTTCACGACCCGGAGCTGATCGTCGTCGGGATCATACTCAAGCTGCTGGGGCGAAGAGTGATCTATGACGTGCACGAGGACCTGCCCCGGCAGATCGAATCGAAACACTGGATAGCGCCCGTTCTCAAGTATCCGATCGCCCTGCTTGCCGAGGCGGTCGAATGGGTCGCGGGGAGGATTTTCGATCGCATCGTGGTCGTGACGCCGGTGATCGCGCGGCGCTTCCCCGCCGGCAAGACGATCGTCGTGCAAAACTATCCGATGCCGGACGAGCTCTTCGACGTCGAGGGCACTCCGTACGCGCAGCGTCCGCCGGTCATATGCTATGCGGGCGGCATCTCCGAGGCGCGTGGCGCGTACGAGATGGTGGATGCGATCGCGGAGGTCGACGTTCGATTGGACGCACGACTGCATCTCGCGGGCGAGTTCGTCCCGGCGGCGCTGCGCCGGGCGCTCGAGAAGCGCCGCGGATGGGCACGCACCTCGGCGCTGGGGGTTCTGGACCGCGCCGGGATACGCGATCTGCTCGGCTCGAGCCGGGCGGGTCTGGTTCTGCTGCATCCGCACCCGAACCACCTGAACGCACAACCCATAAAGCTGTACGAGTACATGGCGGCGGGCTTGCCCGTCATCGCCTCGGATTTCCCGCTCTGGCAGGAGATCATCGGCCGCAACGGGGCGGGTCTGCTCATCGATCCGATGGATCCGCAGGCGATCGCCAGGGCCATCGAGTGGGTGCTGGACAACCCGGAGCAGGCAGCGGCCATGGGCGCGAAGGGTCGCGCGGCTGTGAACGGGAAGCTCAACTGGTCGGAAGAGGAGAACAAGCTCCTTACGATGTATGAAGGTCTGAGATGAAAAAGATAGCCACAGTCGTCGGGGCGCGTCCCCAGTTCGTCAAGGCGGCCGTCGTGTCCAGGGAGCTGCGCCGGCGGGGCGGCGTGACCGAGATACTGGTCCACACCGGCCAGCACTACGACGACGCCATGTCCGAGGTCTTCTTCCGCGAGCTGGAGCTCGAGAAGCCGCAGTACAATCTCGGCATCGGCAGCCTGGGACACGGAGCCATGACCGGCCGGCAACTCGAGGCGCTGGAGCGCGTGTTCGTCGATGAATGTCCCGACATCGTGCTGGTGTACGGGGACACGAATTCGACGCTCGCCGGTGCCCTGGCGGCCGTGAAGCTGCACATACCGGTGGCGCACGTGGAGGCGGGACTTCGTTCCTTCAATCGCCGGATGCCCGAGGAGATCAACCGCGTCGTTGTCGATCACGTCTCCACGACCCTGTTTGCGCCGACCGAGGCGGCGGTGACGAACCTTCGCCGGGAGGGGATTTCTGACAGCGCAATCCACAGAACGGGCGACGTCATGTACGACGTGGCGCGGTATTTCGGCCAGCGCGCCGCGACGGAGAGCAGGATCCTGAAGATGGTCGGCGCCACCCCAGGACAATACGTGCTGGCGACGATACATCGCCAGGAGAACGTCGACGACCCTTCCACGCTGCAATCCATCATGGAAGGCTTCGGCCGCTGCGGCATGCGGGTCGTCCTGCCCATGCACCCCCGAACCCGCAAGCAGATCGCGGAGGCCGGGACAGCCGTTCCCGATAATCTCACCATCATCGATCCCGTCGGGTACATTGACATGTCGCGCCTGGAGCAATGCGCCGCGCTGATCGCGACCGACAGCGGCGGCGTGCAGAAGGAGGCGTACTTCGCGCAGGTGCCGTGCGTCACCCTGCGCGAAGAGACGGAATGGGTGGAACTCGTCGAACTGGGATGGAACTGCGTCGTGCCGCCACGCTCGGCGGAGGCCATCGCCGCGGCCATCAGGGAGCGCGTGGGGTCGCGCGGGGTGTCCGCATCGCCGTACGGCGATGGACATGCAGCCGGCGCCGTCGTCGGCCGGCTGCTTGGGCCGGGGTAGTGGCCGTTCCCGTGCCTGCATAGAATGCGAGGGACCATGGAAGAAGCAGATCGGCAGAGCGGCATCCTGACGAGGCTCACGGCCTGGTTCTGCGGGGTGCTGCCGTTCGGCGGGCGCGATACCCGCGTCGTATATGTAGCGGCGATCGTCGGTGCGGCGGCCGGGATCGTCACTGGCATGGTGATCAAGCCGCAGTGGGAGGCATCTGCTTCCTACCAGACCGCGCGTATCGGCGGCGGCAACCTGGAAAGCGTGCCCGAGATGGTCGAGCAGTTCCGGTCGATCGCATTCATCAATGCGGTCGTAGAGTCGGCCAAAGCGCACGGGATCACCGATGAGGATGAACTGAATCTGCTGCGGAAGTCGCTGCTCAAGACACGCTCGCATGCACTCGTCGGATTCGTGGACGTCCGGGTCCGGGCCTACAGCCAGGCGCACGCGCTGCAGTTGATGGATCTCGTCGTGCGGCACATGCAGGATATCCAGGCCGAGAGAAAGGCGCCCATCGTCGAGGACTATCGGAAGACTCTGGCAGAGTTGCGAAAGACCATCGATCTCGTCCGGCTGGACGCCTCCAGGCTGCTGGAGCGCGCCGAGAAGATCACCGGGGACAAGGCCATACTAGCATGGGTCATGGAGTACACGTCGCAGCAGAGTCTGCTGGCCGAGCTGTATCGCAGCGAGCAGCAGTTGCGAGAAAAGGTTCTGGACACGGCGAACCGGCCGGGGCGGCTGCTCGTACCGGTCGAGGTGGCCAGCGAACCGATCAATCCAAGGCTGTTCGCGCTGGCGGTGATAGGAATGATGGTAGGCCTGGCGCTTGGGCTGGCGTCGCTGCAGCTTCGGCACTGACCGGCATGGGCGCGCGGGCGATGAGCGGGTGCAAGACGTGCATGCCGCAGTTTAAATCGCGTCTCTTCGTTGAAATACCCCAGGTGCCGGTCGTGATTGACGGACGATTGGATGCCAACTGTCTGGATCCTTAATCACTACGCGCAGGAGCCCGGCAGGCCCGGCGGCACCCGGCATTACGCCCTGGCCAAGCATCTGCGGGCCCTGGGCTGGAATGCATGCATCATCGCCGCCAGCGTGGAGCTCAACACCGGCAGGCAACGTCTCGCACGCGGCGAAAAGCGCCGGCTCGAGAGCCGTGAGGGCGTGCATTTCCTTTGGCTGAAGGTGCCGGTCTATACCGGGAACGGACCGGGCCGGATGGTGAACATGCTCGCGTATGCGCTGCGGGCATGGATGCCGTGGAACCTGCAACAGCTGCCGCGCCCGCGGGTGATCATCGGCTCGAGCGTGCATCCATTCGCGGCCTGGGCCGGCGCGCGGCTGGCCCGCCGGCACGGGGTTCCATTCGTGTTCGAGGTGCGGGACCTCTGGCCGCAGACCCTGATCGATCTCGGGCGCCTGCGCGACGGCAGTCTGGTCGCGCGCGCACTGCGCCTGCTCGAACGGCATCTCTATCGTTGCGCCGATCGCATTCTCATCCTCATGCCCGGCGCGACCGAATACATCGAGCCGCTCGGGATCCCGCGCAGCAGGATCGTATGGCTTCCGAATGGCGTGGATATCAGTGAGTTTCCATACCATCCGCCGCCTGGTCGGCGCGATGAAGCGTTTACGTTGATGTACTTCGGCGCGCATGGAACCGCCAACGGTCTCGAAAACCTGATCAGGGCAATGGCGGTTCTGAAGGATCGTCGCGCGAGTCCGGCGCCGGTGCTTCGTCTGATCGGCGATGGGCCGATGAAACCATCGCTGCGACGGCTCGCTGCGGACTTGCATCTCGACAATGTGCGTTTCGAGGATGCCGTGCCCAAGGCGGGCATACCTGCCGTGGCAGCGCAGGCCGATGCATTCGTGTTCAACCTGGTGGCCTCGCCCGTGTTTCGTTACGGGATCAGTTCCAACAAGCTGTTCGATTTCATGGCGGCCGGCCGACCGGTCATATTCAGTTGCCAGTCCGTGAACAATCCGGTCGCGGAGGCGGATGCGGGGATCACGGTTCCGCCCGATCGGCCGGAGCGCCTTGCGGATGCGATCGCGACCATCGCCGCGTTGAGCCCGGCGGAACGGGATAGGATGGGATTGAACGCGCGCCGATACGTCGAGCGGAATCATGACTATCGTTCGCTCGCCGCCCGTCTTGCCGGAGTCCTGAACGAGCTTTCGGGCCGTGCGCAGGAATGACGTTTCTGCAGCAATGCCATCGTTTGCCGGGGCCGCGCCGCGCCGGGACAGGTCCCATTCCGCGGTGCACCGTCAGTAAATTGGCGCGCGGCGCGGGTGTTTTGAAGACTCCTTTTTATCCTGTCATACTGCATGCAGGGAGAGGTTTTACAAGCGTCGCGTGTCGCCAGTCCGGGCCGACGCGTCAGGGAAAGGAGGAGCATCATGAGCATACTTCGGTACGTGCAGTTGCGAATGTTGAGGAGGTTTGCATCGATCGCTGCCGGCGCGGTGATGCTGATGGCGTCGGGAACCGCAGGCGCCATCACGATCCCGCTGCAGTCGTATGGCACCGGCGCTCCCGCCGACGGGAATGCATGGACTCTGAACGTCTCGCTCGGCGGCACGGTGGTCAATCCTCTGGCGAACTTCACCTTCATCAAGGTGGCGAGCGACAGCACGCAGGGAGAGTTCGGACTGAATCAAATACTCTTCGAAGTGGGATTGGGGTCGATACTCACAGGCCCCCCCACCTTCTCCTTCAGCAGCGGCGTCTCATTCTTTGTGTCGGGCAGTACGCAGGGGGCTCTGCCGGACGAGCCGGCGCTCGTGCCCTCGAATCCCTGGGGCGACGGTGACTACTCGTCGCTTACCGAGCTGGACGACAACTTCGCGCGTATCTTTGTCACGAATAACGATTTCAGCAAGTCGCTCAAGGACCTCGACGACGCGGTGACCATCCGGTACGGATATACGGGGACGCTGGACAACCTTCTTGCCCTGCTGCTGGATTTCAACGGCAACAGCCGGATAGCCGTCCGCGTGGCCGGTGACGGAACAGTTTGTACGTCAGGAGCGTGCGGCCTGGCGGCAGCGCCACTCGCTCCCGTCCCGCTGCCGGCGGCGGCGTGGCTGCTGCTCAGTGCGCTCCTCGGACTTGCCGCATCTGCTCGCCGAAAAGTTCGCCAGGTTGGCCGGGCCTCGGTGTATCCTGAATCCCGATGAATTCCTGCCTGGCGGCATGGCCGCCACGGTGAATCTCCCCCCAGGTACACCGGCGTGTCCGGGGGGTCGTCCCTTCCGGCTCGCTTGACTCGCTGTTGCCATGGCGCGCGGACCGTGGCACGCAGTCCCGCCCCGCATCCCCGCGCCGCGTCAAATCCCGCCATTCGGCCTCGTGCCGCAGGCTGTCCTCCCGGCCCTCGTCAGGCCGACATTACGCATCCATCCCACCGTCCGCCCGAAGACCGGTGGCTGGCGCCGCCTCATACGCTGGCGGGCCAATGCTGTTCGACCGGTATCGTCGCAAAAGCGGGGCGCGGTGCGCGCTGGTCCGTGTGGCACTTGCCCCGCCCGTCGTCCGTCCGGCCTGATGTCGAGCGGCCGACCCGAGATTCTGCGTCCCGCTCGGCGCTATCTGGCGGGGATTTCATTCATGCTGTCCCCTGCGCCGGGCGTGGTTGGGACCGGTTCGCTGCTTGTGGGATAATGCGTGACCAAGTTCGGCGCGTGATTGGAAGGTCAAGCGCGTGCACCCTGGCCCAGTATTCAGATTTGAGTGACCGCCGGTACTTGAAGGACGATGACAATATTTAATCGTCGAACCGCCGTCTACCTGCACGACCTCGTCATGGTGGTGCTGGCCTGGCAGGGGGCGTGGCTGGCCAGGTCGAACTTCTATTCGCCGGATTTCGTCTGGCGTCCGACGCTGTACAGCTTCATCATTGCCGTGGTGTTGCAGGCGATAATCTTCCGGTATCTGGGCCTGTATCGCGGCCTGTGGCGTTTCGCCAGCCTCCCCGACCTCTGGAACATCCTCAGGTCGGCAGCACTCGGGACGGTGACGATCGGGCTGGTGATGTTCGTGCACAATCGCCTTGCGGACGTGCCGCGTTCGATCCTGCTTCTTTACCCCGTTTTTCTCGTCGGCCTGCTGAGCGGGCCCCGCCTGGCCTACCGCTTCTGGAAGGATCACACCTTCAGCATTCGCCTCACGGCCAACAGCAAGCGGGTGCTGGTCCTCGGCGTCGGCCGGGCGGCCGATACTCTCGTGCGCGACATGATCCGCGACGGCCGCTATTCGCCGGTCGGGATCCTGGATGACGAGTCGACGCTTCGGAACACCCAGTTGCACGGGGTGCCGGTACTGGGCGGCCTGGAGCGACTGAAGGAGGTTGCCGAGAGTACCGAGGCCGAGATCCTGGTCATCGCCATGCCATCGGCCACGAACGCCGAGATGCAGAGGGTCGTGGCGCTCTGCGAAGGCACGGGCCTGCCGTTCCGGACCCTTCCACGGCTGGTCGATCAGGTGCAGGGCGACCCCGGTGTCAACGCACTGCGCGAGGTCTCTATCGAGGACCTGCTGGGCCGCGATGCGGTGGCCTTCGAGTTGCCGGTGGTCCAGGCGAGCCTTACGGGCAAGGTCGTGCTGGTGAGCGGCGGCGGCGGCTCGATCGGGGCGGAGCTCTGCCGGCAGATCGCGCGCCTGGGACCGCACGAGCTCGTCATCTTCGAGCAGAGCGAATACAACCTCTACCGCATTGAGATGGAGCTGCGGCAGCGCTACCCGGACCTGCGCGCGCACGCCGTCATCGGCGACGTCACCGACGAGGCCGCGGTGGACCACGTCCTCGCCAGGTACAAGCCCACGGTGGTGTTCCACGCCGCGGCCTACAAGCACGTTCCCATGCTGCAGTACCAGGTGCGCCAGGCCGTGCGCAACAACGTGCTCGGCACCTGGCGTATGGCGAGCGGAGCCAGCCGCCACGGCGTGCGCAAGTTCGTGCTCATCTCCACCGACAAGGCCGTGAATCCCACCAGCCTCATGGGCGCGAGCAAGCGTATCGCGGAGATCGTCGCCGAATCCTTCAACCAGCTCGAAGGCGCGCGTTTCACGACGGTACGCTTCGGCAACGTCCTGGGGTCGGCCGGCAGCGTCGTGCCGCTGTTCCAGGAGCAGATCCGCAACGGCGGACCCCTGACGGTGACGCACCCGGAGATGACGCGCTTCTTCATGACCATCCCCGAGGCCACGCAGCTCATCCTGCAGGCCGGCGCGATGGGCAGGGGCGGGGAGATCTACGTGCTGGACATGGGCGAACCCATCAAGATCGCATTTCTCGCGCAGCAGCTCATCCGCCTCTCCGGCCTGGTGCCGGGCAAGGACATACGCGTCGAGTACACGGGGCTGCGGCCGGGTGAGCGCCTGCACGAGGAGCTCTTCCACGAGGACGAGCGGCTGGAGAAGACGCAGCACCGCAAGATCTTTCTCGCCCGGCATCGCACCGTCGACCGCAGCGCCGTGGAGCAGGCCATCGGCGAGCTGACCGAGGCCTGCGAGCGCTTCGACGAGGAGCGCATCACCGCATTGATCAAGCGCCTGGTTCCCGAGATGACCGTCGCCGATATCTCGGCGCCCGATAACGTCATCCCGTTCAAGAGAGGAGTTTCATGAAGCAGAAGGTAAGGAAGGCGGTGTTTCCCGCCGCCGGTCTCGGCACCCGGTTTCTCCCCGCGACGAAGGCCAATCCCAAGGAGATGCTGCCGATCGTCGACAAGCCCCTCATCCAGTACGCCGCCGAGGAGGCGGTCGCCGCCGGCATCACCGACCTCATCTTCATCATCGGCCGCACCAAGCGTTCGATCGCCGATCACTTCGACAAGGCCTACGAGCTGGAAGCCGAGCTCGAGAAGTACGGCAAGCACGAGATGCTCGAGACTGCGCGCTCGATCGTGCCACCGCAGGTCAACTGCATCTACATCCGCCAGGCCGACCCCCTGGGCCTCGGCCACGCCGTGCTGTGCGCGCGCGCGGCCGTGGGGCCCGAGCCGTTCGCGGTGCTGCTGGCCGACGACCTCATCGACGGCACCGGCGGCGGCTGCCTGAAGCAGATGGTGGAGGTCTACGAGCAGCGCAGCGGCAGCGTCATCGCCGTGGAGACCGTGCCTCACGAGGAGACCAACCGCTACGGCATCGTGCAGATCAACAGGCTGAGCGACCGGGTGGGCCGCATCGAGACCATCGTCGAGAAGCCCAAGCCGGAGAACGCGCCGTCCAACCTCGCCGTCGTCGGCCGCTACATCCTCACCCCGGCCATCTTCGACATGCTGGAGAAGATCGAGCGCGGCGCCGGCGGGGAGCTGCAGCTCACCGACGGCATCGCCAGGCTGCTCGATCGCGAGTACGTGTACTCCTACAACTTCGACGGCAAGCGCTACGACTGCGGCTCGAAGATCGGCTACCTGCAGGCCAACGTGGAGTACGCCCTCAGGCACCCGGAGGTGAAGGACGAGTTTGCGCAGTACCTCGCCGGCCTGAACCGGGCATAGCTACAGAACAGGCCGGGCGCCGCAGCGCCACGCGGCTGCGGCGATGGCCCGCGCCGGCGCATCGTCCCGGGAACCATGTGGGGCCTGCCGTTGCGCCGGGATGTCGTCTATATCGTCGAGCGGACATGCCGATCAGGCGTTGGCGTTCGTGGGAGCGGTTTCATCCGCGAATGACGCCGGAGACTTGCAGTGGCCGGCATTCCCGCCCGGCAGGTCAGCGCTGCGCCGGGTGCAGGAGGTCATTCTCCTGCAGCCTGGCCAGGATCAGAGACACCGATTCCTCGACGCTCAGCTCGTCGGTCCTGAGCTGTATCTCGGCGTTGAGCGGCGGCTCATAGGGGTCGTCGATACCCGTGAAGCCCTTCAATTCCCCCGCCCGCGCCTTCCTGTAGAGCCCCTTCGGATCGCGCCGCTCCGCGAC
>JAJVHZ010000069.1 GCA_022072255.1 Gammaproteobacteria bacterium | reverse complement strand
GCTGCCCTCGTCGTGCGAGAAGGTGAAGGACTGCGGTACTACAACCGGCCATATTGAGCATCATCGTGCTCGGGCCCTGATGAAAGACGCGCGCCGGGACCTCAATCGTTAGTCGGGCACATGGAGCATCCCTGAAGCTAATCAGGCTCTCCCGGCGCGGGTCCAACCCGCTTCACATCAACGCGTGCAGCTCTACGGTGATCCCTGGCTGCCCCCCGGCGGCCCGCTCATTCCTTTCCGTTGTCCCTTTCTACAGACGATTCTTGCGGCCGTTCAGGCGGCCTCGCGGTTCAACCGGAAATCCTCGCCGTAGTTGAGCACCGCCCAGGCGAGCCGCGCGTTCTTCGCGGCGATCGCCACCACTGCCTTCCAATAGCCGCGCCGCTCAACGAGACTGCGGGCCCAGCGACTGAAGCGATCCTGCTTGTCGCCCAGAGCACTGAGCACAGCCCTGGCCCCCATCACCAGAAGACTGCGCAGATAACGGTCGCCAGCCTTGGTGATCCGTCCCAGCCGCGTCTTGCCGCCGCTGCTGTATTGCCCCGGCGTCAGCCCGATCCAGGCCGCCACCTGGCGCCCGTTCCTGAAGTCGTGGCCGGCGCCGAGGCTCGCCAGCAAGGCGCTCGCCGTGTTCGGGCCGATCCCCGGCAGCTTCATCAGGCGCCGGCTGCGCGCATCTTCCTTCGCCGCATCGGCAATGGCGCGGTCGTATTCGGCGATGCGCGCTTCGAGCGCGTCGGCGTGGGCCAGCAGATCGCCCACGCAGCGATTGAGCTCGCCGGGCAGGGTTTCGAGTTGCTCCATCAACTCCCGGCGCAGGCAGGCCACCTTTTGCGGGGCAACAATGCCGAATTCGCTGATCAGGCCGCGCAGCCGGTTGTAGGCCGCCGTGCGCTCTTCGACGAAACCCTGCCGGGTGCGATGCAGGGCGAGGATCACCTGCTGGTGTTCTTCCTTGACCGGGACGAAGCGCATGTTGGGCCGACCGACCGCCTCGCAGATGGCGGCCGCATCGGCCGCGTCGTTCTTGCCGCGCCGCCCGCTCATGCGGTAGGGAGTGACGAATTTGGGGGCGATGAGCCGCACGGTGTGCTCGTACCGCCGGAACTGCCGCGCCCAGTGGTGCGCGCCCGTGCACGCTTCCATGCCAATCAGGCACGGGGGCTGCCGCGCAATCAGTTCAGCCAGATCCTTGCGCGCCACCTTCGGCTTGACCAGCAAGACCTTGCCGTTCTCATCGACGCCGTGAACGGCAAATACGTTCTTGGCAAGATCAATCCCTATTGTCATAATGGCCATGGACTTCCCCTTTCGAGTTATGCAAATGGATGACTTCGACATCACCATTTTGGCACTACGTTGCCGTGCGGCGCTCGCGCCGCTACCTCGGAACGGGGAAGTCCCTTTCATTCGTTGAGAGTGGTCTTATCGAGTGGCCGGTATTTCACAAGTTGCGGTCATTGACGAAGCGCTTGGACTGGCCGCCTATGTCAGAAAACTACTGGGGGGGTCAATGGATGTAGGGCCTGTGAGTATTGCACATACTTCCCCGGCCGTATAAACCCATATAAATGCATATTTACTGATTCTGCGAGGCGTATCGCTGCTGCAGTAGGTGCGGAGACTGCGGCGAGCTCTGTAAAACCTAGTTTCGCCGCCTTACTGACCATCTCATAACTGGCTCTGCTGGTTATCAGCAAAGCCCAGTCTTCGGTAGATCCGGCTTGCCTAGCGAAAGCTCCCAATGTTTTATCGAGAGCATTATGTCTTCCGACGTCTTCTCGAAGAAATGCAATTTTCCCGCTTGGAGAAACACAACTCGCGGCGTGGGTAGCGCCTGTCAATTTCCTCATTTCTTGACCGCCTCCTAGCAAGCCTAAGCCTTTCCAAAAGGAACTAATTGGCCAGGCCCGCCTAATCGGGAGCGGAACGTAATTTGTGCCCAGTTGGTCAAGGCTTTCAATTCCACATAGACCGCACCCAGTATTACCCATTAGCTTCCTTCTGCGTTGCCTCAACTTGGAAAAGCACTCGGACGCAATCTCGATCTTGAGAACCACCCCTTGGGCTGATTCATTCACGTCGATATCGTAAATCTGTGCGGCACTTACTACGATGCCCTCTGACAATGTGAATCCGAAGGCGAAGTCTTCCAAGTCGGCTGGAGAGGCCAGCATTACTGCGTGACTGATTCCATTGTATTCGAATGCTACGGGTGCCTCTTCTGCAACAAGATCATCTGTTACGTCGCCGTTCCGATTTACGGTGAATTCACTATAGGGTTGCATATCGGACTCATTTCTAAACATAGCAAGACGCCCACGTTAGGAATGGATAGAGACGGCCCACTGACCTGTTAACATGCCGACTTGTTAGGGAAACCAGAAAGCCCTGATGCGTCCGAACTATTTGAGTATTTTCTTAACCGCGACCCGTGCCAATGACGCGCAGGATCCAGTTGCATCCGTGAGTTCGAGGGAAATGGGGGTCAAGTTGTTTACGCAGGCTGTCTCATAATCCTTCGCATAGGGAGTAGCCCAGTTCCCAAATTTTCCAACCGCCAATAACGTATCCGGCCGGATACCTTCACGCAGAATTGCATGTCCACGAGTTCGAGCCCTTGGGGTTGATATTTCTATCTTGTCCCCCTCTTCTATGCCAATTTCCCTGGCGCGTGATGCATTCATCACCAAGCCCCCGTAACCAGCTACGTTCTTGGCGAGCTCATGCATCAACTGAATGCTGGCTTGAGCACCAAAGGCAAACTGCATTGAATTGGAAGATACAAGCCAGAACGGATAAGAATCAGGGTTGCCGCCGGCAGCAATCACGGCTTGTTCCCACATCTTCGGAAAGTCGTCCCACTCAGGAATCGCCATGTATTCTTCCAATTGGTGGTCCCACCAGTGGATATTTCGTTCGTGGAGACGGTCTGCCAATTGACGGCCAACCCTGAGAAGGCGCTCTTGGTAAGGCATCTCGAATCGAAGCCCTTCATCTACGATTTTCGGGTACAGAAACCATTCCAGCTCAGAGTACGGCTGTAGCATGATGCCGTGAGCTTTGTACCACTCCAATCCATGGCTCTCGCGGCCCTCGCTAGTCTCTATACTGGCTGCGCGACAGACCACATCCCAGATATCTTCAACAGAATGTTCTTTGTCCTCTCGTATTGAGAAGTCGTAGCCTTTCCCCTTGAGCTTGATGCCGAGAACCCCATTGTTTATACATTTGTTGTACTCCTCGAGAATCCCCACTCGTTTAGCAAGCTCAGTAGCAATCTCGCTCATGTCCTTCACTTGGCCAGGCAAGGAAGTAACGTTCTGCCTGAGCGCAAAACCCTGATGCTTCCAGTATTGGTCAATAAATTTTGTTGCACCAATCCGAATCAACTGGGTGCTCTCCAGATCCATCGCGTCTGGCAGAAGAATATCCGCCATGTGGTTGGACTCATCCTGCGTGTAGGCAAAAGCTACCGTGAAGGGAAACTCGGCGATACGGTCCGCCACAAAGGAGGCATCCCAGCTGGACACAGCAGGATTAGTTCGATAAACAATCCAGACATCGGGTAAGGTTGGCTTGGGTAATCCTCCCGGCGGTTGATCTTGGAAAAGCCATGGAAGGTGTGTGGGCCCAAGTGCGGGGCTCCACGACATGTCAAGCGACAGGGGGACCAATACATTGAATCCGTTCCTACTCTTCGGATTCATCAAGTATTCATCCCGTTCGGTAGGATTGAGTGCTTGGCTCATAAACCCATCCGCCCCTTTTTTTACGGCTGCGGACCGGGTATGGTTCGGGCGGTTCATCCGTGCTGCGGTACCCAACGTTCCGCCGGGCACCTCCAGCGCACCCAAAAGGCAGGCCAGCATGGTTCTCGCCCAGACACATTGGTAACCGCCCCAGCCGTTATTGACCGTTTTCCCCAGGACGATAGCAACCGGACGAAGCGGAAGCGTTCTGCCTTCAATGGTTGTTGTCTGACCAATCGAGGCAGCCTCGATCATTTCATTTGCGATCCTGCGGATGGTTGCCGCAGGGACATCGCAAATGGAGGATGCCCACTCAGGGGTATAGCGTTGAAAATGGTTTTTCATTATCTGGAAAGCAGTGGAGACCTCAACGTCTTCATGGGTCCACTTCTCGCCGTCGACGCCTATTTCAATTCCTGAGGCGATCCTTTTCCCCTCAAGGATTGGATTGGCCTCTGGAGTGGAATGGATTACTGCTTTCTGCGTTATGTGATCCCAGATTAGGGGCTCACCGGTTTCAACATCTCGTAGGTAGTAGCCGTTTGGGGCTATGAGGTAAGGCGACGCAGTTCGGTTTCTCAGAAAATCGATATCCAGTTTCTCAATGGGCACTTCTAGGAGAAGTGTATGAAGTATCCCAAATAGGAATGCCGAATCGGTTTTAGGTTTGATGGGGATCCACTCATCCGCGCTGGCGCCAGTTACCGACAGATGCGGTTCAATCTGAACGCGCCGAGCACCTCTGGTTCGGGCTTCCGATCCTCTCCAAATCCCGCAGGGCCCCCCGGACGCGTCTATATTGGACCCCATTGATAAGATGTAATTCACTCGAGGCGCGTCAGATGAAACCGTGTAGCTGCGATGCCAAAGCTCTCCGTAGAAGTGTTCTGAGTGATAACACTGGATTCCTTGCCCGGCACCAAAACCGTTGTCCATCGGGCCGAAGGCGGTCAGGAATGCCGCAAACGAGCCCATGTGATGCACCGGTAGGCCCGCCTCACCGATACTGCACGCCACTCGGGGATAACCGGATTCGTCAAACAACCCTTTATCACGTACTTTTTTGAGTTGTAGCGCTACTGTGTCGTAAGCCTCATCCCATGTTATTTGCACAAACTGGGGATCTTCATTCCTACCCTTTTTAGGGTTAGTACGCTTCATTGGCGTAGTAATTCTATGGGGGTTGTATGCCTTCTGTATGAGCCCAAAGGCTTTCACGCACACTCGGCCATCAGCTGGATGGATTCCCTTTGCATCAAACCGCGGTTCAATTGCCACAGCCACGCC
Organism: Gammaproteobacteria bacterium; assembly: GCA_022072255.1. Taxonomy (GTDB): domain Bacteria; phylum Pseudomonadota; class Gammaproteobacteria; order JAJPIJ01; family JAJPIJ01; genus JAJVHZ01. Next base: position 16,544 of record JAJVHZ010000069.1, on the reverse strand, counting down.
ATCCTCCCGCTTAACACGGAGGAGATCTGGTCCCGCGTTGCACTGATAACAATAGCTATAAACGTAGTCAGTCTTTTTATTGAGCGTCATCTGGTCCTTCACAGAAGTCTCGTCACTCTGCATACATACTCCTTAGCACGGTCTTTCGACCTGGCCGGCAAGATATTGCCGAACTGGTTACTTATATTTTTCATGAAGCCACACGACCTTGCACCTTGACTGCAAGGTCACTTCGATCACATATATCTACTGATATGGACGAAGGAATTCCCGGGCAGAGGTTAGAGATGAAACTACGCGAGACGCCTATCTATCGACATCCACTTGATGCAACGACTATCCTAGGAACGCAAAGAATGTTGAATGACCTGATTGTTCTTAAGATGGTCACTTGTTCTGCGCATTCGGCAATGTTTTGCCTATTGGCATAAATGATCTTGCGGGTCGGAACGTTTCGATTTGAAACGCTTGGAAGAGCAATAGCTCTAGGAATGAAGGCCTATTTTGGAGAGAAGCTGGGTGCAGTAAGCAAAATGTCGGCGATATTCTCGTCATTGATCAACATAGTTGAAACCTTCTTGTGCACTTGCTATCTCCATTGGGCAGCTGACTTTCCGTGACTACGCGCACCTTCGGCGAGATGGTCTGCGCCGCCACCTGGAACCAGCGGTCGCAGCCCTCGCCGCACTGGTTCGGCAGGCCGGCGGCGCGGAAGGAATCCATCCACGGGCAGGCGGTGTGCACCACCAGCACGTCCTGGCCGTCCTTGTTCATGTGCGCCGTCTCGCCCATGACGTCGCTGGCGCGCTGCATGGTGAAGGCGATCTGCTCCAGATCCTCCGGCTTGCCGCCGCGCTTCAAATACATCTCTCCTGTGCCGACGCCGACGTTCTCCCAGAAGGCGAGTTCCATCTCCTTCGCCGCCGCCTCGCCATGTTTGTCCTTCACCGACTTGCGCCAGGCATGGAAGAAGTCGTGGGTGATGCGGATCATCGACTGCCAGTCGCGCTCCTTGCGGGCCAGCGCCTTCTCCAGGTCGGCGCCGCTCTTTTCCGTCGTGCTCATGCCGGTTTCCCCTTTTCGTTCTGCCGCGCGGCGAAATCCGCCAGCGCCTGTTTGAATTCCGCCTCCATCTGCGGCGTCACTTCGGCGCCGCACTCGTAGCAGGTGTTGGTCATGCGGTCGAACCAGCGGCAGCCGCACTGGTCGCAGGCCAGTTCCGGGGCGCCGGCCGGATTGTAGAAGATCATCGGCAGGCTCCCAGGAAGGCGAGGCCGAGCGAGTCGAGGAACTCCTCGTAGCCGGCGTCCTGCAGTTCGTATTTGGTGCGCATGACGAAGAACATGATGTTGCCGGCGCGGATCTGCCGCTTCATCAGCGACAGCGTGTCGTCGCCGATGTTGTTGCGCAGCCTATCCAGCGCCTCGGCGTCGGCGACGAAGAGCAGATCCACCTTCGCATCCTGGAAGCCGCGATAGGGCACGACGGCCGCACGCATGCCGCCCGGCACGACTTCCCATCGCAGCATTTCGCCGGCACCCTCGGCAGCCATCAGGCCGGCGACGTGCTTGCCCGGCTGGATGCCTGAGCCTTCCTTCGGCACGATGGCGACGCTGGAGCCGGGCACCATCTCGGTGAACAGCTCCTCGTGGCGGTCCAGCATGGCCTGCCATGCTGAAAGTGATCCAATGACCCCGGATGTCATAACGGACTTCATACAGCCATCAAATTCCATTGGTACCGGTTGATATCTTATTTCTAGTGACACCTGCGGATTGAATTAGCTCCAAGAAGAGAGTATTGGAGATTTGGTTACTGCCCGCTGTGAGAGACAAGCGCCAAACTGAACCTCGAAAACCCTTCCCTCAGGTCAGACGGAAGTTCTATGGATTTCATTTTGTCCAAACATATAGTCACTAATGCCTGTTCCGCCCTAAGGCGAAGCTCTCCATTGGAAGCCCCTTTAACCTCTAGATGGAACGAGCTATTTCCAACTTTTGTGACTGATAATCCAAGGGTCAGGCGATCACCTATATAACTTGGACGACAAAACGTACAGTCCATTCTGACAGTTGGTATTCCAATCCTGCGATTTCTGACGAAGTCAGCAAAATTTACATTTAGGCCTTCTGTGAACCAATCTTCAACAAGCCCATTCATGAGAATGAAATACTGTGGGTAGAAAACTATCCCACCCGGATCGCAGTGAGAGAATCGAATCAGCACCTCACGTTCAAACAGACTTACCGGGATATCACTTTTCATAACTAAGAATGCCTTATTGCTTCAGATATGAATGAAGTCTAAGGGTTCGCCTATTAGGAAGTAAGCCAATAAATGCAGCAGTAGGTCTCTGCGTGCATTAATTCATTACCGCAAGGAAAGTATCGATGCAGAGAATGGACGCTCATTGCATTTGCAGGATTGCTCTGATTTGAACAAGTAGCCAACATTCCATTGAAAGTGGGTTTGAGTCGTTCCAATAGCTCCGTTAGAACAATGACAAACTAACTTTGAACGCCTGATTATTTCGACCGTTTATTGATGAGAAAAGATGGATAGAGTACCTACTAGCTATCGCCTACTAGAGCAACTTGTCCAAGGTATTGAGGACGGAGGCCTGAGGTTTGTGGATTTGAGTCAGCCACCAAGACAAAATTGTCACAAAAACTCAATTATGGTGGCCATTGAAAATGACGCTCTGGTATCTCAAGTCGGAATACAGGCAATCAACGCGGCAGTTCCGTCCTGGTACTTTCGATCTCATTCGATTGAGGATAAACAAGAAGGAACAAACTTAGAGGTGCCACCCATTTGGGAGGCTGGTATTTCACGGCACTCGAAAATATTTCGTGCCGTCTCAATCAGGCGACTTGTTGGCCAAGTCTGCGTCATAGACATTAGCAAGAAGGCTACCGAGGATCCAGACTATCTTCTTACTCACAAAGCTGTACTGGCGTGGGAAGAACAGCATGGAATTATCCCAAGCAATTCTTGGGTTCTTTTGCGGAGTGATTGGTCGCGGCGGTCAGATACTAAGACGTTCTTAAATATCAAATCTGACGGTCCGCATTGGCCTGGGTTCAGCAAAGGCTGCTCACAGTTCTTAGCGCAGGAACGTAATGTCATAGGTGTCGGCGTTGAGACTGCTGACATAGATGCCGGGCAAGCGGAGAAATTTGATCCGCCTTTCTGGACTCGGAAAATAATGCATGATCACGGCAAATGCAGCTTGTTCAACTTGTGCAATCTTGATCAGTTGCCGCCGACAGGCGCCATTCTGATTCCGGCTCCACTATATAAACCCAAGAGCTCTCTCAAACAAGCTAACGCTATCGCGTTGATTCCATATTAACAATTATCACCTCTCCGAATTTTCGTCATGAGACAACTTGAATTATTCAATGTGCGCTTATTGGCCACCCTTCCACTTTGGCTCAGGATTACCGCCCTCTGTAAGTACCGCCCTTTTCACCCCGGTAATGCACTCCACACAAAACAGAAACCTTCTCACCCGAACGCTATGTCGTAAGCTGGTACCAGTTGGAACGACTACCTAGGAATCCAATGATCGATAGAACTCTGTTTAATGGAGAGCATTGTCTCTTTAGGGATAACCTGAAACGTTTTCTGACTAGAGAAGTTCTTCCTTTCCATTCTCAATGGGAGGAACGAGGCTATGTGGGTCGCGAAATTTGGAATCGAGCTGGATCAGAAGGCTTTCTTTGTCCAACCGTACCTGAGGAATATGGAGGTAGCGGGGGCGATCAATTATTCAGCATCTCCGTTATTGAAGAGATCGCCATTGCTGGAGCAAGCGGACTAGGCTGGAGTCTCCATTCCGATGTGGTCGCTCCTTACATTCTTTCATACGGGACAGAGACGCAGATGAAGCACTATCTTCCCAAAATGGTTAAAGGGGAGATTGTTGGTGCAATCGCAATGACTGAGCCTGCCGCTGGATCCGATCTAAAGGGTATCTTGACCACAGCCAAGAGAGTTGGCGACGAGTATGTGGTAAGCGGATCCAAAACATTCATCACAAACGGGTTACATTGCGACCTAGTCATTTTGGCCGTGAAGACCGATTCACAGGATGGGGCTAAGGGAATTAGTCTGCTTTTGGTCGATGCGACTTTACCTGGCTTTTCCCGCGGTAAGCTACTTAAGAAATCCGGCATGCATGCTCTAGATACTACCGAGTTGTTCTTTCAGGATATGCGGGTACCTGTCAGCAACTTACTCGGCAACGAGGGGCAAGGGTTCGCCATGCTAATGCAGCAGCTTCCTTGGGAAAGGTTGCAAGCCGCAATACATTCAATATCTGCGGCAGAGGCCGCGCTTAGCTTAACGATTGAATACACGAAGGAACGGCGTGCGTTCGGACGAGAGTTGCTAGCGTTCCAGAACACACGGTTTACGCTTTCTGAGTTAAAAACAGAAGTTCAAATCGGACGTGTATTTGTAGACAAGTGCGCCGAGATGTTACTTATAGGAAAATTGGATACGGCCGTTGCCTCGATGGCAAAGTACTGGGCCACTAATCTTCGATTCAAAGTAACTGATGCCTGCGTTCAGTTGTTTGGTGGTTATGGTTATATGTGTGATTTTCCCATCTCCCATGCATGGGCAGATGCGGGGATATACCGCCTCGCAGGAGGTTCCAATGAAATAATGAAGGAGGTTATAGGCCGCTCGCTGTAATGACCCAGAGGGTCAGCGACGCGCTTGCTTTAATGTCTCAGAAGGAGACTCGCCAAACAATTTTCTATACTCGGCTGTAAATCGGCCGAGATGTGCGAAGCCCCAGTTAAGTGCAATCTCTGTGACGGTTGTATTCCTGTCAGGTGGTGATTGCAGGTCACGATGGGCTCGCTGCATTCTGGCAAAACGCAGATGCGCCATTGGCGTGGTATTGCGGTATTTCTTGAAACCCGCAAATAACGACCGCGTGCTAACACCGGCATGTGCAGACAAGTCTTCAATGGTAATCGGTCGATCAGCATTCGCGTCTATAAATTCTTCGACACGTTTTACAAATCCCGGTGATACCGGCGGCACAGGGGAATTAATTTCATCAGAATAATTACTCTGCTGAGAGAGCAATAAAGTAGTGGTCAGCAAGTGCTCGAGATTTGCAAGGATCAACGGTGACCTAAAAGCGCTATCCTTGCTTGATGTCTGATCGTGCAGGAAGGTAATTAGACCGCCAAGATTCATGCCCCTACTTGTATTTTGCATAAGTTCGACTTCGAACTGCAGTGGCTTAAGCAAGCCGTGGCCTAGATGCTGCATACAGATCTGTTCGATCAATGTGCGGTCAATTCTTACTAGTAATTTTCTCGTCCCAGCTGGTGATGACTTCTTTACCGAAACGTCCGGCCCAATCACCGATATAAGGCCAGGGTGCAGATGAAACTCCTTGCTTCCGTATTTGAGAATCTCGGCCCCTTCCAGCACCATCTGCAATAAATAGAAGTCCTCTAGGTGTCCAGGATCTATCGATACATCTGCTCCGTATGTGAAGCTGTTGATCGATATCCGTCCAATCTGCACATGAGTAATGGTTGTATCGAATGGATATCGATTGTCCAAAACGTCAAATCGATGGGCGCAAAAAATCCTTGAGACAAAGTCTCTTGTTTGAACGGGATCCTGTGACTCAAATAAGGGAGGAGCCAATAACAATTGGCCTCTCCTGAGGGATGCAGGTATAAAAAAATCGCTCATTCTTTTACTTCTCCAAGCCTAAGCGAATATTTTTATATTATGCCCCAATTTGCCCGTCAGCAATCGTCGCTTAATCAAGCTATTAATCGCCTTCATATTCCAGCTGATCCTATTAATTACTCTTTTTTAATCGCCCCACTTCCGCCCAATCCCAGATAGGTTTCGACGACGCGCGGATCATCGGCCAGCTGCCGGCTGTCGCCTTCGAGGGCAACGCTGCCGGTCTCGAGGACGTAGCCGTAATCGGCGATCTGCAGCGCAGCGCGCGCGTTCTGCTCGACGAGCAGGATGGCGACGCCGGTCTTCTTCAGGTCGGCGATGATGTGGAAGATCTCGCGCACGATGAGCGGGGCCAGCCCCAAGCTCGGCTCGTCGAGCATGAGTAGCTTCGGCTTGGCCATCAGGGCACGGCCCACCGCCAGCATCTGCCGCTCGCCGCCGGAGAGGGTGCCGGCCAGTTGCATGCGGCGCTCCTTGAGGCGCGGGAAAGTGCCGAAGACCTGGTCCATGGTCTTGCCCTCGTCGCGGTCGCCGTGACGGTAGCGCTGAAAGGCGCCGAGCAGGAGGTTGTCTTCGACGCTCATCTCGCCGAAGAGCTCGCGCTTCTCGGGCACTAGCGTCATGCCCATGGCGACGAGATGCTCGACCTCAATGTTGCGCTGGACCTCGCCCTGGAACTCGATCTCGCCCTTCGAAGGGAGCAAGCCCATGATGGCGGAAAGCATGGTGGTCTTGCCGGCGCCGTTGGGGCCGATCACGGTGACGATCTGGCCCGCGGACACCTTCAGGTTGATATGGTGCAGTGCTTCTACCTTGCCGTAGGAGACGCACAACTCGCGGATTTCCAAAATGGGGGTCGTCATTATTCAACCCCGCCGAGATAGGCTTCAAGTACGATCGGGTCATTCTGCACTTCCTCGGGCAGGCCCTCGGATATCTTCTCGCCGAACTCCATCACGACGACGCGATCAGCCAGGCCCATGACGAAATCCATGTCGTGTTCCACCAGCAGGATACCCATGCCCTGGGAGCGCAGCTTGCGCAGCAGTTCCGCCAGCGACTGCTTCTCCAGATAGCGCAGGCCGGCCGCCGGCTCGTCGAGCAGCAGCAGGCAGGGATCGGAACAGAGCGCCCGGGCAATCTCCAGGATGCGCTGCTGGCCGAGCGGCAGGCTACCCGCCTCGTCGAACAAATGCTCGCCCAGGCCGACGCGCTCGAGTTGACGCTTGGCCTCGGCCAGCAGGCGGGCCTCCTCGGCGCGCTCGAGATGCAGAGAGGCCGACAGCACGCCCTTCGATCCGCGCAGATGGGCGCCGATGGCCACGTTCTCCAGCACACTCATGGTCGGCAGCAGGCGCACGTGCTGGAAGGTACGGCCCATGCCGCGCCGCGCGATCTCGCGGGAGGTCAACGCGTCGACGCGTTCGCCCAGAAAGCGGATCTCGCCGGAGGTGACCGGATCGACGCCCGAAATGCAGTTGAACATGGTGCTCTTGCCGGCGCCGTTGGGGCCGATCAGGGCCATCACTTCGCCGGCCTTCACGGTCAGGTTCATGTTGTTGTTGGCGACCAGGCCGCCGAATTGCTTGCGGGCGTCCTTCACCTCCAGCAGCACCGTGCCGGCAACCGGCATCTCGCGCCGCGGCAGCGCCTCCGCCTCGGCGACCGTACGCTGTCCCTGCCGCACCGGAACCAGACGCACCAGCCAGGGCCAGATGCCCTCTCGCGCACGCTGCAGCACCAGGATCAGCATGATGCCGAAAAAGATCACCTCGAAATTGCCGCTCTGGCCGAAGATCTTCGGCAGGACATCCTGCAGCCATTGCTTGAGGATGGTGATGAGGCCGGCACCAACCAATGCGCCCCAGACATGCGCGGCGCCTCCGACCACGGCCATGAAGAGATACTCGATGCCGATGTGCAGGCCGAAGGGCGTCGGGTTCACGAATCGCTGAAGATGGGCGTAGAGCCAGCCCGAGACGCAGGCGAACAGCGCAGCTATCAGGAAGATAATGGTCTTCGTACGGGCCGTGTTGACGCCCATGCTCTCGGCCATCAGGCCGCCGCCCTTCAGCGCACGGATGGCGCGCCCCTCCCGCGAATCGAGCAGGTTCTGCGTCGCCAGCATGGCACCGAGCAGTGCCGCCCAGATCAGATAATAGAACTCGCGGCCGGTATCCAGCTTGAAACCGGCCAATTCGAGGACGGGGATGCCGGTCAGGCCGGTGTGCCCGCCGAGGAACTCGAGGTTGCCGAAAAGGAAATACAGGCTGAGGCCCCAGGCGATGGTGCCCAGCGGCAGATAGTGGCCGGACAGCCGCAGTGTGAGAAAGCCCAGTATCAGCGCCACTGCGGCCGTCACGGCGAGACCGACCAGCAAGGCCAGCCAGGGCGATACGGCGTAGGCGGTGGTCAGATAACCCGTGGCGTAAGCGCCGAGGCCGACAAAAGCCGCCTGACCGAAGGACGTCAGGCCGCCCACGCCCGTCAGCAAGACCAGGCCAAGCGTGACGATGGAATACAAGCCGATGTAATTGAGCAGCGTGACGTAGAACTCCGGCAGTAGCGACGGTCCCAAGGCCAGCAGGCCCAGAAAGACCAGGAAGGGCAGACGCGCTTTCATTCCTCTTCCTCCACATGATGGGAGGTGAGGGAGCGCCACACCAGGACCGGAATGATCAGGGTAAACACGATGACTTCCTTGAAGGCGCTGGCCCAGAAGGAAGAGAACGATTCCAGCAATCCGACCAGGATGGCTCCGGCGGCGGCAAGCGGATAGCTGACCAGGCCCGCGATGATGGCGGCGACGAAGCCCTTCAGGCCGACAAGGAAGCCGGTGTCGTAGTAGACCGTCGTGATCGGCGCGATGAGGATGCCGGAAAGTGCCCCAATGCCCGCTGCCAGCGTGAAGGACAGCTTGCCCGCCATGGTGGTGGAGATGCCCATCAGGCGCGCACCGACCCGGTTGATGGCAGTGGCGCGCAACGCCTTGCCGTAGAGCGTGCGACCGAAGAATTGGTAGAGGGCAACGATCAGGACTGCGCTGGCACCGAGCACCCACAGCGTCTGGCCATTGACCGTCAGCGTGCCGAGGTTGAACTGCGCTTCGCTGAAGGGCGTGGTGCGCGAGCCTTCGGCGCCAAAGAAGAGCAGGCCCAGACCGACGAGGGCCAGATGCACCGCCACCGAGACGATGAGCAGCACCAGCACGGAGGCTTCCGCCAGCGGCTGGTAGGCCAGGCGATAGACCATCGGGCCGAGCGGAACGACAATGGCCAGCGACAGTGCCACCTGCGCGACCAGCGGCAGGTCCCCCGGCTCCAGCCAGAGGACCAGTCCGGCAACCACGGCAGGCAGAACCAGATCCCAAAGGGCGATGCGTTTCAGCCGTCCCAGCGCACCCGCGCGCACAGCTATGACAGTGTCAATAAGTGCAACCAGCGCGCCTGCGCCGAGAAGGAGCCAAAGCGTGCCCGGCGTCTTGCCGGCCTGGAAGGCCGCCAGGGTGAGCGCACCATAGGCGACGAACTCCCCCTGCGGAATGAAGATGACCCGGGTAACGGCGAATACCAGCACCAGAGCCAACGCCAGCAGCGCATAAATGGCGCCATTGACGATGCCGTCCTGGCCGAGCAGCAATGCGATTTGCAAGTCCACTGTTATGACTTTTGCAAACTGGTTATTAAAATTCCTGGGCAGTTTGTTTAGTGATGTGAGAGCAGACTCGCAGCCTATTTCTGCGCGCCACTATCTCTAAAGAAGACTTCGCGTTTTTTTAGCTACACTCAACATTTCAATTGCCATCGGTTGCGATCAACTGCTTTCGGTTTTCGAGTTGTTGGTTGTTCAAGATAATACAAAGCGCAAGCAGTACAACCAGGTACCTATACATAAAGCCGGCTGCCGGCTTCATAAGTTTTCCCCAGTTTTGTATGTTGCGAACATTAGATTTGAGAACGCTCGAACAAACCAAATGGCGCTCGAGTCCCAATGCTCAGCCCTCTCTACGGGAATAGAGTGAATGTTGCCTACGAGAGTATCTGAAGTGCTGCGCCTGCTCGACTGAGCAAGCGCAGCCTATAATGTTTTTCGAACGCTGCGAACTTATGGCTTGGATGGCATGTGCAAGCGGTTACTCAACCAGCTTCCATCTGCCTCCCTGGATCGTAACCATGACTCGGCCACGCTCATCAAGACCGTTGTGGTCAGTGGGAGTGAGGTTATAGACGCCATGAGAGCCAACTACGCCTTTCATACTCTCGAGCGCATCTCTTAGTGCGGCGCGAAATTCCTTCGTACCCGGCTTGGCAGTCTTCAGCGCAACCGGAATCGCGGCTTTCAGCCAAATCCCCAAATCCCATGAATATGCCCCGAACCCGTTGGCTGTCCCCGGTCCATACTTACCTTCATAGGCTTGAACAAATTCTTTGCCAGGTTTCCGGGCCGGATGGTTATCTGGCAATTGCTCAAGGACTTGCACCGGCCCAACAGGTAGAAAGGCACCCTCAACGTCTTTGCCCCCGACTCGTAGAAAGTCGTCGTTGGCCACACCATGCGTCTGATAGATTTTCCCTTTGTAACCACGCTGATTGAGAGCGACGTGCGGTAGGGCTGCTGGGGTACCTGCTGCAGCGATCAGAACAGCATCGGGTTTAGCAGAAAGAACTTTCAAGGCTTGTCCAGTAACACTGGTGTCGGTCTTGCCAAACCGCTCGGATATCACCAGCTTGATGCTTACCGCATCTGCAGCAGACTGGGCTTCTTTCAACCAACTCTCGCCGTAGCCGTCATTGACGCCAATGAAACCGGCTGTCTTAACCCCATGCTTTGCCATGTGATCAAAGATTGCCTTGGCCATCAAGCTTTCGTTTTGTGGAACCTTGAACATCCACCGGCGCTTCGCATCCATCGGTGTGACCAGCATCGAAGCCCCTGCGATGGGAATTGCTGGGGTATGCGACTCGGCGGCCACCTCAAGAACTGCCAGGCTATTTGGCGTAATGTTTGAGCCTACCAGCAAGTCCACATTTTCCTCGCTAACTAGCTTTCTGGCGTTCTTTGATGCAGCTGTTGGATCTGTGGCGTCATCGAGAATGATCCACTGGATATTCTCTCCGGCAATTGTCCTCGGCAGCAACTCAAGTCCCTTCTTGACCGGAATCCCGAGAGACGCCGCGGGCCCAGTTGCACAAAGCGTAACCCCGATCTTGATATCAGCTTGAGCGAAAACCGAATATCCTGCCAACATCATTCCAGCAAACAACATAACTGGCTTCTTCATTTTCATCTCCTCCTAAGTATTTGGTTAAACAATCGATACTCTGTTGTTTGATCCGCTTTTGTTGAAACCTGTCTCTATTAAGATCCCCGCTTGTAATCTTCTCCGGTACCGGTTTTGATCTGCTTGTTCTTAAACTGCTGAAGCGCAACCTTGACCATTTCCCCCTCGGTCATGAAGTAGTTTTCGTGGATGTGAGCCATTTCTAGCTTGATTGCCTCGGCAAAGTTCATCTTTGGTGTCATACGGCACATGGCTTTGGCCGTGGCGTAGGCATTGGGGTGCTTCCCGGCCAGGCGTTTGATGATTCGCCACGACTCCTCTTCAAGCTTTTCGTGCGGAACAACCTTGGTCACCAGGCCCATGCGATAGGCCTCCTCGGCATCGATGCGGTCACCAGACAAGCACAGGTACTCGAAATGCTTTGGCAGCAGGAAATGCGATGTAGCCCAAGTAGTACCTCCTGCAGGAAAGTGCGCGAAGTTAATTTCTGACAGGGCATACTTCGAGTCCGAGGAAGCCACAGCCACGTCGCTTAGTGAAACCGGGACTACCCCACCGCCATAGCAATGCCCATTCACCGCCGCGACGGTCGGTTTGGGAAGGTCATAGTATTTCTGGTACCAGTCCAGTATCGGATTCATGACCTTGCGGAAATTGGATGGATTGCCCTCCTCCATGGTCTGGCAGAACGACAAATCGAGATCGAGGCCAGCCGAGAAGCTATCCTCTACCCCTGTCAGCAGCACTCCGCGGATTTCGTCATCGTTCTCGATGCGCGTCATCGCGTCGAGTATCTCGTTGCTCATCGTTGGCGAGAACGCATTCTTCTTATTCGGACGGTTCATGCGCAGCACGGCGATGTTTTCGACGACATCAAATATCAGTTGTTCGTAAGACATGAGTGTTGCTCCTTCGGTAAAAATTCGTTGATGAATGGTGTGCTGGCTCGTCATGCGACTTTGGTGAGCGCTACACGCGCCAGCGATGCACTGGATCCGGTCGCATCGGTGAGTTCCAGGGAGATTGGTGTCAGATCGTTCATGCTTGGCGTGGCGGTATCCTTTGCGTAAGGGGTGGCCCAATGGCCCAGCTGCCCAATGGCTAAAATCGTGTCGGGGCGAATACCCTGGCGAAGAGTGGCGCGACCGCGTGTGCTGGCCTTGGGCGTGGAAATTTCCACAATGTCGCCATCATTGATGCCAAGCTCGGTCGCCCTATCTTCATTGATTACCAAGGTGCCATGACCGGTAACGTTCTTCGCAACCTCCCCCATGATCTGCACCCCCACATTGCTGCCCCAGGCAAGCTGCATCGATCGTGAACTCAGCAGCCAGAAGGGGAATTCCTCCGGTTTGCGTCCCATATCAACAACGGCACACTCCCACAGGGCAGGGAAGTCGCTCCATTCTGGAATGGCCTCATATTCGTCCAGTTGGTTATCCCACCAACGAATGCCGTGCTCGTGCAATCGCGCTCGTAACTGATGTCCCACCCGAAGCAATCGCTCTTGATAAGGCAGCTCGAAGCGCAAGCCCTCGTCGACGATGGCCGGGTAGAGATACCATTCCAATTTGGAGTAGGGCTGGACGCGAAATCCGTTTTCTTTGTACCAGTCGAGCCCTTTTGTATCGTGACTATCACTGACTTCAAAACTGGCCGCGCGGCAAACCGCATCCCAAATCTCTTCTACTGAGTGTGCGGACTCCTCTTTCAATGAGAAATCAAAACCCGTTCCGCCTAACCGTACCCCCAGTACGCCCTTGTTTATAGCGCGGTTGTACTCGGGGAGTATGCCTATACGGCTCGACAGCTCGGTCGCTATCTCGGTCATGTCCTTGACTTCGCCAGGCGGCTGTGTCACTCCTTGGCGAAGCGCGAAGCCCTCGTAGGCCCAGAACTGATCCATGAACTTTGTGCCGCCGATACGGATGAGCTGAGTGCTCTCTAGATCCATGGCGTCAGGCAACAGAATGTCGGCCATATGGTTTGACTCGTCGCGTGTGTACGCGAAGGCAACCGTAAAAGGAAACTCGGCCATGCGTTCTGCAACAAACGAGGCGTCCCAACTCGAGATGGAGGGATTCGTTCGGTAGATGAACCAGAAATCGGGAAGAGTGTAGGGGGGTAGCCCCTCGTGTTTCTTAGCCTGGAACAGCCACGGCAGGTGTGCCGGGCCCAAGGCGGGGCTCCAGGAAGAGTCCAACGAGAGAGGCACCAGTACGTTATAGGCGTTGCGGCTCTTCGGCCGCATTTCGTACTTGTCTTGCTCAGTTGGATTGAGCGCCTGGTCCATGAAACCATCGGCACCCTTCTTGACCGCCTGCTGACGCGTCCTGTTCGGACGGTTCATTCGTGCCGCGGTACCGATCGTCCCGCCCGGCACTTCCAAGGCACCCATTAGGCAGGCCAGCATGGTGCGTGCCCATACGCACTGATAGCCGCCCCACCCATTATTGACTGTCTTGCCCAGCACAATGGCCACCGGACGCAACGGTAACGTCCGACCTTCTATGTCTATCGTGGCGCCGATACTGGCAGCTGCCAGCATTTCGTTGGCGATCCGCCTCATTGTGGCTGCGGGCACATCGCAGATTTTCTCTGCCCACTCTGGACTATGATGCTGAATCATGTCCTTCGCCTTGTCATAGGCTGTCCGTACTTCTACTTGTTCGTGGCGCCACTCTTTTCCGTCAGGACCGACTTCAATTCCGTCGAGAAGTCGGGTGCCCTGCAAAGCCGGGTCTATCCCCGGCGTATCGAAAGGAACGGCACGGTTGCTTGTTTCATCCCACAGCAGTGGCTTACGACTATTAGCGTCGCGCAAGTAGTAGCCATTCGGCCCTACAAGATAGGGAGAGGCGGTTCGCTGTTTGAGAAAGGAGACGTCGAGATCTGTAATCGGGTGTTCGCACATCAACACATGCAGCAAAGCGTACATAAAAGCCGCATCGGTCTTTGGACGAATCGGTATCCATTCGCGGGCGCTTGCCCCGGTGACGGACAAATGGGGCTCGACCTGCACTCTCTTCGAACCACGATTGCGCGCCTCTGCTCCACGCCAGACGCCAGTAACGCCCGCTGAAGCGTCAGTATTGGAACCGAGAGACAGAATGAAATTGCAGAGTGGTGCGTCGGCAGAAACCGTATAGCTACGATGCCATAACTCACCGTAGAAATGCTCCGAGTGATAACACTGGATTCCTTGGCCCGCACCGTAACCGTTATCCATTGGACCATAAGCCACAAGGAAAGCAGCAAATGCGCCCATATGGTGCACAGGCACGCCGGCCTCTCCAATGCTCGATGCAACGCGCGGATACCCGGAGGCGTCGAACAACCCCTCCTCACGAATGCGTCGCAACTTACTGGCTATGATGTCGTAAGCCTCGTCCCAGGAAATGGGTACAAAGCCTGGGTCTTCATTTCGTCCTTTCTTCGGATTTGTACGCTTCATAGGATGCGTAATCCGGTGCGGGTTGTAGGCCTTTTGGATCAAGCCAAATGCCTTAACGCAAACTCGGCCGTCGGCAGGATGAATCCCTGCCGCATCAAAGCGTGGCTCGACGCAAACCGCCACGCCGTTCTCACGGCGCACTGTGAGAAGATCTGGCCCAGCATTGCACTGGTAACAGATCGTGGGTCTAGCGTCGGTTTTCACTGCATCGTTAAGCTTGCCCATCCTGCGCTCCCGTGGAGTTGGCATAATGCTGTCGAAGCTGACTTTTAACGATTTTCCCAAGTGAGTTCTTCGGTAGATCTCCTGAAAATACGATCCGTCGAGGAATCTTGTAGCCGCCGATTAGACTGCGGCAGTGTTCAATCAACTCACTTGCACAAACTGAGGACCCAGATCGAGGAATAATCACCGCCATAAGCGACTCTCCATACACCTGATCTGGTACGCCAAATACTGCCGCCTCCATCACATCTGGGTGCTGGACCAGCGCTTCCTCGACCTCGAAGGAATAGACGTTTTCCCCTCCCGTGATCACCATGTCTTTTTTTCGATCATGCAAATAGAGGAATCCATCGCTATCGAGGCATCCCAGATCGCCGGTGTAGAACCAGCCGTGTCTGAATTGGCGATCCGTCTCCTCTGGCATGTTGAGATAACCCTTTGCTACCTGGGGACCGCGGACAACGACCTCGCCAATTACGCCTGCTGGCTGCTGACTACCGTTATCGTCCAGAATGACCAGGTCCGTGCCAATCAATGCTCGGCCAGCAGAACGAACGCGATCATCGTCTTTTAGGGCTGCTATTTCAGACTGGCTAGGTACACGATCCAATGTCAGCATCTGGGATGTCTCGGTCAATCCGTAGCCTTGCCAGAGTTCCATCGAAGGAATGGCATCACGTGCAGCAATAATCCAAGTCTTTGTCATCGGTGCCGATCCGAAGACCAAGGTCCGCAAACTGGACAGATCGAAACAGGAAAAGCCCTCTTCCTGAAGAACCAGTATGAGGATAGTCGGCGGCAGGACTGTCGCCGTGATTTTCTGCTTTTCGATGGTTTCAAGAACCAGGTGAGCGGTTGGCTTCGCCAAGTAGCGATGGGCAGCGCCGCACGCGAGATAGGCATTTCCAAGCAGGTCAGCCGAATGGAACATCGGCGCCACATGCAGATAAGTATCATCACAGCGTGGCGCAAGTATTGCTGCATTCTGCAGTGCAACGGTCGCCAAATTGCGATGGGTAAGCCTGACTCCCTTGCTGCGACCGGTAGTTCCTCCGGTATAGAGTAGAAGGGCGTCGTCGTCTTCCTGCACCATCTCTGGCGCTGGAACTGCCGCAGTCAACAATTCAGCTTCATATTGGCAAACGGATAGATCTGCTGTGGCATCAATGCGAATACTGCGCTCCTTCCAAGGGGACAACTCCGTGCCATCGAGCAAATGCGCAAATGCCCTGTCAACGATCAGCAACTTGCTGCCGGAGTCCTCGAGAATGGCCAATATTTCCCGTGCGGCAAGCCGATAATTGATCGGTACCGGAACGGCACCGATACGGAAGCCTGCATGCATGAGTTCCGCTTGTCGTACGGAATTCTGCGCAACCAACGCAAAGCGTTCGCCTCTCCGAACCCCACGGCTCGACAACACCCCGGATGCCGAAGCCACTCTCATTTGGAATTGTTTCCAAGTCAGTTGGCGGTCTTCATCAATCATGGCGAGGCGATCGCCCCACAGACGCACAGTACGATCTAGCAGTGAATTTAAAGTCAGCATCTTTTACTTGATTGCTAAATCAAATCCTTCAGATCCGGCAGCCGAGCCGGTAGCCTTCCTGGATGGCCTGGTCGAGGCCGCGCGGCACGGTGGCGTCGCCGCCGCCGTGCAGTTCGTCGACCATCCACTGGAAGTCGTAGAACAGGTCGTGGTTCGCCTTGCGCGGGCTGGAGACGATCACGCTGTCGGCCGGGATGAACTTCTCCTCGTCCTTGGCCGTCTTCACGGTGGCGCCTTCCTTGCTCACCTTGATCAGCTGCGCGGACGTCACCGACTGGATGCCGAGTTCATCCACCCAGGCGGTG
>JAJVHZ010000087.1 GCA_022072255.1 Gammaproteobacteria bacterium | reverse complement strand
AACACGACGCTCCTCGAGAAAAACTCCGGAACACACATTCCACGGCTACAATCCAAACCGGACTTCCAAACGGTCAAAAGACCCGAAAGGCGATTAAGAAGCGAGCCATACGCCTCCCGGTTGCGCAAGGACCCCGACTCCTTCGACTGCTCCAAGAGGAAAGCATGCAACTGCCGCATCGTGGGAAAGGTCTGTTTACCGTGGTAAACTCCGAACCTCCTGAACATTTCATCCAGGCTCTTCATCAGAATGTTTGAGCCCATATCCATGAGCGTAAATACCGAGCAGAATGACTCAACAAACAACTGGATCCACTCACCTGCGACCACACCCTGTGGCACCTGGAGAGGATTGAAACGAAGCCACTCCCAGCGCAGCACCAAGAGGTCAGGAAAACTCTTGTAAAAACACGCGCAGTCCAGCTTTGAATCAAGCACGCAACACTTAATCTTCGGCATCCTCAGACCTCCTAAAGGAAGGATTAGCCGTACAACTCCTTGATCTGGAAGAACAGATTTCGCATAAGTGAGGTCTTCCCCGACCCGTGGGTGCCTACGACAAGTACCATCCGGGTCAGGTCCACTGGAAACAATCCGACCGGCGGTTGGCCTGCCACTTCAGTAGCACTCCCAAGCCGGATCGGCCCATCACACTCCGCCGAAGGCAGCCCGTACACCCGCCCCGCCACCAAGTCTTCCATCTCCAGCCCCATCAACAGATCCAACACCGCCGCATCTAGCTCTCGGTCAGATCCATCCACTGCCAGCCATGCCGTCAACAAGCTGACTACTCCAGGATCGTCCAACGCTCCCATCTCCTCCAACTGCTGAATGACCCCAATCTTTCGCTCCTGATCGTTCGAACCCATGGTCTAAAAATCCTCCTTCCCATTTACTCTTGCTTCGACCTCGCAGGCGGCGTCACCAGCCAATGAGCCAAGCGCAGCAAACGAATCCTCCAGGCGCAGTCGCGCAAACAGGGACGAATCCTTGGCGCGTTCACCCAGTCAAAATTCGGATCAATCGAATTGATCGGACAATTCTTCGCATGAGAAGGGCACACCAGTAGCCCTTTAATGCAATAACCCCCAATCCCTTTTTCGGAATTTGACTGACAACCACAATCCAGGGGGTACGACATCCGCTCATGAACCGTCCGGACGTTTCCATCCTTGCCAACTTCCGTCGTCACCACGCGATACTCAAACGATCCATCCGGTGGGATCTTCTGCTCGATGGTGTGCCGGAATATCTTCGTCCTCCGTTTCGGCATAGCCGTTGGAGTCACCTGTGGCCAACCTTTGCTCTGACGCATAACCTGTACTCCTCCTTTCCGATAGGCGCACCTATCCCCTCACCCGTAGAGGGAAAACAAGGCCCACCTTTTCACGATCTTTTCGAAAAGGACGGCCAGACGCGGGCCCGCGTAGGAACTACACCCCCCGATCAACCAATCCCGGCGCACTCGGTCATTCCCAAAGATCATGACCCAACATGATCAACGCAAACCCTCCTTGTGAAGTGACGCAACCACGAATTTCTTCGGGACTCCCGCAAGTGG
The DNA here is from genome assembly GCA_022072255.1 of Gammaproteobacteria bacterium. Classification (GTDB taxonomy): domain Bacteria; phylum Pseudomonadota; class Gammaproteobacteria; order JAJPIJ01; family JAJPIJ01; genus JAJVHZ01. Next base: position 20,510 of record JAJVHZ010000087.1, on the reverse strand, counting down.
AAGCCGCATCAGCAAGAAACCGCGCGACCGGCTCCCCCCCAAGAAGCTCCGTCGTTTCATTGCAGCCCCGTTCCTTAGCGTTGGACAGTCGCACGAACCGCTGCCCGAACGAACTCAAGAAACACCACCCCTAACATAACGGCACGTCCACCCGAAACCGCCAGTGCGACGATGGGGGCGCGGGTCTTGAGAGTGTTTCCGATAGGCGTTCTTCACGCTGAAAAGGTTATTGAGGGTTTTTCGCTCGCTCGCTCGCGAACCCTTTATAAACTTTCCCCCCCGCAACAATATTGCAGAACGCGGGGGTCGGCTAAACGCAACCACAAAAAGACCCGCGCCTAACGCCATCCTAGACTCTTTCTGATTTCGCCAACCGCTTCTTGCGGCACCACTCAAGCAACGCACGAACGAACTCCTTTTTTTGGGACCCACCAATTGAGGTCCCAAAAAAAACTTGGACAGGGACACGAAAAAAAGAGGTGAAACAAACCATGACCGAAATCAAACAAGAACAAACCACATACGACGCTTGGATTGAAGCTTACGAACAAACCATCAATCCAACCCCCGACACCATGGAACAAGTCCGAGCAGCGCTCGCCCAGCTCCTACAACAACACCCGCAACTCGCAAATCCCACAACCGAAACAGAAAACCCCGAGGTGAAACCATGAACCAAATCCGAACCGAAAGAATCGAATACGACGCAACCCGAGAAGCATACGAATACGCAGTGGCTGAAGAGGAAGACTTTAACCCCGACCAGTACAGGCAACACGTCGAGCGACAACTCGACATCCTCGCCAGCGACGCAGCCTACTACTGCAGACTGACAAGCGAATACCTGGCACTAGAACCCGAACGGTCAAGCCCAGCTTTCCTTACGATAGTCTCAGAACTGACAGAACAACTCCAGGAAAGAATCGACCACGCCTACCGCACACTCATTCGAGAAAATATCAAAAACAACCAGGTGAGAAAATGAAAACCACAACCATCGAAGAAGAATGCCAGCGCAGCCTGATCTACAACAGGCTCGAAACACTCTCCGAGGAAATTGCCGACCTTCGAGACATCATCAACATCAAGGCAACCGACACCAACCGAGTAAGCGACCACATCCTGCCCGCAATCGCGGGACGACTCGACGATATTGAAGCCGAACTCCAACGCCACTGGCAAACAGCCATACGCATCGGAGTCACTACCACGGAGAGGTGAAAAACCATGAAACGAAACCATACCTTACAGCCTATCGAACGAGGACCACCCTCACAAGATGACACCCAACAAACAAAGGCGCGATCTCTCATCGAGACCGCCCTCGACCAACTCGCCACCGCCCTCGAACAAGGACACAGCCAAGCCCTCAAGGAATACCTCGCCAGTATGGCGAGATTCCACGCATACAGCGCAGGAAACCAGCTCCTCATCTGGAGCCAAAACCCCCAAGCGTCAAAAGTCGCGGGGTACCAAACTTGGAAGCGCCTTGGACGACAAGTCAAACAAGGAGAAAGAGGCATCCTCATCCAGGCACCCATCCAGTACCGCTACACCACAACAACGAAGGACCGTGATGAAGACAAAGGCGGAGATGAAACAGTCATGGTTACCCGGCTGTCAGGATTCAAACCCGCCCACGTCTTCGACATCACCCAAACCCAAGGACTAGACCTGCCCGAATTCGCAACCGTCCAAGGACAACCAGGCAAACACCTCGAACAACTCAAAACAGCCATCCACAAAATAGGCATCACCCTCAAGTACAGTGACGAAATGGGCGGAGCGATCGGACGTTCCAGCGGCGGAACAATCACCCTCCAAACAGGACTACCACCCGCCGAAGAATTCAGCGCCCTCGTCCACGAACTCGCCCACGAACTCCTCCACCACGGAACCAACCGAGAAAAAACGACGAAAACGATGAGAGAGACCCAAGCCGAAGCCGTCGCATACATCATCAACACAGCCATCGGACTCGAAACAACCACAGCCAGCAGCGACTACATCCAACTCTACCAGGGCGATAAAAAAGTCCTTGCAAAAGCACTCCACGGAATCAGGCACGCCGCAAACGCCATCCTGGCAGAACTCGACATCAAGAAAACCTACGGACGTGAAGAAGCATGACACACGAGGACCCCTTCGCACCCTACCTGGCCAGACGGGAAATCCGGCGCGCCATCAACCAAGCAGTCGGTGAACTCGAACCTACCCACTACGGCAGCGTCCTCTGGATCTGCCTCTCATGCGGACATTCAAAACCACCGCGTCCCCGAGAAAAAACACCGGCGCATTGCAGAACATGCGGCCAGCCCATGCTCTACACGCCCAAAACATTCATCCAGCGAATCGAACCATATAACATCGATTCGCGATGAAAAAAACATAAAACAGGTGATATAAATGCAAAACAACCAACAAAGAATTCCAGAAATAGACATCCCCAACGTGCCCCTCTGGCGCAACCAAATCGGACCCTTCAGAGCCAGCATCTGGGAAAACCAACGAACCACCAACGGCAAAACCTTCACCGTCCGAGAACTCAGCTTCTCCAAACGGTACCGAACCGAAAACGGCGAATACAAAGACACCACCAAATACCAAACCAACGACATCCCAAAAGCCATCCTCGCCCTCCAAAAAGCCTACGAACAACTCATAAGCCCCGACGGGACCGAAGACAATGAGTAAGGAATGAAGGCACGCGAAAGAAACAGACCAGAAAACGGGGACTCCAACGCGAGCCCCCCACTTTTTCTTTTATTCCAGCATCTGGTTACAGAAGGAAGAGGCAGCTGCATAACGCCGTCCGCTCTGTCCTGTTCACCCGGCGCACTGCGGAACGCTTGTCCGAAGTAGAGACCGCTCTGAAGATCCACCTCGTCCAGCAGCCCGACCCGTGCGTCACGGTCGGCGAGCACCAGATCGCGCTCATGGGGGAGACCAGCATGAGGTCAGCCTCGTCACCCTCGCGGACACACAGCAGACCAGGTTGCCGGGCGTGTTCGAGGAGGAGGGAGAGCCTATGCCCTGATCTGAATGGTCGGGGCTTTTCTTTCGCTGCTTGTCTTCAATACTCCATCCAATCCGTGATGGCAGATACCCAGACCGGGTTCTGAAACGCACGTACCACCGTATCACGTTGCATCTGAACCCCTTTACAGTTGAGGCCAGGACTGAAAGACTCAGAAAGCCAGGCTATCCAACCGAATTCATCCTTGAGGCTACACTTAATAGTGGTATCACCCGTGTTGACATCTGCATCCTCCTTGGTGCTCACCCAGAAAGTGGGTGTAATTGGGCTCAAATCCTGATCATAGAAACGTGCCACGGGACTCTGCGATGGGAAGTGCCTCCAGGTTACGAGAATCTCCTTACTTGGACCGACCGCTACATCCATGGCGCTACCATCAATGAAATCAGGTGGACTTTGCAGGTCGTCGTCAACCTGCAGTACGTGCCTCACAATTGGATTCGGAGTCCCGGGCGCAACCAAGTCTATCACGACGACACATGGATGATTCTTCCCCTGAGAGTCCACTCCTCGGACCGCAATCACAGTCCGGGCAGCTCCCCACGCACTGATCCCCCTCTCCGCACTTTCAGTTTCCAAGGCTACAATCCCCGGCGGCAATTCTACACCAAGTGTGTAGTATCCAAAATCAGTAATCACATTTCCATCTGGGAAAAACGCCATCGCAGTATTCTTGGCAGTCCTCACGACAAAGTATCCTACTCCCGAGATGCTCTGTCGCGCAGGGGCATCACCTCCTACTCCTGGGTACATGAAGCTTGGGGTTTTGATCCAATTTCCATAGTTCCCCCATACGGTGATCACAATTACGCTCTTATCGGAACTCGGTATCCCGAATACAGCACCCGGATCACCACCGGTCATGTCCTCTGTCACGGTAACCACACCACCCTCTCCAAGAGAGAGAACTCCGCATGTGCGGCTCCTTCCTGATCCTGGTATCCTGGCTAGGTGATTTGCAATGTTTCCCGGAGGAAGTGACTGACCTGGCCTCAATCCTTGGTTGATCCTTGTGACTTGCCAGAGGTGCATTTCCCCGCTTCCACCCACATACGACGTAGCGGAGATAATTCGGGGAGAAACAAGCGCACTCAACGTGTCCATCCCCGATGCCGTAAGACTGAACACAACCTCGCTCCCATCAGCAGCATCGCCTGCTACGTGCGAGCCGAAACCACCTGATCCCGGCGGCTGGGACTTTGCGGCATTCCCAATCAAATCCTCATCGCCGGGCCTGTCTCCGTCCACATAATAGCCGGGCGCTTCTCTTGAAACGGATTCGTAAACATAGACCGTCGAAAGCCTGGACCCACAAGGACTAGCTCCATCATGTCCAAAAAGGACAGCGCCGTAGCCCCGGCCGATAGCGGCAACCATGTCAAAGTTACTGAATCCGTTGCCATGAACGTCATAAGTCGGCCACGGTTTTACCTCGCCCGAACCGGGGACGACAATACCTGCCTGATCTAGGGAGACTTGGGCTTCAATCCCGGTTGCAAGGAGAAGTAGAAGCAGCATGGCGCTGATGGACCACTGATATGGGTGTCTCATATTCATCCCTCCTTTTCCATGAGATTACGGGACCGGGGTCGGCCGCTCAATAGAGAAAGTGATTCTCGTTGGCGTCGCCTGAGGAGGACTGTAATTCACCATCAACTTGGCTTCTATCGGGCCTACTGGGCGAACGATAGCTGTTTCCCGCCCTGGTCCAGCCCAATAAATCGGAATTGCAAGTGAATGATCGCCTCGTTTGTCAAGAATCGTGCCATCAGGAGCTGCAACACTGAACTGAAAAGGTCGAGCACCATATAAGCCTTTTCGGACATCAACTACTACTTGAGCTCCTGACGAATAATCACTGCGATGGAAGACGATCGGTGCCATCTGTGCGACAACGGCCCTCTCATCCCATGAACTCCGGTTACCGACGGAAACCTTCTCATTCACATCGTCCGAAATGGGACACGACACATAGTAGTTCACTTCAGCGAATCCCGGATAGATATCCAGAGCATTAAAGTCATAGGCTTTCACGAGAGAAGTGTGTCCATCATAATCCCCATCGATAAGCTTGATTGTTCCAGAACCATCTCGATACACAAAGTAAGAGAGGGTATCAAGATTCGAAGACAGACTCGCTGAATCGGCTTGATCGTTCACTGTGAAGTTGTCGATCAGACAACTCCAGCTCGCCCACGTTGATCGGTCATTCTCATTCTGAACGGGGGGAGGTGGCGGAGCTCCACCCAGCCGGATTATGCCTTTCTTATAATAGCGATCCGCATCATAGCTGGGCTGCGGAGTAGATGTCCATGAGACCCAAGTTTGGCTTTGACTCGCTTTCACCATTTTGCTGTCTGTTGGAGTTGACCGGTCAAATATGTTCAGCCGGTAATTGGTCCCAGTTTGGCACGATAATGCGGCAACAATCTTCTTCCATTCCCCAACCGCCCACGGATAGTTCTGGATCTTGACATAGTCGTTGCTTGAGATCCCTCTTCGCCGCAGAGTGATATCATAATTTGACCCGTTCTTGGAGATCTCGATTCTCATTGCATACCCACTATCTGGCTCTCGATAGTCAAAGATAGGAAACGGCGTCGGGGTCTCTGTCGGCCCGAAGTCCCAGTCTCTCTTCGCCCAGAACGAGATAGCGATCGATGTTCCCGGCTCGAAAAGCTGATCGGTATCCATTTGGACTGAGTTGTTAGGATTGCTGACCATCAGAGACCGGTTGAAGTAGACGTCGGTGGAATCGGAGATACCGCGACTGGCAACTGAACCAAAATCGTTTCTCCAAGCAAAAAGTGTCGATCCGATCTGATTTGAAGGATTGCTGACAAAAGATTCATCGTCGAAGTTGAAAAACGCTCGCAGAGCTCCACCTCCCGCCCTGGGGCGGAGTGTGCTACCTTGCTGAAACGTGATCCTCATCTCGGTACCGGGATGCGGTGTCTGGTTGGGAAAGATTGGATAGGTGGGGGTAGGAGTCTGAGCAGCCACAGTTGGATTTCTCCATGCCATCCCGATGCCAAATCGTGGGGAAGCTCCCCCTGGTCCATTCGTAGGAATTGCACTCTGGGCTCCCCGGTCCTGGTCGCGGATGATCGCAGAGAGCCAATAAGCGAGGTGTTGGAATGTATAATAGTATGTCCCGCTGTCCCGTGCCTGGATCGTGTCGTTAATATGGAGGTTATCATAGGTCGTGTATCTGAACGGAGCGTAGGTCGGATTCACTAGCGTTCCAGTTGGACTAGGTGTGGGGGTCGACTCCCATTCCTGGCGGTAGACGATCCAGTCGAATTGGCGTGCAACATGTTCCCATCCGGTTCTTGCATAGTCCCTAAATCGGAGTGTTGGAACCGGCGTAATCTGCCTCGTTGGAGTTGGTCCTGGAAGAGGTGTGTAAGTGGGAAGTGCCTTTATCTCATCCATCCAGTTGATGGCAGCCGCATCCCAGTCGAGCGCAGTAAAATTGAACTGTAATTGCCTCGGTCCAGAATCACTCCGCCTCTCGGCATGAAAATCAGACCATTTCTTTAGGATTCTCAGGAATTCGTCCCTCTTTATGGTGTCGTTCCGCACTGAATAATACAGCAGCAACCGCTGAAGCCAGGGAGTCCATTTCCGGTAGCCTTCGGCAGTTCCTTCATCTCCACCGGTATTGTAACGACCGCCGTCGGTGCTGATCCTCAACCGCTTGAATGCAAGATACTTGTCTTCGTTCCCAAGATCTGTAGGATCTGTAGGAGTAGGAAACACGTTCATCTGCTCATCGACAAACGCAAGCGCGGGTGTCCTTTCCGGTTCCGCTAGGGACTCCATACTGGAATAGTACGACTCGAGCAATGCACTGAGCTGACCGGCACCCGCACGCCCGTCAGTACTCCGTTTTCTCACCGTGCGGTGATCAGAGCTGTCGCTGTTTGGACGTGACCAATAGGAATACATATGCCGTGTATAGCGGAGAAAGTCGTTGGCAGTTTCCGTACCCCAATCATTTCCTGAGAAATATGAGTAATACTGAAGATAGTCTGTTTCCGCATTGTGGTGTACTTGTTGAACTCGACGACTTCCATTAATCAAATCAAGTCCAGAGCCATCTGATTTAATGAGACCCGACGACCATGGAACTAAGCCATTATACTTGTTCAAAGCTCCTTGAGCCTTGTCAAAAAGGTTGTAGCCGTAGCCGTTCCAATGGATCCAAAAAGTATCCGTCAGCTTGAGGCTGTTTCTTTCTGCTATCTCGAGGTACTGTGGATCTCCCGTCCTAAAGAACATCAACCAAAGTGCACGAGGTATACCATGGTGATTTCCAGCCCATGTGCGATAGGCTCCGTTCATTATGTTTAGCCAAATGTACCACCTGCTTGGATTGTCTCCCCAGTTGAACATACCTGTAGGTCTGAACCAGCTGTCCTGACCAAGCAATGAATCGAAGCTTTCCCGCTGTGCCGTATCAATTCTGGACGCAAACTGGAGGACAGAATTCTGACCTGAGTAGTCCCCAGAGAAGGGAGCAAGTTCATCTTCGCCCATGGCCTGACATAAACTTGTTGAGTCAGGGATTGCAAAGACACGGCTCTGAAGAAGGGTGTTGTAGGACCGGATTGCCGGGTAGTCCGTGTTGCCCTGTTTGTGGAATGGAAGGATGATCATTTCGTGGGTCCTGGCTAGGCCCAGCGCATCAGCAGACCGTGCGAGTAAGTGGGGCCAGTTTTCGTGGTCTCCGGAATCAATGTTTGAAACGTACGTCGGAACGTTAAAATCCAGGAAGTATTTTTGGGTCGTTCCACTTGGATTGTACTGGCCTTGGTGAACGAAGTAGAGGTTCCGCATACTCCCCCAATCTATCCGAACATATGAAATTCCTGGATCTGGATTGTCAGTGTCAATCTGCTGATACCCCCAGATATGAAAGATACCCTTATCCTTCGCCCCGGAATCGACTACCGAGAATTTTTTCGGATACATGGCAGGGAGGTCCTTTATGAATAGTGCCATTCCGCCGTAGCCATCTATCGTTGAGTATACGATCCATCCTTCCATCTCGTGGTTGTTTCGTGTCCCATTGTCCAATCCGAGTGGAAGGTCGCTGTCCATTACTCTTGGTTTATACCGCCCATAGGGGGTCTCGGAATTTGGGGCCGGCGTGATGGGCGGATTATAGACCTGATTGGTAGGTGGAGGAGTGGAAGTCAGGTCAGGCTGTATTACACCAACCACCTGCGAGTACTGATCGGTCGCTGGCATTGAGCCTTGACTGTCGTAATCGAACTGGTACACCCATTCCGTTCCAGTGGTGACAGGAATTCTCGTCGCGATTGGTGTTTGGCTTGGATTAAGGTATCCATAATCCATCGCATTGATATTGTTCATGTCCAGCTCGATGGCAAGGTCTCTGTACATCCGTGCGGTACTTGAATTTGCCTGGGTACTGCCGTCATTAGTCCAGAGGGGATCAGGGTTGGTCGGATCGGTCAGAACAAAGGTGAAGAAATTCCGAATAGCTGGGATACCTGGATGTAGATGATAGCGGGAAATCGCGTAGCAGCTCCTTTGTGGTGTTTCCGTGGGTACTGGCCTGTTTTGGCAGAGGGAGCGGACTTCAAGTGTGGTCCTGACAGGACCTCTCAGGATTCGGAAGTCGTTGATTTTTGCCCTCTCCTCAGTGTTGAAAGGACTGTAGACATCGACTGTCTTGCTGGTTGTCATATCATTCGCAGTGTCGAAGACGGTCAATGACACGGGCTGGTAGTAGGAAGCTTCGGCCGAAAATAGGTCTCTGCAAACGTTTGGATCTGGATTGTCAGGGTCGGTTACGAGCTGATCACCAACCACAAAGCCCGGAGGGCGAGTGCCGCTGAGGTCACGCGAATCAACGGAGACCTTCCCCCTCACCTGGCAGAAATCGATGAAGTTCATTTTATCCATGCGAATCTGGTAATAGGCATCGCTGCAAAAGGCCGACACCTTCTCCCATGGTCGTCGCGGTTGTGTCCATACTCGGAATTCATCAATTGAACCATTGAGTGGACAAACTGAAGTTCCTACCTGAGCTATCCCAATCTGTAATTGAATCAATGGATCTAGTGAAAAACCTGACCAGTTGTCGTTAATCGTTCCAAGAGATTCGCCATCCAGATACATTGCGAGGAATCCATCTGTGTCTCTAGATGTCTTGATCTCATTCAAAGGATCGAAGGGAAAAAAACCTGACTTCTGGTAGACAACCGCAAGGTGATGCCACTTGAATTGAGAGGGCTCATTCTTGAGAAAGAGGTCATTTTTGTCGATTTGTAAGTAACTCGATCCTTCTAATCTTGAAGACAGAACATGGGTAGTGGCATTATACCAGCACATAATGCCCTTACCGATTCCACTTCGAGCATGAAAGAGTCCTTGTTCACCAGAGGCGTTCTGGTCGATACTGAACCAGAAGTCGATACACCCGGCTGAGGAAGGTACGATCCCCTTTGCATCTACATCAATCTCTTCATCAGCCCCAGATGTCGAGATCCCCTTTCCCTGAACCCCTCGTGATTGGGAGGTAAACGAAGAAGGAACTGTTACCGCGCTACGGTTGAATTGGACTTGAGGATCTATCAACGAAGCGCTACTTTTGTACTCATCGAAATTCAACACAAGTGACTGATGGAAGAAGGAGACTTCCTCCGCAAAATCCTCGAAGATACGCACATCATCAATCTTCCCATCGGCTCCCCTATAGTAAACCAATTCGCCCGATGGACAATAACCAATTGTAATATTTGATGCATTTTCTTTGGTAAACGTCCGTCTATCAGCATCCACAAGTACATCATTTAAGAATAGACGAATTCCTTGATCTACATCCCAAGAGGCCGCAATACGATTCCATCCTTTGTTGTTCCAGTTGGAACTATTCAAGGTTACACTCGTTTCCAACAAAGTAGCAGGAAAGCCTCTGTAAGTGAAATTCAATATTGCCGTCGATGGATCATCAAGGGAAAGCCATAGACGTAATGGTGGGGCATCTTGACCGGCAGAAAAGAGATTTGGGTTTTTGTTATAAGGGATACTCGTTCTGTCCCAATCAGGACAATACCAAAGTTCAACCGTCCCATGGCTCATATCCAGATTTCCGGCTCTTGCGTAGGTGAGACCTCGCCGTTGTGTACTGGAATCAAAGGATCTCCCTTGGGAAAGGGTTGTGCATTCATACCCCTTCGTGAAAGATGGTGGATCAGAGAAGGTTGTAATCAAGGGGATCTCGGTGTCGGGAGCAGCGATCCTTGCCACCGATGGATCGGTCAGATCAAAGTCCAATTGGAAGGTTGGTCGGAGGTATTGATAAACCCTGAGAGGTTGTTGTGGTTGGGGGACTGCTTTTGGTTGATTTGCATGATCAAATATCAAGGTGTAAACAGATTGATTAAGAATCGCTTCCCTTGAGACAAGAAAATCAACTTGGAGCCAACGAACTTCATCCTGGAGTGGATCTGGATTCTGGGTGGTTCCACCGTATTTCCAGAGCTCCTTAACAGTAAATTGGGCTGGAGACGGATCAACATTTGTACCGGGAGGCATAATTCGCAACGAGGAAACCATCCGCCGGTATAGTTTACCAGGAGGGAATGGAATCGCTGTCGTCACCGGCCATGTGACGATCCCCGTGGTGATGGAGGTAATCGAGTCAACTGAAGTGATTTGGAGAGGTATATTGATATTATTATCCGATTGAGAACCAACACGGAGACCTCCTTTCCATTGAGGAGGTTCCTTACCCGAATCATTCCTACTCGATCCAAAAGGTAATGGGGTACCTTGTGCATTTTTCACCGACACATAGTAATTGCGCTGTTGTCCAGCGGTACTACTCTGGTCTGAAAACTGGAAAGATTGGCTTGAGCTATCATAGGTCAATGAAGGAGCAATCGGTGTTGGACTTCCGCCATTTACCGAGACCCCTATTGAGTAAGAGCTCGGTTTGTTGGGAACATTTCCCCCAAAGTAGACACCATAGGACTGCCCACTGGGGTGTGTGTCAAGGTCATCTGCAGGATTACGCCTCCATGTTCCCGCAAAAACTGGAGTGAGTGGGGCTTGCCAGACGGCGACAGGAGTGGGAACACGTGTGGGGGTTCTCGTTGCTAATGAGTTTGATAAAACAACTATTCTATTGTCACCTTCTAAAGCTGCAACAATATCTTGATCTCCATCACGATCAAAGTCACCTGAATGAATGGAGGATGCAAGATTGTCTGCGATTGTAAGGGATCGTTTATTCCAGGATGAGCCACCACTGAGGTTCTCAATCCAAAGTAAGTCAGGGACGGACCCATTCTGGTTATAGGATGCACAAAGGATGTCCTGATCACCGTCATTATCATAATCCGCGGCGTAAACATCAATCGGATCAATTCCCGAAAGTACAGTCGTCCGAGTAAAAACCCCTGATCCATTGTTCGAATAAAGGTAAACAGCTCCATCTCCAGCGGTTGCAATCTCACCTAAACGGCCTGCGAGGATGTCGATGTCGGCATCGTTGTCGATATCGACCGCATGGATATCCCAAATCCGACTAAGATTTGATTCGATTATGTTTGGGGTTGAAGAAATGACACCATTCTGGTTGGCATGCCAGTGGATTGCACTGATTCCCTCGAGACCGACAACAACATCAAGGTCACCATCCCCGTCAACGTCAGCAGCTTGTATTCCACGAGGTCCGCAGTTTGCTAGTGAATAGATCGTGTACCTTGTAAAGGTTCCTGCTAAACTGTTTGAATACCAGACAACTTGGTTTGTTCCGTAATCCGCCGAAAGCAGGTCCACTGTGCCATCCTCATTCAGGTCGGCGGCGTCAATGGACAGTGGCTTTGCAGAGGCACCCGATTCTGCGGTATTTTGCACCCATGGTGGTGTGTTCCCTAAGTTGTTCCGGAACCATTCCAGGTTGTGGCTGACCTCAGCTCCCACGGCGATATCTAGCTTATCATCTCCATTAAGCCAAGCGGCTAAGATCGCGTTGGGACCTTGAACAGGAGTTGGGGTTGCGATGGGTGTCGGATTGGAAAACTGACCTTGTCCGTTGTTAACCAACCATTGTACACGATTTCCCGCCTTCTCGACAAACAGAATATCCTTCCCTTGAGTTTGATCCATATCAGCAGCATATACAGACCTTGGACCATTCAAACCGGATGCAACTATTGTAGGGGTCGAGAACGCTGTCTTTGGTGTGGGCGTACGTGTCTTTGTCGGCTCCTGAATACAGGCATACGCCTCCTGAGGAGCAAGGAGGGAGTTCATGCCTCCCTCTGGCTGTGGACCGGCACCCGATCCAAGCCATACCAGGAAGCTCGCTAAGAACGCAAGTGCAAGGAGTCCAACCAGGCTGGTCAGCAAGTCGCGGAGTCTCATTGTTCCCCCTCCATTTGGTTGAAATAATTCAGCAGGTCCCGGTAGTTGGCCACAAACATCACGCGGTCCAATTTATCTATCCGTCCCTTGGGGTGATACGCCAGCGCCGGGTCAATCATCTCCCCCGGCACATCCAGCAGCGAGAGACCGATCTCATAAGCCTCCTTGGCTTCTTTCAGGCGTTCTCCTTGCATCAGCGCATAACCAAGATGGCAGTATATGGTGGTTGTAAATTTCTCGTGTTTGGTATCCCGCGCAAACGGAATCATCGCCTCGATGCCAGCCACACCCTCATCAACTCTCCCCATGCGTGACAGAAAGAGGTAATAACCCACATAAACCCGTTGAACCCAGAGTTGACGGACCTCATCCCATTGGTCGATCTCACGCAGGTCGTAACGGGATGGCCACTTCTCGATCCATCTCATCGCGGACTCCAAATCGACCCGGTTGGAATCCAACGCAGCACACTCATAATCCAGGATCATTTGAGCATCCGTGGAACCTTTAAGCGCCGCTTCCGCATACCCCAAGTGACGGGTGGTCCGATTCCAACGGCCTTTCTCCCAGCTCCATTGCCAGGTCGGAGAAGCGCCATAGACGGACATCTGCGCCAGGGCGAGGTTGGTGAAGGTCTCGAAGCCAAGCCGGTCCTTCTGGTACCAGGCATTCTGTGCCTCTTGTTGTAGTCCCCAGGCACACTCCAAGGGATAGGTTGAATTGCAGCATTCCTCAACGGCATTCTGCCACTCCGCCAACTTCCCTTGGTTATGCATGGTATCCGCGAAGAGACTGCGCATTTGGAACTGGATCACCTGCTCCTTAGAGGCAGCCTTGACCGCCGCTTGGAAGGCGCGTGTGGCCTCGGAGATGTTGCCCGTATAGGTGAGCGCTTGACCGAGCAACGCATAAGTCAACGGAGCCTGACAGCAAATAGAGTCTTGAGCGGCTTGCTTGAAAGCCGGGACCGCCTCCTCAGGCTTCATCATAGCCATGGCCAAGAGACCGCACTCCAACCAGCCCACACCCTGCGAATTGGTCTTCAGCTCACTTTTGAGAAAGGAGAGAAGCTGTTCCTCTTCGGCAAGAGGAATCCCACCATAACCTCGATACACGGATGTGACGATATCCTGAAATGCGGGGGTGTTCTTCCACTCGAAGAGATGGGAAGCCGAGAGCACATAACCGCTCCCTACATCGCCTGAGAGGATCGTGCTCTCAATATCATCCCGTTGCTGCTCGATCCGCTCCCAAGGTTTCCCCTTGAAGACTGAGGTATCGCGTTGTCCCGATACTGGGAGTGCCACACACAACAACGCCCACGCTATCCATCGCATGATTCGATTCATCAGACACCTCCTCCGACCGACCAATCCAGTCGTAAACCAAGATCAATTGAACCACTCTTGCCACCTACTCCATTCCAAGACACATCACGATACCTGTATCCGGATTACCACAACTCACCTAAATCAAAGGCCCCTTTGAAAAACCAAGGGCGTGCCAACCGGTCATAACCGGCTAACGCCCAAGAAAAACCCGTCACTCGTGAACCAAAGGATACCAGCGGGAAAAACCAGAAAAAAACTTGATGCCGAGATACACCGAAGGAGAAAACCGCTTTCTGCCTCAAGCGGAACAGAGGACCACCCCTCAATGGAGCAAACCACAACAAAAAACCAACCCGCCACATGTCACCCTCCAACCAACCCTCAAAAAGAAAGCGAGGATCATGGACAACACGGACAGAGCATTACTACAATCTCAAGATAGTACCTCAAAGACAAAAACGTCAACGAAAAATCAAAAACACCTGGCAATATTCCACGTGATATTACTCTATCTCTAGTATCCTGAATGGGTTACAACAACAACCAAGAGACCCCACCAAAATGATATCCACCCAAAATTGACCCGCAAAAAGTCCCCCAGATCAACCCAGAAGAGCCAACCACTACCATCCCTACAACCCGGATGACATGGAACGGGACATAAAACCAATCCACATGAACCTGCACCAAAGAAACCAACCTCGGCCCCTGCGGGACTCCACCCCTATCACCCAACTACCCCCTCCTTCCCCCCCAAACAGAAGCCTCGCTGGCAAGAAACGAGACAGCCCCCCCCACCCCCGGAACTAGAGGGGCCCAACAACACGCCCAATAAACTCCAATCCGCGTGGCACCGCCACGCGAAACCGCCAATAGGACGATGGAGGCGCGGGTCCTGTGAGTGTTCACAAAAGGCGTTCTTCACGCCTAAAAGTTTATAAAGGGAATTCGCGAAACCGCGAACCCTTTATAAACTTTCCCCCCCGCAACAATATTGCAGAACGCGGGGGTCGGCTAAACGCAACCACAAAAAGACCCGCGCCTAACGCCATCCTAGACTCTTTCTGATTTCGCCAACCGCTTCTTGCGGCACCACTCAAGCAACGCACGAACGAACTCCTTTTTTTGGGACCCACCAATTGAGGTCCCAAAAAAAACTTGGACAGGGACACGAAAAAAAGAGGTGAAACAAACCATGACCGAAATCAAACAAGAACAAACCACATACGACGCTTGGATTGAAGCTTACGAACAAACCATCAATCCAACCCCCGACACCATGGAACAAGTCCGAGCAGCGCTCGCCCAGCTCCTACAACAACACCCGCAACTCGCAAATCCCACAACCGAAACAGAAAACCCCGAGGTGAAACCATGAACCAAATCCGAACCGAAAGAATCGAATACGACGCAACCCGAGAAGCATACGAATACGCAGTGGCTGAAGAGGAAGACTTTAACCCCGACCAGTACAGGCAACACGTCGAGCGACAACTCGACATCCTCGCCAGCGACGCAGCCTACTACTGCAGACTGACAAGCGAATACCTGGCACTAGAACCCGAACGGTCAAGCCCAGCTTTCCTTACGATAGTCTCAGAACTGACAGAACAACTCCAGGAAAGAATCGACCACGCCTACCGCACACTCATTCGAGAAAATATCAAAAACAACCAGGTGAGAAAATGAAAACCACAACCATCGAAGAAGAATGCCAGCGCAGCCTGATCTACAACAGGCTCGAAACACTCTCCGAGGAAATTGCCGACCTTCGAGACATCATCAACATCAAGGCAACCGACACCAACCGAGTAAGCGACCACATCCTGCCCGCAATCGCGGGACGACTCGACGATATTGAAGCCGAACTCCAACGCCACTGGCAAACAGCCATACGCATCGGAGTCACTACCACGGAGAGGTGAAAAACCATGAAACGAAACCATACCTTACAGCCTATCGAACGAGGACCACCCTCACAAGATGACACCCAACAAACAAAGGCGCGATCTCTCATCGAGACCGCCCTCGACCAACTCGCCACCGCCCTCGAACAAGGACACAGCCAAGCCCTCAAGGAATACCTCGCCAGTATGGCGAGATTCCACCCATACAGCGCAGGCAACCAACTCCTCATCTGGAGCCAAAAACCCGAAGCTACGCGAGTCGCGGGATACCAAACTTGGAAGCGCCTCGGACGACAAGTCAAGCGAGGAGAACGAGGCATCCTCATCCAGGCACCCATCCAATACCGCTACACCACAACGAAAGAGAAACCCGGGAAGAGCCAGAACGAAGACAACACCGTCACCGTCACCCGACTCTCAGGATTCAAACCCGCACACGTCTTCGACATCACCCAAACCGAAGGCCCCGACCTGCCCGAATTCGCAACTGTCCAAGGCAACCCAGGCGAACACCTCGAACAACTCAAAACAGCCATCCAAAAGAGAGGCATCACCCTCAAGTACAGCGACGAAATGGGCGGAGCGATCGGACGCTCCAGCGGCGGAAGAATCACCCTCCAAACAGGACTACCACCCGCCGAAGAATTCAGCACCCTCGCCCACGAACTCGCCCACGAACTCCTCCACCACGGAACCAACCGAAAAAAAACGACGAAAACGATGAGAGAAACCCAAGCCGAAGCCGTCGCCTACATCGTAAGCACAGCCATCGGCCTCGACACAAGCACGGCCAGCAGCGACTACATCCAACTCTACCAGGGCAAAACAGAAACCCTGGCCGAATCACTCCACGACATTCGGCAAGCCGCCAACGCCATCGTGGCAGAACTCGACATCAAGAAAACCAACGGAGGTGAATAAAGAATGGGATACCACAGCCAAATGGATATCAATCTGCGCATTAAGCCAACACTCGAGAAGCAATTCACTGCCCTGGTGATACGGAAACGAGAGGAAGAGAGCGAACTCGCACGCTACTACCTCCAAGACCTCCAGATTGAAGAAGGAAGAATCCGTTTCACTGAGTATTACAACAAATGGTATGGCGACGGAGAATTTGCCCGCTTCCTTGCCCCATACGTCCAAGAAGGCAGCCTTGTCTTTCGAGGAGAAGACAGAACCAACTGGGGTTACTGGTTCGACGGCAAAGGCAACGTTCAAATCATGGAATTCATTGAACGCCCAACCAACAAATACTTCCATCGAGCATGAGCGAGGTGAGAAAGCATGACACACGAAGACCCCTTCGCACCCTACCTGGCCAGACGGGAAATCCGGCGCGCCATCAGCCAAGCAGTCGGCGAACTCGAACCCACCCACTACGGCAGCGTCCTCTGGATCTGCCTCTCATGTGGGAGCTCAAGACCCCCACGCCCCAGAGAAAAAGCACCGGCACATTGCAGAGCATGCGGCCAGCCCATGCTCTACACCCCTAAAACAGTCATCGAGCGAATCGAAGAGTTCAGCAACGGTTCGCGATGAAAAAAAAGACAAAACAGGTGAGAAAAACATGCAAAACTACCAGCAAAGAATCCCAGAAGAGGACATCCCAAACCAACCCCTTTGGCGCAACCAAGTCGGCCCTTTTCGAGCCAGCATCTGGGAAAACCAACGAACCGCCAACGGAAAAACCTTCACCGTCCGAGAACTCTCATTCTCGAAACGGTACCGAACCGAGAACGGCGAATACAAAGACACCACCAAATACCAAGCCAACGACATCCCCAAAGCAATCCTCGCCCTCAACAAAGCCTACGAGCAACTCGTAAGCCCCGACGGGACCGAAGACAGCGAGTAAGGAATGAAGGCTCAGGAAAGAAACACACCAGAAAACGGGGACTCCAACGCGAGCCCCCCACTTTCCTTTTTTTTCCCAAAACATCTGGTTACAAAAGAAAGAGGCAATCACGGCGCGGATCATCGAGGCTCTCGAATGGATGGAGAACACAGAGGGAGGTCGGGCCGATGACACCCCGGCAGCTACATAACGCCGTCCGCTCGCTCCTGTTCACCCGGCGCACGGCGGAACGCTTATCCGAGGTGGAGACCACTCTGAAGATCTACCTCGTCCAGCAGCCGACCCCTTGCATCACGGTCGGTGGGCACAAGATCGCGCTCGAAGGAGACCAGCTTGAGGTCAGTCTCGTCCCCATTACGGACTCACGGCAGACCAGATTGCCAGGCGTGTTTGAGGAGGATGGGAAACTTATGCCCTGATCCATGTGATCGGGGCATTTTCTACGTTTATGGACATCAATATCGAATTACTATGATATACTGTTCGCCCAAAACTATTCTACCTAATGATCTTATTGCAATGATGTACGTTAATTATGTGATGGCAGGTTCCACAGACGGATGCTATTATCTCTTTGGAAGGGGTCACCACTTGCTGATAATGCCTCTCTTCCATTATCAAGGAAAAGAACGGAAAAGATTGTACTTTTGTGTCCCACAAAAGAAGAAATCACGTCACCCCGATTTGCATCCCATAACAAGAGTTGTGGAGGAATATGACCTGCGAGTCCCGATTGAGAATCACCTGTTAAAATTACTTTTCCATCTGGTGAAATCGCACCACAATTGATGCGTGTTTTGTGTTTTTGAAAATCAACCAATATCTTACTGTTATGGAGATCCCAAACTTTTGCATGACAGTCATCACTCACACTTAAAACTTTTGTTGTATCCCTGGTAATCGATAGACAATTTATCTTTCCCAAATGTCCCTTGAGTAGAGAAAGAAGAGTTCCGGTTTCACTTTTCCATACACGAACTTCTCCCAACATATCTCCAGAAACGATAAGGCTATTATTTGAGGAAACACATATCGCAGTAATTGCAGCATTATGAGCACTCCATGACCTTTTTGTTTTCATTCCAATTATCTCAATCTGATTTATTGAACCATCTTCCTGACCACTAAAAAGAAATTTCCTATCGCTACTATATCCTATTGATGTATTTGGTAGATCTTTTTGAAAGATTTCTTTTTTGGTAGATGTATCGAGAATACAACAGTTTTCATGTGTTGTCGAAAAAAAATGAGTCCCTTCTCGCAGAAAAAAGGCACTCTGTAGGTATTCCCCAAGCGAAGGCGGTGAGACCTCTGATACCTGTGTTCGATTTTTAAGATTCCAAACACGCACAGTACCATCAAAACTGCTTGAAAGAAGTGTGGAATTGTCTTTCAATAGATCAAGAGATGTAATCTCTGCTCTATGTCCAACAAACTTTGCTGTTTCCGTGATATTAACTGATGAGAGAATCTTCTCTTCTCCTTGTGATTCGAAAGAATTGCAGTAAAGTAGTCCAAAAGAAATGATCAGTATATTAAACATCCCGTCAAGATGATTGGAATAGGAGAACGTGTTACCAATTGATATTCTCATTGTATATCGGATCCCCTCAAGTGTAATTGTCCACCATGCTATTCTTCCTCATATGTACATTCTATATAATGATTTTGCCTACACTTTGGAAGAGTTGACATGATTACTAACAGTTCGATAATTAGTATTCCTTTAATACCAGGGTTGTTCCATCCATGGTTCCTTCTTGTATGGAGGAATCTCCCACCTGCAGTAAGATCGACATCCCATTTCTATCTCAAGAGAACGGCCAAATGGATAAAGGGATCCCCAAAAAAGCCACACATTGAACATAAACATCCCATGATTAGCACCCTCCAAACAATAACAGTTGTCCAACATTGACTCAGCAATGATGGGGAAGAAAGCCCCTTCCTCCTCCCATTGGCCATAACCGGCCATTAAGTATCCAATCGGACCGTAACAAGCCGATAGGATACAACATACAAGGCAGTGTTGTCTCCATCCCTCTGGATCATCAGTAATTTTCAGAAGGTCTACAAGTCCCCTCTTATTTCCTGAAAGAAGCAAATCCATTACCTTTTCACAAATACTCCGATTATCAGAAATAGGAGGTTTGGGAATCGGTATTGGTTCAGGATTAGGTGTAGGAGTAGGTGCAGGATCTGGTGTTGGACGAGGTGATGGTGGCTCAGGTGTAACGACAGGTGACGGAGCACCTCCGCAGGATGAACACAGGCCCGTTACATCGGTCCAATATACTGGATTATTCCCCGGAAGCGAATAGATCATTCCTCCAATCTGCTGAACCGGATCTCTCCCTAAAAACCTCCCCACGAAAGGGTCGTACCACCTCGCTTGGAAATAATACAATCCTGAGAATCCTGACTGGATTTTCCCCGTCTGGTGTTCTGCAATTCCATCAGCGCGCGCTGAGGCCCAGGTCGTTCCGCCGAGGAGGTTAGTCCGGTTGGAGGCGGGAATGTTGGCATCGCCGGAGAGTTCGTTTCCGAAGGCGTCCTGAGCGAAGAAATACTTCTCCTCGCCTATGCTGCCGCTGGCCCGGTAAATGACTTGCACATTCCCCAAAGCATCATAGGTGTAGGTGTAGTCGTTGGTCTGGTTGGGGGTTGCGTCATTATCGGTGTGGATATAAACGCGCTTCCCGATCAGTGCACCCAGCGAACCTGGCTTGTGTGTATTCACCTCGATAGTCCGCCATGGATCGTTGGTGTCGAGCGTTCCACCTGCAGTGTCATACTTCTCATCCACACGCAACACTTTGAGGCTGTCATACTCATACCGCCGCCACTTAATGATCGTCGTTGAGGAGGTTGGGCTGTATTCGATCCGCTCGGACAGAACACTGTCGCAAGAGAGACAGTATCGGTATGCCACTTTGCCGGCATAGGTGTCGTTTGTGCCCGTGAACCTC
>JAJVHZ010000050.1 GCA_022072255.1 Gammaproteobacteria bacterium | reverse complement strand
TCTCGTCGCGGGAGTCGGCGATCCAGCGGTAGGCCTGCAGCAGGATCGCCGGGCCCAGGTAACGCTCGCCGTTCCACCAGTAGCTCGGGCAGGCCGCGGAGCAGCTCGCGCACAGGATGCACTCGTAGAGTCCGTCGAGCCTGGCGCGGTCCTCCTTGGACTGCAGGCGCTCGCGGTCGGGCGCGGCCGTCTCGGTCTGCAGCCAGGGCTTGATGGAGGTGTACTGCGCATAGAACTGCGTCAGGTCGGGAACCAGATCCTTGATGACCGGCATGTGCGGCAGGGGATAGATCTTCACCGCGCCCTGCACGTCCTCGATCGCCTTGGTGCAGGCGAGTGTGTTGGTGCCGTCGATGTTCATGGCGCAGGAGCCGCAGATGCCCTCGCGGCAGGAGCGGCGGAAGGTCAACGTCGAGTCGATCTCGTTCTTGATGTAGATGAGTGCGTCGAGCACCATCGGACCGCACTTGTCCAGATCGATCTCGTAGGTGTCCAGCCGCGGGTTCTGCCCGGAATCCGGGTCGTAACGGTAGAGGCGGAACGCCCGCGAGCGTCGCGCGCCGTTGGCCGCGCGCAGCGTCTTGCCTTCCTGAACCTTCGAATTCTTCGGTAGCGTGAATTCCGCCATTGTTGCCAGTCCTCGTCAGATTCGTGGTTTCCCCGCCCGCATCGCCGCGGTGATGCGGCGATGGCAGGACTTCGTCAATAGACGCGCTTCTTCAGGGCGACGACCTCGACCTCGTTGGTGAGCGTGTACATGTGCACCGGGCGATAGTCGAAGCGCACGTCGCCCTTCTCGTCGACCCACGCGACCGTGTGCTTCAGCCAGTTCGCGTCGTCGCGCTCCGGGTAGTCGTCGCGCGCCTGCGCGCCGCGGCTCTCGGTGCGGTTCAACGCCGACTTGATGCTGAGCATCGCCTGCTGCAGCAGATTCTCCAGCTCCAGCGTCTCCACCAGATCGGAATTCCAGACGAGGGAGCGGTCGGAGACCTTCACGTCGCGGAAGGAGTCCCACACGGTCTGCAGTCGGGCGATGCCTTCCTCCATCAGCGGACCGGTGCGGAAGACCGCGCAGTGCTTCTGCATCGTGCGCTGCATCTCCAGGTGGATCTTCGCCGTCGGCCGCGAGCCGCTGGCGTGGCGCAGCCTGTCGAGCCGGGCGAGGACCTTGTCGGTCGTCTCGGCCGCGAGCGGCCTGTGCGGCTGGTCCTTGCGCACGTTGTCGCCGCACCAGTTGGCCGCGCCACGGCCGAACACGATGATGTCGAGCAGCGAGTTGGATCCCAGGCGGTTGGCGCCGTGCACGGAAACACAGGCGGCCTCGCCGATCGCCATGAGGCCCGGCACGGGTGCGTCGGGATTGCCGTCCCTGATGGTGACGACCTGGCCATGGTAGTTGGTGGGTATGCCGCCCATGTTGTAGTGCACCGTCGGCAGCACCGGTGCTGGTTGTTTGGTGACGTCGACGCCGGCGAAGATCCTGGCGGTCTCGGCGATGCCCGGCAGACGTTCGTTGATTACCTCCGGGCCCAGGTGCTCCAGGTGCAGCAGGATGTGGTCTTTCTCCGATCCGCAACCGCGACCCTCCAGGATCTCCACGGTCATGGCGCGCGAGACGACATCGCGCGAGGCGAGATCCTTGGCGTTGGGCGCGTAGCGCTCCATGAAGCGCTCGCCGGCGGCGTTGGTGAGATAGCCGCCTTCGCCGCGGCAGCCCTCGGTCATCAGACAGCCCGAGCCGTAGATGCCGGTGGGGTGGAACTGGATGAATTCCATGTCCTGCAGGCCGACGCCCGCGCGGGCGGCCATGGCGTTGCCGTCGCCGGTGTGGGTGTGGGCGCCGGTGCAGGACAGGAAGGCGCGACCGTAGCCGCCGGTGGCGAGCACGGTCTGGTGGGCGCGAAACGCGTGCAGCGTCCCGTCGCTCAGGTCCCAGGCCACCACGCCGTGGCAAACGCCGTCCTCGAACAGCAGGTCCAGGGCGAAGTACTCGATGAAGAACTCCGCATCGTGCTTCAGCGACTGCTGGTAGAGGGTGTGCAGGATCGCATGCCCGGTACGGTCGGCGGCGGCGCAGGTGCGCTGCGCGATGCCCTTGCCGTACTCGGTGGTCATGCCGCCGAAGGGGCGCTGGTAGATCCTGCCGTCGTCGGTGCGCGAGAACGGCACGCCGTAGTGCTCCAGTTCGATAACCGCGGGCACGGCCTCGCGGCACATGTATTCGATGGCGTCCTGATCGCCGAGCCAGTCGGATCCCTTGACGGTATCGTACATGTGCCAGCGCCAGTCGTCCGGGCCCATGTTGCCCAGCGCGGCGCTCATGCCGCCCTGGGCGGCCACCGTGTGCGAACGCGTCGGAAACACCTTGGTGATGCAGGCGGTCTTCAGACCCTTGGCGGCCATGCCGAAGGTGGCGCGCAGACCGGCGCCGCCGGCGCCGACGATCACGACGTCGTAGGTGTGTTCTATGACCTTGTAAGCCTGAGTCATTCTTGCCTAAGCTCCGAAAGTGACCTTCAAGACGGCGATGGCGGCGAGGAGCCCGAGCAGGATGCAGGCGAACTTCAAGGCGATCTGCGCTGTCATCTTGACCCACCCGGTGTGGATGTAGTCCTCGAAGACCACCTGCACGCCGAGCTGCGCGTGATAGAAGATGGCGAACAGGGCCGCCACCATCAGCGCCGCGTTGATCGGCGACTTGAACCACTGCACGGCGGTAGCGTAGTCGGCGCCCGAGAGGCAGACGATCGCGGCGACCAGCCAGATGGACAGCGGCACGAGGGCCACCGCCGTCAACCTCTGCAGCCACCAGTGATGCGTGCCGTTCTTCGCGGAGCCAAGTCCGCGCACGATGCCCAGACTGGAACGTAGATTCATCGATGCCTCCTTCAGGCGGCGATCCAGGTGGCCAGCGTGAGGACCGCCGTGGCGATCAGCACCGCGTAGCCGGATGCGTACGCGTGCTTCAGCTCATAACCCATGCCCGCGTCCCAGAACAGGTGGCGGATGCCGTTGCAGAGGTGATAGAAGAGGGCGGCCGACCAGCCGAACAGCAGGACTTTCATGTACCAGGTCCCGAACCACGCCTGCGTCGCGGCATAGGCCTCGGGTCCGGCCGCCAGCGCGGCCAGCCAGCACACGAGCAGCAGGGTGCCGATGGTCAGCAGGATGCCGGTGCCGCGGTGGAGTACGGAGAGGCCCGAGGTGAGCTGCAGCCGGTACACCTGCAGGTGCGGCGACAGCGGTCGTGTGCTTCGATTCATCTGTTTCTGCCCCCATAACGAATGCATGTCCCCACATCAAGTTCCTTCCTCGCAACGGCATCGCTGCGCGCAATGGCCTGGCCGGCGCCGCTTCCGGGCGCGCTGGGGCGCGAACGACAACGTAGGAACTCAGGCTCGTCGGCAGCGAGAGAACGGCTGGCGTTCTCCACCCGGGTTCGGGCCCGTCATCGACCGGTCATCGCCGCCCGCGGCCGGGGCGACACGAAATCGCCGGACACCGCCGCGGCGGCCGCCGTCGCAGGCCGCGTCATGGCGTAATGCTCGGTGATGCGTCAGAAGTCCACGCACTTGCCGTTGCGTTCCCAGTCCCCGTAGCGGGTCGGCTCCGGCCCCTTCGGGCCGCCGATCTCCTTGGGCCGTGCAGCGGACGCGTCCGCCGGGGCTTGCCTATCGGGCTCGCTTTGCGTTGTGATCGCCCTGGACGGGCGCTGCTGTTCGAGCTCCGACACGGTGGCTGGGCCTTTCTTCTCCGGAGGCGCAGTATCATGGACAAAGCGTCCCGTTTTCAAGAGTCTGCGCCGCTGCATGTACGAAGCCCCCCGGTCCTGCCGCCGATGCCTCGGCCGTCCAGCGCAAGCGGCCGCGGCATGTGCATTGCACACAGGCTACACAAACAGCGAGAAGGAGCTTTGATCCGAACGCCAGCGCCGCGGCGCAGCAGGCAGTCGCTTCATCGGCCGCGGCATACGCGTGCCGGCCCGGCAGCCGCAGCGGGACGTGCGGGAACAATCGTATGAGACACGAGGCAGGGGGGCGCAGGCTTCGCGCGGTCGCGCGGATGTGGCTGGTGGCATGCCTCTGGGCGTCGCTGCCCGGTGCGGCGCGTGGCGAGGACCTGCCCGCCGATGTGCAGGCGCGGGCGGTGGCCGAGGCGCGCGCCGGCCGATACGAGTGGGCGCTCTCGGCGCTCGCGCAACTGCGCGAGCAATACCCGCAGGAGCGTCGCTATCTGCACGACTACATCGAGGTGCTGGGCTGGGCTGGCCGTGAGACCGAGGCCGTCGCGCTCATCGACCAGGTCGACCTGAAGTCGGCGCCATTCCCGGTCCTGGAGACGCTCGCCAAGGCGGCCCGCAACCAGGGCAGGTATCCGCAGGCGGAACGCGTCTACCGCGCGATCCTGGTGCGCGACCCCGCGCATCTGCAGGCCGGCATCGGACTGGCCTACGCCGTGGCGGAGTCGGGGCGGCGCGAGGCCGCACTGCGGCAGCTCGCGGCGACCGAGAGGCACCACCCGCAGTCGCTCGAGATATGGTTTGCGCGCGGTTACGTCAATGAGGTGACGGCCGCCCATGCCGATGCGCTGTACTGGTACCAGCGAGTGCTCGATCGCGACCCTGCGCACCGCGAGGCGACCCGGCGGCGCGTGCTGACTCTCGCGAAGATGGGTGCCCCGCACCTGGCGTATGACCTGATGCAGCGACAGCCCGGGCTGTATGCGGCCGAGGAGCGTTTCACGGTGGCGGCCGATCGCGCCGCGATCCAGACGCGCTGGGGCGGTACGACGCCGATCAGCCGCGACCCGTATCGCCGCTTCGATGACACCGATCGCGCGCTGCGCTACCTCGACGACCTGCACGGCAAGCCGTGGGAACAGCTGGATCTCGCCTCTGACCGCGATCGGCGTCTGGCCTACGACCGAATGGCGGCACTGCGCGATCGGGTCCGCATGAAGGAGGTGATCGAGATCTACGAGCGCCTGAGGGCGGGTGCTGTCGAGATCCCGAATTACGCGCTCATGGCGGCCGGTGACGCCTACGTCTACGAGCAGCAGCCCGAGGTCGCGATCGACATCTACAGGCAGGTGCTGCAGACCGACCCGAAGGGCTACAACGCCAGGCTGGCCCTGTTCTACGCCTATACCGAGGTGGACGACTTTCAGCATGCCTATGCCATCATCGACCGGTTGTCGGAGGAGGAGGCCGTCTGGCGGCGGCATCCCGAAGGCAAGGTCGTGCGCAGCAATCCCCGCAAGTTCGAATCCGAGGTGGCGGCGACGCTGGGACGCGCTTATGCCGATGATCTGGTGGAGGCCAACGATCGCTTCGACGGGATGTATGCGCTGGCGCCCGCCAGCCTCGACCTGAAGCAGGAACTGGCCAGCGTGCACCGCCGCCGCGGCTGGCCCCGCCGCGCGCTGCACGAGTACGGGCAGATCCTCGCCGAGGAACCGGATTTCCGGCTCGCGCGCATCGGCCACGGCGCGGCGCTGTTCGATCGACATCGCTACCCGGAGGCCGAGCGGATACTGGGCCAGCTCGAGAGCGAGTTCCCCGAGGACAAGCAGGTGCAGCGCTTCGCGCGGACCTGGGAGCTGTATGAGCGGCGCGAACTGGTCGTCGAGACCCGCTACGGTCACACCTGGGACACCGGCAACGGGACCTTCAGCGAGTTGGGCAACGACAGCATCGAGGTCGACAGCTTCCTGTTCTCCCGGCCGATCAACTACTACACGCGGGCCTACCTGCATCAGCACTTCGCCACCGCGGACTTCGAGGAGGGCACCGGCACCGATCATCGCCTGAGCGCCGGCGTGGAGTACACCCAGCCGAACTACCTCGTGGCGGCGGAGGTCGGCGGCGGATTCGCGGACAGCAGCGCGCCGACCGCCACCGTGCGCGGCACCTGGTATCGCGACGATCACTTCAGCGTGAGCGGCGTCGCCGAGCTCAGCTCCACGGAGGTGCCACTGCGCGGCATCCGTGCCGGCGTCGACGGCAATTTCGCCGGCGTCTCGGCGCAGTACCGCTGGCACGAGTCGCAGGCCGTGCGCGTCGGCTATGGTTACCTCGATTTCGACGACGGCAACGAGCGCAATCAATTGGGCGCGGTGTTCGAGCGGCGGGTCATCCAGGTGCCGCATTACAGGATGACGGCGTTTCTCGAGGGCGCCGGCTCGCTCAACGATCGCGACGACGTCATCTACTACAGCCCCGCGAGCGACGCCAGCCTGAGCCTCACGCTCGAGAACGAGTGGGTGAACTACCGTCGCTACGAGCGCCGCTTCGCGCAACGTCTGGGCCTCTCGTTGGGGGGCTACTGGGAGGAGAATTACAGCCCGGACTACACCTGGTGGGTGAGCTATCAGCATGACTGGGACTTCTCCGAGGCATTCCGCCTGCACTATGGTGTGGTGCACGGGCGGCGGGTGTTCGACGGCGACCCGGAATACGAGACGGCGATCGTCGCCGGCATCGACGTGAGATTCTGAACATGCGAATTCCGCTGGCACTTCTCGCAGTGTGGATGGCGGCGGTCCCCGCGCAGGCGGCGCCGGCGAACCAGACCTTCGACGTGTTCTGCTATCACGACGTCCGCGACGACGTGGAAGATGACATCGACATCGACCCGATCGCCACTTCCACGCAGCGTCTCACCCAGCACTTCGCGTGGCTGCGTGAGCACGGTTACCGGCCGGTGGGCGTGGGGGACGTCCTCGCGGCACGCGCCGGGACGCGGGAACTCCCGCCCAAGGCCGTGCTGCTGACCTTCGACGACGGCTATGCGAGCTTCTTCACGCGCGTGTATCCGCTGCTGAAGGCATTCAATTATCCGGCGGTGCTGGCGCTGGTCGGCAGCTGGCTCGACGTCCCGGCGGACGGCATGGTGGAGTACGGCGAGGAGCGGGTCCCGCGCAGCCGCTTCCTGTCGCTGGCGCAGATCCGCGAGATGAGCGCCTCGGGTCTCGTCGAATTCGCGAGCCACAGCTATGCCCTGCACCGCGGCGTGCAGGGCAATCCGCAGGGCAACCAGGAGCCGGCCGCCGCCACGCGCGTCTATGCGCCGGGGCGCGGGGCCTATGAGGATGCCGAGGCGCACCGGGCGCGGTTGCGCGCCGATCTGGCGCGCAATTCCGGATTCATCGAGGCCGCGACCGGGAAGCGCCCGCGGGTCATGGTGTGGCCGTACGGGGCCTACTCGCGGATCGGCGTGCAGGTGGCCGCCGATCTCGGCATGAGCCTGAACTTCTCGCTCCGCGACGGAGTGGCCACGCTGTCGGCGCTCGATTCGGTTCCACGGCATCTGATGGAGGGCAATACCTCGCTCCCCGCGCTGGTGTGGACGCTGCAGCGCCGCCCCGACCGGACGCCGATACGCGTCGCCCATGTCGATCTCGATTACCTCTACGACGAGGATGCGGCGCAGATGGGCCGCAATCTCGACGTGCTGCTCGAGCGCATCAAGTCGTTGCAGATCAATACCGTCTACCTGCAGGCCTTCGCCGATCCGGACGGCGACGGCACGGCCAGCGCAATGTATTTCCCGAATCGGCACCTGCCGGTGCGCGCCGATCTCTTCAACCGGGTCGCCTGGCAGCTGAAGACGCGCGCCGGCGTGCGCGTCTATGCGTGGATGCCGGTGCTCGCATACGACCCCGGCGGGCGGCCGGCGCCGGCGTCGCTGCGCGTGCAGAGCGAGCCGGGCGACGAAAGTGCCGCCAATGCCTACCGGCGCCTCTCGCCGTTCAACCTGCGCTCGCGCGCCATCGTGCGGGAGATCTACGAGGATCTCGCGGCGCATGCGAACTTCGACGGCGTGCTGTACCACGACGATGCGCTGCTGAGCGACCACGAGGACGTGAGTCCCGATGCGCTGCAGGTGTACCGCGACGAGTGGAAGCTCCCGGGGTCGACCGCGGCGATCCGGGCGGACCCTGACATGGCGCAGCGCTGGGCGCGCCTGAAGACCGGCTATCTCATCGACTTCACGCGCGAACTGACCAATGCGGTGCGCGCCATGCGGCCGGACATCAGGACGGCGCGCAACCTCTACGCGAGCGTGGTCATGGATCCAGAAAGCGAAGCGTGGTTCGCGCAGAACGCCGGGGAGTTCGCGACCGCCTACGATTATGTCGCGGTCATGGCCATGCCCTACATGGAGGCGGCGCCGGATGCGGAGGTATGGCTGCGCTCGCTGGTGGCCCGCATCGGGCCATCGATCCGCGCCAAGACCGTCTTCGAGTTGCAGAGCCGCGACTGGCGCACCGGGACGCCGGTCGCCACCGCGGCGCTGGCCGATCACATGCGGGTGCTCTCCGACGCGGGGGCCCGGCACTTCGGCTACTACCCCGACGATTTCGTCGGCGGCCATCCCGATCTGAACCTGATCTTTCCCGCCATGTCGCTGAGCGACTACCCCCACCGGCCCGAAGGCACCGGCGATCTCTCGCGGCTTTACTCCGGCGTCCTGACACCCTGAGCGGGCCCGCAGGGCGCACCGGCGCCGGGCGCCGCTGGGCAACAGGGCACACCGGAGCGGACCTCCGCCGGGCAACCCGCTGCTGGTCAAGGAATGCCGGGATCCGCCGATAACCCCGTCTGGCAGCTGGATATTCCGGCGACCCGACGGAGACCCGCGTGGCATTCGATACGCTCGCGAACGGCCTGCTGGCCTTCGCCTTCTACTACCCCCTGTTCATGGCCTACCTGTGGATGGCCGGCGGTGTGTATTACTACTTCCGCTGGGAGCGCACCGGCGGCTACAGCCCCGACGACCCGCCCGGGCTGCCGTACTATCCACCGGTGTCCGTCGTCGTTCCCTGCCACAACGAGGGCCGTCAGCTCGAGGAGACGATCGGCCAGCTGCTGCAGCTCGACTATCCGGACTACGAGATCATCGCGGTCAACGACGGCAGCAACGACCAGACCGGCGATATCCTCAACCGCATGGCTGCGGTCCATCCCCGCCTGCGGGTGCTGCACTTCACCCGCAACCAGGGCAAGGCGATGGGGCTGCGCATGGCTGCCATGGCTTCGCCGAACGAATTCCTCGTCTGCATCGACGGCGACGCCCTGCTCGATCGCCACGCCGTCACCTGGATGCTGTGGCACCTCGTGCGGTATCCGCGCGTCGGCGCGGTGACCGGCAATCCGCGCATTCGCAACCGCTCCACGCTGCTCGGCCGCATCCAGGTCGGCGAGTTCTCCTCCATCATCGGCCTCATCAAGCGCGCGCAGCGCATCTACGGCCGCATCTTCACCGTCTCCGGCGTGATGGCGGCCTTCCGCAAGAGCGCGCTGCACCGTGTCGATTACTGGAGCGTGGACATGGTGACCGAGGACATCGACGTCAGCTGGAAGCTGCAACTGGATCACTGGGACATCCGCTACGAGCCGAAGGCGCTGTGCTGGATCCTCATGCCGGAGACCTTCGAGGGCCTGTGGCGGCAGCGCCTGCGCTGGGCGCGCGGCGGCGTGGAGGTGCTGCGCAAGTACCGGCGCGACGTGCTGGCCTGGCGCAAGCGCCGCATCTGGCCAATCTATCTCGAGTTCCTGACCAGCGTGGTCTGGGCCTACGTGATGATGATGGTGTTCGTGCTCTGGGTCATCGGGCAGGTGGCCCCGCTGCCGGCCGGGCTGGCAGTGCCGGCCCTGCTGCCGGGCTGGAACGGCGTCATTCTCGGCTTCACCTGTCTGCTGCAGTTCGCGATCAGCCTGGTCATCGACAGCCGTTACGAGCGGCACATCGGCCGCTACTACTTCTGGGTCATCTGGTATCCGCTGGCCTACTGGCTGCTCAACGTCGCCACCAACGTGATCGCCCTGCCCAGGGTGTTGATGCAGGGGCGATCGGTGCGCGCGCGCTGGGTCAGTCCGGATCGCGGCGTGCAACCGGCCGACGGGGTGCCGGTCCGGTGACGCGCTTCATCATCGACAGGCCGGACCTGCAGTCGATGACCCAGAAGTACGGGTTCGGCTCGCTCACCCTGCTGCTTTGGGTGGCTTATCTGTACCTGTGGATCCCACTCATCAGCGTCATGGCGTGGGTGATCGGCGTGCACCTCTTCCATCATCACGTCATCGA
Source organism: Gammaproteobacteria bacterium (assembly GCA_022072255.1). Lineage (GTDB taxonomy): Bacteria > Pseudomonadota > Gammaproteobacteria > JAJPIJ01 > JAJPIJ01 > JAJVHZ01. The sequence goes on along the minus strand of JAJVHZ010000050.1, from coordinate 12,746 downwards.
GCGCGGCGGCCTGCGCCAGCTGGCGCTGGACCTGCGGCAGTACGGGGTGGTGGTCTGCGTCATGGTCGCGGTCTATCTCGCCTGGGCGGTGAGCAACTATCTGCGGTTCCGGCACACGCGCCGTCTGGGCAATGCGCCGGAGGTGACGCGCGCGATGCTGGCCGGGCATTTCAACGTCGAGGAGGCCGAGGTCGAGCGGCTGCAGTCGCTGCGCATCTGCGAGATGTCGCACGATGAGCAGGGCAATGTCGTGGCGATGCGTGCGCTGGTGCTGCGCAGCCGGCTGCGGCCCGTGGGCGTCGTGCGCCGGTGGCCGCGACGGGGACGCGTCGGCCCGAATCTCACGCGGGGGCCGGGGCAGGGCAGTTCCGCCTCGTACGCACGCTGGCGGCAGGGGATCGGTAGATAGCCCATAGCCGCGCGCGATAGACTGCAGGTTCGCACACGGAGCTGCGCACTGGAACGGACTCATGCAGGATGCCCACCCCTCCAATCCAGGCGTCGTGAGGATACGCATCGGCCGTTCGCGGTCGCTTCGGATTGCGCTGCTCCTGGCCCACCTCGGTGCGGCCGCGGCGCTGCTGCTCGTGAACGGTCCGTGGTGGGCATTGGCGGCTCTGGCGGCAGTCCTGATCATCAGCGTCGCTGCCAACCTGGCGCGTTACGCCGGCAACGACAGGGCCCGTGTGTTCGAACTCGTGCTGCGCTCCGACGGCGGTTTCGAGGTGCTGACCGGGGCGGGGACGGAGTCCGCAGCGCTGCAGTACCTGAGCCTGGCCGAGCCGTGGCTGACCGTCTTCGGCGTGCGCAGCGCGAGCGGGCGTCGGCACGACATCCTGTTGCTGCGGGACAACGTCGAGCAGGAGCCGTTTCGCAGATTGCGTCTGCGCCTGCGCCAGTCCGGGGCGGGCGGGTCGTTGGGTGTGGACGACGCCGCGGGCGGCGATGCGCCCGGGAAACCGCGGTCCTTGCCTCGCGGGGGATCGAGCGCCTCGGGCGATTCGCCCTAGGCGCGACGGCCCAGGCGCCGCTCCCGGCGCCGGACCGCGACTGCAGTCCACAGTTTGCGCAGCGGGGTGAGTGCTATGCGCCGTTCGAGCAGGCGGAAGCCTTCTGCCTGTAGCTCCTCCAGGGTCTTTCCTGCCACCTCCGCCAGGATCAGCAACGGCAGCAGCCTGCCGCGCCGGGGAGTCTGCAGCGCCGCAAGCGCATCGCTCATGGCGGCACGCACGGCGTCGGCCATGTCCGCGGCGATGGCCGCGATCGCCTCGTCGTGCTCGCCGCGCCGTATCGCCTCGGCGGCCAGTCCCCGCGCCCGCAGCAGATTCTCCGGCAGGCGCGCGACGCCCCGCGGCAGGAGCGCGCCCAGCCCTCGCATCGTGTGGATGACGCCGACGATGCTGCCCAGCCTGCAGATGCAGGCGAGTGCGGCGGACTCATCGACACCGAGCGTCCGCGCCGATTCCCGCCACAACAGCCCCTCGAACCGCGCGTGGGCCTCGACGACCGCGTCCATGTCCGGGAGGCTCGGACGATCCAGCCACGTCTCGCAGGCGGTTGCCATGGCGAGCACGTTCCTCACGTCGATGCGGTCGCTCGCCCCGCTCGCGGCCACTGCGATCACGATCGGATGCTGCGGTCGGCCGCCGGCCAGCCGCGCGATCTCCTCGCGCCACCATGCGAGCTTGATCCGGGCCACGCCCGGGTCGGCGGCCGCGCGCGGCACGTCGGCCAGCTCTGCGGCCAGCGCATGCAGGCTGAACAGGCGGGACTTCTCCTCCTCGGTGAGAAACAGCGCGGCGTAGTAGAGGTCGGATCCGGCGCTTGCGACCCGCCGGCGGCACTCGGCGATGGCCAGATCGCCGTCCATCGTGGTCAGGTCTCAATCCACTCGAGGATCTGCGCAGGCGTGGCGATGACCGCGTCGGCACCCCACTGCGCGGGGTCCTCCGAGGCATCGACATATCCGAAGGCCGCTGCAAGCATGCCCATGCCGGCCGCACGCGCCGCCTCGGCATCGCGCCGCGCATCCCCGATGTAGACGCAATCCGCCGGCGCGGTGTCTGCCAGCTGCGCGGCGTGCAGCAGCGGGTCGGGATGCGGCTTGCGGCGCGTGACGGTGTCGCCGCTGACGACGCATGCGGCCCGAGCGAGGAGCCCGAGTGCGTCCAACAGCGGTTCGGTCAGCCAGCCGGGCTTGTTGGTGACCACCCCCCAACGCCCGCCGCCGCGTTCGATCGCGGACAGCACCACCTCCATGCCCGCGAACAGTCGCGTCTCCCGACAGAGGTTGTCTCGATACACGGCGAGCAGACGCCGCCGGCGCGCCTCGAAGCGCGGGTGGCGTTCGTCGCCACCGAATCCGAGCAGCACCAGCGCGCGGGCGCCGTTGGAGACCTGCGGCCGGATGCGTTCGTAGGGCAACGCATCGAGCCCCTCCTCGGCGCGCACGCAATTCAGCGCATAGGCAAGGTCCGGTGCGGTGTCGAGCAGCGTGCCGTCGAGGTCGAACAGCACGCTCGAGTAGCGCCGATGCATATCAGGCGGCGGGGCGGCGGCAGTGCATCAGGTAATTGACGGACACCGACCTCGTCAGGCGCGCCGAGCGCGTGAGCGGGTTGTAGGCGATGCCGCTGACGGCTGCGACCTGCAGACCGGCCTGGCGCACCCATTTCCCGAGCTCCGAAGGCCGGATGAAGCGGCGATAGTCGTGCGTCCCGCGAGGCAGGATTTGCATCAGGTATTCCGCCGCGATCACACCGAGCGCGTAGGCGGCGGCGGTGCGGTTGATGGTCGAGAGTATCGCGTTGCCGCCGGGCTTGAGCAGGTTCGCGATGGAGCGCAGCAGCCCCGGCGGATCGGGTACGTGCTCCAGCAGTTCCATGCAGGTCACGACATCGCCGCTGCCGGCCAGGTTTTCGGCGGCCTGCTCCGCGCTCGTGCAGCGGTAGTCGATGGTCAAGTCCGCCTGCTGTGCGTGCAGTCTCGCGATGTCGATGGCGGCGGCCGAGGCGTCGATGCCGGTGACCCGCGCGCCCGCCCGGGCCATCGCCTCGGTGAGCAGTCCGCCGCCGCAACCCACGTCGATGACGTGGCGACCAGGCAGGGCCGAGCACCCCTCGATGAACGCCACGCGGATTGGATTCAGATCGTGCAGCGGCCGGAACGGGCCGCTGGCGTCCCACCAGCGGGCGGCGATCCGGTCGAACTTGCCGATCTCGTCCTCATCGATGTTGATCGCGGCCACCCTCCGGCTCCCGTCCACGCGCGGAACGCGCACGGAGGCATTCTACCTTCGCCGCCGTGCCCCGGGATCGGGTTCGCCACCGAGCTCCGGCCTTGCCGTGCCGAGGGTGACGATGTCCGGCGCGGCGAGCAGGTAGCCCTGGTAGAGGTCGAAGCCGAGCCAGCGACAGTGATCGAGCTGCTCGCGCGTCTCGATCTTCTCGGCGAGCAGTTTCACCCTGTGACTGCGCAGGTTCTGCACGTGTCCGGCGAGCTCGGCGCGGGGCACGAGGCTCAGGTCGACCTTGACGATATCGGCGATGTCGATGAGGGCCGCGTGGCGGGGATCGTAGATGAAATCGTCCAGCGCGATCGTGTAGCCGGCCGCCGACAGCTCCCGCAGGCGGCCGAGCAGCGCGTCGTCGACGTCGACGTCCTCGAGGATCTCCAGGACCACCTCGTCCTTGCGCAGCCGAAGTTCGGTGGCGCCTATCAGGAAGCTGCGCGTCAGGTTGATGAAGGCGGGCTTGTCGCCGACGAGGTTGCGGAATCCGATCTCGTACAGCGTATTTTCGATGACGCGCGTGGTGGCTACATCCCCGTCGCGGACGTCGGCACTCGGGGCGCGGGCGTCCTGCCGGAACAGCAGTTCATAGGCGACCAGTCTGAGTTCGCGGTTGAAAATCGGCTGCCGGCCCACCGTTACTTCGCCGGCCATCAGCGCAGGATGCCGGCGAGCGCCGCGAGAATGATCAGGGCGATTATCCCGACGGCCACCCACACTCCGCGCAGCCGTGACGGCCGTTTGAGCTGCAGCGTGGGTTCGGTTGCGGAAAGGTCGGCCTCGGCCCTTGCCGCCACCTGGGCAGCCAGCGACGGCAACGGCGGCTGATAGGGGTATAGCGGCGTCGCGCCGCGGGCGATATCGTCGAGCAGACGCCCGCGGGCGCCGCGGTACTCCGCAAGGGTGATCTTGCCGTCGGAGAAATCGCGCGAGAGTTGGCGCAGGCTGGTGGCGGACGGGCTCGTCTCGTTGGTCACGGCGATTCTTCTTGTGGGAACGCGATCTGCGTCAGCTAGCGCTGCGCGCTGAAGCCGCCAATTTACAGTAACAACGGGCACCGTGCATCACGTGGCCGGTGCGCGACGCGGAAATCCCGGGCGAGATGCCGATCATCCCTGCGTACGGTGGACGGCGGGACGCGCTGCAACATCGGCTGGCGCGTGCCGCAGCACGACAACTGCTGCCGCCAACAGGAGCAGGGCCACGACGGCTCCGATGGCGAGCCAGGCCGTGGGCGTCATGCGCCGGCGGCCCCGCAGTTCGTCGAGGAAGGTGGCGATCGCAGGGGTGCGTGCCGAGCGCCGGAGCGCCAGCGCCCTCCTCAGGGCATGCATCTGGCCGCGACCGAGGCCGGGGATGGCAGGCGGCACGAGGGCGTGCTCGCGTGCGTAGGTCGCCGACTTGCGGTCGTAGGGGTGTCTGCCCGCGAGCAACTCGTAGGCCACGCACGCGAGCGCGTAGATGTCGTCGCGGGGATCGGGCTCCTCACCGTTCAGCATCTCCGCGCTGGCGTATGCCGGCGTCAGCGCGCCCAGGCTGCTGGGGTCGAAGAGGGTCTTCTCGCTGTCGTCCTGGCCCTGGATCACGCGCGCGATGCCGAAGTCCAGTACCTTGACCGCTCCCGACCTGGTGAGAAAGCAGTTGGCCGGTTTGAAGTCGGAATGCACGATATCGTGCTCGTGGGCATAGCCCAAGGCCTGGCCGAGGCCGTGGATGATCGGGAAGGCCTCCGCGAACGGCAGCCCGCCGCGGGGCCGGACCTCCCGCCGCAGATAGCTGTTCAGTGGCTGACCGTCGAGGTATTCCATGGTCAGGAAGATCGTGCCCTCGCTGCGGTCGAAATCGTATACGGTTGCGATATTGGGATGTGCGAGCTTCTGCTGCCGGCTCGCCTCGCGCTGCAGGGCGATGAATGCATCGGGGTGCTTCTTGAATGCCTCGTTCAGTACCTTCAGCGCCACGTAAGGATTCTTGTCACGGGCCTCGACCTTCAGCAGGTCGCGGCTCTTGTACACCATGCCCATGCCGCCCACGCCGAGGATCTCCTCGAGCAGGAAGCGCTCCTTGAGGACGGCGCCGACGGCGACGGGCGAGCCCGCGAACCGGGTCTCGGCGGGCGCCTCCGCGGCGGTCTGCGTCAGGTCGATATCGAGCTCGCCGATATCGACGCCATCGGCGGCGGAGGCGAACTGCGGCGCCGCGGCATCCCCGGCTGCGAGGCTGGTGGCGGCTGCGCGGTTGTCGTCCGCGAACGGGTGCCCGCTGGCCTCGTCGCCATGCGCCTGAAGTCCGCGTACCGTTCGCAGTGCGTGCGCCTTCAGCTTGGCGGAGGTCTGCGCCTCGATGAGGCCGCTTTCATAGGCCTCGGCGAGATGAGCGAGCACCGAGTCGATCACGCGCGGGTTGCGTGCCAGCGCCCTGTCCATGTGGGCCAGCAGTATCTCGGCCTTAAGCTGTCCCTGTGCCAGCGCCTGCAGTGCGTCGGAGAAGCTGGCCAACCGGGGGGCTCCGCGCGCGGAAATGCGGTTCAGTGGCGGGCCGGTGCGGGCATGCGCTGGACGTCGACGACCGCCACCGAGACGTTGTCGGTGGCGCCACGGGCCAGTGTCATGTCGATGAGACGCTGCGCAGTCTGTTCGGGGTCGCCGTCCGCCAGCGTCTGCGCGATCTCCTGCTGCAGCAGGTGCTTGTCGAGCCCGTCGGAGGTGAGGAGGTAACGGTCACCGTCGGCGATCTCGGTCACGTCCATCTCCAGGCACAGCTCCGGCGCCGCGCCGACCGCGCGGGTGATGAGATTGCCGGCCGGATGCATGGCCGCCTCGTCACGGGTGATGAGGCCCTGCTCGACGTACATCTCGATGTGCGAATGGTCGCTGGTGAGCTGCTGCAGCTCGCCGTTGCGCAGCCGGTAGCAGCGGCTGTCGCCAGCCCACATGACCACGCACAGGTTGCGGAACGCGAGCATGGCCACCACCGTACTGCCGCTGGTCTGCTGTGTCTGCGCCGACATCGTCACCAGCCGTGAGTTCACGGACAGGAGCGCGTCCTCGAGCCGATCGACATAGGAGCTCAATGCCTCGGCAGGTTCCACGCGGCTGAGCGCATCGACGATGAGCTGGCTCGCGACATCGCCGGCGGCGTGTCCGCCCATGCCGTCGGCGATGACCCAGAGCCCGGCATCCTTCCTGTCGAGCACCGAGTCCTCGTTGATTCGGCGAACCATGCCGACGTGGCTGCGCACGGCGGACGTCCAACTGAAAGGTTGGTCGGGAATCATCTGGCGGTCTGGCCCTGTTGCTGTCACTCGGCGCGGAAGCGCACGATCTCCGAGGGGTTCTGCTTGAACGGCTTGCCGAGGCTGATGACGCCGGAGCCGGCGATGGGTGCTTCCTCGCGGCGTATGAAGGACTCCACACCGTCATCGGTGCGCACGTAGGTGCCGTTGGTGCTCTGATCGATGAGGTAGAACTTGCCGCGCCGGTATTCGATCTTCGCATGCTGGCGCGACGCCAGCGTCTCCTCCACCGCGACGTCGGCATTGACGCTGCGTCCGAGCACCACCGAGCTGCGATCCGTGTTCACCGACACGGTCCGGTCGCGGTACACCAGGTGCATCTGCGATTCGCTGGGGCTCGCCAACAGCGTGCTGGCGGCGAACCGCGTTACGTCCTCCTGCTGCCAGAGGATCTCGCAAATGTCGATGCTGTCGCGTTTGCCCTTGACCGGGGCGCGATCGACCAGGCGGGCGTTGGGGCGTTGCTGCGGGGAGAGGACGTCGACGGTCTGCTGGGTGGTGATGATCTGCCCGGCCTTGGCGAGCGAGGCCATGCGCGCGGCGACGTTGACCGTGTCGCCGAAGACGTCGTCGTTCTCGAGCATGACCGGGCCGTAGTGCAGACCGACGCGCACCCGCAGCGACAGCGGGCCGGAGGCGGTGTATTCCGTTGCCGCCTCCTCGACGGAAGACTGCATCTCACAGGCTGCCAGGACGGCTTCGTCTCCCGTGGGAAAGGTGCACATGATCTCGTCGCCGATGGTCTTGATGAGCGTGCCCTTGTGGGCCTCGACGACCTCGCCCAGCAGGCTCAGGCACTTGGCGATCTTGTGGCGCGCGGCCTCGTCCCCCAGCGTCTCGAAGATGCGCGTGCTGCCGCTGATGTCGGCGAATAGGACGGCAAGTACGCTGTTCCTGGAGGTCATGACCGATCGTCTTGGCTGTGCCGCAGGGCCCCTTCCTGCGCCGCATTTCCGGGCTGCCGAAGCAGCGGCTAGGATAGCAGAAAGTGGCGGTCCGACTGTACGCCCGGGCCCGCCGGCGGCGCAGCCGGCCGCCGCCGGAGCTGGCAATGCCTGTGTTAGACTTCTCGGCCCACGGCAAGCCGTCAGCGAGCATCAGGTCCGCATCCCGAGATCCCCCATGAGCGTCAGTCGCGACAGCAAAAAGGTGGCGCCCTTCAAGGCCGAGGACCAGAAGGCCTCCTCGGTGCACGAAGACGGCCGCGATCAGCTGTTCTCCGCGGATGTCTCCGGTGCCTCCGATTTCCGGTTCGACCAGAAGACGGCCGCCGTCTTCGACAACATGGTCAGCCGTTCGGTACCGTTCTACGATGAGATGCAGCGAATGACCGGCGAGCTCGCCGCCGATTTCGCCGTCGACGGAACCGATCTCTACGACCTTGGCTGTTCGACCGCCACGACGCTGCTGTATCTGGACCCGGTCGTCAGCCCGGGCGTCCGATTCGTGGGCGTGGACAACTCGGCCGACATGCTGGACAGGGCGCGGGAGAAGATCGAGGCACATGGCGTGCGCCGTTCCTACGAGCTGCGGCTGGCCGACCTGAACAGGGAGTTCGTGGTCGAGAACGCCTCGGTCGCGGTCATGAACCTGACCCTGCAATTCGTGCGACCGCTTTACCGGGAGCGCGTCGTGCGCCACGTATACGAGGGGTTGCAGGACCAGGGTTGCCTCATCCTCGTCGAGAAACAGACGATATCCGACAGCCTGCTCAACCGTCTGTTCATCCGTTACTACTACGACATGAAACGCCGCAACGGCTACTCCGAGACCGAGATCGCGCAGAAGCGCGAGGCGCTTGAAAACGTGCTCATCCCCTATCGCCCCGAGGAAAACCGCGAGTTGCTGCGCTCGGTCGGCTTCAAATACGTCGAGGAATTCTTCCGCTGGTACAACTTCGCCGGGCTCGTGGCGGTCAAGTAGCCGCCGCGAAGCCGGAATCGCAAGGAAACATGGGCATCGTCTCTCCGGTGTACATCGGCTCGCGATGGCCATGGTTCGTCGATTACGGAAACTGGCTGTTCAAGTACAGGAACAGCGCGTTCCCGCTGGTGATGCTGGCCCTGTTCCTTGGGTTCCGGCCGCGCCTGGCCGGCGGCAGCCTCGCCAGCGACCTGTGGCTCGATCTGATCGGGTTTCTCGTGGCAGTGGCGGGGCAGGCCCTGCGGGCGGCCGTCATCGGCTACGCGTACATCAAGCGCGGCGGCCTGAACAAGAAGGTCCATGCCGATCGACTGGTGACCGAGGGCTTCTTCGCGCACGCCCGCAATCCGCTTTACAACGGTAATCTGCTCATCCTCGCCGGCCTGTTCCTGATACACAACAGTCCGTGGGTTTATCTGATCGGGGGCCTGTATTTCCTGACCGCCTACCTGGCGATCGTCGCCGCCGAGGAGACCTTTCTCCTCGCCCGGTTCGGCGAGGAATACGCCGCCTATTGCGCGCGCGTGGAGCGCTGGTGGCCGCGACTGAGAGGGCTGCGGGCGACAATGCAGGGCATGGCGTTCAACTGGCGCCGGGTGATACTCAAGGACTACGCGAGTGCCTGCACCTGGATGATGATGTGCCTGGTGCTGGTCGCCTACGAGCGGATCGTGTACGGCTACGCTTGGAGCGGGGCAGCGGCGGGCTGGCTGCTCGGCGGGGTCCTCGTGCTCCTCGCCGCGGCGACGCTCGTGCGCGTCCTGAAGAAGCGCCGCATCCTGCGCGAGTAGCCTTCACCGCCGGTGCGTGCGCGGTGCGCGAGGGCGAGTGCGTATCACGCGTCGCGCAGGTACCAGTCGTAATCCAGCGCGGTGACCTCGCCGAGGAAGGTCTCGGCCTCGCTGCGCTTGATCGCCGTAAACACCTTGCGAAATCCCTCGCCCAGGAACTCGGCGATGAACTCCGACCTCGCCATGGTGTCGAGCGCGTGCAGCCAGGTGGTCGGCAGCGGCGTCCCTTCGAGACGATATCCGTCCCCGGCGACTGCCGGTCCGGGGTCGATTCGGTTGCGTATGCCGTAGTGCATGCCCGCGAGCACTGCCGCCGCGACCAGGTAGGGGTTGGCGTCCGCGCCGCAGACGCGATGCTCGGCGTGGCAGGCGTTCACGGGTCCGCGCGGGATGCGCACCGACACCGTGCGGTTGTTGTAGCCCCACGTCGGGAGAACCGGCGCATAGCTGTGGTGGCGGAAGCGGCGATAGGAGTTGCCATTGGGCGCGAAGATCGCAAATGCATCGTGCATCGTATGCAGCATGCCGCCGATGGCGTGGCGCAGCAGTGGATGCGACAGCGGATCGTCGGTGGCGAACAGGTTGCGGCCGCGGTCATCGGTCACGCTGGCGTGAAAGTGAAATCCGCTCCCCGCCTTGTCGCTGAACGGCTTGGCCATGAAGCTCGCGCGCATGCCCAGATCGGCGGCGACGCCCTTCACCGCACGCTTGTACATCACGGCCTCGTCCATGGCGCGCAGCGCATCGCCGCGATGCGTGAGCGTGATCTCGAGCTGTCCCGGCGCGTATTCCGAGATCGCCGTCTCGGCGGGGATGCCCTGAATCCGGCAGCAGTCGTACAACGGCTCCAGAAACGGCGCGAAATCTACGAGCTCGGCGGCGCTGTAGACGTCCGTCTGACGCGTTCGGCGTGCGGCGCCGGGCGGCTGGGCAGGCACCGGCCTGCCGTCGTGGCCGTTGTCCTTTTCGAAGAGATAGAACTCGAGCTCGGCAGCGACGTCCGGGAACAGCCCATCGGCCTGCATGGCGGCGACCACCCGCTCCAGAACGAGGCGTGGATCGGCCATGGCCGCGGGCATGCCCTCATCGGCGTCGAACATGAGCAGCAGCTGTGCGAGCGGATAGCCGGACCACGGGACGCGCACCAGCGTCCCGGGAACGGGTCGTGCCAGGCAGTCAGCGTCACCGACGTCCCAGACCAGCCCGGTCTCCTCCACGTCCTCGCCGGTGAACGACAGGCCCATGATCGAACTGGAGAGCATGCGGCCATTGCGATAGATGGTCTCCAGCTCGTGCCGGCGCAGCCGCTTGCCGCGCAAGACGCCGCCCGGGTCGCAGATGAGGATGTCAGCGGCGCGGATATCGGGGTGCCGGTCGAGGAAGTCCCGGCACTCGAGTTCGCGCGCGTCGGTCGTGGCCAGATCGGAAGTCATGGTCTTGTCAGTTCATGTATGCAGTCGCGCAGCGCGGTGACCAGCCCTTCCACGTCTCCCGGACCGGTATCGGGCGCTACCAACATCATGTTGTGGAAGGGCGTGATGATAACGCCTCGGTTGAGCAGGTAAAGGTGGATCGCGGACTCGAGTGCGGGATTCATCGCTCCCTCGGCCTCGGAGCCGTTGCGCGGCGGGGTCGGACAGAACTGGAACTCGCAACGGGCCCCGAGCTGCGTTACCGACCAAGGCACGCCCGCGACCTCGAAAACGGCGCGCAGTTCGCCCGCGAGGTGCTCCGCGAGCGGGATCATGTGTCGATACGCCTGCTCGGTCATCACCGACTCGAGATTCACCCGCATCGCGTGCAGCGCCAGCGCATTGGCCGAGAGGGTGGTGCCGATGCCGCTGTGGCCGTGCGGCACGGAGACGCGCGCAGCCTGCATGCGGGCCGCCATTTCCGCCGTGAAGCCGTAAACGGCGCATGGGAGGCCGCCGGCGACAGGCTTGCCGAGGACGAGGAGATCCGGCTCGAGTCCGGCGGCGCGCGTGTAGCCGCCCGGGCCCGTGCTGATCGTGTGGGTCTCATCGATGATGAGCATCGTCCCGTACCTGCGCGTGAGCTGGCGCAGCTCTGAGTGATAACCCGGCTGCGGCAGCACCATTCCGCAGTTGGTCATGGCGGGCTCGGCGAGCACCGCGGCGACGTCGCGGCCCGCCAGCGCGCGCTCGAGGGTAGCGGTGTCGTTGAATTCGATGACCCGGCTGGATTCGCTGAGGTCGTGGACCTCGCCGAGCAGGCCGCTGCGGGGAACAGTCCGGCCTCCGGAGAGCCGCACCATGGCATCGTCGACGGTTCCGTGATAGCAGCCGTTGAAGACCAGTATGACCTTGCGGCCGGTGACGGCACGCACCCAGCGCAGGGCCGCGCGGTTGGCATCGGTTGCGGTTGCCGTGACCTGCCAGTACTTCAGCCCGAAGCGGCGCGCCAGCTCGACACCCACCAGGACGGCATCCGGTGTCGGCAGCATGACCGTCAGACCGCGCCGGACTTGCTCGGCGACGGCATCCGCCACCGCTGCGGGCGCGTGGCCGAACATGGCGCCGGTATCGCCCAGGCAAAAATCCGTGTAGCGATGCCCGTCGACGTCGGTGACGGTCACGCCCTGTGCGCAGGCGACGAACAGCGGATGCGGGATCGGCCAGTCGGCCATCCAGTGCATCGGCACCCCGTAGAGCAAATGCTCCCGGGCCTGCGCGGCAAGGGCGGCAGAACGGGGACGCGCCTCCTGGTAGCGCCGGATCTCGCGCTCGTAGAGGCGCGCGGCAGCGCCATTCAGATCAATTGAGGTCAAGGACGTTCTCCGGCGCCCGGCAGCGCCCCGATGGGCGAGTGTTTAATATCTTGTGACGCATGGTGCGTGCTCGCCATGGAAAAATCAAAAGCCGGCCTGGTCCGCGGCGGTACTGCTCCCGCGGTCAGAGGTCACCCGCCGTCGTTCACGGAGCACTGTAGAAGGTCCGGTGTCCGGATGGCGCAGGGTTGCTGCCTGACATGCGGCCGGCCGCGACGCTGTCAGCCCCAGGTTGCAGATGCGAATGAGTCGCATTACACTCACCTCCGACAATAATTGAAGGCGAAGCGACCCGAGGGCACCGCATGAGCGACCAACCCCGGCTGCCGCAGGACCCCGACATCCTGATGGCAGCGACCCTGTTCCTGATGACGCAGTACGCGATCCAGCGGCGGGCGGCCATCGCCGAGGCCATTGTCGAGCACCTCGAGCAGTTGCGGCGACGGGATGTCGATCTGCCGCCGCGTCTGCGGGCGGCCGTGCCGCGGCTGCACCAGCAGTGGCTGGAACGATTCGGTTCCGGCCGGATCGACCCCCCTGCGAGCCCCGCGCCCCGAGGGATCGTCGTCCCGTTCAGCGCAAAGGCCCGGCGCTCATAAAGCCGCCAGGGGCGCGCCGGCAGATGCGATGATGCCGCCACGATGGCGTGCTCCGCCGACA
>JAJVHZ010000044.1 GCA_022072255.1 Gammaproteobacteria bacterium | reverse complement strand
CTGCGCGCTGGCGGCCTCCGCGGGTGTGACGGCCGCGGGGGCGGGCACCGCTGCCGCCGGCGCCGGCGTGGTCGCAGCCGGGGCCACGGTGGCGACGGTCCCGGAACCGGTCTTGCCGAAATGCGAGATCACGAACGCCACCGCGCCGGCGGCGAGCAACAGGCCGACCACGCTGGCGACGATGGCCACGCGGCCGATGCCGCGGCTGACCTCCTTCGCCGGCGGCGTCACGACCTGCGGTCCGTCGGCGGTGAGCTTCAACGACATCTGCGGCCCGGTGTTCACCGACGGTGTCGAGGCGCCGCCGATGATGACCGTGCGCTCGCTCAGGTCGTAGGTCTTGACGGTGGGCACGTCGTAATCGAAGGCCTTGCCGAACTCATGCACGTTCTGCTGGCGCTCGTTCGGGTTCAGCGACAGGGCCTGCAGGAGGGCCCGGTCCACCGCCGGCGGCAGGCCGTCGGCGAATCGCGAGGCCGGCGTCACCTCCGTGCCCTGGATGCGCTCGGCGGCCCCGGGCGGACGCTGGCCGGTGAGCATGTAATAAATGGTCGCGCCGAGCGCGTAGACGTCGGAGCGGGCATCGGTGCCGGTGCCCATCGCCTGCTCGGGCGGGCTGTAGCCGTGCGTCACCGCCCGGCCGAGCGCGCGGGTCTGTTCGCTCGCCACCGCCTCCTTGGCGATGCCGAAGTCGATGAGCATGACCCGGTCCTGATCGTCGAGCAGGATGTTTCCGGGCTTCAGATCGCGATGCACGATGGGCGGCTGCTGCGCGTGCATGTAGGCGAGCACGTCGCAGAGCTGCCGCACCCACGGCGCCAGCTGCGCCAGTGGCACGCGTTTCTCCGGATAACTGCGGCGCACGGTCTCCAGCGTGCGGCTGCCGCCGAATTCGAGCACCAGGTAGATCATGCCGTCGCCGACGGCGCGATCGGTGATGTCGGGCACCGAGGGATGATTGAGCTTGGCGAGTATGCGGGTCTCGTGCTCGTCATACATCGGCTCGGGCACTTCCTTCAGCGCGCGGCGCTTGTTGCCGAGCTTCATGTCCTCGACCAGGTAGGTCGAGCCGAAGCCGCCGCGTCCCAGCAACTGCACGATACGGTAGCGATCGTGGACGATGGCGCCCGGGGAATGCAGCCATCCGAGCACGCCCTTGACCTCGCCGTTTGGGCCCACCTCGGGATAGGCGAGCTCGAGGCCGCAGACGCACCTGTATTCCGGCGGCGTCAGCGCGCTGCGGTCGTAGGCGGTCTTGCAGCGCGGACAGACGCTCTCGCCGGTGTTCGCCAATGCCGTGGCCAGCGCCTCCTCATGCAGGCTCTTGATGGTGTCGGTGCGCAGGGTCTTGTCCATCGGAAAAAACCTTGTTGCGGGGTTCAGCCCCGGCGGTCTTTCAGTCGCAGGCCCACCCACGCCAGGATGAGGAAGACGACGGTCATCAGGGCGATGGCCAGCAGCCCGCGACCATAGGTTTCGAGCACGGGCACGACTACTCGATCTGATGCATCTTTCAGACCGAGTATATCGCCAGTCAGCGTCGACTTCATGGCGTCGTAGCTCCAGAACGAGATCATGCTCAATTTCGCCGCCCACAGCGTGGCGCCGTCGAGGCGCACGATCGCATTGGACAGAACGACTTGCGGGATCAGCAGGATGGGCACCATCGCGATGGCCTTGTCGTTGCTGTCCGCAAAGGCACTCACCGCCAATCCCATGGCGGTGGCCCCGAAGGCGGCGGCCGTGAGCAGCAGCAGCCGCGGCCCGAACGGCCCCGGCAGGTCCAGCAGGCCGCTGACCACCGCAAGCAGCAGGGCGCATTGGGCCAGGCAGATGACCGCCAGTGGCCCGAGCTTGCTCAGCATGTACGGCGCCAGTCCCAGGTTGACCGAGCGCTCGCGCAGGTAGACGGGCAGCTCCTTGACGAACTCGCGCGCCGAGTTCAGGCAGCCGAACCAGATCGCCGAGAGCACGAGCATGAAACTCACCTGGGCTTCGGCGACGGCCCGGGCCGGCAGCTCGCCACCGGTGTCGAAGACGGTGCCGATCACCGCGCCGATGAGGGGCGCCTGCAGCAGCAGGATGGCGAGATTGCGCCGATCGCCCAGGACGAGATCGATGTATCGCCGCGTGAGGATCTTCGTTTGCGTCCAGAACCCTCCGCCCCGGCCCTTGCCCGCGGACGCTGGCGGCGACCGCAGGGTTGCAGTCGCCGCCGGCGCCTGCGCGGCGGGCGAGAGCCGCGCGGTGACGTACTGCTGGTAGTGGCGTGAGGTCCTGAACTCCGCCGCCCACTGCTCGGGGGGTCGCGTCTCGAGCAGCTCGTAGATGTCCGCGAGGCGTTTGATCCGGAAGTGGCCGCACACCTCGCCGGGCGGCCCGAAATAGGCGAGCCGGCCGCGATGCAGCAGCACCACGAGGTCGGCGGTGTCGGCGATGTTCTCCAGCGAGTGCGTGACGCAGGCGACGGTGCGGCCGCCGTCGGCGAGCTCCGCGAAGGTCTGCATCATCTGCCGATCGGTGCCCGCGTCCAGACCGCTGGTGACCTCGTCGAGGAACAGGATGCCGGGCCTGGCCACCAGCTCGGAGGCGAGGCTCACGCGCTTGAGCTGACCGCCGCTCAACGGCGAGGGCGTGTCGATGAGGAGCTCGGCCTTGTCCTGCAGCCGCACGCTCTGCAGCACCTCCTCGACGTACTTCGCGATCTCCTGCTCGCTGGTGTCGGGCGGCAGGCGCAGGCGGGCCGTGTACTCCAGCGCGCGCCGCACCTTCAGCCGCCGGTGCACGATGTCCTGCTGCGGCACGTATCCGATGGTGGAACGGAAGATGTCGAAGGACTCGTACAGGTCCACGCCGTTGTAGAGCACCCGTCCGCCGCTCGCGGGGCGGCGGCCGTTCAGCGCGTCCAGCAGCGTCGACTTGCCGCTGCCGCTGCCGCCGAAGATCACCACGAACTCGCCCGGCTCGATCACCAGCGAGATGTCCTCCAGCAGCTTGCGCGGCTCCCCCCCGGCGCGCGCGCGCAACTCCTTGGTGATGCCGACGGCCTCCACGCGGATCCGGCCCTCCTCTCCGTCGGCCATCAGGCCGTCGCCGGTGAATCGGTAGAGGAACGTGGCGATGGCGATGCGGTCGCCGGGGTTGATGAGCGTGCGCGTGGCGATGCGGTGAGCGTTGACGAAGGTGCCGTTGGTGCTGGCCAGGTCCTCGAGCCACCATTGCCCGGCCTCCTGCGTGAGCCGCGCATGCTCGCGCGAGACCAGCGGCGAATCGATCGTGAGCGCGCAGCCCTTCTGCCGGCCGATGATGAGCGTGCCGGCGTGCGCCGTGGCGGAACCGGGCTCGGTGCGGGGTTGCGTGCGCGGTCCCGTGCGAGGCCCGGTCGGCGGACCGGTGCGCGGGGTGCTCGCCTGAGCGCCGGCATCGGCAGTGATGTCGAAGACCTCGGCGGCCGGGGCGGAGGGCGCATGCGTCGGCGCGCCCGCGCCGCCCAGCTTGATCTGGTACACGGTGCCGCCGATGGTCACCCAGTCGCCATCGTTGACGTGCGTGCGATCGGCGATCGTCCGGCCGTTGACCATGACCGGCATGTCGCCGCCGGGCGCTACGTAGAGCTGCTTGTTCTCGGTGACCAGGCGCAGTTGCCCGCAGCCTGCCGTTCCGGCATCGGGCACGACGACGCCGTCGCCACCGAGGACATAGGTACTGGCATCGGACAGCCTGCTGCGTATGGTGTTCGCGCTCGCACTGCGCAGTTCGATGTCGATTGGGTCCATGAAAATCGCAGGCGATGAGGTCTGCGGCGCGCGGCCGGCATCACGCAGTTCCGGGTGGTCTCATCGGCATTGTCGCGTAGCGCCGGACACGGCGCAAAGGGAATTCCGCCCGAAATACCGCGCGCTCCCCGACAACGTGCCGGCGAGACCTGCCATGATCGGGCCTCCGGGTTCCGCTCCGTCAGCCCGCCTTTGTCTCGGGCAGGGGCGCCACACACTGCTCGTCATCGTTGCGCGGCGAGTTCACGCGCGCGCTGACGCGATAAGCGGCCATCTTGCCCGCCGGGTAGGGCTTCAACAGCGCCGCGGCGCCGTCGGCGTCGCCCTGCATCCAGTTGCGGTAATCCTCCGGGGCGAGGATGACGGGCATGCGGGTGTGGATGGTCGCCATCAGCGGATTGGCCCCGGTGGTGAGGATCGTGCACGACTCGAGCACCTTGTCCTCGCGCTCCCAGCGTTCCCACAGTCCTGCGAAGGCGAACGGCGCGTCGTCGGCCATGTGGACGAAATACGGCTGCTTGAGCTTCTGCCCAGGCACGACCTGCCATTCGTAGAACCCGTCGGCGGGCACGAGGCAGCGGCGGTGGCGATAGGCGCTGCGAAACGCCGGACTCTTCGCGACGCTCTCGGCGCGCGCATTGATCGTGCTGTATCCCACCTTCGGTTCCTTCGACCACCCGGGCACCAGCCCCCAGGTGGCGAGCGCCGCCTCGAAACCCCCGGCGGCGGCCGGGCGCACGATGATGACTGGCTGGCTCGGCGCGATGTTGTAACGCGCCGGCAACGGATCGATGTACAGGTGATGATCGAGCGCCTCCTCGATGGGGCGCAGGCGATCCTGCTTGTAGGAGGCGTAACGTCCGCACATGCACGCGCATGATAACGCCATCCCCGCCGCGGCGCGCAGGGCGGCGCGCGCGCATCGCCGGTCAGCGGAACGACGCAGGGGTTGGAACGGTGCGCCCCGTTCTTGCTAGACTGGCGCCACCAGCGCTGTCCAAATCATGCCACGCCAGGGAGCGCAGTATGAGTCCACTCGAGGCCGCCAACAACGTCATCAGGAATGCCATCGAGGCCGCGAATGGCCCGTTGCCGCCGTCGTTCGTCGTGGAGTTCCTGCTGACCTACTGGCGCCAGTATCTCGCCGCGATCCATCGCGTGCACGGCGAGGCGAGTCAGGAGTGGAACGGCGCGATCGCCGTCAGCGACCAGTTGGTGTGGAGTGTGGCGCCCAAGACGACGGAGCAGGAGCGCATGGAGCTGGGGCGGAGCCTGGAGAGGCTGGTGGCCGCCATCAAGGAGGGGATGATCGTCGCCGGCTGCGGTCGCGACGCGCAGGTGCAGTTCCTCAGGCGGCTGAGCGAGTGCCATCTGCAGCTGGTGTCGCCGCCCAGGCCCGAGGGCGACGCCATGACGGCCACGGCCGAGATCGATCTGAACCAGACCGTGCAGTTGCGCCCGGAGGATCTGCGCCGCCGCGAGCTGCTCGACATGCTCGATCACGCCTACGTGCAGCACATCGAGGTCGAGGCGCGCTGAGCGCGGGCGCGCCGTGCAGGCGCGGTGCGGCGGACGGTGCGGTCGCGGCTCAGGCGCGGTGGAAGCTGCGCTTCGAATTGCGTATGAACTCGAGCAGGTGCAATGCCGTCGGCGTTCCCAGCTTCTCGAGCCCGGCGAGCTGCTGTTCCAGCGAGCCGCGCGCCCCGAACAGGATCTGATGGGCGGCCTTCAGATCGCTCAACTCCGCGGCGCTGAAACCGGCGCGCCGCAGGCCCACCAGGTTCAGTCCGCACACCCGCCCGGGGATGCCGTCGGTGATCATGTATGGCAGGCAGTCCTGGGTGATCTTGCTGTTGCCTCCGATCATGGCGTATGCGCCTATCTGGACGAACTGGTGGATCTTCACGCCGCCGGAGATGAAGACCCGATCCCCGATGTGAACGTGGCCGGCCAGCACCGCGTCGTTGGCCATGATGATGTGGTTGCCCAGCCGGCAGTCGTGGGCGACGTGGGTGCAGGCCATGAAGTAGTTGTGGTCGCCGATCGTGGTGCGGCCCTCTTCCTTGCTCGTCGCGCGACTGACGGTGACGAACTCCCGCAGCACGTTGCCGTTGCCGAGCTCCGCGGTGGTCGGCGTGTCCTGAAAGCCGATGTCCTGCGGCGGGCCGGCGAACACGACGTGCTCGTGGATGGAGTTGGAATTCCCGATGCGCGCCCCGTTCTTCACCACGCTGTGCGCACCGATGCGATTGTCGTCGCCGATGACGACGTCGTCCTCGATGACCGCATACGGACCGACGGCGTTGCGGCGCCCGAGCGCGGCCCTGGCGGACAGGATTGCCGTCGGATGGATCAGATTGGGCACGTTGGCCTCCATGGAGCCACGATATCCGCGTGCGCGGTCGGGGCCGGCGACGGGCGCGAGCCGCTGATGCACGGGGGCGGAAGGTCCTCGAATCCCGCGAAGAGTGAAGAGTACCGGCTGGGCCCGCCGCGTGCAAAGTGCCGCCGGCGACCGACCGTCGGTCGCCGGCGGCGCTGCTCACCTCGGTTTGCGCGTTGACGATCGCGGCTTGCGCACGGCCGTGCCCGCGACGCTCTTCCGCACCGTGACGATCTCCGAGTGCAGCTCGGCGATATGCTTCTCGAGCGATTCGGTCAGCTGCAGGAGTCCCTCGATGAGTGCCAGCGACACCACATCCTGGCTCGCCTTGACGGATCGCTGCGCATCCTTGAAACACTGCTTGGCTCGGACGTAGGACATGACGGTACCCCCTGCGGTCTGTGGTCACAACGGCGTTGCGTTACCAGCTAAAGCGTAGCACTCGCCGCAGAACTGATCCGCCCACGGCATGGTCCTTGCCGGGGCAGTCCGCGTCCGGGAGGCAGCCGGCCATTGGCGAATGCATGCCTCGTTGATCCCGATCAATGGGGCCACCGTGGTCTCAAACAACAGTAGCTTCACACGTTAACCGAGTACGCCCCGAAAGCTGAACATGCGGGCGATCGGACCTTTTCAGAGGAGGCAGTATGCAGCGACCACTTTCGACGATTGCGGTTCTGGCGGGTTCACTGGCAGTTACATCTTCAGCCGGGGCAGCCTGCCTGCAAGGCAATGCGGCCGGCGTATGGAGATATTTTCTGCAGAGCGGGTACGCGAACGGCGGCCACGCACATGGCGAGCACTCGGGGGGCGGCCACTCGCATGGCTCGCACAGGCCGGTGTTGCACGACGCGCATTGGCGCGGACATTTCTCATTCAGCTCGGCCGGGGTAATGACAGGAGTTTCGGGCACGGAGCAATACCCCACCACGTCGATGTCGATCGCATCACGTGCCGTTCCGATCAGTACCGCGCGCCTGACGGTTCAGACCTCGTGCAGGGCGTTTGGCTACTTCATCTCCGGGGGAGTGCGCTACGATTTCGAGGGATGGATGTCCCGCGACAAGGAGGAAGTCAAGGGGGTGGGCCGGTTTGTCGTAGCGGATGGCGTCCTGTCGGCCGCCGACGGTCAGCGGGACGACGCGGGAACATTCACGCTGGAGATGGTTCGACAGTAGCGTAGCGGCGCGCGGCCGAACGTCGCGGTTCGCCACGGACCACGAACGGCAGTTCGAGGGCGGCGTATCGGCGCGGGCATCTGCGAAGGCGAAAAAAAAACCGGAACGAAGCCGGGAAGGGGCGCTCCGCTCGAGGCGATGGCGGAGGCGGTGGCAAAGTGGCGCGCCCGGAGAGATTCGAACTCCCGACCACTCGGTTCGAAGCCGAGTACTCTATCCAACTGAGCTACGGGCGCGTGTTGTGCTGCTTTTTGCCGCAATGGTTGCAGCCTTCCCTGGAGCGGCGATCCGGCCCGGTCGTCCGTGACCGGGCGCTCGGCGGGGCGAACGTTCACCGGACGTTCGCCGGCTTCCGCCTCGCCCAACTGAGCTACGGGCGCGTGTTGTGCTGCTTTTTGCCGCAATGGTTGCAGCCTTCCCTGGAGCGGCGATCCGGCCCGGTCGTCCGTGACCGGGCGCTCGGCGGGGCGAACGTTCACCGGACGTTCGCCGGCTTCCGCCTCGCCCAACTGAGCTACGGGCGCGTGGTTTCGTTGCAGGCCCGAGTATAGCGAAAATGGGTTGCCGCTTGCGCGGGAACGGCGTATGCGCGTGAGCGCTACTGGAACCACTCGCGCGCCTTGCGCGCGGCCCGTTCCATGACGTCCGGCGTGACATATGCCATCACCGCCGCCAGCGCCGCGACCAGCACGCCGAGGTCATCGGTGTAACCGACGATCGGCGTGAGGTCCGGGATGGCGTCGATCGGCGCGATGAAATAGCCCAGCGCCCCGTAGATTACCGCCCGCGCCCACTGGGGCAGGTCCCTGGATTCGGCAGTGAAATACAGCTGCAGCGCCTTTTCCACGACCTCGCGGCCGGCGAGCTTCGCGTAGTGGAGCAGAGAGTCCCAGAACCCCTTCTCCGTGTACTCTCTCTCGAAACCGTGCGGCTGATCCGCCATGGCTCGACTCCGGGCGGCCTGTCTTCGGTCGGAACATCATTGCCCGGTGCCCGGCGCGGCACCCTCGGCGGGCATCTCATCCGGCGCGGGCTCCGGCGCCGGTTCGGCGATATGATAGGCAACCACCTTGCCGTCGGCCATCATCGGCACGACTGCGATGCTGCCGTTCATGATGTAATCCAGGTCCGCGGAACCCTGGTTGAGGTCCAGCAGTTGCCGCACGGTTCCATCCGGGGCGATCGTCATCAGCGAGCCCGCCATCCAGTCGGTCGCGATGACGGAGCCGTCGGCCATGAGCGCGATGCCGTCCATGTTGCCGATCGGCTTGTCGCTGCCGAAATCGGAGACGGCCTTGGTGGCGATGTCGATGACCTTGATATGGCCCGGCACTTCGGTGGCGAATCCGCCCTTCATCGCACCCCACGTACCCAACAGCAGCTTGTTGTCGGTGGCGTAGAGGCCGTTGGGATTCTCGAGCTGATTGCCCTCGATCCAGTTCTCGAAAACGCCGTTGTACAGGCGATATATCCGATTGGTCATCGTGTCGGAGACGTACACGGTCCCGGCGTTGTCCGCGGCGACGTCATTGAAGAACTGCCCGTCGGGAACCGGGAAGCGGTGCGAGACGGTACCGGTGTCGATATCGATCTCCACCAGCGTGTCGATGTCGGCCACGTACAGCTTGTCGCCCACGATCGCCAGGCCCTTCGGGGCGTTCAGGCCGGTGACCCATTCCAGATCGGTCACGTGTCCATCCGGCGTCATACGCGAGATGAAACCGTGCCCGTCCTTGCCCATGGAATCGCCGTCGACGTTGGAGACATAGAACACGTTGCGCTCCATGTCGAGGAGCGCCGACTCCGGGTTCCTGAACACGGCCTCGGTCTCCCAGATGGGGGTGGCCACCAGGTCCGCGGCGACGGCGATCGGCGGTGCGCCGGCGATCAGCAGGGCGAGTGGGTAGATGCATCGATTCATGGGTACGTCTCCTGGGTTGGGATTCTTTCCGCTCGTTGGACGGTTCACAGCGAGAACAATTCCTTCAGCTTCTCACCCGGGTCGGGCGCACTCATGAAGACCTCGCCGACCAGGAATGCGTGCACGCCGCGCTTGCGCAGCATGGCCACCTGTTCGGGCGTGTGTATGCCGCTCTCGGTGACCACGGTGCGGTCCTGCATCACGTCGTAGAGCAGATCGAGCGTGGTCTGCAGGTCGGTGTGAAAGGTGTGCAGGTCGCGGTTGTTGATGCCGATGAGCGGCGTTCGCAGCATCAGGCCGCGCTCGAGTTCCTCGCGGTTGTGCACCTCCACCAGCGCGTCCATGCCGAGATCCCGCGCCAGCCAGGCGAGATCCTGCATGAGCCGGTCCTTCAGTCCGGCGACGATGAGCAGGATGCAGTCCGCGCCCAGCGCGCGCGCCTCGTAGACCTGATAGGGATCGACGATGAAATCCTTGCGCAGCACGGGCAGGGCGCAGGCCGCGCGCGCCGCCTGCATGTGCGCGTCGGTCCCCTGGAAGAACCCGGTGTCCGTCAGCACCGACAGGCACGCGGCGCCGGCCGCCTCGTAGGACTTCGCGATCTCCGCCGGGTAGTACTCCTTGCGGATGATCCCCTTGCTCGGCGAGGCCTTCTTGCACTCCGCGATCACCGCCGGCTTGCCCTCGGCGATCTTGTGTTCGATGGCGGTGACGAACCCGCGCGGCGGCGGCGCGTCCTCGGCGCGGCGCTCCATCTGCTCGAGCGAGACGACGGCGCGGCGCGCAGCCACCTCCTTCTCCTTGTGATGCAGGATCCTCTTCAATATGTCGGGTGTGCTGTCCATGTCGCTCAACAACGTTGGCTGAATTCGATGAAGTCGGCGAACACTCTCGCCGCGCTGCCGTCGGCGAGCACCGCGCGCGCACGCCGCGCGCCGCCGGCAATGTCCTCGGTCAGACCACAAGCATAGATCGCCGCGCCGGCGTTTGCGCAGACGATTTCCAGCGCCGGTCCGGGCGCATTGGCGAGCACGCCGCGGGTGATCGCCAGACTCTGCTGCCGGTCCCTGACGGTGATGCCCTCGACCGGCGAGGCGGCGACGCCAATCTCCCCGGGCGTCAGGCGGTAGCGCCGGATCCCGCCGTCCTTCAGCTCGGCCACCTCGGTCGCCGTCGCGATGCTGATCTCATCGAGCCCGTCGTGGGCGTGCACGAGCAGCACGTGCGTGCTGCCGAGCCGGCGCAGCACTTCCGCCAGCGGCTCCAGCCAGTGGGCGCTGAACAGGCCGATAACCTGGCGCCTTGCGCCGGCCGGGTTGGTGAGCGGGCCGAGCACGTTGAACAGGGTGCGCACGCCGAGCTCGCGGCGCGGTCCGACCGCGTGCCGCGTTGCAGCGTGATGTGCCGGTGCGTACATGAAACCCACCCCCACCTCCTCGATGCAGCGCGCAACCTGCTGCGGCGACAGATCGAGCCGCGCGCCGGCGGCCTCCAGCAGATCGGCGCTGCCGCTCGGGCCCGACACGGAGCGATTGCCGTGTTTCGCCACCTTGCCGCCGGCGGCGGCCACCACGAAGGCGCTGGTGGTGGAGATGTTGAAGGTGTTGGCCCCGTCGCCGCCGGTGCCGCAGGTGTCGATGAGCGGCTCGGCGTGCACGTGCACCGGTGTGGCCAGCTCCCGCATCACGCGCGCGGCGGCGGCGACCTCGTCGACCGTCTCGCCCTTCATGCGCAGGCCGACGAGGAAACCGCCGATCTGCGCCGGCGTGGCCTCGCCGGCCATGATCGTGCGCATCGCCGCCTCCATCTCATGGGCCGCCAGGTCGCGCCTCTCGACGACGATCTGCAGCGCGTGGGTGACGCTCATGGTCGCGCTCAGTGCCCGCCTTCCAGAAAATTGCGCAGCAGGGCGTGGCCGTGTTCGGTCAGGATCGACTCGGGGTGGAACTGCACGCCGGAGATGCGGTATTGCCGGTGGCGCACTCCCATGATCTCGTCCATCGAGCCGTCGGGATTGCGTGTCCACGCGGTGACCTCGAGGCACTCCGGCACGGTCTCCTTCTTGATCACCAGCGAGTGATAGCGGGTGGCGGTGAACGGATTGGGCAGCGCGGCGAACACGTCCTTGTCGAGGTGAAAGATCGGCGAGGTCTTGCCGTGCATCACCTCGCGGGCGTGCACGACGTCGCCCCCGAAGACCTGACCGATGGCCTGGTGCCCGAGGCACACCCCGAGTATGGGTATCTCGCCCTTGTAGCGCTCGATCGTCGCCATCGACACCCCGGCCTCGTTGGGCGTGCACGGACCCGGCGAGATGACGATGTGATCGGGCTGCAGCCTGCCGATCTCCTCCACCGGGATCTCGTCGTTGCGGTACACGCGCACGTCGGCGCCGAGCTCGCCGCAGTACTGCACGAGGTTGTAGGTGAAGGAATCGTAGTTGTCGATCATCAACAGCATGGGACCGGTATCCTGGGGTGACTCGGCCGTGGCAGTCGTCAGTCTTATGGAGGCGGGGTGGCTCGCCCCTGGCCGGGGCCGGGGCGGGTATTCTGGCGGTATTTCAGGGATTTCGAAACCCCGGCCGGGGGGCGGTGCGCACCGCCGGCGCGCGGTGCCGCGGGGCCGCTCAATCGGGAGCGCCGCCGCCCGGCAGGGAGCGAGGAAACCTCGCGCGGATCGGACAGTCACTATCATATCCGGCCGTGCGGCCCGGCTCACGGTCCCGCGGGCGGGTCATGTTATACATGTGTCCGGCGCGCCGTCGGAACCACCGGCAGCGTCCGCGGCTGCGCCTGCCGCAGGGCAGTGCGTCTGCGCCAACCGCCATGCAGAGGAGTGTTCTTGACATGCCGCCATTCGGCGCCGACTGGGCGTTCTTTCTCGATGTCGACGGCACGCTGCTCGAGATCGCCGAGCACCCCCGGGCGGTGCGCATGCCCGGAGGGCTGGTCGAGACGCTGCGTGCCGTGGCGGAGGATGCGGGCGCGCCGGTCGCCCTGGTGAGCGGGCGCGCGATCCTCGACCTCGACCGCCTGTTCGCCCCGCTGCGCCTGCCGATCGCCGGCCAGCACGGCGCCGAGCGCCGCGATGCCGCGGGCGAGTTGCACCACACGCAGCCGCGAGGCGGAGCACTGGGTGCGATCCATGAGGACATCGCGGCCTTCGTCACCCGGTACCCGGGGCTCATGCTCGAGAACAAGGGTGCGGCGCTGTGCGTGCATTACCGCCGGGCCCCGGCACTGGCAGGGCTGGTCGAGGGGCGCATGCGGCGGGCTGCCGCTGCCCTGGGCGATGCCTATGCCATTCAGCCCGGAAAGATGGTGTTCGAGCTGAGGCCCGCGACCGCCGACAAGGGCCGCGCCATCGCGGCCTTCCTGGAGGAGCGGCCGTTTCGCGGCCGGTGCCCGGTGTTCGTCGGCGACGATGCCACCGACGAGCACGGCTTCGAGCTGGTGAACGGACGCGGCGGCCACACCGTGAAGGTCGGCGCCGGGCCGACCTGCGCGCGCTGGCGCCTTGCCGACGCCGCGAGCGTGCTGCGGTGGCTCGCGGCATACGTGGAGTACGCGGGGGGCGGGAATGGGAAATCTTGACATCGGCGTCATCGGCAACTGCACCGTCGGCGCGCTCATCGACGCTCACGGCCGCATGGTGTGGGCGTGCCTGCCACGCATGGACGGCGATCCGTTCTTCTGCGGGCTGCTCGACGAGGGCGGCGAGCCGAATGCGGGCACCTTCACGATCACGCTGCAGAATTTCCTGCGCGCGGAGCAGGAGTACCTGCGCAATACCGCCATCCTCGTCACGCGGCTCCACGACCGCGACGGCGCCGCGGTGGAGATCGTGGACTTCGCGCCGCGCTGCCACCGCTTCGGGCGGACCTTCAAGCCGATGATGTTCGTACGTCAGATCCGGCCGCTCACCGGCAGCCCCGTCATTCGCGTCCACCTGCAGCCGCGTTGCGATTGGGGCAGTGCCAGCCCGTCGATCACCTTCGGCAGCAATCACGTCCGTTACGTCGGCAGCAGCCTGACGGTGCGCCTGACCACGGATGCCAGCATCACCGCGCTGCTCGAGGGTCTGCCCACGGTGCTGGAACAGGAGCTGACGTTCCTGCTGGGACCCGATGAGACCGTCGAGGGCGCAGCCGGCGATATCGGCCGCGCCTTCCTGCTGGAGACGACGGCGTACTGGCATCGCTGGGTACGCTACCTCGGCATTCCGTTCGAATGGCAGGATGCGGTCATCCGCGCGGCCATCACGCTGAAGCTCAGCGCCTTCGACGATACCGGCGCCATCGTCGCGGCGATGACCACGTCCATCCCGGAGGCCCCGCACAGCAGGCGCAACTGGGATTACCGCTACTGCTGGCTGCGCGACAGCTACTTCGTCGTCGCGGCGCTCAACCGCCTGGGCGTGACCGGCACGATGGAGCGCTACCTGCACTACATCGTGAACCTCGCCGCCACGCGGGGGCGCAGGCTGCAGCCGGTCTACCGCATCAGCGGCCGTGCGGACATGCCCGAGTCGATCGCCCCCGGCCTGCGCGGTTTCCGCGGCATGGGGCCGGTGCGCGTCGGCAACGCGGCCTACCGGCAGGAGCAGAACGACATCTACGGTTCCGCCGTGCTCGCCGCCATGCACATGTTCTTCGATCGGCGACTGGAGCGGCCAGGCGACGAGGCACTGTTCCGGCGGCTGGAGCCGCTCGGGGAGATAGCCGTGCAGGTCTACGATCAGCCCGATGCCGGCATCTGGGAGTTCAGGGGCATGACCGCCGTGCACACGTTCTCGAGCGTGATGTGCTGGGTGGCCTGCGATCGGCTGGCGCGCATCGGCGCGCACCTCGGTCTCGCCCCACGCGCCGATTACTGGCGGGAGCACGCCGATCGCATCCACGCGGTGATCTGCGAGCGCGCCTACGACAGGGAACGGAACACCTTCGTGGACGCCTTCGAGGGCACGCATCTCGACGCGAGCCTGCTGCTGCTGCACGAGCTCGGCTTCCTCCCCGCCGGGGATCCGCGCTTCGCCGGCACGGTGGCGGTCATCGAGAAGGAGTTGAAGCGGGGAGATTTCATCTACCGCTACGTGAAGGCGGATGATTTCGGGGAGCCCGAAGTGGCGTTCGTGATCTGCACGTTCTGGTACATCGATGCGTTGACCGCGCTCGGCCGCCGCGGGGAGGCGCGCGCGCTGTTCGAGAAGCTGCTGGAATTCCGGAATCCGCTCGGACTGCTCTCCGAGGACATCGATCCCGGGACCCGGGAGCTATGGGGCAATTTCCCGCAGACCTACAGCATGGTCGGGCTCATCCAGTGCGCGTTGAGACTGAGCCGGCCGTGGGAGCGCGCGTACTGAAGCCGGCGCGGCCGGGTTTTCGGTCGCCGGCCGCACCCGCGCTCCCGGGGCGGATCAGAGCCTTCTGCGACAGCGCGCGAGCAGCAGGCCGGACGCGCCAGCCAACGGCCAGAAGGCCGCCGGCAGCGGCACCGGCTGCGGATCGCCCACGCGTATACCGAGGGGGTCCAGGCCCAGCGCGCCAAAGTCCAGCGCCCATTGATCGCCAAAGATGCCGGAGATGGCGGGACCGGACAGCCGGAGGTTACGGGAGAAGGCGGGCCCGGCGTCCCAATCGATGTCGAAGTTCGATCCGAAGAAGTCCGCGTGCGCCTCGACGTAGCCGATTCGGAGATCGCCCTGCGGGTCGAGCCTCAGGCCGGTGTTGTTGGAGAAGATGTTCTCGAGCAGCACCTGCGCCTGGATCTCGAGCAGATCGCCCTCGGCAACGCCCGCCGGCAGGTCGAACTCGATGGTTTCGCCCAGCGGCGCCTGCACGATCGTCCCGTCGGCCAGGCGCAGCAGGAGTATCGGCCTGCCCTGGAACGCGAAGTCCTGAGTGATGACCATCGCGGTGCCGATACCGGCATCGATGAAGGAGTATTGACCGCCGATCGGACCGACGTTGATCGGCCCGGGGTCCTGGATGTTGGGCAGCCCCGCCAGCGCCAGCAGCACGGTGTCGACATCCATGCGCGCGGTGATGAAGTCGTCCTCCCCGGTGCTGGTGAGAGTGCCGGCCGGTGACGGGCCGCCGCTCGCCGAGGAATCGGTGTCGATATCCGGGATCTGCACGGTCACGCTGCCGACCTCGGTGGAGGCGGGCAGCTTGTCGAGGATCTTCAGCGCCAGGGACTTCTTCTTGTTCTGCTCATTGGAATCGGGCGGATCCGGGTTCTCGATCAAATCCAGCGCCGAGCTGAAACCGGCCGTGCGGCTGTCGAAGCCGAACAGCTCGAAGGAGGCGTTGCCGGTGTCCTGGTTGACGATGGTCTGGGTGGCGCCGCAGCCGTCGTTGCACGGACGCACGGTCAGCCGGTTGGCGAGCCGATAGTCGAAATTCAGACCGAAACTGAACTCCGGCGAGTTGGTGGTCATCAGCGCGCCGGGCAGGAGTTCATAGGAGGTGCCGATCACCACCTTCTCCCCCGGGTTCACCTGCTCGGGGAGATCGAGACTTATCCGGAGCGGATAGTTCACGTTCACGGAACCGGAGTCGAAGTGATAGTCGTACGACAGCCCCATCGAGCCCAGGCCGTAGTAGCGGATGTCGGCACCGTACTGCGTGACGCGAAAGAAAGGAAACGTCGGGCTCGGCAGGATCTGGTCGCCGATGTTGTTGAAGCTGAGCGCCGGGTTGCTCAAGGATCCCCACGTCGTACCCATGATCGTCTGATCGGCGTCGAGTTGCAGCGCCGTACCAGGACCCCACATGCTCTGGCCGCTGGTCGCGAAGCTCAGATCGAAGGAGGTCAGCGCACCGAGGGCGGGTAGCGGGACGGCAAGCAATGCGCCGTGCACGGCGAACAGGCGACACCATCTCTTTGCCTGTGGTGCTTCGTGTCGCCGCGTCGGCGACGACCCGGTGGTTCCCCGGGGCCGTACCCGGCGCCACCACTCGATCTCACATTTCATGATCCCGAAGTTCATCGCGTCACCCTCCCGTAGCAATGCCTGTTCTCCTCCCTGGCAGCGTCCCGGGTCGCCCGGCTCTACGCCGCGCGCGCGAGCGACCCTTGCTGCCGGCGCCGCCCTTGAAAAATACCGCGAGCCGGCCGGGCGATCCGCCGAGCTGCACGCTCAGCCGGCCTTCTCCATGGCACGCCTTCCTCGTCGCCCGAGGCATCGGCCTCCGGCGCGCTCGTATCGACCGCGTAGCCGTCCTCGGCCGCAGGCGGATCGACGTCAGCTCGCGCGTCGCTGGAGCTCTCGGGGCTGGGCGTCGGCCGGGTTTGCACCGTCGACCAGCGCACCATGCTCGTCGGACTGGTTTGTCTGTAGCTCATGCGGCACCTCCTTTGATACGGCGTTGAAGAACGAACTCACCCACCAGAATAGATCGCGGCGCATGATCTCCCGCCGCATGCGCCGCATGCGCCGGCGGCGCTCCTCCTCGGGCATGCAGAAGGCGCGGTAGATCGCGTCGGCGACCCCTTCGATGTCGTGTGGATTGACCATCAGCGCGCCGCTGCGCAACTGCGCGGCGGCGCCGGCGAACTCGCTCAGGACGAGCACGCAGTTCTCCTCGATGCTGCAGGTGCAGTACTCCTTGGCGACGAGATTCATGCCGTCTTTCAGCGGGGTCACCAGGGCAACTTCGGCGGCGCGGTAGTAGGCCAGCAGGTCGACGGGGTCGAGGCTGCGGAAGACGTAGTGGATTGGCACCCAGCCGCCGGGTTCGGTGAATTCGCCGTTGATGCGGCTGACGAGCTGCTCGATCTGGGTTCGCAGGTCGAAATACCTGGAGATGTGCTCGCGGCTGGGCACGACCACCTGTATCAACGTCACCCGCTGGCGCAGCTCGGGATGCCGGATGAGTGCCTCGCGGAAGGCGCGCAGGCGCAGCAGGATGCCCTTGGTGTAATCGAGCCGATCCACTCCGAAGAAGAGCTGGCGATCCGGCAGCAGGTTGTGCAACGCCCGCGCGCGCTCGCGCACCTCCGGTGCGGCGGCGCGGCGCGCGAAATCCGCGAAGTCGATGCCGATCGGGAAGTGGCCGACCGCGACCCGGCGATCGCCGACGCCCACCTGCAATACCTGGCCCTTGCCGCTGACGCTCACGTCGCGGAAGAGCTGTCGCAGGCACTGCACGAAGTTGCGCCGGTCGCGCAGCGTCTGGAATCCGATGAGGCCGTACTCGAGCAGCGAGCGCAGCAGCGACTGTCGCCACGGCAGCTTCATGAACATGTCGATCGACGGGAACGGTATGTGCAGGAAGAACGCCGTGCGCAGGCGGGCTCCGTGCCGGCGCAGCTCCGTGCCGACGTTGATGAGGTGGTAGTCGTGCACCCAGACCAGCGAATCGGGCGCCGCGTTGTCGGCTATCGCCCTGGCGAACTTGCGGTTGACCTGCAGATAGTAATCCCAGTGCGACGGCGCGAACTCGCAGAACGACGGCAGGTCGTGAAACAGCGGCCAGATGATCTCGTTGGAGAACCCCTCGTAGAAGCCCACCACCTCCTCGTCGCTCAGGCTCACGGGCACTACGTTGAATCCGGGATCGCCGGCCGACTGGGCCAGTGCCGCCGCCGAGCAATCGTCCTTCTCGGGCAGGCCCGTCCAGCCGATCCAGGTGCCGCCATTCTCTCTCAGTATCGGCAGCATGGCGGTGACCAGGCCGCCGGAGGCGGGCCGCACCTCCAGAGCGCCGTCGTGATCACGCCCGACCACGAACGGCAGGCGGTTGGATGCGATGACCAGCTGCTTTTCGTGAGGGATGTTCATGCGGGCAGGGCGGCCGCCCGCCCCAGATGGACGGTCTGCGTCGGGTAGGCGAACTCGATGCCCTCGCGCTCGAAGCACCGCACCAGCGCGATCGACCCGCCGCAGGTGCCGAGGCGCGCGAGCACGATCCGGCGTGCATAGACGAGCACGCCCCACGCCGCCGCCGCCACGAGCAGCACCAGCGTCCACTGCACGGCATGCGTGATCGAATTCTCCAGGTTCATCGGACCAGTCGTCTCCCGATCGATGCCTTTCCGGGGCGGTGTGAATTCCGGACGCGCCGCGGTGCTGCGGACGGCGCGATGCGAGTGTCGCAGGGCGCGGCCGGGCGCCGTGGCGAGTGTCAGGGCCGAGCGCCGCCCTGCCCGGCGATCGGGCTGCGATGCGACGGCGCGTGCGCCGCGTGACGGACGGGCACGCACGGCCCTGCCGCTCCGATGCGGAGCGACCGTGGTTCGGGGCGGTGCCGCGCTCGCGACACCTCGAGATCACTAATACGATCTACTGCTCGTCAGGACTGCATGATGGGCGCACTGAAGCTGGCGTGCGCGCCGGCGATTCGTTCAGCTACTAGAATTACCGTAGCGAAATCCGCGGCACAATTCAACCCTTCAGTGATCGCCGAAGCGGCATCCCTGCCGACAGTTGCATCGGTGCCGCATTGCATGTGCGGGTTCGATGCGTGTTCGCAACTCACGAGATCTCGCGCCGTGCGTGTCCAACGGCCGGTCATCGCTACGCGAGCGGATGACCGGATGGGTTGCGTGCTGTATGGTTCATGCGTGTGCGCCGCGTGCGCACCGGCGTGCCGCACAGTGCGTGCCTCGTCGAAAAACAGGAGGGATGACCAATGTGGAGCATGAGTCGAAAAGATCCGGCTCGCCGTCGCGCGGTGGTCATGAGCCTGATCGCGCTCGCGGCGCTGTTCGCGCTCGACGCGTTGACGCCCAGGGGCCTGGCGCACGGCGCCGCGTACGTGATCGTCATGCTCGAGATAGGGCGCACGCGCGATCTGCGCCTCATCCGCCTGTTCGCGTGGCTGAGTTGCCTGGCGGTGCTGGCGGGTTACTTCGTCTCCCGGCCCGGCGAGGTCTCCGACGCGATGGCGCTGGTGAACCGGCTGATGTCGCTGTTCGCGGTGGTGGTGGTATCGATGCTGATCAGCAGACTTGCGGAGTTGACGCTGCCGCCGCCCGCGCGCTGAATCATGTGCGCGGCGCGGGCTGCGGCTCATTCGATCAGCCGGTTCGATCCAGACCCGCGGCGGCGAGCGTCACGGCGCGGAACATCGCGCGGCGCTTGTTGATGGTCTCTTCCCACTCGGTCTCTGGAACGGAGTCGGCGACGATGCCGCCGCCGGCCTGGATGTGCAGCGTGCCGTCCTTGATGACGGCGGTGCGGATGGCGATGGCGGTGTCCATGTTGCCGTTCCAGGAGAGGTAGCCCACCGCGCCGGCGTAGATGCCGCGCCGGACCGGCTCCAGCGCGTCGATGATCTCCATGGCGCGGATCTTCGGCGCCCCGCTCACGGTGCCGGCGGGGAAGGTGGCGCGCAGCACGTCGATCGCGCTCATGCCCTCCCTGAGTCGGCCGACGACGTTGGAGACGATGTGCATGACGTGCGAATAGCGTTCGATCACGAACCGCTCGGTGACGGTCACGCTGCCCACCTCCGCCACGCGGCCGACGTCATTGCGGCCGAGGTCGATGAGCATCAGGTGCTCGGCGATCTCCTTCGGGTCCGAGAGCAGGTCCTTCTCCAGCGCCAGGTCCTCCTCATCGGTCCTGCCGCGCGGGCGCGTGCCGGCGATCGGCCGCACCGTCACCATCCCGTCCTCCAGCCGCACGAGGATCTCCGGCGAGGAGCCGACGACGTGGAACTCGCCGAAGTTGAAGAAGAACATGTACGGCGAGGGGTTCAGGCTGCGCAGCGCGCGATACAGATCGATGGGCGGTGTGGCGAACGGGATCGACATGCGCTGCGAGGGCACCACCTGCATCACGTCGCCGTCGACGATGTAGCGCTTGATGCGCTCCACCGCGTTCATGTACCCCTCGCGCGTGAACGAGCCGCCGGTGAAATCGGCCTCGGAGACCTGCACCGACGTCGGTCTGGAGGCGTAGCGCGGCCGGCCCTCGCGCAGCGCGACGGTCAGCTCGTCGAGGCGACGCTCGGCCTCTTCGATCGCCCCGTTGTCGTGCGCGTCGGCGTGCACCACCAGGTGCAGCTTGCCCTTGAGGTTGTCGACGACGACGACCTCCTCGGACACCATCAGCAGGATGTCGGGCACGCCCAGCGGGTCCGGGCGGGCATCATTCGACAAGCGCTTTTCGATATAACGCACGGTGTCGTAGGCGAAATAGCCGACCAGGCCGCCGGTGAACCGCGGCATGCCCTCGAGCTCCGGCACGCGGTAGCGGCGATGGAACTCTTGCACCCAGGCCAGCGGGTCGGCCACCGTGTGCCGCTCGATCTCCCGCCCGTGCTCCAGCACCACGATCTCCTGTCCGCGCACGCGCATGACGGTCTTCGCCGGCAGGCCGATGAAGGAATACCGGCCCCACTTCTCGCCGCCCTGCACGGACTCGAACAGGTAGGAATAGGGGCCCTCGGCGAGTTTCAGGTACGCGCTGAGCGGCGTGTCCAGATCGGCGAGCACCTCGCGCACCACCGGCACGCGGTTGTAGCCCTGCGCGCGCAGTCGGTCGAGCTGGGCGGCGTTCATGCGTGGTTGCATCTACAGATGGGCGGGCAGTTCCGCCAGCGAGTGGAGTATGGCATCCGGGCCGTGCGTGCCGATGTCGTTGCCGTGATTGTAGCCATAGCTCACGCACAGGATGCGCATGCCGGCGGCGCGCGCGGCCTGCAGGTCGTTTATCGAGTCGCCGATCATCACGCTGCGCGCGGGCGCCGCGCGGTACTGCCCGGCGCAGTGGAGCAGGGGACCGGGGTGCGGCTTCTGCGTGGGCAACGTGTCGCCGCCGACGACGATGTCGAAGTGATCGAGGATGCCGAGCGAGCGCATCAGCGGCAAGGTGAAGCGCTCGGCCTTGTTGGTCACCAGGCCGAGCGGGCAGCCGAGCGACCTGGCGTAGCCGAGGCCCTCGATCACGCCCGGGTAGAGCCGGCTGTACTGGTCGGTGTTCTCGGCGTAGATCTCCATCAGCCGCGCCAATGCCCGCTGCAGCAGGGCCAGATCCTCGGGCTCGCCGTCCATGCGGCGCGTGATCGCGCGTTTGATCAGCCGTTCGGCGCCGTTGCCCACCCACATCCGCACCTCCTCCTCGCTCGCCGCCGGCAGCGCGAGCTCGGTGAGCATGGCGTTCAGGCAGAAGGCGAGATCCGGCACGCTGTCGACCAGCGTCCCGTCCAGATCGAACAACAGCATCTCCGGCGCACGGTCGCTCACGGCCGCGCGCTCGCGAGCTCCGCGCGCATGGCGGCGATGGTGGCCCCGTAGTCGTGCGTGCCGAAGATCGCCGAGCCGGCCACGAAGGTGTCGGCGCCGGCCTCGGCGATGGCGCGGATGTTCTCGACCTTCACACCGCCGTCGACCTCCAGGCGGATGGGTCGACCGCTCGCCTCGATGATCTGCCGCGCCTGCCGGATCTTCGTGAGCACCGCGGGGATGAAGGACTGCCCGCCGAAGCCGGGGTTCACCGACATCAGCAGTACCATGTCGACCTTCTCCATCACGTAACTCAAGGGGTCGAGCGTCGTCGCCGGGTTGAACACCAGGCCGGACCTGCAGCCGCTGTCGCGGATGAGCTGCAGCGAGCGATCGATGTGGTCGCTCGCCTCCGGGTGAAACGTAATATATGTCGCCCCGGCCCTGGCGAAATCCCCGATCAGCCGGTCGACCGGCCGCACCATCAGGTGCACGTCGATGGGGGCGGCGATGCCGTACCTGCGGATGGCCTCGCATACCACCGGCCCGAAGGTCAGGTTCGGAACGTAGTGGTTGTCCATGACGTCGAAATGGATGATGTCGGCACCGGCCTCGAGCACGCGCGAGCACTCCTCGCCAAGGCGCGCGAAGTCGGCGGAGAGTATGGAGGGCGCGATGTGGAAGTCCCGGGCCACGGCGGTCGGCATGAGTGCGAAAAAGGATGGCCACTGTACCCGATCGGGCCGGGGTTTTCAGCCGCTTGCCCGCCTCGCCTATACTGCCCGCATGCGCCGCGCAGGTGGAATGAATGTTGTGTGCTGGGTGCTTTCGGGCGTGCTGCTCGCGCCCGGCGCGGGCGCGCAGACCACGGCACCGGCCGGCAAGGAGAAGCCTGCGGCGGCCGGGCCCAGGGATGGAGGCGGCAAGGGCGACGAGCCGCCGCTGAAGGTCGCCCCGGATGCCGTGCGCGAACAGGCGATCGTCGATGCCGTGAGCGCGCGCGTGCCGGCCGCCGAAGTGCTGCTGCTGGAGGTCGAGAAGGCGCAGGTGCTGGCGCTCTACAGGGAGCAGACCGGCAGGGAGCCGCGCGGGGCGGTGCTGCTGCTGCACGCCATGGACGACACCGCCGATGAGCCGGGCCTCATCCATGCCCTGCGCACCGAGCTGCCCGCGGCCGGCTGGTCGACCCTCTCGTTGCAGTTGCCGGTGCTGCCGGCGGGCTCGCCGCGTGCGGCCTACGGCGGCATCCAGGAACTCGCGCAGAAGCGCATCGCCGCCGCGCTCGCCAAGCTCTCCGAGTTCAAGCCCGAGGCGATTGCGATCATCGGCCAGGAACTCGGCGCGTCGCTCGCCCTTGCCACCGCCGCCGGCGCGAGGGACATCAAGGGCGTGGTGGCGTTGAGCCTCTCCTCCGCCGCCGGCCTCAACCCGCCGGCGGTCACGGTCCCGGCGATGGCCGATCTCAAGCTGCCGGTGCTCGACATCTCCGGGGAATTCGCCGGGCCGGCGCAGCGCAGCCTCACCGAGCAGCGCGCCAGCGCCGCGCGCGCCGCGGGGCACACGGGCTACAGCCAGACCATCGTGCCCGGCGTCGACGACATGCTCGGCGGCGCCACCGAGATCGTGGTCGCGCGCGTGCGCGCCTGGTTGAGCCGTCA
>JAJVHZ010000117.1 GCA_022072255.1 Gammaproteobacteria bacterium | reverse complement strand
CATGGGCGGATTCGCCGCCGCGCTGGAATCCGCCCTCAGCGGGACGACCGCGGCCGCCAGGCCGCAGCCCGCGCGCCCGGGCGGACAAAAGGGAGACACCCAGGCCACCATCGTGCAGGAGGGGACGGAGACCTTCACAGAAAGAGACCGATCGCGATCCATGCCGAAAGCCGCGCCCGTTCTTCCCCCCTCTTCCAACCAGAGAAGGGCCGGGGGTGAGGGCTGGCAGCGTTACTGGCCCCTCGCCCTGACCGCCCTCCTGCTTATTTGCGGACTGTCCATGGGCCTGGTTTGGGCATTGACGCGGCCCGCTTTGCCCACTCCCGCCCCGCCGCCCGTCAACACGCCGGCGGCCGATGCTTCCAAAATCACAGACGCCAAGGGTATCCCAATGGCGCTGGTGCCTGCGGGCGAATTCACGATGGGCAGCGACTCGTATGACGATGAAAAGCCCGTCCACCAAGTGTATCTGGACGCTTTCTACATGGATGTTTACGAAGTGACAAATGCCGCCTACAAAACCTGTGTGGATGCAGGACGTTGCACACCGCCGCACGGTACAAGTTCTTACACTCGCTCCAGTTATTATGGGAACTCACAATTTGATAATTATCCTGTGATTAATGTAGACTGGAACCAAGCCAATGCCTATTGCGAATGGCGCGGGGCGCAATTGCCTACGGAAGCGCAATGGGAAAAAGCGGCGCGCGGGACAGACGGCAGAATCTATCCGTGGGGGAACGATTTTCAATGCCGCAATGGGAATTTCGATGACGAAACGCGTCTGGATGCTTATGTTGTGCCCGGCGGCCCGAATTGCGATGGATACGAGGACACTTCGCCGGTTGGCAATTACCCAAGCGGAAAAAGCCCCTATGGGATTTACGACCTGGCAGGCAATGTGTGGGAGTGGGTGGCAGATTGGTACGATTCGAGTTACTACTCCATCTCGCCATCCAATAACCCTCAAGGACCGGCTTCGGGAGAATACCGCGCTGTGCGGGGCGGCTCGTGGAGCTTCGATGGTCTCTACCTCCGTTCTGCGTATCGGTACGGGGTCGATCCATCCGATTCCAACATCTACCTCGGCTTTCGGTGCGCGCTCTCGCCCTGATTCTGGAATCCTGTGCTCTGAAATTCTGATCTTCTGACTCCGGGGGGTGCAGGGGGGCTTTGCCCCCCTGCCGCGCGCAAAATTAAAAAAGGCAGGCGTCATGTCCACCATCCAATCTTTCTTTCACACCGATCCCGGTCAAAAGCGGGCCAACAACGAAGATTTCGTCGGCGCAAAGGAGCCGACCGACCGCCGCGAGTTGAAGCGCAGCGGACGCTTGTACGTCGTCGCCGACGGGCTGGGCGGTCATCAGTTTGGCGAGCGCGCCAGCCGGTACGCCGTGGAAACCCTCCTGCGGCTGTATTACGAAGCCCCCCAGATCCCGCCCGAAAAACGCCTGCGCGACATCATCCAGCAGGTCAACCAGAATCTCGTCGCCGCGCGGCGCGAACTGGCCTCCGGCGAAAAAATAGCGACCACCATCGTGGCGGCAGTCTTACGCGAGGATACCGTCCAGGTTGCCAACGTCGGCGACAGCCGCGCCTACCTGCTTCGCGACGGCGAACTTCACCAGGTCACGCGCGACCATAGTTTCGTCGGCGAGATGCTGCGGGCCGGCGCGGTCACCGAAGAGGAGGCGATGCAGTCCCCCTATCGTAACCGCCTGACGCGCAGCGTGGGAGGCAGCGACGGCGCGCTCGAAGTGGACGTCACCCCGCCCATCCCGCTCCGCCCCGGCGACTTGATCCTGCTCTGCACCGACGGGTTGACCCAGTACGCCGCCAGCCAGGACCTGCTGGCCGCCGCCTCGTACGGGACTCCCCGCCAGATCGTCGAGCGGCTGATCCACTTTGCGAACGCGCGCGGCGGCTCGGACAATATCACCGTCTCGGCGATCCAGTTCGGGAAGAGGACCGCCCCGCGCAAATCCCTGCCCTCGTGGAAGGCTCTCGCGGCGGCCGGCGCGGCCGCGTTGACGTTGATACTGCTGGCGTTTTTCGGCCTGCGCTTCGCGGGCAAATTCGCGCTCCTGGCGCCCGCTTCCACGCGCGCATCCACGCCTGCCTTCACCGCATCTCCTTTGCCGACGTTCACGCCCGCCCTCGCCGCTTCTCCTTCGCCAACGTTCACGCTTACCTCCACATCCGAGCCCGTCTCCGATCCTGCCGCGCTTCCAACGTCCACGCTGACGTTAACTCCCGAACCGACATTCACCGTGACTCTTCCGACTACAGACGCCGCGTTGTCGCCGGAGATCACCGCGTCCATGCTCCCCACCGGGACAATTGTAGATTGCAAATATACGGTGAGATCAGGCGATACTGTTTGGAAACTCGCCCAACGTTTTGGAGTCAGACCAGAACAGATTTATCGTGAAAATGGGAGATTGGAAAATAAAGACCAGATTTATGCTGGTGAAGTGTTGATCATCAGCGACACCACCGGGCAGGCTTGCCTGGATGCCGGAGGCGAAAGTCTGCCTTCAAGCACAATCCCCTAGCAAAGTATTTTTATCCAAATTTTCAGGAGCATGGAATGAGCAACTTGATTGGACAGACCCTCGGGCGCTACCATATCCTTGAACAACTCGGCGAAGGCGGAATGGCGGTGGTCTACAAGGCGCTCGATACGCGCCTAAACCGTCAGGTGGCTCTCAAAGTGATTCGCACCGAGAGGCTCACTCTCGAAACGATGGACAAGACCCTCAAACGCTTCGAACGCGAAGCCCGCGCGCTCGCCAGGTTGACGCACACAAACATCGTCTCCATCCTGGATTTCGGCGAATACGAAGGCAAACCCTACCTCGTCCTGCCTTTCATCCCGGGCGGGACGCTGAAGGAGCGTCTTGGTCATCCCCTCCCGTGGCGGGAATCCGCCCGCCTGCTGGTCCCCATCGCGCGCGCCTTGCACTACGCCCACCAACAAAAGATCGTCCATCGCGACGTGAAACCGTCCAACATCATGCTCGACCCCTCGGGCGATTCCCTCCTGACCGACTTTGGCATCGCCAAGGTCCTGCTCGACACCGAAGAGACCTCCGACCTGACCGGCACGGGCATGGGCATCGGGACGCCGGAATACATGTCGCCGGAGCAGTTTCAGGGAATGGGCGTGGACGCGCGCGCGGATATTTACTCGCTTGGAGTCGTCTTTTACGAAATGGTGACCGGCAAGAAGCCGTTCACCGCCAAAACGCCGGCCGCCATCATGGTGAAACAAGCCACAGAACCCCTGCCGCGCCCCTCCATGTTTGTGATGGGTCTCCCGCCGAGCGTGGAACAAACCCTGCTCAAAGCGCTGGCAAAAAAGCCCCAGGATCGCTTCAACGACATGGGCGAATTTCTGCGCGCGCTGGAAGCCATTGCCCAGGGGAGGGAAGACCCGGTCGGCGCGATGACCGGAACGGCGAGCATGGACGACTCCTACGACACCTTCGACACGTATCAAGTCGAAGATTCCACTTCTTCTACTGTGGATCAAAACGCGCGCCGGGGAACCGTTTCCACGGTTTCCGTGCCTGTCCAGCGGTCATCGAAATGGATTCCCTGGGCGCTGGGAGGCTTGGGCTTTTGCCTGGTTGGAGCGGTTGCCGTCGTCATTATTTCGATCCTCTCTGCCAGCGGAGGAAGCGGAAGTCCATCCAATAATGAGCCGTATACTTACCAACAGCCGGCGCCGAGCAATGAAGTCTATCCCTCGCCCCTGCCCACCAACACGGAATATGTATATGTAGCCCCGCCCGAGCAACCTACACAGGAACCTGTTTTTACCGATCTGCCGACCGCCGTCCCTTCTCCCACCAAGTCCCTTTCCTGTCCGGGTGTGCCAGCCCAATATCCCACGCGCTTGCAAGCGGACCGCGATGCCTGGGTGTGCACCCAGTCCGAGCGGCTGATCGTCCGCAAAAAAGCCGGCATGAACGCCCCGGAACTCTTCTCCCTTTATCCGAAACCGAAAACCTATGTCCGCGTTGTTCAGGGCCCAGTGTGCGCGAATAATTTCTGGTGGTGGAAGATCGAGATCTACCCCGGCACCGTTTACGGCCTGCAAGGTCATTCCTACAGTCAGACCTGGACAACGGATCGAACCTACACGGGCTGGGCGCGCGAAGGATGGGACGAAACAGACGCCTATTTCTTGTGCCAGTAACATGCCGTTGGAGAAATAACCATGTCCAACCTCACCGGTCAATCCCTCGGACGCTACCATATCCTCGAACCGCTCGGCGAGGGCGGGATGGCGGTCGTCTACAAAGCCTACGACACCCGCCTTGAGCGTGACGTGGCCGTCAAAGTCATCCGACGCGGCGCGTTCCCGCCCGACCATCTCGAGCAAATCCTCAAGCGTTTCGAGCGCGAATCCCGCGCGCTGGCGAAACTCTTCCATCCCAACATCGTCAAAGTCCTGGACTTCGGAAATCACGAAGGCTCCCCCTTCATGGTGTTGGAATATTCCCCAGGCGGAACCCTCAAACGAAGACTGGGCAAACCCATCCCCTGGCGGGAAGCCATCGAACTGCTGCTCCCCATCGCCCGCGCATTGGAATATGCCCACGGACAGGGCATCGTCCACCGCGACGTTAAACCCTCCAATATCCTGCTGACAAAAACAAACCAACCCCTGCTCACCGATTTCGGAATCGCCAAGATCCTGGAAAGCGGCGACACGACTACCTTGACCGGTACCGGCGCGGGGATCGGCACCCCGGAATACATGGCTCCCGAACAATGGACGGGCAAGGCCGAGGCCCGTTCCGACATCTATTCGCTGGGGGTCATTCTCTACGAGATGGTCACCGGACGAAAACCCTACGTCGCAGACACCCCCGCCGCCATCCTTCTCAAACAAGCCACCGAGCCGCTGCCGCGTCCCACGCTCTTCGCGCCCGACCTCCCGGAGGGCGTGGAGAGAATCCTCATCAAGGCCCTCGCCCGTAACCCCGAAGACCGCTTCACGGATATGGCCGCGTTCACGTCCGCCATGGAAAACAGGTTGCAGGGACGCGATGTTGTCTCTTTGACCGGCTTCGGGAGCGGCGCGACCCAAACCGCAAGCGGGACATTCGCCACCCTCCAGCAGGACGATTCGCGCCTGACGCATTTGCAGGAGAACACCTATGACACTCGAAGCCTGCCGCGTCCGACCGGCGCAGATCGAGACCGGACGCAAAGCGACGCGCCCGCGGGAAGGAAGTCCGCGTTCCCCGTTTGGGCTGTCGGGTTGATCGCGGGCGGGTTGCTGCTGACCGCCCTCTGCGTTGGGATTGTCCTCGCCAGCGGCGTGCTCGACCTGGGCGAAAGACCGGCGCAGCCCGCGCTCCCCTCGCCAATCACCAATTCCAGGCCGGTGGACGTCCCGACGGAGATTCCGCCTGCCCCCACCGAACCGCAGCAAAACGTCCAGCCGCTCGAGTCTCCTCCCACCGCCGTCCCGCCGCCTCCGACCGAAACGCCCACGCTTGAGATTCCTCCCACAGACATTCCGCCAACGTCAGCGCCTGTTTCAATCTCCAACAGCGAGCCAACCGGCAAGATCGTTTATACCTGCCAGGTTTCGGGAAAAGCAAATTTCAATGAAATTTGCCTGATCAACGCGGACGGTTCCGGGTTCAGACAATTGACCAATAACGGCGCCGATAACGGATGGCCGTCGTTATCGCCGAACGGAAACAATGTCTTTTATTCCGGCAATCAGACGGGTTCCTATCAAATATACCGATATTCTTTGGGCAACGGCTCTGAGACCCAAATGACCTCCGGCCCCGGACAAGCGATGGCCCCGGATGTTTCCCCCAGCGGGCAGATTGTGTATACTTTGTCCACGACCATGGAGTCAATATGGGTGATGAACAAGGACGGCAGCGGACAACATCAAGTCTACAAATTGGGTTGGGACCCGGGCTGGTCGCCGGACGGAAGCCAGATCTTATTTGCCACCGGAACAGTTCAAAACGTATATCACGCTATAATTAATGCCGATGGCTCCGGGTTTCGACAGTTGACCGATCTTGCCGATCTGCGCGGCAGAAGCGACTGGTCTCCCTTGAATTTGATCGCTTTGTATGCAGGTCCTTCCTGGAAAAGAAACGTGTACACGGTCAACGCAGACGGTTCAAATCTCACTCAGATCACTTTCGGCGGAAACAGCCAGGGGCCCAGTTTCTCGCCGGACGGGAATTGGATTGCCTTTACCGCGTATTTTGACAACATGGGCGATTCCAACGGCTGCGAAATTTACATCATGCGCGTTGACGGCTCGGATCGAAGACGCCTGACATC
The DNA here is from genome assembly GCA_022072255.1 of Gammaproteobacteria bacterium. Classification (GTDB taxonomy): domain Bacteria; phylum Pseudomonadota; class Gammaproteobacteria; order JAJPIJ01; family JAJPIJ01; genus JAJVHZ01. The sequence goes on along the minus strand of JAJVHZ010000117.1, from coordinate 18,168 downwards.
CAATTCTTATTGCGATTGGCAGCCCCGTTGGGGGCCATAGGAGTACAACCATGTCCAACCTTATCGGACAATCCCTCGGACGTTACCACATCCTCGAGCAACTCGGCGAGGGCGGGATGGCGATTGTTTACAAAGCCTACGACACCCGCCTCGAGCGCGACGTGGCCGTCAAGGTCATCCGCACCGAAAAGTTGACCCTCGAAACGATGGGCAGGACCCTCAAACGCTTCGAGCGGGAAGCCAAGGCGCTGGCGAAGTTGACCCATCCCAACATCGTCCCCATTACTGACTACGGCGAACATGACGAAAAGCCCTATCTCGTCATGCCCTACCTCCCCGGCGGGACGTTGAAACAGCAATTGAAAGGCAAGCCCATGCCGTGGGAGGATTCCGTCCGCCTGCTGATTCCCATCGCCCGCGCCTTGCACTACGCCCACCAGCAGGGAATCATCCACCGCGACGTGAAGCCCTCGAATATTCTCATTACCGAGTCGGGCGAACCGATGCTGACCGATTTCGGCATTGCCAAGATCCTGCTCGATAACGAAGAGACCGCCGACTTGACGGGGACAGGCATGGGCGTTGGCACTCCCGAATACATGTCCCCCGAACAATTCCAGGGCAAAGGCGTGGACGCGCGCACGGACGTTTACTCGCTGGGCGTGGTGCTGTATGAGATGATCACGGGGAGAAAACCGTATCAGGCGGATACACCGGCGGCAGTGCTGATTAAGCAGGCGACGGAGCCGCTGCCGAAGCCGAAGTCATTTGTGCCAAATTTGCCAGATGTAGTGGAGAAAATGCTTCTCAAAGCATTGGCGAAGAATAAGGAAGATCGCTTTCAAGATGTCGCGGCGCTCGGTAATGGTTTGGAAACCCTGCTGATGGGAATGGGTAAAGAGAAGAAACCAGCAACCAAGTCAGTAAAACCTAATTTGGACACGCAGGGTACAGTTTCGCAGGGAGAAACGAGTGCAACAATTAATCAAGAAATCGAGACCGGGAATCTATTACACAAAACGCGCAATCCTACTTGGAGGAATGTGCTATGGATTATTCTGGGTTGGATAATCGGCTTGGCAATCGGCGGGGTAATCGGCTTAGTAGTCGATGACGCCTTCTATGGAATCGCGGAGACAATCGGTTGGGCAATCAGTTGGATAATCGGCTTGGCAATCGGTGGGACGATAATGATCTGGCACATAAGGAAATTATCTATCGCTCAAAAACAACGAGGACGGCGAGGATGGATATGGTTGGTTGGAGGAATTGGCATAATTTGCTTGCTGGCTCTTGGCATTCCGATCGTTCACTGGATTTCAAATATACCACTCTCACAAGTAACTGACTTTCACGTTCCTACCGAGTCTCTTACGCCAGCTGAGTCGCCTACTCAAACCCTCATACCCTATCATCCGATCATTTCGCCAGAAAACGCAGATAAACTAATTGAACTCTCCAGTTACAATTTTCCAGAATTAGCACGTCAATCAGACGAATATGGCACAGCATTCAGTTTAGATTGGTCGCCTGATGGCAACGAAATTGCTGTTGTACCGTGGCTTAGCAATCCCAACGCTATTATTTACTTCTTTGATAAAATGCTGACTACATACAATCAAGTCAATTTGGATTTTGAGTATGATTATAATTTCCAATACAGTCCTAAAGGGAATGTTCTTGCTATAAATAGTGATGCGGGAAAAGTATATTTGATCGGGAAGGATGGTTCAGAAATATCAATGCTTCATGCCGTTAATGACCAACCAGATGTGGCTTTCTCTATTGATGGTGAGCTTTTAGCAACAGGAGGATACGGCACCGAAGTAAGGTTTTGGCAGGTGAATGATGGACACTTAATTCGATCGCTGGATGTATTGGACGGCGATTTAGAAGGCGGCCTAGGGGTGACTTTTAGCCCAGACGGGAAGTATTTTGTTACCAAGAATCGTAATGGGCGGGTAAGGTTATGGGATCAGTTCGCGAATCCGATTTTCAGTTTCGACAAAAGTATGGTTCAGGACGCAGAGTTTAATCCTTCGGGTACAACTGTAGCAGTAGCATATGTTGATGGCACGGTTGGATTATGGGATGTTAGCACCGGAAATCAAATCGAGCTTATTGATGGTGGTATGGATGAAATATATAACGTTGCCTGGTCGCCAAATGGGAAAGTTTTGGCATGGTGTGGTCATTATGGACAAATTACGTTATGGGATGTTGAGGAAAGGAAAGTTCTGATAAAAGTAGGCAATTCTGAATGGAATCTCGAGCTCGAATTTAGCCCTGATGGGAAGTTCTTATTATCCAGTGCTTATGACATCGTACAGCTTTGGGGAGTTCCCTAGCAAAATGATGTTCGACAAGATCAATTTCACCAGTCTCCTCGGATACTATCACATCCTTCAATAACTCAACGAGTAAATTGCAATGACCACCCTCCACCTCCTCCCCTCCAGCGGCCATCAAACGGCCGCGACCCTCAAACAAAACGCGCTCCTCCTCTTCGATGAGATGCAGTCCCTTCGCCGCGCCTTGCAATCGCTCGCAATGGGCTGGCAGGGCGGCGGGCAGGAGCAATTTACCGCGCAAGCCAACACGCTCCTTCGGAACCTGCAAACCCAGGCCGACGCGCTTCAAATTCTGGCAGACCGCCTCGAACGCGAGATCGCCGAATGGGAGCAGACCGACCAGCGCGGCGCGGCGGCATTTCGCGGGATCAACCCTCATGTCGGCAATCCCGCGTTTCCGGGAGTTCCCATCACTGGCGGGGGGGCGGACATTCCCTTTTTAAGTCAGCCCATCCTGCCTCTTTTCACTGCCGTTTCGCTCGCGCCCCTTCTCAGCGGGATTCCGGTCTGGCTAAAATCCCTCCTTGATAAAATCTTTCCGCCGCCCGAAATTGTCTCGCCGATTCCAGAAGATTCCGGCGTCAAACCGGGCGCGTTGGCGGACCTCATCAGAAAGAAATTCGATTCTCAGAAAGCGCAAACCGCTTCCTCCTCCGCTGAAACCAAGCCGTCTAAAGGCTATGCCATCTCCGAGATCCCGCCGAAAGCGCAAGGCGACCTCTACGGAGGCGCGGCCTGCCTGCCCACCTCCATCAGCATGGCGCTGGACTATTTTCATGCGCAGAATCCTGCCAACATTACTGCCTCGCCCAGCGACTTGATCAAGATGCTCGATCCTGGCGACGGCACATCCGGCGGCGGCGTTGGGCTTGACAGAATGAACGACGACCTGGCCGAACTCGGTTATCAATCGTCCACCCGCAGAGGCAGTATGGACGATCTCAGCAACGCCCTGAAATCGGGACCGGTGATCGTCAATACGGGCGTCACGCTAACCAGCGGGCCACGCGACATCCTGCCGGGCGGTTCCACAAATCATTCCATCCTCGTCAAAGCCATTGACGCTCAATCGGTGATCGTCAACGACCCGTGGAGCGGAACCGAAAAATCTTTTTCCCGGGAAGTCTTTGAGAAAATGTGGGCGGGCGGCGCAAATTACATGACTGTCATTCAACCGCAGGCGGCGCCATGAATCAAGACGCAAATGTTTTCACGTTCGACCTTTCCCGCGCCGAGCTATACTGGCTGGCGGGCGCGTTCGGGATCGTCTCCCTGCCCCTGCCCGACAACGCGTCCCTGCGGATTTCCCCCGTTCAACAGGACTCTCTGCAAAAAGACGGCCACGCCTCTCTCCTGACCCGCGGCCTGCTTCGCCCGTCCCCGGGCTTTGGGTGGCAAGTGGAGCGCCTCCCCGCCGCCCTCGTCCAGTGGATCGCCTCCGCCCCGTCCCTGGTTCGGCTGGAGCGAATCGCCAGGGACGGGACAACCCGCCGCGCCCACCTCTTCACCTCCGGCGAGCAGGGACTCTTCCTCAAAATGGACGGCGACGCGGCGCATTTCGTAATCTACAAATCGCTTTCCTTTTTGAGAGAAGCGGCGCTTCGCTGGCTGTCCCTTCCCCAAAAAATGAAGTCAACCGCTGTCAAAGTTCAGGCGCTGCCCCAACCCCTGATCTTCCTCCCCGCCGCCTGGAAAGATCCCCAACTCGCGGCGCGCATCCTCGAAGAACGCGGCGCGAAGGCGTCCAAAACCACCCTCAACTGGGTCTCCAAACTGGAATGGGCTGCCGCGCTGAGTCTGGTTAAACTGAATGGACGCAGCAACTCCATCCTGCGCCAATTCGTTCTTTGCAGCGACGAAAAATCCGCCTGGGGAGAAGATGAAGAAGAAGCCACGGCGTCTTTTGTCCCCATGACGATGAGAAGAATAGATGTTAAAATAGCAGAAATATTGAAATGATTTGGGAGGCTGGCATGGCAGACCTGACAGGGCGCTCTTTGGGACGATACCACATTATCGAAAAACTCGGCGAGGGCGGGATGGCGGTTGTTTACAAAGCCTATGATACCCGCCTCGAATCTGATGTGGCGGTGAAAGTTATCCGCACGGAAAACCTCGCGCCAAGTATTCTAGAACGAGCCCTTAAACGATTTGAACGAGAAGCCAAGGCGTTGGCAAAGCTTACTCACGCTAACATCGTTAAAGTATTGGACTATGGGGAATATGAGGGAAAGCCCTATCTGGTGATGCCTTATTTACCCGGCGGGACGCTCAAAACGCTTCTCAAAGGACAACCAATCCCGTGGGCAGATGCGGCGCGCTGGCTGATTCCCATTGCGCGTGCTTTGTCCTATGCACATTCCGAAAGAATGATCCATCGCGACGTTAAACCCTCCAATATTCTTATCACCAAGACTGGCGATCCGATGCTTACGGATTTTGGCATCGCCAAGATCATTGACGAAGAAATGACAGTTGACCTGACCGGTACCAGCGCGGCGGTCGGCACTCCAGAATACATGGCGCCGGAACAAGTTACCTCCAAGAACGTGGATCATCGCGTCGATATTTATGCATTGGGCATTGTTTTCTATGAAATGGTCACCGGCCATAAACCCTATGTGGCTGACACTCCTATGGCTGTGCTGTTCAAGCACGCTAGCGAACCGCTGCCTCGTCCAAAGAGTTTTGTCCCCACTCTTCCGGATGCCATTGAAAAGGTTTTACTTAAAGCGCTGGCAAAAGGAAAAGAGAATCGTTATCAAAGTATGGACGAACTGGCGATTGCGCTGGAACAATTATCATCGGAAAAGCAGGCAGCTATTCCTACGACAACAATTTCAACAACCGATTCACTGGACACCCAGCCGGTGGAACAAATTACGTGGACACAACCCCTGACAACCGATGCCGAACGATCACTGGAAACGTCAACCCAAATCGAGGAAAGCCATTCGAACAAACGCTTCACCTGGGCTCAAGCCATTGCCATCGGCGTTGCTGTTGCCGGTTTTCTTATGCTATGCGGTTTGACCTTGTTTGGAATACCCCGTATCCAGGCAATGCTTAACTCAGCTGCCATTCCTACGCTTACAGAAAAGCCGCTCATTTTCAATTCTCCCACAGTGGTCACATCTGTTCCAGCGATTTCTCCGTATACAAGGGCCCCCTCTCCAACAAATATTCTAATTTCTCCTTCACCGGCAAGCGTCAATCCCGGATATCCATTAGAAGATTGTCGGATTAGCCGACAAGATATTTGCCTATACAGTATCTCGCCTCAACCAAACAGATTAATTGTTTCGCTAAAATCTAAAGTGTCTTTTTCAAACCTTCCTTATCTTTCCGTGGGCGATTTTGTGCTACCTTGTATTACCGATTCCATAAATTATCCGGGGCGCTTAATTTGTGAAAACACAAAAACGATCCCAGCCGGAGAATATCAATTGACGCTAAGATATTCAGAAGCCGAAAACATCTGTACAGGCTACTTCCAAATTAACAACTATACCGCTCCAGTTCCTGCTACCAAGAAACCAGGCGGTGGAAAATACCCGTGAATCGGCCATGTGGGAAAACACCACAAACACGATCAATTCAATACAGGCTAGTTTTCTACTCATCCTCCAAAACTGGCCTCTATTCTTACACATATTAATATTGCAATTTTCATTTGCAGTCTTAATCTCAACTGTTCTGTCCAAAATTATCTCAGATAGAGATCTGGCGGCAACGCTTTCTTTTCTCGGAGGAATTTTAGGCGCCGTTCTTTTTAGTTTAGCGCTTTCCATATGCAAGATTAAGCCATCACCGTCTCTTGGAATCGCGATCTATCTCCTTTCCCTCATTATCATCGTCTGGCAACGGAAGCAAATATATGTTTCTGCCTCATTGGGAATAATGGCCTTGTTCTTCTTTTTTATATTGCTCCTGCGTTTGATATTTATTCAGGGATTGCTGGTTCCTCCCTACGCGGATTCAGCAACGCACTGGCAGATTGTGCGCGATTTCATGAATCCACAAAATCCACCGCAGGCATTTTTCCATCTATCATTTGATCTAAAGCGCTATTATCATTTTGGCTTCCACGCTCTGGCAGCCTGGCTATGCGGGATAACGGCAACAAACCCTGCCACAGTAATCCTGATTTTGGGACAATATTTTCAAGCCCTGGCGGTCCTTTCCATTTTTCCGCTCGTCATGGTTCTATCCAGAAACTCGTATTTCGCATGGATGACAATGTGCGTTGCCGGCCTCTTCCTTCCCATGCCGGCATATGCGAGTAATTGGGGAAAATACCCTGCCATTGCTAGCATGGTAGGCATATCCATCGTCCTCACTCTCTGGCTGATCATGTTAAAGATCAAGCCATTCCTACCGGCAGGGTTTCGATTGCTGTTTAGTCTGGCAATTATTTCATCAATTGTTTTACACAGCCGTAGTATCCTGGTCTTGTTTGCAGTCGGAATTGCATATCAGTTGAGATTGAAAACAGAAGCGCTAAGAAGAAAACGTTTAGCCTTAAACGAAGATCCGGACATCAAGATGCTTTTAGGGTTCACCTCTGTCACATTAACATTCCTTATGATAATTTGGGTTTGGGAAATTGAATTCTCGTTTTGGACGCTTTTTGCATTAATTTCTATTTTCACGCTTGCATTCTTTGGCGATTTCTTTTTTACTTTGTTCTTATTGGCGCTTATTTTTATCGTGGGTTTGGGCTATACAGTTTCAATTCGTTGGCCCTCGCTGCCTGTGAGGTTTGACGTAATTTTTGATCGTCCATTTTTGTTGATTTTCTCTTACATCCCCGCGATAATATTTACCTGGCTCGGCATCGAGGGACTATTAAATGTATTTACGAATATTGACCGAAACCTGTTTTACAAATGGGCTCTAACTGCGACAATGGTTTTAGGGTTTGGAAATATCTTTTTATTACATGATCATCGCCCATCAGATTGTTGTATTCTCTTGAATGATGATGACCTTTTTGCATTTGTCTGGATGCAAAACAATTTACCAGACGATGTTCTTATAGGAATAGCCGCTACCGGAGAAACCGGAAATCTATTACCAACTGACGGAGGTGCATGGATCGAACCGCTTACTAAAATTCCAGTTCGTAAATTATCCTCAAGATTGGATTTTTATAACGAAATAGATAATTTGTGCGGCGATAGAATTGCTTACATTTACATAGACGATTTAGAAAATAGTTTTGATGAATATAGGTTGATGGACGTAGGCGGTATTGTTCGCTTCAGTACAGGAGAGGCGCGGTTATATCAATTGCCATGTAAAAACGTCGTGAACGGAAATACCACTCCCTAAATTCGCTCTACTTTATTTTGACCCAGTGAAGTTAAATTTTAATACCACCCCATTCCTCCCAAACACCATCTCGTCCCCATCCTGCAAGGGATACGGCTCACGCGCCGTCAACGGATGCCCGTTCAGCCAGGTGCCGTTCACACTGCCCTGATCGGTCAAGGTCCACTGTCCCTTCTTTTGCTCCAACACCGCATGTTTACGGGACACGATCTTGCGCGTGTCAAGGGGAGCCAGGTCAATGTCCACGAGAACGCCGCGCTTTGGGTCCTTGCGTCCGATGAGCAGCGCCTCCGCGTCGAGCGGGAAGACCTGTCCCGTCTCTGATTCGAGGCAAGCCTGCGCCCCGATCCGGCGGGAGGAGGGCGCGTCCTTCTCGAGGAGCAGTTGCAGGTAGGACCCGTCCAGCACGCCGGCATTTCCCAGCGTGGATTGGGGAGGAATCCGCACCACGCCGCGCTCGGTCTTGACGACCAGGCTGTATTGTCCCTGTCCATCCTTGTCCGCCTCCAGCGCCTGCGCGACGGCGTTCGCCAGCGCGTGGATGGGAACGTCCAGCGGCAGGGCCAGATCAACGCGGGTTTGGAGATCAACTTCAACGGTGACGACGGCGTGAGTCATGGGAATGGTTCTTACATCGTAAATGATTCAAGATGTTTTTCCAGCGTTTGACGATTGACCGTCCATGCTTTGCCTTTGACTGCGTCGTCTGTGGCAGGGAATTCAAACAGCCAATTTCGCTTTGGGCTGCCCAGCATCATCAGCATCTGTTTTTCCGTTCCCATCAACTTCTGCATATCTGTATCAGGCCCGGCGGCCGCTCGCAGGATTGTTCCGCGAACTGTTTGATGCGCCAGATCGTCAGCCAAGTTCTGCGCGTCCGAGTCGGGAAGACCCGCTTGAGAAAGGATCTTCGAAATAGCGGCTGTTTTATCGCCCCGTAAAGCGTCTCCCAAAACGCCCGGCGTGATGGACCATTTATATTTCATGTTACTGGTTTCTTTTCCATTATTTACAAGAAAAGTGTTGCCCAGGTAAGACGGAAGCGCTTTATAAACTCCATGTTCCAACACGTGGACCACGCCCGCCTGGATAGAATGGGACGTGAAGGATTTGCCCTTCTGCACGTGGACCGTCGCACCAATCTGCTTGCCGTCTCGCACGCGGCTGATTTGCAAAACATAATCGAAGCGGGCTAAGGGAAACAAAGCCTGTTCAAGGCCTTTCTCCAAAGTTGGCGTTCCTCTGTCTGAAATGGCCGCCAAACCGCGTGCAAGCATCGAATGACTCGCGCTGGATAAACGGCTTTCAACCTGGGACTCCGTCAAATTATCGTAAATTGACGCTAATAATTGCCGTCCCATCTCCGGACAATTGATCAAGCCCAAAGCCATCGCGAGTTCTTCCAATCCCAGACTATACAAAGTGAATGAATTTTTCAAGTTGGTCATGGTTGCCTCCATAGATCTACATTTCATAAACTTGAGAGTTCTGTATAACCGGCTCAAAGAACCGATCTACTGCTTCAGCAGTTTTTTGGATTTCCTTCTCTATGTTTTCGAACAGCGAGCCGCCTGCTTTCACCATAGAATTCTTAACCCCCGAAGATTCTGCCATCTCATATCCCGTGTCAATGGCGCTCTTAACCAGATAGGAGCCTCCCCACCAGATCGCCAATCCGCCTCCTGCAACAAGAATAGCTGGCGCGCCTGCCGCCGTAAGAAGGCTAACTCCCGCGGTAGTGATAGCATAAGTCGCGTATTGAGTGGTTACTGCCGTTCCTGCAACAAAAAGCGCGTCGATACTTAAGGCCGCCGCTCTTTCGCTTCCTTTTTCATATTGCGCCCAATCTTTTGCTCCTTTCTCTGCAAATTCCCAGACTCCCATTAAAATTTCCATCCCTTGGATATTCTTAGATTGAGTGAGCAGATGACCGGGAAGATTGGCGGCTTTAATGTGCGTTAGATGAGATGAAATCCCTGCCATCTCTTTAAGACTCTGGCCCCCTTTGAAGATAACCTGCCCCGTGTACGAGGCGCCCATCGCCATGCCTCCAATCAGGCTTGAAATCGCTAAACCGCTTCCAATTGTTCCAATATCTTCTACAAAGCCCCTGAGCGTTTCGCTAACTTTCCACCATGGGACGTCTGACTTTTCGGGGGTGTTTACAATGTCAGAAATCACTTTTCCAAACGCGGCATCCGCACCCTCCCACTCCTCCACCTCATTCCTCACCCGTATCGCCAGCCGCTGGAGGTTGATCACCTCCCGCTGCAGAATTTCGCCCATCCTGCGGAGTTCGCCGGCATAATGGCCGGACCTGCCGCCCTGCCAGGCGCTGGAAAGGGAGCCCGCCAGGTTCTTCAATTTGGGCGGCATGTAATAGAGTTCGCCGCAGGTCCAATCCAATAGACGCGCGGTCTCGCGCACTGCCTCGGTGTCCATGTGAATACGGGTCATGTCGCGACTCCTTGATCCCGGACGCCGGCGCTAATCGCCAAAGCCCTTGTCCAAACTCTCATAGTGTGCGATCTCCACCGAAAGTTCGGACGCGATCTCGCCCAGCCTCTCCACGATGGTATTAATATTGCCGTCGAATTCGGCGTAATGGTCGAAATATTCATTGGCGGAGTTGCTCATCCAGTGAGGAGGCAGTCCCTGATAATTACTGCGCAGCGCCTGGACCCGCTCCCGAATTTTGGTCTGGATATCCAGAATTCCGCGCTGGACGCGCAGCATGGCTTCAATATCCATGTGAAGAGTGGTCATTTGCGCGCTCCTTGTTCCATCACAACGATCGGCGTTTGAATTAACACGGCTCGATTGCCGCTCACCCAAAAGCCGCGCCCGGGCGGTAATTCCATGCGGCGGTATTGCAGCGGAACCGAATAGCCCAGTAATTCGACGTCGTTTGAATCGCGGGAAAAACCGATCCCGTTTTTGCTGGTTTTTAAACTCTGCACTAATTTGGACATCATTTGATGCGGACGCAACTCGTCCGGCAGGCCGGCGCCTGCAATGATAATATCATCCCGGCTGGATACTTTCAAAGCCAGGCTGTTCAACGCCGCCGCAAAGGTCTCGCGTCCGGGTTCGAAGGCCGCGCCCAGATCGTCGAGCAGCAGCAGGACGCGTTTCTCCAGTTTGGGCGATTGATCGAACGACGCCAGTAATTTTTCGATTGTCGCAACCGCTTCGGCGGGCGTCGAAGCCAGTTGAGAGGCCTCTTTATTCAACCCGGCCGGCGCGGCGCGGCGCGGCGAGACATAACAAATATCCCACTGCCCGGGCTGCCGCGCGGCTATCGCGTTTGCCAGGCAGGCGAGAAAATTGCTCTTTCCGCTGCGGGGCGGGCCAACGATCAGCCAGCGAGGTATTTCTTTCAACAGGTCAACGGCAACCAATTGCGCCGTCTCGAACGACAACCCCAACGGAATTGACAGCCCCTCTCCTTTCGACAGGGCAGTTTGTTTCAACAAGTCATCCAGGGAGATTTCTTTCGGCAGAACGCGGATCTGGGGAGCCGAGGCGCCGCGCCACTTTTTCGCGAGAGACTGGCAGGCCGCTTCGAGGTCCGTGAGCGATTCGCCTGCCTCCAGCGAAACGACCGGCTGGGCAATCTGACATTCGAGCGGTTTTCCGTCCACCCACAGACCGCGTCCCTCAGCCTGGGTAGCGGGGATGGTCACGCGTCCGCCAACGGCGTCCGAGTAGTCGTCGCGATTGGTGAGACGCAACACCGCCTTGCGGGCAATCCCCAGTTTGTTGGGAAGTTCGATGCGGCGGTTGGTGGAGACGATCAGGTGAATCCCCATGGCCTTGCTTTTGATGAACGGCGAAAGACGGTCCACATGGTCGGGGTAGGCAGTCCGAAATTCATTGAAGTCGTGGATGACCAGAAAGATGTCCGCATCCCGCGACTGTCCCTTTTTCCCACGGCCCTTTTTATCGGAGCGGCGGTTCATTTCCTCATCCAAATAGCGGAACAGGCGGTCCACCAGTTCAGGCGGATCCTTGGGGGTGATGACCGCCCCGCAATGGGGCAGGGATTGGAAGGTTTTCAATCGGCCTTCGGCGCTGAATTCGAGAATGTAGAACTGCGCCTCCTCGGGCGTGTTGGTCAACGCGAGCGAGAGCAGGGTGGTCTCGAGGCTCATGGTCTTGCCGCTGGACGGTCCGCCGATGAACCACAAATGCCCATCCTGGTCTTCAAAATCAACCACCAACGGATCCTGTACGCAGGCTTCGGTAGAATCCGTGTAACCGATCGGCGCGACGAGACGGGCGCGTTCCGCCTTGCGCTCCCATTTGCCATCCACAAAGGCGCGCTGGATGCCCGATTCTTGCAGGACGGTTTCGAGCGTGATATTCTTCTCCAACGGCTCGAGGTAGATGAGGGGCGCGGCTTCCACCTCGCCGGACACTTCCTTCATAAAAGAGATCAGGTGATCCTGCTCCGAGGGGCGGCTTCGTTCCTTCTCCGCCACGCTTGGCCGGCGCGCGTTGGTGAATGGGGAATGCCATTTGCCGTCCTCACCGACATGATAAATGCGGAAAATTTGCTCGGCGCTTTCCTCGCGATCCGCCACGGGGAAACCGGCGTAGGCGGCCTGGAATTCGTAGATGTCGCCGTCCATGGAATGCAGGTAGCCCTGCCCGGTGCGCTCCACTTTGGGAAGGGAGCGGTCAATGACGTACATTTCCTCCTGGCGCGCCACCTTGAGGGCGATGTGCCAGCCCACGTTGTTCAGCAGACGGTCCACCGCTGAGTTCACGTCCTGGTTGGCGAGCAGGAGGTACACGCCGAGGGATCGTCCGATCCGCACAAGTTTATCCAGCATCTCGGGCAGGCGCTGGAAGTCGCTCATGCCGCGCGCGAACTCATCCAGCAAGAGCATCAAATGAGGGATGGGCGTTTGCGGGAATTTTTCGTTATAGGCCCAGATATTCGCGACCGCCGCCTCAGCGAATCGTTTCTGCCGCCGGTCGAACTCGGCCTCCAGCGCGTCCAGGCCGCGCTCGACCAGTTGCGGGCTGAGGTTGGTCACCACGCCCACCACGTGAGGCAGGTCTTTGAGGACGTTGAAAGCCGCGCCGCCCTTGAAATCCATAAAAAAGAAATTAAGCAGGTTCGGCGAATATTTCCAGGCCGCCGAAAGCACCAGGGATTTCATGAACTCGCTCTTGCCGCTGCCCGTCGTCCCGACGAGGATGGTGTGATAGGCGCCGATGCCCGTGAATTCCGGGGCGGGCGGCAGGAGGTTCAGGATGACCGGTTCCAGTCCCTTGCGTCCGCTGCGAAGACCGAAGGGAAACTGCAGCAACTCGTCCCGGTCCCTGGAGCGTTTCCAGTTCTGCCTCAATCCATCCAGAACAATTTCCTGGTTCTCGAACAGATCGGAGAGACGGACGGTTTCGGGCAGGGCGCTGCTGCCCCCGCCGCTCGAAATTTCCCAACCGGCAAGCACGCGCGCGAGGCGTTCGCAGTCCAACTGGCTCGCCGGTTCGATCTGACCGCGCAACCGTCCGCCGCCACCCTCCCCGGCGAAGGTCTCGGTGTATTTGAATTCGCCGTCAGAGACGTTGATCTTCGCCCGGCACTCCCTCGGCCAGTTGCGCCCGCCGACGAACATCAGGTAAATATCTGCATCGCGGCCCGATTCCGCCAACTGGCGGATATCCTCCGTGCGGCGGATGTCGCCCGAATCGTCCAGAAGGACAAAAATGGCGGCGCTGGCTTTCCGTTTCTTGACGCCCGGTTCCGATCTCCTGCGGCCCTCGAACTCGTCCATCAGCCATTCCATGGTCCTGTCAATGGCTTGCGCGCTGAAAGCCAGCCTGCGCAGGCTTTCGCCCTGGTAAATGGCGCGGGTGTGCGGCGCCCACTTCAACCATTCCCAGCGGTCCTGCGCCTGCGGCGTATCGGCGAGAACCGCGATCTGAACGTCCTGCGGGGAATGATGAACAAGGATATCCAGGATCAACCGCCGGGCAAATCCGTAAATTGCCCCCTCTCCCTTGCCCTCCAGGCCGACGCTCCCGACCTTGAGAAGGTCCAACAGGAGAGGGATGTTAGAGACTTCCTTGTATTCCTCCGCCAGTTCGAGCGCAAGAGGAGCGAGCGGATCCTCCGGATCAAACGTCCGCGGCGGATTCACCTTGAAAGAGGCCGGTCCGCGTCCCGTTCCCATGCGGAGCGAGAGAAAGTCCAGGTCGGCCATGCGCCGCCACCACAGGCGCTTCTGGTGGCTGATGCCCAATCCGGTCTGGACCAGCCGCGGCAAGAGCGGATACTCTCGGTCCAGCGCCTCGCGTTGCTGTTTTGCCAGCGCCTCCAGCCGGGCGCGGGTCTTTGCCAGCGCGGCGCGGTAATTTTGCTCCCGCTCCTGCATGGTCTGTTGGTATTTTTTCACCTGCTGTCGGTGGGAAATATAGTTGGCGATCGGCATACCCAACCCCACCAGCGGCATGATCAGAAAAAAACCAAACGAACCCGACGAAGAGCCCGACTTCGACATGAACGCGATCACCGCTCCGTATGCCGCCATCATGAGTACCGGCGGCAGAATCATGGTCAGTAGATTCAACTGTCCCGGCGCCTGCGGCGGACGGGACGGGGCGGGGATTTCCTCGGTCTGCGTGGGCAGTTCCCACGGCTCGCGCGGCTTGATTGTGTAGGGTCGACGCGAGAACGCGGCTGCAACCGTGTCTTTTCTCGTGTGAAGCGCTGAAACGACCAAAGGGCGGTCCTCTTTTCTTCGGGCGCGCGTCCCGCCTCGATGAAAAAACAGCGAGGCGGTCAACCCTGAAAATTAAAATACCGACTTATCCCAGGCATCAGCCCGGGATAAGCTCAAAATTTTAAAGGGAAAGAACGGGCGCCTCAGGCCAGTTTGCTTGCCATCGACTCCCATTCCGTGATCTCATTGCCCAGACGGGTGCTGATCACTTGTAAGTTTTCCAGCAGGGTTGTCATGGACGATTTCCACTGTTCATATTCGGTAAAGAATTCCGTGGCGGAATTCCCCAGCCAGGCGGGCTGCAGGCCATTGACCGAACTGGACATGCTCTGGAGCATGGACATCAGTTGCGAGTGCGTGTTGGTCATGCTGTTTTGCGTGCCTCGGGCGGTCTCGACTTCCATGTGAAGCGTGGTCATTGGATGGTTCCTCCTGAATCGAATGGATTAACGACTGAAACGATTATATAATAGACGGGAAAAAAGTCAACGGATATTTTGGAACTAAATTATGACAAATTTGTTGGGTCAATCGCTCGGACGCTACCACATCCTCGAGCGCCTCGGCGAGGGCGGGATGGCGACCGTCTACAAAGCCTACGACACCCGCCTCGAGACGGACGTGGCGGTGAAGGTCATCCGCACGGACGAATTATCGCCCAAGGCGCTGGGGCGCGCCCTCAAACGCTTCGAGCGCGAGGCCAAAGCGTTGGCGCGGCTGACGCACGCCAACATCGTCAAAGTGACCGATTTCGGGGAATACGAGGGCCGTCCCTACCTGGTGATGGAATACCTGCCCGGCGGCACGCTCAAACAACGGCTGGCGGGAGGCCCCATGCCGTGGCGGGAGGCCATCCGCCTGCTTCTGCCCATCGCCCGCGCCCTGGATTACGCCCATCGCCAGGGGATGATCCACCGCGACGTGAAACCGTCCAATATCCTAATCACCGAGGACGGCGACCCGCTCCTGACCGACTTCGGGATCGCCAAGATCCTCGACGAGGAGGCCACCGTAGACCTGACCGGCACAAGCGCGGCGGTGGGGACGCCCGAATACATGGCCCCCGAGCAAGCCACCTCAAAAAGCGTGGACGCGCGCGCCGACATTTACTCCCTCGGGATCGTCCTCTACGAAATACTGACGGGACGCAAGCCCTTCGTCGCCGACACGCCCATGGCGGTGTTGATCAAACAAGCCACCGAGCCGCTTCCCCGCCCGACCCAATTCACGCGCGACCTGCCGCCGCGCCTGGAACAGGCGCTGCTCAAGGCGCTGGCGAAGAACCCCGACGACCGGTATCAAAGCATGGGGGAGTTGGCAACCGCGCTGGAAGGCATGAACGAAGCCAAGGCGGTTCGTCCCGTTCCCGGTATTTCTTCGAGCGGCAAGGCGGAGGCTCCCAAAGAGCAGAGATCAGCCCCGCCTCGCCCGGCCTCCGTCAAGGCGGAGAGACTCGCCGCGGCGGAGGAAAAAACCGCCGGCCTCGCTGGATCCAAACAGCCTCGGGACGGCTTTCGCTGGAGCAGGTGGATTCCCATCGGCGCGCTGGTCCTATTATTGGGCGCGGCGCTGTCCATCGGAAACGGGTTGTTGGGACTGGGAAAACAGGGCATCGGTCCATTGGGAGGGCTGGCGACCAGTACCGTAACTCAAACGCTTACGCCCACTAAAACGCTTACCCCCACTTTGACGCTTACCCCCACCCTCACGCACACCGCCACGCCCACCCCCTATCCCGCCGAGATCACAGATTCCAAGGGAATCCAAATGGCGCTGGTGCCTGCGGGCGAATTCACGATGGGCAGCGACTCGTATGACGATGAAAAGCCCGTCCACCAAGTGTATCTGGACGCTTTCTACATGGATGTTTACGAAGTGACGAATGCCGCCTACAAAACCTGTGTGGATGCAGGACGTTGCACACCGCCGCATCGTACAGGTTCTTCCACTCGCTCCAGTTATTATGGGAACTCACAATTTGATAATTATCCTGTGATTAATGTAGACTGGAACCAAGCCAATGCCTATTGCGAATGGCGCGGGGCGCAATTGCCTACGGAAGCGCAATGGGAAAAAGCGGCGCGCGGGACAGACGGCAGAATCTATCCATGGGGCGATACTCCGCCCACCTGCTCACTGGCAAATTTCTATGCTGGCAAGTATTGTGTAGGTGATACATGGAAAGCAGGCAGTTCTGAAAGCGGAAAAAGCCCCTATGGGATTTACGACCTGGCAGGCAATGTGCGGGAGTGGGTGGCAGATTGGTATGATTCGAGTTACTACTCCACCTCGCCATCCAATAGCCCTCAAGGACCGGCTTCGGGACAATCCCGCGCTGTGCGGGGCGGCTCGTGGAACTACTATGGTTACGGCATCCGTTCTGCGTATCGGGACTGGGTCGTTCCGTCCTATTCCTTCAACGGCCTCGGCTTTCGGTGCGCGCTCTCGCCCTGATTCTGGAATCCTGTGCTCTGAAATTCTGATCTTCTGACTCCGGGGGGTGCAGCCCCTTGCGCTGCGCTCCAGGGGCGCTTCGCGAGGGGGCTTTGCCCCCCTGCCGCGCGCGGATTTTTTGGAAGTCAGGTTTTCCAAATGTGTTTCCCGCTCAGCAGGGCTGTCTCTTTCGTCTTGCGTTTTGGGGGAAGCGCGTGTGCGATGCGGCGCGAAGATGCTCTGTGTCCAGGAAAGCGCCTGCAAGCCTGAGAGAAGAAGGCGAGGCGAGTCAACTCGCGGGGCGACAAATCCCGGTCTACCATTCATCCATCACAAAATCGTCCCCAAAAGGGTTTATGAATCGGATCCCTTCCAAAATTTGCCTATCTTGAAAATCTTCCGTAAAGATCACGGGGACTTGATTAAGTCTGGCGCATGCCCAAATTTGGGCATCATAATAGGAGAGCTTGTGATCACGCACACCGCGTGTGGCTTCCAGAGCAATTTGGGGTGTTAGATTGAAGACAGGAAAGGCATTTTGCCAATTACCGATTTTATCCATGACATCATCTGCAGAAAGACCAAGCTTCGTCAGAGCGGCGCTTGCGAATTCAGAGAGACACTGTGCGCTCAAGCAACCCTTTTCCTCCCCTTCCAGCTTGATCAAAAGGGCAATGGCCTGTTCTTGCCGTGATTCGTCTCGCGGATCGAATGTGTAGATCAAAATGTTTGTATCCAGCAAAATAGAAGGCATGATTACCCCCTCCTGGATTTGGACCAACGATTCTGCCGTTCTTCATACAATTGCTCACGGTTGAATACATAAGGTTCGCCTTTCAAGGATTCAGGCCGTCTCCGAAGTAAACGCGCATAGGCGATGATATTATTCAACGCTTGCTTGCTGCCTTGGACAGGCGACACAAAGACCTGCGCCTCGCGTTCCAATGCCTGGCGAATTACCTCTGCTTCGCTTACGCCCCGTTGCTTTGCCAAGCGTTTAAGTGTCAGATTATGCCGGCGGGGCAGATATATTTGTTTTCGAACCATGTGATCAGACATATTTCTCTCCTTTATACATTGTGATTATACATCATATCTGCAAAAATTGCATTCCATCAGGCATGCTT
Organism: Gammaproteobacteria bacterium; assembly: GCA_022072255.1. Taxonomy (GTDB): domain Bacteria; phylum Pseudomonadota; class Gammaproteobacteria; order JAJPIJ01; family JAJPIJ01; genus JAJVHZ01. Next base: position 186 of record JAJVHZ010000117.1, on the reverse strand, counting down.
TAGACATCACAGTTGCACAAAGATCTGTCCCGCGCGGTACATATCTGGTGTACGGCTACAAATTTAAGCCCCGAGCGTAGGCGGCAACGTAGGCGGCAGAGACCAACCTTTCTCTCATCAGTTTCCCCAAAAGTCCCCATGCAAATGCATGGGGATTTTCTTGCGCAGAGACATTTATTTGCAGTA
>JAJVHZ010000055.1 GCA_022072255.1 Gammaproteobacteria bacterium | reverse complement strand
CACGCCGAGCACGCGCAGCAGGGCGAGGTCGCCGCGTCGCCGCACCACCGACAGCGCCGAGACCGAGAAGACGAGGAAGGCGCCGGTGAACAGCGCGACCAGCGCCAGCACCGTGAGGTTGACGCGATAGGCGCGCGACAGCGCCGCGGCGCGCGTGGAGGCCTGGGCGGGTGTCGTCACCATCGCACCGGCGGGCAGCGAGCGCTGCAGCGCGTCGCGCACCTCGCCCGCATCCGCGCCGGCGCGCAGGCGCAGATCGATGCGCGTGAGCAGGCCGACGCGATCGTAGGCGTCCTGCAGCGCCGCGATGTCCATCACCGCGAGCGGCATGTTCGACCCGGCGGCGCCGATGCCGCCGGCAATGCTGAGGGTGAGCGGCCCGCGCGGTGATTTCAGCGTGAGCGCGTCGCCCGGCTCGTGCCCGAGCAGGTGCAGCGCGGCGTCGTTGAGGAAGACGTGCCCGGGTCGAAGACTCGCGAGCAGGTCGTCGCGGTCGGCCGGCCGCGGCAGCAGCGCCGGCTGCACCCGCGCCACCCGCAGGGCGTCGATGCCGAGCAGGCGCAGCGTGCGCTCCGTGCCGCTGTCCTCGGCGGCGGGCACCGTCGCCTCGATCTCGATCACCGGGCTCGCCGCGGCCACGCCGTCCTGGCCGAGCACCGTCGCGAACACGCGCTCATCGAGGCCGCCGCGCCCGGCCTCCACGCGCAGGTCGGCGTCGCCGGCGAGCAGGCGCGCGGCCTGCTCCATCTCCGCCACCGCCGAGGCATTGATCGTGTGCACGGCCACGCCCAGGGCGACGCCGAGCGTGATGCTTACGATCGCGAGCAGGGTGCGGCCCGGCTGGGCGCGCAGGCCGGCGAGCAGGAGATCAACCGGCATGCTGCGGATGCAGGCCGTCGCGCGTCAGCGTCAGTACGCGATCGGCGGTCTTCGCGGCCAGCAGCGAGTGCGTGACCAGGATGCCGGTCGCCCGGTTGCGGCGGATCTCCGCGGCCAGCAGCGCCAGCACGCTCGCGGCCGTGCGTGCGTCGAGGTTGCCGGTGGGTTCGTCGGCCAGCAGCAGCCGCGGGCGATGCGCCAGCGCGCGCGCGATCGCCACGCGTTGGGTCTCGCCGCCGGAGAGCTCGCGGGCGTAGCGGGCGTGCCGGCCGGCGAGGCCGACGGCCTCGAGCATCTCCGCGACGCGCTGCCGGATGTCGGCCTCGCGCCAGGCGTTCAATTTCAGCGGCAGGGCGACGTTCTGTGCTGCCGTGAGATACGGCAGCACGTGGAAGGACTGGAACACGAAGCCGAGCGCGCGCCGCCGCCAGTGCGTTACGGCGTCGTCGTCCAGCCCGCCGGGATCGATGCCGTCGACCACGACCCGGCCGCGATCGGCGCGATCCAGGCCGGCGATGAGGTTGAGCAGGGTGGACTTGCCGGACCCGGACTCGCCCATGACGGCGACGTACTCGCCGCCCGCGAGCCGCGCATCGATGTTCTGGAACAGCAGCGTCTCGCCGTAGGACTTGGCGACGCCGGTGAGCTCGAGCATTGCGCAAATCTAGCACGCGGCCCGCGCCGGGCCGAAGCGGGGGAACCGCGAGGTCAGTCCTGCCAGCGGCCGTTGCCGGGCCGCATGTCCACAGGGTCGAGCCGCACCGGAAAGCGCCCGCGCAGGCGCGCGTCGGCCGCGGGATCGATGTACTGCGGATAATGGGACGAGAGGATCTCGTTGACCCGTTCGTGGGCGCGGCGGTAGATGTCCTTGCCGCCGGTCTCCTCCCATGCGCCCGGCGCGGTCCGGTCGGCGAGCTCGGGGTAGTGGAACTCGCTGCGCATGAGACGCAGAGTCTGGGGGTGGCCCAGGTAGTGGCCCGCGCCCGATACGGTTCCGGCGATCACCTCGTAGGACAGCGTGTCGTCGTTGACCTCGATCCCGCGCAGCAGGCGCTGCACGTTGCCGAGCATGTCGTTGTCGATGAGCATGCCCTCGAAGGACTGGCCGATGAGGCTGCCGACCATGCCCGGATAGGTCGACACGAGATTGCCGCCCGCCAGCGCGGCCGCGGTGGTGGTGATGGCCTTCTCGTAGCCGGCCTGCGCATCCATGGTCTTGGAATCGGTCATGCCGCTGGCCACGCTGCTGACCAGGCCGTAGTGATTGCACAGTTGCGCCGTCGCGGCCATCAGCAACGCCTCCTCGCCGCTGCCACCCGTGAAGGCGCCGGTGCGCAGATCGGAGACGAACGGCCACATGCCGAAGTTCATCGGCGAGCCCGGGCGCACGCAGTTCACGACGGCCAGGCACGCCAGGGTCTCCGCGAAGGACTGCACCAGTGCGCCGGCGAGCGCCGCCGGCGCGGTCGCGCCCGCCTGCGGAGCGATGGCGACGTCGGCGGTCAGTCCGAGCTCGGCGAGCCGGACGAGCACCTCCGCATTCTCCTGGGCGAAGCGCAACGGCGAGACGATGGGGCAGCCGCCGAAGGTGCAGAACGGGCGCCGCAGGAAGGCGCCCTGCTGGTCGAGAAAGGTATCGAACAGGGAGACGATGGCGTCGACGTGCGCGGCGGTGGAGATCCCCAGCGCGAAGGACTTGCGGGTGCCCGCGAGCGCGGCGTAGGCGATATTGATGTCATGCACGAACACGTCGTGGCTGTAGTCCGCCGCGATGAACGGCTGCCCGTAGTTGTGGATGTGCTGCATGCGGTCGACGAGGCGCGCGGCGTCGTAGAGGTCGACCAGCCGGGTCGGGCGATAGGTCTGCGTGGCGTAGTCCAGGATCCGCACCGCCTCCCCGGAGGTGCCGTAGTAGACGCGCTGGCCGCTCACTTCGTGATCGTGGGCGGGGTCGACGGCGTACAGGACGTAGCCCCTGGAGGATGCGGCGATGAGATCCTCCATCAGCGGGCGCGGGATCCGCAGCCGGTGATCGGCGCCGAGGACGCAGCCCTTCGGCAGCGTGTAGCGCAGCACCTCGGGGATGGGGTCGCCGATGCCGACGTTGGCCAGCAGGTCGAGAGCGGTGTCGTGTATGCGCCGAATGTCGGACTCGCTCAGCGGCCGGTACGCACCGCCCGCCATGCCCGCACGGACTGCCGGTTCCGGGGCGTGATCGGTTCGCGGGGCGCGCCGCGGCGGGCGCCCGCCGGGGCGCGATGAACGCTGGAGCGCGTCGATTGTCGTCTGCGTTTCCACGATGCAGCCTCGCTTTCCCACTACTTGGCCCACTCACGGCCCATTTTGGGCGGATCACAGCGGCGTCAGCATGGGGCCGGAGGACGAATGGCGACCTGATCGCGATCAGGAGGGCGGCGTGGCTGCCGCCCGCACTCGGCGCGCGTGGGGTGGGCTGTGGGCGGTGCAGGGGGCGTTGAGGAAGCCCTTCGGGCGCGGATCGGCGCGGTGCAGCGGGCGGAATCGGGAGTGCCGGCGACCGCTCGGGCGTGAACGTGTCGGGAAAACGCAAATGAGTCGGAGTTTCTCCTAGAAGTTGCTGCCATAATATTGAAGCTGTGTGCCGCCGGGCGGCGGTCCCCCAGCAGTCGTCCCGAGTATCAGAGGTCAGCCGCGCGCCGCCAGGCGCGCCGGTCCGCCGGGGAGGGGGTGTCAGATGGGCAACGAACCGGGAATACCGCTCGCGCTCGACGCGGCGGTGCCGCAACCGTCTCGCAACACGCCGGATCCGGTCTCCGAGATCGCACGCATGGCGGCGGGGCTGAGCGTGGAGGAGCGCCTCGATGCCGTCAACCGCATCCTCGCGGGCCTCGCCGAGCCGCCGTGGCGGGATCCCCCCGCCGCGCCGCAACCGGAGGCGGAGGTGCCGGTGGTGCGCATGCGCGAGGCAGCCGAGTCGCTGGCGCTGGATGAGTTTCCGGAGGTCGAGGCGACGATGGATGTGCCGCCGCCGGACGGCAGTGGCAGGATCGACATCGACCGTGTGGCGGCGCGCTACGACAGGAGCATCGAGGAGACGATGATCGCGTGGCGCGAGGGCCGCGAGTAACGGTCTCTCCGCAAGCTCCCGCGCCGCCGGAGCGGGCGGAGCGGTGTCCCGGCCGGGCACGCGCCCGGGGGGGCGGCGTTGCGCCCCCACCCGCAACGGCGGCAGGCAGTTCATCGCAGGACTGTGCGCAATGCAGGCCGGGCATCCTCGCCATGGGGCGCAGACGGCGGAATCGTTCGTGAACGTGCAGACAGGCTTGAGAGGATCGTAGAGCAAGCGTGGAGCCCTTGTTCGGACTGGTGGTCTCCACCGCGGTGAGCATGGCGATTATTCCGCTGATGTGGCGCCTGGCGCCGGCACTCGGGCTCATCGACAGGCCGGATCCGCGCAAGGTGCACACTGCGCCCATCCCCTGCGTCGGCGGGATCGGCATCGTCATCGGCGCCCTGGTGCCGCTGTTCCTGTTGCTGCCGCGCAACCCGCTGGCGGAGGCCTACACCCTGGGCGCGCTCGTGCTGCTGGGCTTCGGGGTCTGGGACGATCGCCGCACCCTCAGCCACCGGGTCAAGTTCCTCGGCCAGTTCATCGCCGCCGCCCTGGTCATCTTCCACGGCGGCCTGTGGATCGAGCACGCGCCGTTCGTGGGCATCGAGGAGGTGCCGAAGTGGGCGGGCGTGACGCTCAGCTTCGTGGCGATCGTCGGCATGATCAATGCGATGAACACCTCCGACGGCCTGGACGGCCTGGCCGGTGGCGAGGGACTGCTCAGCCTGCTGGTGATCGCGTTCCTCGCCTACATGGTCGACGGCACCGAGACGCTGGTTTTCGCGGTCACCACCATCGGCGGCGTGCTCGGCTTCCTGCGCTTCAACACCTTCCCGGCGCGAGTCTTCATGGGCGACGCCGGCAGCCAGTTCCTGGGCTTCTCGCTCGCGTTTCTCGCCATACACCTCACGCAGCGCACCTTCACCTCGCTCAGTCCCGCGAGCACGCTGCTGTTCCTGGGGCTGCCGATCGTCGACATCTTCTCGGTGATGATCATGCGCGCGGCCAGGGGCGAGAGTCCGTTCCGGGCGGCCCGCAACCACATCCATCACCGGCTGCTCGACCTGGGCTTCAGCCACTACGAGGTCGTCATCCGGATCTACGCGCTGCAGGCGCTGTTCGTCCTGAGCGCGGTGGTGCTGCGCCACGAGAGCGACTGGGCGATCCTGGGGTTCTATCTGGGCGCCGCGGCGATCCTGTTCGCGCTGCTGGTGCGCGCGGAGCGCTCGGGCTGGCGCCGCCGGGAGGAAGAGGCGGGCGGGCTCCGCTGGTGGGAGGGGCTGGTGCACTCGCCCCCGGTCGCCCGCTATCCCTACTTCCTCGTCGCCGTGGGCGTGCCGCTGTATCTCGCGATCGCCGCGCTGGCGACCTCGGAGGTGCCCCGCGACTTCGGCATGACCTCTGCGGTGCTGGCGGTCGTCCTGCTGGCGGAGATGCTGTACAAGCGCGAGCAGGTCCCGTTCCTGATGCGCGGCGCCGTGTACGTGGCGGTGGTGTTCGTGTCCTACCTCACCACCGCGGAGGGCTCGCTGGCGGAGGCCACGGCGATCGAGGTCGCGTTCTTCGCCGTGCTCACCGTCGCCATTGCGCTCACCGTGCGCTACAACACGGGCGTGCGTTTCCAGACCACGCCGATGGACTACCTCATCCTGGCGGGTGTCGTGATCGTGGCGCTGTTCGGCCAGCGCGGCTTCGAGGTGACCGGATTGTCGCTGCTGATGGTGAAGGCGGTGCTCATGCTCTACGCGATCGAGATCATCTTCGAGCGCACGCGGAGCCGCTGGAATCTCCTGAACCTCTCGGCGCTGCTGGTGCTGGCAGTGTTCGCGTGGCGCGGGCTCGTCGCCGCTTAACCGGCATCCAGGCCGAAGAAGCTGCGGATGCGCATCAGGATGTCGTCGTGGCGCGGCGCCGCGCGTGCCTCGAGCCTCACCGCCGCGCTCTGCTTCTCGAGGTCGGCGAGCCGGCTCGCCAGCACCTCGGAGAGCTTCGCCGCCACGTCCGGGCGGGCGGTGAGGATGTGCCGGAATCCCTCCTTGTCGAGTCGATAGCATTCCACGTCGGTCCGCGCCGTCAGGCTGGCGCGTCGCGGCTCGCCGGTCATCATGCCCATCTCGCCGAACACGCTTCCTGCCTCGAGCGTGGTGATGAACTGCCGCTCCGTGCCGAGTTCCACCCACACGTCGGCCTCGCCGCGGACGATGATGTACAGCCAGTGCGCGACCGCACCCTGGCGGGTGATCGTGTCGCCCCGGACGAACGGGGCGTAGACCAGCCGCTCGGCCAGGGAGCTGCGCTCGGCCTCGGAGAGCGACGCGAACAGGTCGACTCCGTCGAGCGCCCTGCGGCGCGCGGCGAGCTCATCGGCCTGCAGGGCGGCGCGGCGCGCCTCGTTGTCCTTGATGTTCAGACGCTCCTCGCGCGGGATGCCGGGTTCCATGCGGTGGCGCGCCAGCGCCGCCAGCGCGTGCGCACGCACCAGCGAGTCGGTCGGATCGTCGTATTGCGGATCGATGAGCCAGTAGCGGAGCGCGTACCGCCCCACGCCCTTGTCGATGTCCATCAGCACGGCGCTGGGCGGCGGGTCGGCAGCGACGTTGGCGATGTTCGCCTCGCCGGCCGCCGCCTCCAGCACGTCGCAGACCTGGCTCGGCGGGCAGCCGATCTCCACGCTGAACCACACCCACCTGCGCCAGCGCAGCTGCGCGTCGGCGCGCGCGCCGATCACCGTGAAGCGATTCTTTATCAGCCAGCTGTTGGGAAAGATGACCGTCTCGCGGTTGCGGGTCTCGATCGCGGTGTAACGCCAGCGGACCTCGACCACCCGGCCGCTGACCTCGTCGATCTTCACCCAGTCGCCCACGCGGATGGAGTTGTCGAGCTGCAGCATCACGCCGCCGAGGATGTTGCCGAGGGTATCCTGCATGGAGAAGGCGATCACCGCGGTGATCACCGCCGAGGTCGTTATCAGGCTGGCCAGGTCGACGCCGGCAAGGCGCAGCCAGACGAACCCCCATGCCAGGAACAGGCCCGTGATCAGCAGATCCTCGACGATGCCGGCGGCGTTCAGCCACACCTTCGGCAGCACGACACGGAATATCAGCCTGCCCGCCATGCGGATGATGAGCAGCCCGAGCACGACCGTGGTGAGGTTGCCGATGAGGGCGGCGAGCCGCGGCGCGCCGGCCGCGTCGATGCCGTAGGCGAGCGCCCGGGCGAGCGCGCACAGCACCAGCACGATGAGGAAGGTGCGGGCCTGTGCGCGTGCGGCGGGCAGCAGCCAACGCAGGATCAGCAGCATCGCGAGCGCCGCGGCGAATGCGAAGATGGCCTGGTGCTGCAGGATGGTCGCGAGATTCATGGTCCCCGGTCCCTCAACCGCCGATCGCCAGCTCGGCGGCGTCGGCGAGATGTTTCACGACCTCGACCCGTGCCAGCAGCTTGTCGTCGGTGGCGATGACCCGCCACGGCGCGATCGAGGTCGAGGTGCGCTCGAGCATGTCGGTGACGGCGCGTTCGTAGAGCGGCCACTTCTCGCGGTTGCGCCAGTCCTCCGCCGTGATCTTGAAGCGCTTGTACGGCGTGCTCTCGCGCTCCCTGAAGCGGCGCAATTGCTCCTCCAGGGTGATGGCGAGCCAGAACTTGACCACGACGGCACCGTCCTCGGCAAGCTGCTCCTCGAAGTCGTTGATCTCGTCGTAGGCGCGCATCCAGTCGGTCTCGGCGCAGTAGCCCTCCACGCGCTCCACCAGCACGCGGCCGTACCATGATCGATCATAGATGACCGCGCTGCCGTGGCGGGGGGCGTGGCGCCAGAACCGCCACAGGTAGGGCTGCGCGCGTTCCTCGTCGGTGGGGGCGGCGATCGGCACGACGCGGTAGTAGCGGGCATCCATCGCCGCGGTCGCGCGGCGGATGGCGCTGCCCTTGCCGGCGGCGTCCATGCCTTCGAAGACGATCACCATCGCGCGCTCGCGCATGCGCTTGTGGCGCGTGAGCATGCCGAGGCGGGTCTGCTGTCGCTCCAGCCTGCGCCGGTAGTCTTCGCGCGGGATCGAGAGCGTGTAGTCGCGCGTGTTGAGCAGGTTGCGGCCGTCGAGCGGCTCGCGCGGCAGCGGCGGCGGAGGAATCACCGGGCAGTGCGCGCCGCTCAGCCGCTGCTGCAGCGCCTCCAGCAGCAGCCTGCCGGCGGTGAGCGCGCGGTACTCCGGGTCGCTGCCGTCGATGATCTGCCAGGGCGCCTCGCCGGTGCTGGTCTCGCGCAGCGCCTCCTCGCACACGCCCACGAACTCGTCGTAATGCGCGAAGCGCTTCCACTCCTCGTTGCTGACGCGCCATGCGGTCTTCCGATCGGAGGCCAGTTCGCGCAGCCGCCTCTTCTGCGTGCGCCTGGAGAGGTGGAACCACAGCTTCACCACCAGCGCGCCCTCCGCCACCAGCATGCGCTCGAAGTGACGGATGCGCTCCAGCCTGCGGCGGAATTGCGCGCGCTTCTGCCGGCCCATCACCCGCCCGATGATGGGGTCGGTGTACCAGGAGCCGAACAGGATGCCGATGTGGCCCTTCGGCGGCAGCGCCTGCCAGAACCGCCACATCTCCGGGCGGTCGCGTTCCCCCCCGGTCATGGCGCCGAAGGCCTGGGCGCGGATGTGCCGCGGGTCCATCCACTCGTTGAGCAGGTTGACGGTCTCGCCCTTGCCGGCGCCGTCCACGCCGTTGACCAGCACGATGACCGGGAAGGTCGCATTCCCCAGCAGCTCGTACTGGGCCTGGAGCAGGGCCTGCCGCAGGGCGGGTTCCTCGCGCTGGTAGACGGATTTCTTGATCCTGTGGCCGATCTCGGCGGACTCGAACATCGGGGCTCCGTGTCTTCAGCTCCTGGGCCGCGGGCGCGATGGCCCGGATCGCGGTTCCAGCGTATTTTGCATCTTAGGTGCCAGCGCGCCGCCGCCGTTTGATGCCGCTCACCTCCAGCGACGAGGAGCAGCATGGTCCGGGCCGGCAGCGCCCCCGGCATGGCGCCCCCGGCGGGGGCTCGAGGACGGACCGGGTAACACACTGGATTGTCATACCATTTTCCCGACCACGGGGCATTATGTGACGGTTTGGGCAGGTGGCCCCGCGCGCGACCATTTATTAAGATACGCGCCGGATTCGAGCGCCCGTCCAGGGGGGCGCCGCACCGGCACGGCCGGCGTGTGGCGGAATCGGATGCCAGGCGGTATCCATCTGTTTGGCCAGAGGTTTCTGTAATCATTCAGCTGAGGAATGCATCGATGACGAAGCGCGCAGTCGTTCGGACACTGCTGGTTGGCGTGCTGGTGGGGCTGGCCGCGTGCGGCGGCTCGGCCGATCGCAAGGCCGCCTACATGCAGAAGGGCAAGGAGATGTACGGGCAGAAGAACTACGACAAGGCGCGCGTGGAGTTCAGCAACGTGCTGCAGATCGATCCCAAGGACATCGAGGCGCGCTTCCTGCTCGGTGAGACGATGGCGGAGCTGAAGGACTTCCGCGCCGCCGCCGGGCACTACCTGCGGGTGATCGAGGACGACCCCAGGCACGTGCAGGCGCGCGTGAAGATGGGCGAGCTGTACCTGGTGAGCGGCGACCGCGACAAGACCGAGGAGATGGTCGAGCAGATCATGAAGCTCGACCCGAACAACGCCGACGGCATCGTGCTGCGCGGCAGCGTCAAGGCGCAGAAGGGCGACCTGGCCGGCGCCCTGGAGGACGCCGAGAAGGCCATCCAGATCGCGCCGGACAACGTCAACGCCGCGGCGCTCACCGCCTCGCTGTACGTGCGCCGCAAGGACACCGATCGCGCCATCGCGGTGCTGAAGAGCAGCATCGCGAAGAACCCGACCACCATGGCGCTGCGCACCGCGCTCGCCAGGGTCTACTTCGACGCCGGCAAGAAGACCGAGGCCGAGGCCGAGCTGCAGGCGATCGTCAAGGCCGATCCGAAGGCACTGGCCCCGCGGGTGCAGCTGGCGCAGTTCCTGATGGGCATGGACCGCGTCGACGACGCCGAGAAGGCGCTGCGCGACGGCATCGCGGCCGTGGACGCGAAGGAGCGCACGCCGCTGAAGCTCGCGCTCGCCGAGCTGCTCGCGAACAAGCGCGGCAAGGACCAGGCGGTGGCCGAGCTCACGCAATGGGTGAAGGAGGATCCGAAGGCCTACGATCTGCGCTTCGCCCTCGGCACCGTCTACGCCGGCAGCGGCGATCTCGCCAAGGCCAGGGAGGTCTACGAGGCCATCGTCAAGGACGACGACATCGGCCCGAGCGGACTGCAGGCGCGCACGCGGCTGGCGGCCGTCGCGCTCTCGGAGAAGAAGCCGGAGCTCGCCGATCAGCTGGTGGCCGAGGTGCTGAAGGAGAACGCGCGCGACAGCGAGGCCCTGACGCTGCGCGGGCAGATCGCGATGTCGCGGCAGGATTACGCCACCGCCATCGGCGACTTCCGCTCGATCCTCAAGGAACACCCGGAGAACATGCGGGTGCAGCGCATGCTGGCGCGCGCCCACCTCCTCAACAAGGAGCCGGAGCTGGCGCGGGACACCTTGAAGAAGGCCATCGAGGCGGCGCCGCAGGATCTCGATCTGCGCAGCGACTACGTGCAGATGCTGGCGCAGGCCAACGACATCCCGGGCGTGGTGGCGCAGTTGAAGGAGGTGCTGCGGATCTCGCCGAACAACTTTGTCGCGCTGGAGACCCTGTTCAAGGCGCATGCCGCCTCCCAGGACTGGTCGGCGGCCACGCAGACGGCCGGGCAGCTCAAGCAGGCCTATCCGGACAAGCCGCACGGGGATTATTTCTCCGGCCTCATCAAGCAGGCCAACAAGGACTTCGAGGGCAGCGTCGCGGAATTCGAGGCGGCGCTGAAGAAGGCGCCCGACGCGGTGGAGCCGCTCTCGCAACTGGTGAAGAGCTATCTGGCGCTCAAGCAGCCCGAGAAGGCGCAGGCAAAGCTCGACGAGGTGATCGCCGCGCAGCCGAAGAACCCGGTGGCCATGAACCTCAAGGGCGAACTGCAGATGCTGGCCGGCAGGAACGAGGAGGCGATCGCGCTGTTCGGTCAGGCCATCGCCATCAACCCGAAGTGGCCGGTGCCGTACTCGAACACCGCCATGGCGTATGAGCGCATGCAGCAGCCGGAGAAGGCGCTCGATGCGATCAGCAAGGGCTTGGCGGCGACCGACTCGGCGCCGGCACTGGTGATGGCGCTGGCCGGCAGGTACGAGCAGATGGGCCGTGTCGACGACGCCATCGCCGAGTACGAGAAGGCCCTGGAGAAGGCGCCGGACGCGCTGGTCGTTGCCAACAATCTCGCCATGCTGCTGGTGGACCACCGCGACGACGCGGCGAGCCTCGAGCGCGCGCAGAAGCTTATCGGTCCGCTGAAGAACGCCAACAACGCAGCCTTCCTCGATACCGTCGGCTGGGTGCAGTTGAAGGCCGGCGATCTGGACGCGGCCCTGCCGAACCTCGAGCAGGCCGTGAAGGCGGCGCCGCAGGCAGCGGTGCTGCAATACCACCTCGGCATGGCCTACCTGAAGAAGGGCGACAAGGCCGCGGCGCTGGAGGCGCTGAAAAAGGCGGTGGACACCAAGGAGGTCTACACGGGGCTGGACGAGGCGAAGTCCGCGCTCGAGGACCTGAACGGCACCGGCTGAGCGGGCGGCGAAGCCTGAGGAATGCGCAACGGTTCCTGGAACGGGAAGGATGGAACGCTGGCGGCCATGGGATGGTCTCAAGTCACCGGGAGACCGTGGCTGATTTCAATATGACGCGCCCGCACGATGGGGCGGCGAAACTGGACAACGAGAGGAGACCGGCGATGAAGACGATGACACGCTCGGTGCTGGGCAGTGTGGCGATAGTGTTGCTGACGACGGTGATGGCGGTCTCGCGCGCCGACGCGCACGACCCGCAGAGCATCGTGAAATCCACCACCGACGGTGTGCTGCAGGCGCTGCGCCAGGGCGGCACCGACAAGCAGCACGTCTACAGCCTGGTGGAACAGATGGTCCTGCCGCACTTCGATTTCCGCAAGATGTCGCAATGGGTGCTGGGCAAGAACTGGCGACAGGGCTCGCCCGAGGAGCAGCAGCGCTTCGTCAGCGAGTTCCAGAAACTGCTGGTACGGACCTACTCGACCGCACTGATGGAGTACTCCGGGGAGACCGTCACCTATCTGCCGACCCAGGCCGACGACGCGGGCAAGATCGCCGTGGTCAAGACCCAGGTCGTCAGGAGCGGCGGGCCGACGATACCGATCGACTACCGGCTGTACGCCGCGGACGGTGACTGGAAGGTGTTCGACGTCGCCGTCGACGGGGTGAGTCTGGTGGCGAGCTACCGCACCTCCTTCAACGAGCAGATCGGCGCCAGGGGCTTCGGCGGGCTGGTGGACGAGCTGGCCGCGCGCAACGCCGGCAAGCGTTGATCGGCCGCCGGGCGGGCGCCCCCGCGGGCGCCCGGCGGCGGCTATAATGCCGCGCTGCGCCTCGTGCGCGGACGCGGCATTGTCTTTCATGGACGGTCCACGCACGTCGCCGTTCGGCGGTGCGGCCCGGCGGAGAATGGGGAAGGCGAGATGAGCAAGAAGGTGGCGTTGATCACGGGCATCACCGGACAGGACGGCGCCTACCTGACGGAGTTCCTGCTCAAGAAGGGGTACCAGGTCCACGGCATCAAGCGCCGCTCCTCCAGCTTCAACACCGCACGCATCGATCATCTCTACCAGGATCCGCACGAGCACGGCCGGCGCATGGTGCTGCACTACGGCGACCTCACCGACGCCACCAACCTCATCCGCGTCGTGCAGGAGGTCCAGCCCGACGAGATCTACAACCTGGCGGCGCAGAGCCACGTCGCCGTGTCCTTCGAGACGCCCGAGTACACCGCCAACGCCGACGCGCTCGGCACGCTGCGGCTGCTCGAGGCGATCCGCATCCTCGGCATGGAGAACAAGACCCGCTTCTACCAGGCCTCCACCAGCGAGCTCTACGGCAGGGTGCAGGAGATCCCGCAGCGGGAGACCACGCCGTTCTACCCGCGCAGCCCCTACGCCGCGGCCAAGCTGTACGCCTACTGGATCTGCGTGAATTACCGCGAGGCCTACGGCATGTACGCCTGCAACGGCATCCTGTTCAACCACGAGTCCCCGATCCGCGGCGAGACCTTCGTCACTCGCAAGATCACCCGCGCGGTGGCGCGCATCAGGCTCGGCCTGCAGGAGAGGCTCTACCTCGGCAACCTGGATTCCAGGCGCGACTGGGGTCACGCGCGCGACTACGTCGAGGCGCAGTGGCTCATGCTGCAGCAGCCCGAGCCGGAGGATTTCGTCATCGCCACCGGCCGCCAGGTGAAGGTGCGCGACTTCGTGAACATGGCCTTCGCCGAGATCGGGGTGAAGCTCCACTGGGCCGGCGAGGGGGTGAACGAGAAAGGCGTGGACAGCCACAGCGGCGTGGAGCGCGTGCTGGTCGACCCGCGCTATTACCGGCCCACCGAGGTCGACACCCTGCTCGGCGACCCCACCAGGGCGCGCGAGAAGCTCGGATGGACGGCGAAGACCACGCTCGAGCAGCTCTGCAGCGAGATGGTGCGCGCGGACCTGCGCGAGGCGGAGAAGGACGAGCTGTGCAAGCGCGAAGGGCATCGCATCTATCATTACTTCGAGTGACACGATGGACAGGAACGCGCGCATCTACGTGGCCGGGCATCGCGGCCTGGTCGGCTCCGCCATCGTGCGCGCCCTTGCCGCGCGCGGCTGCGGCAGCATACAGACCGCTACCCGCCAGCAGCTCGACCTGCGCGAGCAGGCCGCGGTGCGCGAGTGGTTCGCGCGCGAGCGTCCCGAGTACGTGTTCGTGGCCTCGGCGAAGGTCGGCGGCATCCACGCGAACGACACCTATCCGGCGGAGTTCCTCTACGACAACCTGCTCATCGAGGCCAATGTCGTCGATGCGGCCTGGCGCAACGGCGTGCGCAAGCTCCTGTTCCTGGGCAGCACCTGCATCTACCCGCGGCTCGCGCCGCAGCCGATCCGCGAGGATGCGCTGCTGAGCGGTCCGCTGGAGCCCACCAACGAGTGGTACGCGGTAGCCAAGATCGCCGGCATCAAGCTCTGCCAGGCCTATCGCCGGCAGTACGGCTGCAATTTCATCGCGGCGATGCCGACCAATCTTTACGGACCGGGGGACAATTTCGACCTGCAGAATTCGCACGTGCTGCCGGCGCTCATCCGCAAGTGCCACGAGGCCAGGCTGCGCGGGGCCAAGGAGCTCGTCGTGTGGGGCAGCGGCCGGCCGCGGCGGGAGTTTCTGCACGTGGACGACTGCGCCGCGGCCTGCCTGCATTTGATGGATGTGCACGACGGCGAGGAGTTCGTGAACATCGGCGTCGGCGAGGACGTGAGCATCGCCGAGCTCGCCGAGCTGGTGAAGGAGGCGGTGGGTTTCCAGGGCGCGATCGTCTACGACACCGGCCGGCCCGACGGCACGCCGCGCAAGCTCCTCGACGTGACCCGGATCCGCGCGCTGGGCTGGCAGGCGAGGATCGGCCTGCAGGAGGGCGTGCGCAGCACCTATCGCTGGTTCCTCGAGAACATCGATACGGCCCGGCTGGCGGTCTGACCGCCACAGCCGCGCAGCGGCCGCGCCCGCGGCCGGCCCACACGCTTTCATCGGCTGGCCGGCGGCCGGATAATCTGACTGCGGGATAGCCGTTTCTGCGAATTCCCCGGAGCGACATGAACACGTCCGTAGAAAACCTGCGCCGGGAGTACATGCAGACCCGGCTCGATACCGAGTCCGTGGCCGCGGATCCGTTCAGGCAGTTCGGGCACTGGCTGCACCAGGCCTACGACGCCGGGATCGAGGAGCCCAACGCGATGGCGCTGGCGACCGCGACTCCCGGCGGCCAGCCGTCCTGCCGCGTCGTCCTGCTGCGGGGGATCTCCGGCGGCGGCTTCACCTTCTACACCAACTATCTCAGCCGCAAGGGCGAGGAGCTGCAGCACAATCCGCACGCGAGCCTGCTGTTCTTCTGGCCGCAACTGGAGCGGCAGATCCGCATCGAAGGGCGGATCGAGCAGGTCACCGAGGCGGAGTCCGACGCGTACTTCGCGACCCGCCCGCGTGACAGCCAGCTCGGTGCCTGGGCATCGCCGCAGAGCCAGGCGATACAGGATCGCGCCGAGCTCGACCGGCGGCTCCGGGAGGCGGCGCAGCGCTTTCCCGAGGAGGTCGTGCGCCCTGCCCACTGGGGTGGCTATCGCCTCATCCCGCATCACTTCGAGTTCTGGCAGGGCCGCGAGTCGCGCCTGCACGACCGGGTCCGGTACAACCGCGTCGCCGTCGACGAGTGGGCGATCAAGCGGCTCGCCCCCTGAACTTGTCGGTGATCGGCGACGCAGTCCCCGCCATGTCGGAATATTGACGTCGCGCCCCACGGACCGTGTCACGCAATTGGCGTCCACCCACGCTGCGGCTGCGTGCGATCTGGTGTTGAATATTTCCCGATAATCCGCGGCCGCGCGCCCCCGGAGGGGCTCGAACCCGCGGTTCCAGGGACGCACACGGCGATATCCACCTCGGAGGAGCGTTTGTAGTCGACGGGCGGCCGGTCGCCCGGCCGGCGCCGGCGCCGGCGCGCAATGCGGCCTCGTTCTTGCTGCTGTCTTCAGGACATGCCCCGGCCGGGTCCGCCGGGGCCCGACCAGGAAGCATTCAACATGACTGACGCCGACATCCATGCGCATCCGCCGGGCAGCCGTCTGCGCTCGGCCCTGAGGTCCTCCGTAGGCCTTTTCAAGTCCTTCAACCCCTTCAACTCCCCGGGCAGGTCGGGCGCCAATCCGCACCTGCTCGATGTCGGCACGGTGCTGCGCCACTATGTGATCGACGAGGTGGTCAGTCACGACGACGTGGTCGCCACGTATCACGGCCATTCCACGAGCACCGACAGGGAGGTGGTGATCAGGGAGTTTCTGCCCGCCTCCTGCTCGACGCGCGCCGGAGATCTTTCCATCGCGCCGCGCGCCGACGACGACGGCGGCCTGTTCAACTCCGGCCTGTCGCACTTCATACGCGAGGGCGAGATCGTCCGCGACCTGCAGCACCCGAATGTCATGCAGGTGCTGGACGTATTTGCGGCCAACCACACCGCGTATGTAGTGATGCCGCGCGAACGCGGCGAGCGGCTGGACGCGCGGCGCGCGCGCCTGGGGGCGCTGCAGGATCGCGAACTGGTCGACCTCGCCATCGGCGTGCTGAGCGGATTCGAGCGACTGCATGAGGCGGGCATCGTGCACGGTCAATTCAGCGAGACCAGCGTCGTGCACAGCGACGCGGGGGTGCCCGTCATCCAGTTCTTCGACGGCGCAGGTCTGGCGACGCTGCGCAAGCGGATCCGACAGGTCGCCCGCAACGGGACCGGCGTGCGGCCGGGCATCGACGAGGTGCGGCCGTCCGTCGATCTGTATTCACTCAGTCAGATGCTCGAGCGGCTGAGCCGCCGCCCAGCCGGCGAGGGAAGAGCCGAGGAGGTTACGAGGGCGAGCGACTTCCACAGACCGGAGGTGCTGGCGGCGATGGGCAGGGCGTTGTCACCGGACGCGGAGCAGCGGCCGGACAGCGCCGCGCGCTGGAAGATGGAGTTCGAGCACCTGCGGCGTCAGTTGAAGGAGTCCGATGTGCAGGGTGCGGAGCCCGCGGCCGTCGAGGCGACACCGGCGGCGGCGGAATTGGCGGACCTGGAACTGCCTGACGAGCCGGCGGCGCGGACGGTGCCGTCACTCATCGGTGCCGCGCGGATCGAACCGTCCGCCGCCGGGTCCGACGCGGAAATGTCAGGCGGGGCGCCCGCGGCGGAAGAGGTCGCGGCGGAAGAGGTCGCGGCGGAAGAGGTCGCGGCGGAAGAGGTCGCGGCGGAAGAGGTCGCGGCGGAAGAGGTCGCGGCGGAGGAGGTCGCGGCGGAGGAGGTCGCGGCGGAGGAGGTCGCGGCGGAGGAGGTCGCGGCGGTGGCCAGTGGGCCGGCTGCCGGGGCGGAGCCGGTCTCGTCCGGGTATGTCGAACCACCCGAGGCGGCGACGATCGCACAGTTCCCCGGGGATCCGGTGGTCGCTGCTGCCGGCGAGGAACCGGCGGAGAGGATCGAAAGAACCGAACCGGTGACCACCCTGATCGAGGCCGAGCGGCCGCCGCAACTCACGCTCGCCGATACCGTCGTCCTTGTCCCGCAGGCGGTCGCCACGGGTGACGAGCAGGCGCCGCCGCAGTCCGCCGCGGCCGGGCCGCGGCAGCCGTTCGCGCAACACGATCGCGCCGAACAGCTCCAGCGCCGCCGCATCGCGGAACTGGAATCGCATCTGCGCGAACGCGACGCGCTGCTCGAGCGCGCCGCGGCGCATCTGCGGCAGTACGACGCGGCGATGAAGCAGAGCCGCCTGGTTTTCATGCAGCGCGATCAGCGTGAGAAGATCCTGCGCGCACGCCTCGCGGATCTGGAGGCACAGCTCGCCGAACGCGCCGCCGCGGCGAATCGCAATGAACACGGGGAATCGCAGGGCGGATCAACCAGCCCGCCGGCGCAGGGTGATCCGCTGCAGCACGTCTCGCAGGCGCAACTCGTGGAGATGCGCGAGGCGTTGGCCGCGGAGTTCGCGCGCAACGCGACGACGCTCCAGATGGCGCGCCAGGAGGCACAGGCCGCGGAGGCGGCCCGCCAGCGCCTGGCCGAGCAGACCGAGCTGGTCCTGGCCGACTACCGCAACCGCAACTGCCGCATCCGCGCGCACGAGGAGGCGCGCATTCTCGAGGAGCGCCGGCTGCTGGAGGTGGAACGTGACTACCTGCGCAGCGCCCTGCAGACGGCCAACGTCGCCCGCGAGCAGGCCGAGCAGATGGCGCGCAAGGCGATCGAACAGGCTGACCGTCTTCGTAATCTCACCACGGCGCAGATCGCCTCGGCCGAGGCGGCCGTGTACGCGGATCTGAAGCTCGTGCGCAGCGGGGCCGCGCCGGTGACGCAGGTGCTCGCGCACGAGGCCGTAGCCCCGGAATCCGCTGGCCTCGTTGGGGCGCCTGTCAGGGAGGGCAGGGAGGGCAGGGAGAGCGAGGAAGCGGCGAAGATCGCCTGAGCAGGTGGGATGAGTCCTTGAAGATCAGGCCGCCGGCGACGGACGCGCCGCGGCGATCGGTCATGCAGAAAAACCGCAGCGGGGAGGACCCCGCTGCAGGCATGTCACGTCAGGCGGATGCTCAGGCAGCCTTGAACAGGCTGGTGAGGTTCGCCGGAACGAACTTCTCCACCCCTTCGGTCACCAGGGCACGCAGTTCCGCGGCGGTCTCCTGCTGGATGTTCAGCAGGTTCTTGGCGCTGGCGGCGAACTGCTCGCGCGCCTTCTCCAGGGAGGCGGTCTGGGCGGCGACCATGTTCTGCGGCTGCTGGGACAGATTCAGCCCCGCAAACTGGCTGGTCGCGGCCTCCAGATAGGACAGGTGCTCGCGCACCGAGCGCTCCGCACCGGACTGCAGCACCTTGCTGGCGCGCAGGCCGAGCTCCACGGCGTTGCGATAAGCATTTGTAAAATCAACAGTATTCGTCAGGTCTTTCATCACAATATCCTCGCGGTTGAGTGGATCCCGATTACATAATCGTTCGGAAATCGAACGATGTTGCAGTGCAGCATAGACCAGCGGCGGGTGCCCGTCAAGGGAATTTTCAGCCGCTCGCGGCGTTCGATCGTTCACGCTTGGCCGCGATGGTGGTGGGACGGCGCCATCGACCCCTGGAGAGCCCGATTCGCGGGCGAGCGCGGCGACAGCACCCGGCGGGGACGTGACCGTGACCCACGATGCGCCGAGGGCACGGATCGACGGCGGCGGGTGCGATTGCTGCGACGCCAGATGTGTCCCCGGGCATGAAGTACACTATGCGAATATCGATTGGGGTCCGTCCCGCGTGAGGGGAGCGGATCGGGATCGTCCACATCGCAACCTCATCGCCTCGACATCCTTCCCCATGCCTGACGGAAAGTCGCCCCCGGCGCCCGATCTCGAGACCGCCTCGCTCTTCTACCATCGCCACCCGCGCCCGGGAAAGGTCGCGGTCACGCCTACCAAGCAGTTGACCAACCAGTACGACCTGTCGCTGGCCTATTCCCCGGGCGTGGCGGCCGCCTGCCAGGCGATCGCCGCCGATCCACCCGCGGCGGCCGACCTCACCTCGCGCGCCAACCTCGTGGCGGTCATCACCAACGGCACCGCGGTGCTCGGGCTCGGTCCTATAGGCCCGCTGGCCGCCAAGCCGGTCATGGAAGGCAAGTCGGTGTTGTTCAAGAAGTTCGCCAACATCGACGTGTTCGACCTGGAGATCGCCGAGCGCGACCCGGATCGCCTGGTCGATATCATCGCGGCGCTGGAGCCGACCTTCGGCGGCATCAATCTCGAGGACATCCGTGCGCCGGAATGCTTTTACATCGAGCGGAAGTTGCGCGAACGCATGCGTATCCCGGTGTTCCACGACGATCAGCACGGGACCGCCGTGGTGGTGGGCGCCGCGGTCCTGAACGGGCTGCTCCTGCTCGGCAAGGACATCCGGTCGATCAAGCTCGTCACCTCCGGCGCCGGCGCCGCGGCGCTCGCCTGCCTGGACCTGCTGGTGGTGCTCGGCGTGCCGGTGGAGAACATCTGGGTCACGGACATCCATGGGGTGGTGCACACGGGGCGCACCGAGGAGATGGACGAGATCAAGCGCGGTTATGCGCAGAATACCGACGCGCGTGCCCTGGCGGAGGTCATCGATGGCGCGGATGTATTCCTCGGCCTGTCGGCGGGCGGCGTGCTGAAGCCGGCGATGGTCGCGAGGATGGCGCCGCGCCCCCTCATCCTGGCGCTGGCCAACCCGGTCCCGGAGATCCTGCCGCACGAGGTGAAGGCGGTGCGCGACGACGCGGTCATCTGTACCGGCCGCTCGGACTATCCCAACCAGGTCAACAACGTGCTGTGCTTCCCGTTCATCTTCCGCGGCGCGCTCGACATCGGCGCCATCAGCATCACGCGCGAGATGCGGCTGGCGGCGGTGAAGGCCATCGCCGAGCTGGCGCGCGCCGAGCGGCCCGACGACGTGGCCTCGGCCTACGGCGAGACGGTCGCCGGATTCGGTCCGGAATATCTCATCCCCAAGCCCTTCGATCCGCGGCTCATCGTCAGGATCGCCCCGGCCGTTGCGAAGGCCGGCATGGAATCCGGCGTGGCGCAGCGCCCGATCGCCGACATGCGCGCCTACGAGGAGAGCCTCACGGCCTTCGTCTACCACTCCGGCCTCATCATGAAGCAGGTGTTCGCGCAGGCGAAGTCGGCCCCGAAGCGGATCGTGTTCGCCGAGGGCGAGGACGAGCGCGTGCTGCGCGCCGTGCAGGTGGTGGTGGACGAGGGGCTGGCGCGGCCCATCCTGGTCGGCCGCCGCCCCATGATCGAGGCGGCGCTCGGGCGCTGCCGCCTGCGGCTGGACCTGGGCCGCGACGTGGAGATCCTCACACCCGAGGCCAATCCGCGCTTCGAGGATTACTGGCAGACCTATTACCACGAGATGAAGCGCAAGGGCGTGTCGGTGGAGTACGCGCAGCGCGAGGTGCAGCGCCGTACCACGCTCAACGGCGCGCTCGCCGTGCGGCTCGGCGATGCCGACGGCATGGTCTGCGGGCTCTTCGGCCGTGCCGAGATCCACCAGTTCTTCGTCTCCAACGTCATCGGTTGCGCCCCCGGCGTCGGCAGCCTGTACGCGCTGAACATCCTCATGCTGCCCGGGCGCACGGTGTTCATCGGCGATACGTATTTCAATTACGACCCCACCGCGGCGCAGCTCGTGGAGATGGTGCGCCTGGCCGGCGAGGCGATCCGGCGCTTCGGGATCACGCCCAAGGTGGCGCTGGTGTCGCACTCCTCCTTCGGCACCGAGGACTCGCCCTCCTCGCGCAAGATGCGCGAGGTGCTCGCCGACCTGAGCGCCGCGATGCCGGATCTGGAGGTCGACGGCGAAATGCACTCCGACGCCGCGCTCGACGAGCGCATCCGCCAGCAGGTGTTCCCGGATTCGCGGCTGAAAGGGCAGGCGAACTTCCTGGTGATGCCGAACCTCGATGCGGCCAACATCACCTTCAATGCGCTGAAGGTCGCCGCCGGCGGCAACCTGACGGTGGGGCCGATACTGCTGGGGGCGGCGCGGCCGGTGCACATCCTCACGCCCACGGCCACGGTCCGGCGCGTGGTCAACATGGCCGCGCTGACGGTGGTCGAGGCGGCGGTGAAGTAGCGCGCGCGCCGCGCGGCAATCCGCCTAGCGCTTGAGGACGTAACGACCCGGCGCGTTGTCGAGCGGCAGCAGACCGAGGTTCGGCGCGCCCATCGCCGGCGGCGCCACGGGCTCCCCGGAGCGATGATTCAGCCAGTCGATCCATGCCGGCCACCACGAGCCCTCGCAGCGCGTGGCCTGCGCCGACCAGATATCCGGATCGACGTACTTGGCCTCCGCGGACGAGGTCGCGACCCGGTAACCGCGGCCGGGGATGTCCTTGCCCGGCGGATTGACGATGCCGACGTTGTGACCGCCGGTGGTCAGCACGAAGGTGATCTCGGTGTCCGTGAGCAGGTGCGCCTTGTAGACCGAACGCCACGGCGAGACGTGGTCGCGCTCGGTGCCGACCACGAAGATGGGCTGGCGGATGTCGGTGAGCGCGACCGGTCTGCCGCCCACCTCGAAGTGGCCCTCGGCCAGCTCGTTGCGCAGGTACAGCTTGCGCAGGTATTCGGTGTGCATGCGGTAGGGCAGACGCGTGGCATCCGCGTTCCACGCCATCAGATCGGTGAGCCGCGCACGCTCGCCCATCAGGTAGTCGCGCACCATCTTCGACCAGACCAGATCCTTGGAATTGAGCATGGCGAAGGCGCCTGCCATCTCCTTGCCGTCGAGGAAGCCGCGTGTCCACATGATGTCCTCGAGGAAGGCGATCTGGCTCTCGTCGATGAACAGCTCGAGCTCGCCGGGCTCGGTGAAATCGAAGGTGGAGGCGAGGAACGTCAGGCTGCCGAGCGTGCCGTTGCTCTCGCGCGCGTGCATGGCGGCGGCGATGCCGAGCAGCGTGCCGCCGAGACAGTATCCCAGCGTGTGTATCTTCTGCCGGGGAAGAACCTTCGCGACCAGGTCGATGGCGGTGAGGATCCCTTCCCTGAGATAGCCATCCATGCCGATATCGCGATCCGCGGTGCCGGGATTCTTCCAGGAGATCATGAACACGGTGTAGCCGTTCTCGACGAGGTGCCGCACCAGCGAGTTCTCGGGCGAGAGGTCCAGGATGTAGTACTTCATGATCCACGACGGCACGATCAGCACCGGCTCCGGGCGCACCTCCGGCGTGCTCGGCTCGTACTGGATGAGTTCGATGAGCCGGTTGCGGAAGATGACCTTGCCCGGCGTCACCGCGATGCTGCCGCCGACCTGGTAGGCATCGGCACCCGCGGGCGGGTGATGCGCCGCCTGCCGCAGCACGTCCTCGGCGAAGTTCCTCGCCCCGCGAACCAGGTTCATGCCGAGCGTCGCGTAGGTCTTCAGCAGGACCTCCGGGTTGGTCGGGACGAAGTTCGATGGCGAAAAGACGTCCAGCCATTGCCGGGTCATGAACGACACGACGTGCTCGTGGTGACGGGCCATGCCGCGCACGTCGGTGGTCGCATTCCACCACCACTGCTGCGTCAGGAGGAAGGACTGGGAGATCACGTTATAGGGCCAGCGGTTCCACCCCGGGTGATTGAAGCGCTTGTCCTGCGGCAGCGGTTCGATGCAGCGGCAGCCACCGGCGCCGAGGCTCATGATGTAAAGCGCCAGGCGCGTCAGCTTGCGGATCGACTTACGGGCGAGGAGGTGCTGCTTGTCGGGGGAATAGAGCAGATGCGCGAGCCAGTCCAGATAGGCGAGGCCGACCGCGATCGGCGAGATACCCTGCGTGATGCGCGCGAGATCGGCATGCAGGAAGGCATCGTGCGGCCGCTCCTCCTCGGGCTCGGCCTCCAGTATCGCCGCGATCTGTTCCATCGCGATGTCGCCGAAACTGCGCTCGCCGGCGCCGAGATCGGAACGCCGCCCGACGGGTGGACGGAAAGGGACTGTCCTGCCGTGCTCTGCCATCGCTGCGCCTCCTGTTCATCCGGCAAGAATTCTAGCGTTTCCGCCCGTGCCCGCGCCCGCCGCAGGCATGTCGTCTTGATCCCGGGCAACTTCGCCGGAGCCGGGGTGTCAGCGGGCGGCCCGGAACCTTGACGGTGGACTGGAATCGCGGCTTCTCACGGCGCGGGCCTTGCCGGTACACTGCCGCGGTCCGCGACTCGCCGCGAGGGTGCCGCCCGCATGTCTGATCATCTGACCGTTCGAGGCCGCCGCCGGTTCCTTGCCACCATCGCCACCACCGTCCTCGCACCGGCAGTGCTGCTGCCCGGCGGGGCAAGAGCCCTGGCTGCTCCCGTTGCGCGCCGGATCGCGTTCGTGCACACGCACACGGGCGAGAGACTATCGACCGTGTACGCCGAGGACGGGGCCTACCTGCCGGACGCGCTGGCGGCGATCAACCGTCTGCTGCGCGATTTCCGCACCGGCGATGTGCATCCGATCGACCCGGCTCTGCTCGATCAGCTCGCGGGGTTGACAGAACTGACCGGGGGCTCCGGATGCTACGAGGTGATCTGCGGGTATCGCAGTCCCAGGACCAACGCGATGTTGCGCGAACACGGCAGCGGCGTCGCGAAGGGCAGCCTGCATCTGCAGGGGCGCGCCATCGACGTGCGTCTGCCCGGCGTGCCGCTGGCGGAGTTGCGCGACGCGGCGCGTCACATGGCTGCCGGTGGCGTGGGTTACTACCCGAAATCCGATTTCATACACATGGACACCGGCAGGGTGCGCAGCTGGTAGTTTCGCGGCTGCGCGGCGCGCCCCTCGGCGCGCGCGCCGGTCTTGCGATATAGTGCCATCGCCCGCGGATCGGCGGCCAGGGGCTGCGCGATCCCGTCAGCAAACACGCGGCGAATCCTCGCGAGACACCGAATGAACCTGCAGACGTTGATGCCCGCCTTCCACGCGTTGCGCGCCGCGCAGCAGCCGCTGGTGCTCGCCACCGTGGTCGAGACCGCCGGCTCCACCTACCGCAAGGCCGGCGCGCGGATGATCATCGCCCGCGAGGGGGCGTTTCACGGCATCCTCGGCGGCGGCTGCTTCGAAGGCGATCTCCTCGATCGGGCGAACGAGGTGTTCGCCGGCGGCCGGCCGACCACGCTGTTCTACGACATGCGCGCGCCCGAGGACGAGGTCTGGGGCCTGGGCATGGGCTGCAACGGCGCCGTGCGACTGCTGCTCGAACGCGTCGATGCCGGCAACGGCTACGAGCCGCTGGCCACGATGGAGGCCTGGCTGCAGACATCGGGCCGCGCCGTGCTGGCGACCGTCATCGACTCGAAACACCGCGGTTGCCCCGGCGGCTCGCACCATTTCTTCGCCGACGATGCCGCGCTGCCGGAATCGGCGGAGTGGCTGGCAGCCGGATGCCGCCAGGCGCGGCTCGCGGATCGGTCGATGCTGCTGCGGCAAGGCATGGAGGGCGGGGAGGTCACGGTCTTCTTCGACAGGCTGCAGCCGCCGCCGCACCTGCTCGTGCTCGGCGCGGGCGCCGACGCGGTGCCGGTGGTGAACCTCGCACGCGCGATGGACTGGCAGGTGAGCGTGGTCGATCACCGCGATGCGTATGCCGTACCGGAGCGGTTCCCGGCGGCCGAACGCGTCTTGTCGGCGGCGCCGGAAGCCCTCGCCGCGAACGTGCGCCTGCAGACGGTCGACGCGGTGGTCGTGATGACGCACAACATCGACGTCGACGAACGTCTCCTGCGCGAGCTGGCGTCGACCAGCATCGGCTACATCGGTCTGCTCGGGCCGGCGCCGCGGCGCGACCGACTGCTCGCGGCGCTCGGCGATCACGCCGCGGCGCTGCGGGGCCGGGTCTTCGGGCCGGTCGGCCTGGACCTGGGCGCGCGGCGGCCGGAGGAGATCGCGCTGTCGATCATCGCGCAGGTGCTGGCGCAACTGCGCGGACGCGGCGGCGGTGCGCT
>JAJVHZ010000127.1 GCA_022072255.1 Gammaproteobacteria bacterium | reverse complement strand
GACGGGTTGATGCTGTTCGGAGCCCTGTTCTGGCTGGCGGTCACCGTGGTCTACTTCAGCATCGTGCTCACGGTCGCGGCGGTGCTGGGCGATCAGGCCTGGACCTACCTCGGCAACCTGCTCTAGCGTTCAGCAGCAGCGCCTGATTCCGTCCCACCTGCGCCTCTGCTCGGCGCGAAAATACTCCGCGCGACTCATCGGCACGCCTTTCCCGCCATGGTGCAGACGGTGGTGGGCGACATACCGCTCGTAGGCATCATCACCGGTCACCGTACGCAGCGCCCGCCACAACGCCGCGGCCGCGGTGAACAGCCACGCTGCCCGCACAGGCCCGCGCGAGGACCGCCGCCAGACCTCGCGCACGCGCGACCATGGCGTCTTAATCTCCATCAGGCCTCCGCGAGCTGCGTGCGCACGTACGGCGTCTCCGCCGACGGGGGGCAGCGGCGGCCGGTGACCGCCGCGTGGCAGATCCGCACCGTCTCGATCACCAGTACCCAGGTCGTCACCAGGAAGAAGGCCGTCAGCACTGCATCGAGACGATCGTTGAAGATGAGCTGCGGGGCCTGTGCGGCCTTCCCGGGCGGCAGCACGCCGGCCGCGAGCTTTTGCGAGAGATCGTTCGCGTGAGCCAGAAATCCGATCCGCAGCCCGGGGCTGAAGAGCTTTTCCCAGGCGGCGGCGGTCGTGATGACGACCAGCCAGCCGAGCGGTACCGCCGTGACCCAGGCATGACGCAGCCTGCCCGACTTCACGATGACCGTGGTCGCGACGCACAGCGCGATCGCCGCCAGCATCTGGTTGGCGATGCCGAACAGCGGCCACAGGCTGTTGATGCCGCCCAGGGGGTCGATGGTTCCGATGTACAGGAAATATCCCCAGCCCGCGACGACCATGGCACTGCAGATGAGCACGCTCGGGTACCAGCTCGTGCGGCCCAGGGCAGGGAAGATGTTGCCCAGCATGTCCTGCAGCATGAAGCGCGCAACCCGCGTGCCGGCGTCCAGCGTCGTGAGGATGAAAAGCGCCTCGAACATGATCGCGAAGTGGTACCACAGCGCGAGCAGCGTGCTGCCGAACGCCTGGGAGAAGATGCTCGCCATGCCGACGGCGAGCGACGGCGCGCCGCCGGTGCGCGCGAACAGCGTCGCCTCGCCCATCTCCCTGGCCAACGCCGTCATCTGCTCGACCGTCACCGGGAATCCCCAGTCGGAGATCGTCTGCACCGCCCTGGCGGTCTCGGCGCCGACGACGCCTGCGGGGCTGTTGATGGCGAAATACACCCCGGGGTCGAGCACCGTTGCCGCCACCATCGCCATGATGGCGACGAAGGATTCCATCGCCATCGCCCCGTAGCCGATGAAGCGGGCGTCGCGTTCATTGCCCAGCAGCTTCGGGGTGGTGCCCGACGAGATGAGGGCGTGGAACCCGGAGATGGCGCCGCAGGCGACGGTGATGAAGACGAAGGGGAACAGCGTGCCGCCGAAGATGGGCCCGGTGCCGTCGACGAACTGCGTCATCGCCGGCATCTTCACCTCCGGCTGCAGGATCACGATGGCGATGGCGAGCGCGACGATGGTGCCGATCTTCATGAAGGTCGAAAGATAGTCCCGCGGCGCGAGCAGCAGCCATACCGGCAGGACCGCCGCGGCGAAACCATAGGCAATGATCATCAGCGCCAGCTGCGGACCGTTGTAGTCGAACCATCCGCGCAACACCGGATGGTGGTTGATCCAGCCGCCTGCGACGACCGAGAGGACGAGCAGCGCCACGCCCAGCGCCGTCCCCTCGATGACCCTGCCGGGCCTGAAGCTGCGCATGTACAGCCCGATGAGCACGGCGATCGGCAGCGTCGCGGCCACCGTCGATGTCGCCCAGGGGCTGTGCTTCATCGCATTGACGACCACGAGCCCCAGCACCGCGATGAGGATGATCATGATCGCCATGACGCCGATCAGCGCCACCGCGCCGCCGAGCGCACCCAGCTCGTCGCGCGCCATCTGCCCGAGCGACCGGCCGTTGCGCCGCAGGGAGCAGAACAGGATCACGAAATCCTGCACGCAGCCGCCGAGCACCGCGCCGATGAGGATCCAGATCGTCCCGGGCAGGTAGCCGAACTGCGCGGCGAGTGTCGGCCCGATAAGGGGACCGGGGCCGGCGATCGCCGCGAAATGGTGACCGAAGACTATCCAGCGGTTGGTAGGGAGGTAATCGCGGCCGTCATTGAGTCGCTCCGCCGGCGTAGCGCGCGTGGCGTCGAGCGCGAGTACGCGCGCGGCGACGAAGGCGCCGTAGAAGCGGAAGCCGAGCGCATAGATGCACACGGCGGCCACGATGAACCAGATGCTGTTGATGCTCTCGCCGCGATGCAGGGCGATGGCCCCGGCGGCGCCCGCTCCGAGTACCGCGACCACGGCCCACACCAGCCGCTGCCCCCAGCCCATGGATGTCGGTGTATCCGGTTGCTGCATGCGTTACCCGCCCGGGTTTTTTGGCGGCCATGGTAACCGAATTCACGCCGCCGCCGGCCTGCCCGGCTTTGCCTGGCCAGCCGGCGCACCCGGGGCGGGCGGCGCCGGTCGCCCCTGCCGGCCCGGACTGCTTTGCTCCAAATTTCCTGCTAGGATGGGATAATTTCCCGGGAACCCCCAGGACACCCACACAGCGTCCGCCCGATGCCCGCCCGAATACAGTACTCGCCATGAGCATCGATGCCACCGGCCCGGGAATGCGCACGGGTGCGGTGCGTCACCTGCTGCTCGTCGCTGCCAATCGGATCGCGCAGACCGGCTACCGGGCCGTCGAGGAGGCGGACAGGTCGATCATCTTCGAATGGATCGCGGCATCCAGAGAGGAGGTGCTGCACATACTGGCGTCCGCACACCCGGACCTGTTGCTGGTGGACCTGACGGACGATCGCCTGCATGGGACGCAGCTCATCCACGACGTGGTAGGGGCGCACCCTGCGATACGCGTGCTGGCGGTCTCGGCCAGGGAGGATCTCATCGAGGCGGAAGTGGCGCTCCAGGGGGGCGCCGGTGGATACGTCTGCCGCTCCGCCGCGCTCGAGGAGATTATCAAGGCCATCCACCTGGTCGCCGACGGGAATAACTACCTCGATCCGGCCCTGGCGCAGCGCATCGCGCTGCAGAAGCTCATGGGCAAGAGCATCAGCCTGCGCGTGCTCTCGCCACGGGAGTACGAGGTGTTCTGCATGCTGGCCGCCGGTGTGCCGCTGACGGAGATCGCGCGGCTGCTGAATCTCAGCTACAAGACCGTCGCCAACTACGGCGGCACCATCAAGGGCAAGCTGAAGCTCTCCACGCGCGAGGACCTGCGCGCGCTGGCCCGCCGCACCGGCGTCATCCCCGGCTGAGCACCGGCGCCCGGGAGGGACCGATCCCGTGGTGGACGGCCGCATGGCCGGCCTGCCCCGCTGCAATGCCAGTGCGTACGCAGGCGATCCCCCGGGTACCGGCCTGTTGCACAGCACAATGTTTGAGCCTATCCTTTAGGAAGAATGTGTAGTCTGTCTCGGGATAACTTCCTCGCAGCTGGGGATCTGTCCCGACAACGATTCCCTGCACAACGACCCAAGGAGCAAATCATGCGCAAACTACCCCTGTTCGGCGGTACCCTGCTCGCGGTGACGGCCGCCGCCGCGGCCCACGCGGGCGACACGCTCGATCTGGACGATGTGGCCAAGTGGAAGCTGGTCTCCGTGGAGACCTGCCTCGATCAGGCCATCGACACCATCCCCGGCGAGCCGCGCAAGCTCGAGCTGAAGATCGAGGGCGATGACCCGACCTACGAGTTCGACATCGAGGCGAAGGACGGCTACACCTACAACGTCGAGTGCAACGCCGAGGAGGGTCTCATCACCGAGATCGAGCGCGAGGTGAAGGCCGACGACCCGGTGTTCAAGTCGCTGGCGAAGATCAGCCAGGACGACGCCCGCAAGTTCGCGCTGGCCGTACACCCCGGCAAGGTCGTGGCCGAGGAGCTCGAGGTCGGCCAGGACGGCTCGGCCACCTATGAGTTCGACATCCAGACCACGATGGGCCCGGAGATCAAGATCGATGTCGACGCGGAGACCGGCAAGATCGAAGAGGCCAACGTGGAGGTCTACGAGATCGGCAACGAGCCGGAGTGAACGCCGCAGGCGGATTGCACCCGCCTGACGTTGCATGCGCGGCGGAGGCATCGCCTCCGCCGTTCTCCTGCCGCCCTACCGGTGACGATCGCGCCCGGAGCGCCGCCGACACCGGCCATCACCGGCGCGGGAGCCACCCCCCCCTTAGATCACGAGCACGGCCGCCCCCCGCACCTCGCCGCCCCGCAGCCGGTCGAGCGCGGCGTTCGCCTCCTGCAGGGGAAAGATCTCCACCGCCGAGCGCACCGGCACCTGCGGCGCCAGCTCCAGGAACTCGATCCCGTCCTGACGCGTGAGATTCGCCACCGAGCGCACCGTGCGCTCGCCCCAGAGCAGCGAGTAGGAAAACGCCGGGATGTCGCTCATGTGTATGCCGGCGCAGACCACGATGCCGCCCTTGCGGACGGCGCGCAACGCCGCCGGCACCAGCTCACCGGCCGGGGCGAACAGCACGGTGGCATCGAGCGTGACGGGTGGAGTCTGCTCCGAACCGCCGGCCCATTGCGCGCCGCACTCGCGCGCGAAGTCCTGTCCGGCGCGATCGCCGGGACGGGTGAATGCGTACACCTCGCGCCCCTGATGGCGCGCCACCTGCGCGATGATGTGCGCGGCCGCGCCAAAACCGTAGATCCCCAGGCGCTGCGCCTCGCCCGCCATGCGCAGGGCGCGATATCCGATGAGGCCGGCGCACAGCAGGGGCGCCGCTTCGGCGTCGCGGTACGCCGCGGGCAGGGGCAGGCAGAAGCGCGCGTCGGCCACCGCGTACTCGGCAAAGCCGCCGTCGACGTGATAGCCGGTGAACGTGGCGCGATCGCAGAGATTCTCCTGCCCGCGCTGGCAGTAGGCGCAGTTGCCGCAGGTATGTCCCAGCCAGGGGATCCCGACGCGCTGGCCGACCTGCAGACCCGTGACCTGCGCGCCCAGCGAGACGACCTCGCCGGCGATCTCGTGCCCGAGGATGACCGGCATCTTCCTGCGCGGCAGTTCACCGTCGCGGATGTGCAGATCGGTGCGGCAGACGCCGCACGCCCGCACCCGCACCAGGGCCTGACCCGCGCGCGGGATCGGCAGCCCGATATCCATCGGCTCCAGCGGATTGCCGATCTCCCTCAGGACCATCGCACGCATCTTCGCTATCCTCCACGCGACGTACCCGGCCAGGAACTCCGTGGCGCTGGCCCGCGCTATCCCGTCGTGTCGAACGCCGCCACCAGGTTGTTAAGGTACCGCATCCCGGCGGCCGTCGGCCGCACGCACCGCCGCTCGCACTCGAGCAGTCCGCCGGCAACGGCCGTGGAGACCGCAGCCTCGATGCGACTCCAGGGGACGCCGGTGCAGGTCTCGAACGCCTGGCACTCGAACCCCTCGCAGAGACGCAGCGCGTTCATCATGTATTCCACGATGCGCTGCTTCGTGTCAGCGACGCACTCGACGCTGTACGCCTCGGGCGTACCGGCCTGGCGCATGTAGCTGCGCGGATTGCGCTGGCGCGCGCGTCTCTCGATACGTCCCTCCCGCGGCACGGTCAATTTGGCGTGCGCGCCGGCCCCTATGCCGAGATAGTCGCCGAACTGCCAGTAGTTGAGGTTGTGCCGGCACTGGCGCCCGGGCGTTGCGTAGGCGGACACCTCGTAGCGCGCGTAGCCACTCTGCGCGAGCAGGGCCCTGCCCGCCTCCTCGATCGCACATACCGCCTCCTCCTCGGGCAGGCCGCGCGGCGGCCGGCGATGGAAGGCCGTATCGGGTTCCAGCGTGAGCTGGTACCAGGACAGATGCCCGGGCCGGAGCGCGATCGCCTCGCGCAGATCCGCGAGCGCCTCCGCCACGCCGTCGCCGGGCAGCGCGTACATCAGATCGAGATTGACGTCTTCGAAGCCGGCCGAGCGGGCCGCCGCGTATGCCAGTGCAGCCTCCTCCGCCGAGTGGATCCGGCCCAGCGCGCGCAATTGCGGATCGCGAAAGCTCTGCACGCCCATCGACAGGCGGTTGACCCCGGCGCGCCGGTACTCCTCGAAGCGCCTGGCCTCGGCCGCGCCCGGATTGGCCTCCAGCGTCACCTCGGCATCGGCGGCGATCCCGACACGCGCGCGTATGCCATCCATCAACGTCGCGATGGCGTGACCGGAAAACAGGCTGGGGGTGCCACCGCCCACGAATATGCTCCGCACCATGCGGCCGCGGGCGTGGTCCGCCTCGACGTCGAGATCGCGAAGCAGCGCGGCGACGTACTCCTCCTCCGGCAGGCTACCGCCGGCCTCGTAGGAGTTGAAGTCGCAATAGGGACACTTGCGCAGGCACCAGGGCAGGTGCACGTACAGCGACAGCGGTGGCGTGATCATCGCCACAGCCGCCTCGCCTGCGGTGCCGAGCGATCGGGCCGATGCCGGTGTGGCCTGGGCCGCCATGCCGCTACCAGCCGTCCGCGGCGCGCAATTGTGCGACCAGCGCGCGCAGGGCCTGGCCGCGATGGCTGAGCCGGTTCTTGACCTCCGGTGGCAGCTGCGCCGAGGAGCAGCCGTGCTCCGGCACGAAGAAGATGGGGTCGTACCCGAAGCCGTTCTCGCCGATCGCCGCGCGCAGCAGTTCCCCCGGCCACGCACCCTGCGCGATGAGCGGCGTGGCATCCCCGGCATGACCCATGTAGACCATCACGCATACGAATCGCGCGGCACGGTCTCCCGCGGGCACCGCCTCGCAGGCCTTCAGCAGCTTCTCGAGGTTCTCCCGGTCGCTCGCGTCCGCGCCGGCGTAGACCGCGGAGTACACGCCGGGCGCGCCGTTCAGCGCACGCACCTCGATGCCGGAGTCATCGGCGATCGCCGGCAGGCCGGTGTGCATGGCGGCATTGCGGGCCTTCAGTATCGCGTTCTCGACGAAGGTGAGGCCGGTCTCCGCGGCGGTCGGCACGTTGAACTCCGACTGCGGCAGGACCGTGAGCGCCACGTCGGAGAGCATCGCCTGGATCTCGCGCACCTTGCCGCGGTTGCCGCTCGCCAGCACCACCCGGGAGGACCGCTCCGCCATCAGACGGTCTTCGCGAGCGCCGCGCACTGCACCTCGATGATCGAGGAGATGCCGCCGCGGGCGAGTTCGAGCATGGCGATCAGTTCGTCCATGCGGAAGGCGTGGCCCTCGGCCGTGCCCTGGAGCTCGATGAAATTGCCGGCGTCGTTCATGACCACGTTCATGTCGGTCTCGGCCTCGACGTCCTCGGCGTAGTCCAGATCGACCACCGGCGTGCCGCGATAGATGCCGACGGAGACCGAGGCGACCATCCCGTGTATGGGGTCACTCGCCAGCCTGCCGCTCTTGCGCAACCTGGCGATGGCGTCCCTCAGCGCGACGAAGCTGCCCGTGATCGAGGCCGTGCGCGTACCCCCGTCGGCCTGCAGCACGTCGCAATCGACGATCACGGTGCGCTCGCCGAGGGCCTGCGTGTCGACCACCGCGCGCAGCGAGCGCCCTATCAGGCGCTGGATCTCGAGCGTGCGGCCGCCCTGCCTGCCCTGGGCGGCCTCCCGCTTGGTACGCTCGCCGGTGGAGCGCGGCAGCATGCCGTACTCCGCGGTGACCCAGCCGCTGCCGCGGCCGCGCATCCACGGCGGCACCTTCTCCTCCACCGTGGCCGTGCACACCACTCTGGTGTCGCCGTATTCGACCAGCACCGAGCCCTCGGCGTGGCGGGTGAAATTACGCGTCAGGTTGATCCTGCGCAGTTCGTTGGGGGCTCGGCCGCTCGGGCGCATACAGGGGTTCCTCGAATGTGGCCGACGCGCGATGCGGAAGCCGGAAAAATTTCATTATAGCGACATGCACACCTGCGCATAGGTGCTGGAACAGCAGCAGCCGCAGGCGCGCCGTCGCCCGATGCGCGGCTGCTCTTGCTTCCAGACCAGCTGAGGATAGACTGCGCGCATCGTGCCTCTGCACCCGCGGATCTCCCTCAATCGGCTGCTGCGCACCGTACCGGCTCTCGGCGCGTTGGTGCTGTGCGCCGGCTGCGCGAGCACGATGTCGGAGATACCCCCGCCCTGCAGCTTCAACGGGGTCGATGACGTCTCCCCGGCCAGCGCGCAGCTGACGCGCCTGCAGATGCTCACCAGGCGATTGCTCGCAC
This sequence comes from Gammaproteobacteria bacterium, assembly GCA_022072255.1. GTDB lineage: Bacteria > Pseudomonadota > Gammaproteobacteria > JAJPIJ01 > JAJPIJ01 > JAJVHZ01. The sequence goes on along the minus strand of JAJVHZ010000127.1, from coordinate 18,263 downwards.
TGGGGCCGAACATCGATCCGGCGGAGGCGCGCCAGGTGGCCGCCACCGCGCTTCAGACCTCGCTCACGCAACGGCGCGAATACGAGGTGACGGGCGGCGCGACTTCGCACAACCTGGCCGTGGCCTCCGGCAAGAAGCGCCGCGGGTTGTGCATCCATTGGACGCGCGACCTCCTGGATGCACTGCGCGCGCTCGATTTGCGCACCTTCACCCTGTATTGGGGCATCGCCAACGAGGGCAACGTGGTGAGCGAGCACAGTACGGTCGTCATCGCCGCCCGCGGTGAGGGTTTCCACGAGGGCCTGGTCCTGGACGGCTGGCGATACAGCGGCTGTCTGTACTGGGGGGCGGTCATCGCCGACAGGTATCGCTGGCTGGAGGCGGCACATTACTCGCAGAACGAGAACCGACGGTAGGAAGGTGCCGGCAAGCCTTTCGTCGCCCTGACCCGCCCGGGGGATGCTCGAGTGCGCGCGGCCGCGCGAGCGGCGCGTGCTCCGGTGCATCCCGCACCGCGTCTCGCTGCCCGGCCACGCCGCAGCCCCGGGCGCGGACGAGTGCCGAGGTCGGCGATCGCGTCGCTCGCAACGGCCGGCGGGGGCCGGCGGTTCTGGCGCTCATCGACACCGCGCATTAACATTTGCGGCCACATCACGGGAGGGCAACGATGACTGCCAGCATGACAGCGTTCGCGCGCCATGGCGGCGATGGCGAGTGGGGCCGCGCGACCTGGGAGCTGCGCTCAGTCAATCACCGGTATCTGGAGATCGCGCTGCGGCTGCCGGAGGAGCTGCGCGGGCTGGAAACGGCAGTACGTGAACGCATCGACAAGTATCTGAAGCGCGGCAAGGTGGACTGCACGCTGCGTTTCGAGGGGCCCACCAGCATCGCTCCGACGCTGACGCTCAACCCCGAGCTGGCGCGCCAGCTCGCGGAGGCCTGCGGCCGCATCAACGCCATGATGGACAGCCCGGCGAACGCGAGCGCGACCGACATTCTGCGCTGGCCGGGCGTGATCGCGGTACAGGCGCCGGACATCGAGGCGTTGAGCGAGGCGGTGCTGGCGCTGCTCGAGCAGGCGCTCGCCATCATGGTCGAGGTGCGCGAACGCGAGGGCGGCAGGCTGCGTGCGCTGATGGAGCAGCGCTGCGCGGAGGCGCGCACGCGCGTGACCACACTGCGCGCGCAGCTGCCCTCCATCCTGGAGAACATACGCGCGCGCTGGCTGACGCGCATCCAGGAGATGCTGCAGTCCACACCGTCGCTGGACGCGGGGCGGCTGGAACAGGAGACGGCGATGCTGATGCAGCGGCTCGACGTCGCCGAGGAGCTCGACCGGCTCGAGACTCACATAGAGGAGGTGCTGCGCGTGCTCGCCAGGGAGAAGGTCGCCGGCCGACGCCTCGATTTCCTGATGCAGGAGATGCACCGCGAGGCCAACACCCTGGGGTCGAAGTCCGCCCACGTCGACACCACCGGCGCGTCGGTGGACCTGAAGGTCCTGATCGAGCAGATGCGCGAGCAGGTGCAGAACATCGAATAACCGGCCCATGTCCGCCCGCGGCACCCTCTTCATCGTCTCGGCGCCCTCCGGCGCGGGCAAGACCAGCCTGGTGCGTGCGCTGGTCGACGGCACCGCCGATATCGCCGTGTCGGTCTCGCACACTACGCGCCCGCGCCGCCCCGGCGAGCAGGACGGTGTCAATTACCATTTCGTCGAAGCCGCGCGTTTCGAGGTGATGATCGCCGAGGGCGCCTTCCTCGAGCACGCCGAGGTCTTCGGCAACCGCTACGGCACCGCGCGGGAGACCGTGACGCGCGAACTCGCCGCCGGCCGGGACGTGATCCTCGAGATCGACTGGCAGGGCAGCCAGCAGGTCCGGCGCCTGATGCCCGCGGCGGTGTCCATCTTCATCCTGCCCCCCTCGCACGCCGAGCTGGAGCGCCGGCTGCGCGGCCGCGGCACGGATGACGAGCAGACCATCCGGCGCCGAATGAACGCGGCCGTGGCGGAAATGTCCCATTATCATGAGTATGACTTCCTGGTCGTCAACGACGATTTCCCGCGTGCGGTCGCCGACTTGCAGGCGGTCGTCCGCAGTTGCCGGCTGCGGCTGGCCGCGCAGCAGGCCAGGCGCGCCGAGCAGTTGGCGGGACTCGTGGCGCCGCGGCCGGCAGTTTGATAAGATTTTCATCAGGTTAATCCGCGAATTCACCGCCCCGGGCAACACCGGGGGGACCAAACACCAGGAGTCAGCATGGCCCGCATCACCGTAGAAGATTGTCTGCCCAACGTCGCCAACCGTTTCGACCTCGTCCTGCTCGCCGCCAAGCGCGCGCGCCAGATTGCCATGGGCTCCCGCCCGCTGGTCGATGCCCAGAACGACAAGCCCACCGTGCTCGCCCTGCGCGAGGTCGCCGAGGGGCTGATGACGCACGAGATCCACGATGCCATCGCCGCCAAGGAGGCGGGCACCGAGGAGATCATCGACCCGTTCGCCGAGGTCCTCGAGGAGCAGCCCCCGCTGCGCGGCGGTCTGGACGAGTAATGTGCGGCCGTAAGGCGCGCATCGTTCTTGCCGGCGTCAACGCCCGCCTCGCGCGGGCGTTTTCGTCTGCGGCGCGCCTGCTGAGGTGAACCACCGTGCTCGCGATTGAAGACCTGCGCAGCCGTGCCAGCGGCTACCTGAACCAGGAGCAGGTCGACGCGCTCACACGGGCCTATCGTTTCGGCGCTCATGCGCACGACGGGCAGCGGCGGGCGAGCGGCGAACCCTACATCGAACACCCGATCGCAGTGGCGAGCATCCTGGCCGACATGCACATGGACCACGAGACGCTCATCGCCGCCGTGCTGCACGACGTCATCGAGGACACGCCGATCGACAAGGATCAGATCAAGCGCGAATTCGGCAGCGAGGTCGCCGAGATCGTCGACGGCCTGTCGAAACTGACGCGCATGGAGTTCGAGACGCACGCCGAGCAGCAGGCGCGCAATATCCAGAAGATGCTGATGGCGATGGCGAGCGACATACGGGTCATCGTCGTCAAGCTCGCCGATCGCCTGCACAACATGCGCACGCTCTCGGCGCTGGCGCCGAGGAAGCGCCGCGCCATCGCCAGGGAGACGCTGGAGATCTACGCGCCGATCGCGCAGCGCCTGGGAATGAACCAGATCCGGTTGGAGCTCGAGGAGCTCGGGTTCAAGTCGCTGCACCCGATGAGATACCGCGTGCTGGCGCGGGAGGTCAAGCGCGTGCGCGGCCATCGCAAGGAGATCGTCGACAAGATCCGCACCGCCATCAAGCGGCGGCTGCGGCAGGAGAAGATCGCCGCCGACGTCATCGGCCGCGAAAAGCACCTCTACAGCATCTACAAGAAGATGCAGCAGAAGCACCTGCCGTTCTCGGAGGTGTACGACGTCTACGCCTTCCGCCTGCTGGTCGACAACGTCGACAACTGCTACCGGGTGCTCGGCACCGTCCACAACCTCTACAAGCCGGTGCCGGGCAAGTTCAAGGACTATATCGCCATACCCAAGTCCAACGGCTATCAGTCGCTGCACACCGTGCTGTTCGGACCGTACGGCGTGCCGATCGAGGTGCAGATCCGCACCCGCGAGATGAATGAGGTCGCCGAGGCCGGCATCGCCGCGCACTGGCTGTACAAGAGCGGCGAAGGCGAGATCGCCGCCAGCGCGCAGCAGCGCGCGCGCGAGTGGTTGCGCAGCGTCATCGACATGCAGCGGCAGGCCGGCAACTCCCAGGAGTTTCTCGAGACCGTCAAGACCGATCTCTTCCCCGATGCGGTCTACGTGTTCACGCCCAAGGGCGAGATCAAGGAGCTGCCCAAGGGGGCCACCGCGGTCGACCTCGCCTACGCCATCCACACCGACGTCGGCAACCGCTGCGTCGGCGCGCGCATCAATCGTCATCTCGCGCCGCTGCGCACGCCGCTCACGACCGGGCAGACGGTGGAGATCATCACCGCGCCGGGCGCCCGCCCGAACCCCGCCTGGTTGAGCTTCGCGGTCACCGCCAGGGCCCGCTCGAACATCCGGCACTTCCTGAAGACCATCCAGGGCGACGAGGCGCGCACGCTCGGCATGCGCATGCTCAACCGCGAGCTGGAGAGCTATGGCCTGAGGCTCGACACCGTCGACAGGACCCAGCTCGATCAGGTCCTCACGGAGATGAAGCTGAAATCCCGCGAGCAGCTGCTGGAGGAGATCGGGCTGGGCAGGCGCATGGCGCCCATCGTCGCCCGCGCGCTCGCGCCGGTCACCGCAACGCTGGATGGCCCGGCCACCCGCATCGCCGAGCCGACGGCGGAGCCGCTCATCATCAAGGGCACGGAGGGCATGGTGGTGACGTTCCCGAAGTGCTGTTACCCGATACCCGGGGATGCGATCATAGGTTTCGTGACCGCGGGGCGCGGCATCGTGATCCACCGGGAATCGTGCAAGAACATCGCCGACTTTCGCAATCAGCCCGAGAAATGGGTCGATGTATCCTGGGCCGAGCAGGTCGACCGCGACTTCCAGTCGGAGATCCGCCTCGATGTCACCAACCAGCGCGGCGCGCTGGCGACGATTGCCGCCGCCATCGCCGAGCAGAGCGCCAACATCGAGAACGTGCAGATGACCGACCGCGACGATCGTTACGTGAGCATGACCTTCATCATCACCGTCCGCGACCGCGTGCATCTGGCGCGCGTGCTCCGCGCGATCAGGGCGATCAAGCACGTCACGCGCGTGCAGCGCACCCGGTCGTAGGCCGAGGCTGACGATGGCGGTGATCAGCAACGGCTGGCTGGCGGCCGCTGCCGACAAAGCCGCGACGATCCCCTGCTTCCGGGCGCCAATCGCCAATGACCAATCACGAATGACCAATCACGACCAGGAGGAGCATCCCATGTCCCGCACCGCCATCAGCACCGACCAGGCACCCGCCGCGATCGGCACGTACTCGCAGGCCATCAGGGTCGGCAATACCGTCTACCTTTCCGGCCAGATCCCGCTGGTGCCCGGGAAGTCCGAACTCGTCGGCAGCGACATCCGCGCCCAGATCACGCAGGTGTTCGAGAACCTCAAGGCCGTTGCCGCAGCCGCCGGCGGATCGCTGAACGACGTGGCGAAGCTCAATGTCTTCCTCACCGACCTGACGCACTTCCCGCTGGTCAACGAGATCATGGCGGGCTATTTCGGACAGCCTTACCCGGCCCGGGCCGCCATCGGGGTGGCGGCGCTGCCGCGCGGTGCGGCGGTGGAGATGGACGCCATCATGGTGATCGGAGGGTAGTGAACCGTGCCCGGCAGCGGCCGCGCGCCGTGCGTGCTGTGACCCGCGGGACCGCGAGGCCACGAGCCGCGGAGGATCCGGCGGGCAGCCCCTCGCGCGACCCGGAGGCAAGGGCGCCCGCGATGCATGCGGCGGCAGGCGGGCTCGCCGCGCCGGTCGCCTCGCTGGTGGGCGTGGGTCCCAGGCTGGCCGAACGCCTGCAACGCCTCGGCGTGCGACGCGTCGCCGATCTTCTCTTTCACCTGCCCCTGCGATACCAGGACAGGACGCGGGTGGTGCCCATCGGGGCTCTGCGCGCCGAGGCGGAGGCGGTGGTCCAGGGAACGGTGGAGATCGCCCAGGTCCAGTTCGGCCGGCGCCGTTCGCTCATGGTGCGGCTGGCCGACGGCACCGGCGCCCTGTACCTGCGATTCTTCCATTTCAACAAGACCCAGCAGGAGGGCCTGGCGCGGGGCGTCGTGCTGCGCTGTTACGGCGAGGTGCGCCGGGGACCGTACACTCTGGAGATGGTGCACCCGGAATACCGGATCGTGGATGCAGGCGCGCCGGCCCCGGTCGAGGAGACGCTGACACCGATATACCCGACCACGGAGGGTCTGCATCAACTCGCCCTGCGCAAGCTGACGACCCAGGCGCTCGCCCTGCTGGATGCGGGCAGCGATGGCAGTCTGGATGATCTGCTCCCGCGCGGTCTGTGCGACCCGCTGGGCCTGCCCACGCTCGCCGGGAGTCTGCGATTCCTGCATCGGCCGCCGCCCGACACGAAGATCGGCGACCTCGAGACCGGCCGGCATCCGGCCCAGAAGCGACTCATCGTCGAGGAGCTGCTCGCGCATCGCCTGAGCCTGCGTGTGCTGCGACAGGCGCTGGGACGTCGACGGGCCCCGCCGCTGCGCGGCGATGGCCGCCTGCGCGCCGCGTTCCTGCGCCAGCTACCCTTCACACTGACCAAGGCGCAGCAGCGCGCGAGCGAGGAGATAGCGCGCGATCTGGCCGCAGATCACCCGATGCTGAGGCTGTTGCAGGGCGATGTCGGAGCTGGCAAGACCGTGGTGGCCGCGCTGGCGGCACTGGCGGCGCTCGAATGCGGCTGCCAGGCCGCCATCATGGCGCCGACCGAGTTGCTCGCCGAGCAGCACCAGCGCAACTTCGAGCGCTGGCTGGGCGCGCTGCAGTTGCCTGTCCTGTGGCTGTCGGGAAAGCTCAAGGGCAAGGCGCGCAGCGAGGTGCTCGCGCGGATCGCCGCGGAAACCCGCGCGGTGGTCGTCGGGACTCACGCCCTGTTCCAGGGCGACGTGCGCTTCGCGCGGCTCGGGCTGGCCATCATCGATGAGCAGCATCGCTTCGGCGTCGATCAGCGCCTGGCGCTGGCCGGCAAGGGGAGACGAGATGCGGAGCATCCGCATCAGCTCATCATGACCGCCACGCCTATCCCGCGCACGCTGGCCATGACCGCATACGCGGACCTCGATACCTCCGTCCTCGATGAACTGCCTCCGAACCGCCAGCCCGTCGCCACCGTGGTCATCGCGGATACCAAGCGCGACCAGGTCGTCGCGCGCATTGCCGAGGCGATCCGTGGTGGTCGCCAGGTGTATTGGGTTTGCACGCTCATCGAGGAGTCCGAGACGCTGCAGTGCCAGACCGCGACCGACACGGCGGCACTACTGGCGGGGGCGCTGTCCGAGGTCCGGGTAGCCCTCGTGCACGGACGCATGAAGGACCGCGAGCGCGACGCCGCCATGGCGGACTTCGCGAACGCGCGCATCGACCTGCTGGTGGCCACCACGGTGGTCGAGGTCGGTGTCGACGTCCCGAACGCGAGTCTGATGATCATCGAGAATGCCGAGCGGCTCGGGTTGGCGCAACTGCACCAGTTGCGCGGCCGCGTCGGCCGTGGCAGCGTCAAGAGCGACTGCGTGCTGCTCTACCACGCGCCGCTCTCGGCGCTGGCGCGCGAACGGCTGGCCGTGATGCGCGAGACGACGGACGGCTTCCTGATCGCTCAACGTGACCTCGAGCTGCGCGGGCCGGGCGAACTGCTGGGCAGCCGCCAGGCGGGGCTCGCGCAGATGCGGATCGCGGATCTCGTGCGCGACAGCGAAATGCTGCCGTTCGTCGCCAAAGCCGCCGAGCAGCTGCTCGCGCAATATCCCGAACGCATCGACCCGATCATCCGGCGCTGGCTGCCCGATGCCTTACACTACGGCAGCGGCTAGCGCAAACGGCCGCCGAGCAGCCGCACCTCCTCCACGACATATCCCGGTCCGCGATTGATACCGACAGACCTACCGCCATTGTTACGCTCACTGCTGCTCGATCGCGGCTCGCTCACGCGCCGGCTGATCGCACTGTCACAGGGCGATTTTCGCGTGCGGCTCGACCGGCTTGCATGGGGCGCCCCGTTCGCGGGCGAGGCGCGCACCCTCGGGCTGCGGGCCCGCGAGGCGGCACTGCTGCGGGAGGTCACGCTGATGTGTCGGGAGCGGGCCGCCGTGTTCGCCCGTTCCGTGATACCGCAACGGGCGCTGCAAGGGCGTTATCGGCGGCTGCGCCACCTGGGCACCCGCCCGCTCGGTGAACTGCTGTTCACCGACAAGCACGTGGTCCGTGGTCAGACGCGGATATTCCCCGTAAGGCCGGGCGACGTCCTGTATGCCGGGGCGCTACGCCGCGCCGCGCGCGCCAACTCCCGCTTTTGGGGGCGCACCTCCTTGTTCTATATTGGCGGCGAGCCCTTGCTCGTCACGGAGATCTTCCTGAGCGATCAGGATTGAGCGATGCAATCGTTGCGGCGGAACAAGATGGCAGCGCCGATATCGCCGAGGACCGCGCCCTCCGCGTCGCTGTGGCAACTGCTGCGCCGACAATGGCCGCAATACGTCGCGCTTACGCGCCTGAACCGGCCCATCGGGATCTTCCTGCTGTTGTGGCCGACGTGGTGGGCGCTGCTGATCGCGGGCGATGGCCGGCCGGGCGCATGGCTCACCGTCGTGTTCACGCTGGGCGTCGTGCTGATGCGATCGGCAGGCTGCGTGATCAACGATTTCGCCGACCGCGGTTTCGACGGTCACGTCCGGCGCACCCGTGCGCGCCCGCTGGCCGCCGGAGCGGTTCATCCGAAGGAGGCCATGGCACTGTTCCTCCTGCTGTGCGTCGCGGCCTTCGCGCTGGTGCTCACCACCAATCTCTACACGATCCTGCTGTCATTTGCCGGAGTGCTGCTGGCAGCGACCTATCCTTTCGCGAAGCGCTACACCTACCTGCCGCAGTTCCATCTCGGCCTGGCCTTTGGATGGGGCATCCCGATGGCTTTCGCCGCGCAGACCGGTTCGGTGCCACCCATCGCGTGGCTGCTGCTCATCGTCAACGTGTTGTGGTCGGTCGTCTACGACACGATGTACGCAATGGTGGATCGCGAGGACGACATCCGTATCGGCGTGAAGTCGACGGCGATACTCTTCGGCGACGCCGATCGCTTCATCATCGGCGTCCTGCAGGCCTCGATGCTGGGAACGCTGTGGCTGCTCGGCGCGAATCTCGGCCTGGGCTGGCCTTTCCACGCCGGCCTCATCGTCACCGCAGCCCTGTTCGTCTATCACCAGTACCTGATCCGCGGACGCGAACCGGAGGGATGCCTCCGCGCGTTCCTGCACAACAACTGGGCCGGGATGGCGATCTTCGCCGGGCTGCTGGCGAGCTACCTGCTGCGATGAACCGGCCTGCCGGCGCCGTTGCGGAGGTTCGATACGCGGTCCTGCCCTCGCCGATCGGAGATCTCCTCGCCGGCGCCACGCGCGATGGCCTGTGCCTGCTCGAGTTCGTGGAGACGCCGCGATCCGATGCACGTCCCGCGTCCGCCCGCGACCGGGGAGATGGCCCGGCACAGCGCGTACTCCGGCAACTGCGCTCGGAACTCGACGGCTACTTCAGCGGCCGCCGGCGTGCCTTCGAGGTCCCGCTGGCGATGCGCGGCACGCCGTTCCAGATCGAGGTCTGGCGCGAGTTGGTGAAGATCCCCTACGGCATGACGAGAAGCTATGCGGAGATCGCCCGACGCGTCGGTCGGCACAAGGCCGCACGCGCCGTCGGCCAGGCCAATGGCCGCAACGGCATCGTCATCCTGGTGCCGTGTCACCGCGTCGTAGGCGGCGATGGCTCGCTCGGCGGCTACAGCTCGGGGCTGGATCGCAAACGCTACCTGCTGGACCTGGAACGGCGCCACCTGCCCCGCTGAGATCAGCTGTCTTCGGCGACCGCGCTTCCGTCCAGCAGCCTCGGCAGCAGCGCCCTGGCGGCGTCGATCTGCCCGGGCTGCAGCCGGGACTCGATGAGTTTGAGATTCTTCCGCGCCGCCTCCTCGGACCGGGCGGCAATCGTGAACCACGCATAGGCGCGAACCAGATCCGGCGGCGCCCCCGCGTTCTCGCCCCGCGCGTAGCGCGAGCCGAGATTCACCTGCGCCGGCGCGTAACCGGCGCGCGCGGCCGACTCGAAAAGCTTCCGGGCCTTGCCGTGATCGGCACTCACTCCGCGACCCTCGTCGAAGAGCAGGGCGAGCTGAAACTGCGCCGCGGCGTGGCCCTGCTTCGCCGCCTCCTCGAGGTACCTGACGGCCGCGGCCGGTTCCTCCTGGAGATACAGCAGCCCGAGGTTGTAGGCAGCCTTCGCGTGTCCCTGGGCGGCGGCCTTCTTGTACCACTGGCGCGCCTGGTCCTCCTCGCCCGCCTCCTCGAGCAGCACCGCAAGGTTGTATTGCGACTTCACGTGCCCGGCCTTGGCAGCCTTCCCCAGCCATTTGCGCGCCGCCTCGACGTTCTTCTCCACCCCGCGCCCGGTCCCATGCATGCTGCCGACCACGAACTGCGCGTCGGGATCCCCGCTGCCGGCCCGCTCCGTCAGCCGGGCAAGCGCCTCGGGATTTCCCTGGGTCGCCGCCTCGCGGAACCAGTGCAGCGATTGTTCCGCATCCTTTGCCACGCCCTCGCCGCGCTCGTACATGAATCCCAGATTGAGCTGGGCCTTGGCGTAACCCCCCTCCGCGCTCTTCGTATACCACTCCAGGGCCTTGCGGTCGTCGTTGGCCAGTCCCTCGCCACGGTCGTGCATCATCGCCAGCGCGAACTGCGAACGGGCGTCGCCGCGTTCGGCCAGCAGTGTGAAGACCTTGATCGCCGTGGACCAATCCTGCCGGCGGTAGGCGTCCAGCCCGTCCTTGAATTCGAGTGCAGGCGCCGGCCGGGCCAGGGTGGAGAGGATGACGAGCAGGACGGCGCAGAGGCGGTGCATACCGCCGGTTATCGGCCGCCGGAGCGCGCGCTTGATGCCTTTACCGGTACTGGAACTCGTAGCTGGCGAGCAGCCTGTCGACCAGCTCCAGGATCGCCGCCCTCAGCTTGCCGAAGTTGTAGGCCTCGAATCCGCCGATCTTCCAGTCCGACCAGACCGTCTTGGTCACGAAGGCCTGGGGATTCTGCGACAGCGGCAGCTTCTCCTTGAGCCGCACGAACACCTGGTAGGAAAACAGGAAGGCCTGGTCGTTGACGTGCACGTCGACTTCCAGCAGCGCGGTACCGGCCTCGCCGAGCGACCCGCCGGCGGCCACCACCTCGATGCCGCGTGCCTGCAGCCGCCCGGTGATTGCGCGGCGCAGTTCCTCGTCCGTGAACCCGTAGCGCTCCCACTCGCGGCTGTTGGTGCCCAGGATCTGGATGATCACCCGGCGCACGTCGGCGAGGGTGCGATAACCGGCGTCCCCGCCGGCCCCGGCGGGGGCGTCGGGAGCCGCGGGCGCGCGCGTGTTGGGATCGGTCCACGCACCCGCCGGCATGCTGACGAGGACCAGGACCGCTGCAATTCCGACCCGGGAAACCATCCTTCCCCCTTACGAAGCCCGTTGATACCTCTGCTGCAGACGACGTACCGCCTGATTCACGCCGGCCGAGGCGAGCAGCCAGGCGACCGCCACACCAGCGGCGTTCGCCACCATGTCATCGTAACTGAAGGTCCGGTATTCGCTGTAGCGCTGCGCGAATTCGAGCAGGACGCCGAGGCCCATGCACACGAAAGCGAGCATCGGCCAGCGCCGGCGTTCGCAGGTCTGTGCGAACCACAGCATCAGCGTCAGATAGGCCACCAGGTGATAAATCTTGTCCCAGCCCTGTTCCAGGGACACGGTGGCCGTGGGTGCCAGCGAAAAATAGACGATGGCGGCTGCGAGCAGGTAGCCGCCTGTCAGCCACGCCGTGCGCAAGGTCAGTGCCGATGAAGCCTTCATGCGTGCTGCCAGAGGGTGGAGACAGGTCTTTATGGATGAGCGCAGGAGGGAGTCGAAGTACGTCACCAGGTCATCGAGTTAGGATGAAAATAAGCTAAGTCCATTGTACATCTACCCCCGACAATGTCCCCAAGCTGCTGCTGTACCGCCCGTCTTGCCGGCATCCCGCTCCCCAGTTGTCCCTATGGCGTTCAGCCGGATATACGCGCCGCACGCGCAGATCGCACAAATCGATTTTTTCAGTTTCGATTTATCAGGGCCGCATACAGTGCCCACGTACGGAGCAAAGCGTCAGCGGGATTCATCCAACGGGGCGTGGCCGGTGACGGTCGATCTCCGATGTTAGCGAAGGAGTCCACCATGAAACTCAGCAAATCTCTGATGCACGGTCTGCTGGCCCTGTCCTTGGGTCTGGCCGCCGTACCTGTCGTGGCCGACGATGACTGTGATGTCCCCATCGAGCATTGGCAGTCGCGCGAAGCGGTCCTGCAGATGGCCGCTCGGGAAGGCTGGCAGGTGCAAAGCCTGAAGATCGATGACGGTTGCTACAAGATTCGCGGCAAGGACACCGGAGGGCGCGCCTTCAAGGCCACGATCGATCCGCAGACTCTGGATGTGGTGACGATGAAGCTGCGTGACCATGATGGTGAGCGTGATCGTGATCTTGGCCGTGAGGATTCAGCGCCACGCGATCACGGGGCCACCACACCGGGTGACAACCGCCTCTTCACCCCCGATACCGCACCACGCGGCCAGATCGAATAAATCCAGACAGACGGAGTAATGATCATGTTCAGACCATTGATGACCACCTTGGCGGCCGCCTCGACGCTGATCCTGCCCGCCCTGGCCCAAAGCCGTACGCTGTCCATGTCGACGGCGCTGAAGGACTACGGCGGCGATGGGGCCTATCTGGCGGTATACCTGACCGATGCCAGCGGCGCCTATGCCGGCACTCTGTGGGTCGCCGGCGGCAAGGCCAAGTACTACAAGCATCTGGCGGATTGGAATCGTCTGTCGGCCGGGGATGCCCGGCGGCTCGACGGCGTGACCGGCGCCAGCGTCGGCGCCGGCCGCACGCTCAAGGTCACCGCGGATCTGGCGGATGCCTTGCTCGATGCCGGCTATGAAATTCGTATCGATGCCGCCGTGGAAAACATGCGCGACAGCCCGTCCGAAATCCGCGTGCCGTTGACCGCCGCCGATGCCGGCAAGCCCCATACGGGTCGGCAATACATCCAGTCCTTCACCTATCAACTGCAGTAAGCCCTCGAGGTGCCGCCATGCAGAGCGCTACGGTAAACCGTGCAGGAAACCATTATCACCCACTCTCGATCGGTGTGCACTGGCTGACGCTGCTGCTGCTGATCGCGGTCTACGCGCTGATCGAGTTGCGTGAGCTTTACCCAAAAGACTCCGATCCGCGCGAAATGATGAAGCTGTGGCACAACATGCTGGGTCTGACCGTGTTCGGTCTCGTCTTCGTACGCCTGGCGCTGCATTTCATGTACACCACGCCACCCATTACGCCCGCGCCGCCGGCCTGGCAGCAGTCCATGGCGGCGGCGATGCATCTCGCGCTGTATGCATTCCTCATCGTGATGCCGCTCTTGGGCTGGCTCACGCTGAGCGCCAAGGGCAAACCGATCCCCTTCTTCGGCCTGGAGCTGCCGGCGTTGATCGGTGTCGACAAGCCACTGGCGAAAAACATCGAGGAAATCCACGAAACCATCGGCACGATCGGTTATTACCTCATCGGCGCGCACACCGCCGCCGCGCTGTTCCATCACTATGTCATGCGCGACGACACCCTGGTGCGAATGCTTCCCGGACGTGTCCGCGGGGATGATAGCGGCCTGTCGCGCGAGCCGGCGCCATGACAGGTAAGAATCCAGCGCCCCGGTTCATCCAACCGATACGGAGACGCGCATGACGTGGCGGCTGGTCCATCGCTGGCTGGGGCTGGTGGCCGGAGGTGTGGCCATGGTGCTTGGTGTCACGGGCGCCATCCTGGCGTGGAACCCGGTCCGGGATACCTGGCAGGCGGCGCCGACACCGGCCGATCTGCCGGTGTCGGTGCTCGTCGAGCGGGTCTCGGCCGCGATCCCCGCCGTGGAGGAAATCCGCCGCCTGCCCGCGGGCGAGCTCGTGGTCTATTCCTTCGATGCCGGCGAGGCCCGGGCCCAGGTCGTGGATCCGGCCGACGGCCGGGTGCTGCGCGATTACCGGCCCTCGCCCGTATCGCGCTGGGTGAAGAACCTGCACCGCTCGTTTCTGCTCGGCGACGCCGGGCGTCTGGCGGCGGCCGGCTTTGCGCTGGCCATGCTGCTGCTGTCGGTTGCGGGGCTGATGCTGCTGGTGCGCCGCCTCGGCGGATGGCACCGGCTGCTCGCACCGGTGCGCGGCTCGCTCGTACAGCGCATCCATGTCGTGACGGGGCGGGTCGTGCTGGTGGTGCTGTGCCTATCCTCGCTGACGGCCTTGTATATGAGTGCGGCCACCTTTGGCCTGATTCCGACAGAGGCCGACGACGAGCCGGACGTGGTCTCCGCGGCGGGCCGCCAAGCCGACCTGCCCGGCGGGCAACTGCCGCTTCTGCAGGGCCTGCGGGTGCAGGATCTGCGCAAGCTCAGTTTCCCGGCCGGCGCCGATCCCGAAGATACCTGGACGGTGGCGACTGCCCATGGCCAGGGCTGGATCGACCGGCGCTCCGGCCAGACCCTGGCCTGGCAGGACGCCGCTGTCGTGCAACACATCTACGACTGGATCATGCTGCTGCACACCGGCCAGGGGGTCTGGGCCTGGGCGCTGGTGCTGGGGGTCGCCGGGGCCAGCATCCCGCTGTTCTGGGGTTCGGGCCTGATCCTGTGGTGGCAGGCGCGGCACCGCACGCCGAGGATCGTAGACAACAGCGCCTTGCCGCAGGCCGATGTGCTGATCTTCGTCGCGAGCGAAAACGGCACGACCTGGGGCTTCGCCCAGGCGCTGCACGCGGCCTTCGTGCGCAACGGTCACCGGGTGCACAGCAGCGGTCTGGAGCATTTTCGGGCGGGCGCAGCGGCCCGGCAGATCTTCGTGCTGGCAGCCACCTACGGTGACGGTCAGGCGCCCGCCCATGCGGCCCTTGCCCTGGCGCGCATCGCACGCCAGCCGGTCACGGCTGCACCCGTCACGGTGCTGGGGTTTGGCGATCGGCAGTTCCCCGCGTTCTGTGCCTACGCCGAGGCCGTGGACCAGGCTCTGCGCACCGAGGGCTGGGCACGACTGCTCCCCCTGGAAGGGATCCATCAGCAATCGGCCCAGCAGTTTGCCCGCTGGGGCGAGGCGCTGGCGCAGGCCTTGGGCGAGCATTTGGTACTTGACTACCGGCCGCGGGTGCCGCCGAGCACGGCACTGAAACTGGTGTCGCGTCAGGATTATCCGGGCAGCGCGGGCGAGCCCACGACCATCCTGCGGTTCGTGTGGCCCGCACGGGGCTGGAAAGACCGCCTGGCGGGGCGTGGACTGCCACGGTTTGTGGCCGGTGATCTGCTGGGCGTGCTGCCGCCCGGGTCGAGCGTACCGCGCTACTACTCGCTTGCCTCGGGGTACCGGGACGGTTTTGTGGAAATCTGCGTGCGCAAACAGCCCGGCGGTGTGTGCTCCGGCCATCTGCATGGGCTTAAGGCGGGGGAATACATCCAAGCATTCATCCAGGCCAATCCCGGCTTTGCGCTGGATGGCGCGCGGCGACCCGTCATGCTCATCGGGGCCGGGACGGGCGTGGCACCGCTGGCGGGTTTCATTCGCGGCAACGTCCGGCGCACCCCCATGCACCTGTACTACGGGACCCGCGACCCGGCGCTGGATTTCTACTTTGGTCCCGAGTTCCAGGGCTGGCTGGGCGAGCGCCGACTGGCCAGTCTGCACACGGCGTTTTCGCGCACGCCCGACGGCGGCGGCTACGTTCAGGATACCCTGCGCCGCGACGCGGCCCGGCTACGGGAACTGATCTCCCAAGGGGCCATCGTGCGCGTCTGTGGCAGTCGTCCCATGGCGCAGGGGGTGACCCAGGTGCTCGATGGCATTTTGGGTGCGATCGACCTGAGCGTGCAGCAACTCAAGGCGCGAGGGCGCTATGCTGAAGACATCTTCTGACCAAGTGCCGCGCTGGCGACGCGTCAACCTGCACGGGCCCACCATGGGCACGCGCTGGTCCGTGCGCTGCGACGTCGATCCGGACTCGGATGAGGCCGCTTTGCACCAGGCCCTGGCAGCGGCGGTCGAGCAGGTGGACCGACAGATGTCGCCCTGGAAGCCGGACAGCGACTTGATGCGGCTGAACCGGGCACCGCCCGGGCAATGGGTGGCCCTGCCTGGTGAAATCATGGCGGTGTTGGGCCGGGCGCTGGATATCGCGCACCAGAGCCACGGCGCCTTTGACCCGGCCGTCGGCGCGCTGGTCGATGCCTGGGGCTTTGGCGCGGCACGCGACAGCCCCGACCCTGCCGCCATCCGAGCCGCCGCACAGGCTGTAAGGTGCCCGGCCCACGAGTGGCTGGAACTGGATCAGGCCGCCGGCCGGGCCTGCAAGCGCGCCCCCTTGCAACTCGATCTGTGCGGCATCGCCAAGGGCTACGCCGTCGATCGAATGGCAGGCGCACTGCGCAGCCACGGTGTAGCTCACGCCTTGGCGGCTCTGGACGGAGAACTGCGTGCCTGTGGCGCGCAGGCTGGCGGTCGACCCTGGGCCGTGGCCCTGGAAAGCCCGCAGCCCGGACGCCGTGCAGTGCATGGAGTGGTCGAACTGGCCAATTTGGCCGTGGCCACCTCGGGCGACTACCGCCGTTTCGTGCAGGTGGGCAATGTGCGTCTGTCGCACACCGTGGACTCCCGCCGGGCCGTTCTGGTGAACAATTCGGTCGCCTCGGTCACGGTCTTGGCGCCCGACTGCATGAGCGCCGATGCCTGGGCCACTGCGCTGCTGGTGGCAGGCCCGGAAGAAGGCCTGGTCTTGGCGCAGCGCATGGGCCTGGAGGTGCTGTTTCTCGTACGCCGTGAGGGGCGCTGGGTGGACCTGGGTCTAGGGCGCTTTGCCCCGATCGCGACACGGTAAACGCCTATTGGAGCCTTTTACGCTCAATAGCTTACGCCGTAACCCCTTTGGGCGTTGTCGGAGAAAATGCCCGCACTTCCAGCTAGTTCGGAGGCAGCCTCAGGAGGCTATTGGACTGCGTTGGAATTGCAGATGGTGCCCCGGGAGGGAGTCGAACCCCCAATAGCTGATTACAAATCAGCCGTTATGCCATTTAACTACCAGGGCGAGGAGCCTTGCGCCTCTTGGGGCAGGCAGCAATCTTATGACCACGATACGGTCGGGGCAACGCCTGGGTCCCGGGCCGAGCCCCACGGCAATTTCATCGCACCTCGCGGCCCAATCCATCGTGACTACGCTCCCGCGGCAGCCGTCTCAAGGGCAGTCCGTCTTGGTGACTTTGACGCCGCCGCCCGCACGCGCCTTCAACGAACTCGGCGATTCACGGCCGGCGTCATAGGTCACATCTATCCAGTACTGCTCGCGCCCGCCGCTCTTGGGCACCACGACCGTCTTGTATCCGGTGCGTTCCAGCTCTGCGAGTCTTTTCGCCACGGAGTCCTGTGAGCGAAAGGTCCCGACCTGGATGGCGTTGCGCATCTCGCCGCGGCGGATGAGGAAATAGTCGGTGATCCCCCTGCTCTTCAGCTCGCCGATACGAGCCTCGGCCTCGGCCTCGGATTCGGCCGGCTCGAGAAAGACGGTATACAGCCGCGCCTCTCCCGCGGCCACGGTGCGGCTGGCGGTGTGATGTGCGAGCGGGGTGAGTTCCTTTATCGCCGCGCGCATGTCCTCGCGCGAGCGGTACGGCCCGATGGCGGCGCAGGCGAGCTCGACAGGGGCCACCTGCTCGACCTCCGTTTCCGCCGCCGGTGCCTGGATTGCGGCCGGCACCGGGGTGGCCGCGGCCTGCTCGGGTGCCGGCTCGACGGTATCCCTGGCTGGTGCCGCCTGGCTCGTCATCGGGGCGCCGGCGCCAGGTTCCGCAGGAGGCGGGGTCACGGTCGCCGGTTCCGGCGGCGCCGGGGAATCCGCCAGGGGCACCTTCACCGCACCGGCGTCGGGAGGGATATCCCTGGCCGCTGCCGCGCCGCCTGTATCCGCGCCGCGCTCCGTCGGCGACTCGGCGAGTTCGCTCAGAAGGGTGAGGGCCGGGATGTCCGCGGGCAGGGGCGGGATGGCGGCCTCCCCCTGCGATGAGGCAGCAGGGCCGTAGAGCTGCTGGTTCACTCTCCAGCCGACGTAGAGGACGTTCACCAGCAGCAGCAAGATGCTGAGGACCTTCATTCCGCCTCTCCGGCCAACACCGCCAGTCCCCTCAGTACCAGATCGGGGTCATGATGGCATGACATGGGCAGCTTCGGAATGATCCTTGGTGCATCGCCGCCAGTAAGTATGCACTCAGGCTCTCGGCCCGTTCTGGCCTTGATTTCGCTGGCGACCATACTGATGAGACCGGCGATGGCGAGGAGGCACCCGGAGGCTATCGCGCCGTCAGTTGACAACGCGAGGGTCGGACCCGCCTCCTGCTCCACCGACGGCAGTGCATGCGTGCCACGGTTCAGGGCGCCATGCATGAGCGCCAGCCCCGGGGCAATGACACCACCCGCGA
>JAJVHZ010000099.1 GCA_022072255.1 Gammaproteobacteria bacterium | reverse complement strand
CGCCGCTGGCGCCTGCTCGCGCCCGGGCCGGCGCCGGCCCTCGCCGGCGTGGCCGGTGCCCGGCGGCTGATGCAGCGGGACGAGGTGATGCCTGCTGTTGCCGATCAGATCGGCGCGGCCCATGCGCCGCAGCGCGGCGCGCAGCATCGGCCAGTTGTCGGGATCGTGGTAGCGCAGGAAGGCCTTGTGCAGCCGCCGCTGCCTGAGCCCCTTGGGGACGACCACCTCCTCGCTCATGCGCGTCACCTTGTGCAGCGGATTCCTGCCCGAGTGATACATGGCGGTGGCCGTGGCCATCGGCGCGGGCAGGAAGGCCTGCACCTGGTCGGCGCGGAAGCCGTTCCTCTTCAGCCACAGCGCCAGCTCCAGCATGTCCTCGTCCGTGGTGCCCGGGTGCGCGGCGATGAAGTAGGGGATCAGGTACTGCTCCCTGCCCGCCTCCTTCGAGTACGCGTCGAACAGCTGCTTGAAGCGGTGGTAGGCGCCGATGCCCGGCTTCATCATCTTCGACAGCGGTCCCTCCGCGATCGCCTCCGGAGCGATCTTCAGGTAACCGCCGACGTGGTGCTGCGCCAGCTCCTTCACGTACCCCGGCGACTCGATCGCAAGGTCGTAGCGCACGCCCGAGCCGATGAGCACCTTCTTGATGCCGGGCAATGCGCGCGCCCGGCGGTACAGCCGGATGAGCGGCGCGTGATCGGTATTGAGGTTCCTGCAGATGCCCGGATACACGCACGAGGGGCGGCGGCAGGCGGCCTCGATCTCTCGCGACCTGCAGGCCAGGCGATACATGTTCGCCGTCGGCCCGCCGAGGTCGGAGATGACGCCGGTGAAGCCGGGCACGCTGTCGCGGATGGTCTCGATCTCGCGGATGACCGAGTCCTCGCTGCGGCTCTGGATGATGCGGCCCTCGTGCTCGGTGATGGAGCAGAAGGTGCAGCCGCCGAAGCAGCCGCGCTGGATGGCGACCGAGAAGCGGATCATTTCATACGCGGGGATCTTCGCGCCGGCGTACGACGGATGCGGCCGGCGCCTGTACGGCAGCTCGTAGATCGCATCCATCTCCCTGGTGGTGAGCGGAATCGGCGGCGGGTTCAGCCACACGTCCTTGTCGCCGTGACGCTGCACCAGCGCGCGTGCGTTGCCGGGGTTGGACTCCAGGTGCAGGATGCGCGAGGCGTGCGCGTACAGCACCGGGTCGTCGGCCACCTGCTCGTGCGCCGGCATGCGCACGACGCTGCGCTCGCGATCGGCGGCGCTGACGCGCGGCAGGAAACGGATGAAAGAATGGGGTCGGAGTGGAATTCCCGGATCGCCTCGCGGGGTCGCGCCACCCGCGGAGGAAGCGGGAGATTCACTCCGACCCCTTTCTTCTCGTTTTTCTTCCTCCATGGCATAGGGATCGACCGGCGGATTCAACACACCCGGCGTGTCGATGGTCGTGGAGTCGATCTCGATCCAGCCCTCCGGCACGGCGTCGCGCACGAAGACCGTGCCGCGCACGTCGGTGATCTCCCCGATCGGGATCTTCGCGGCCAGGCGATGGGCGACCTCGACGATCGCGCGCTCGGCATTGCCGTACAGCAGCAGATCGGCGCGCGCGTCCATCAGCACGGATCGTCGCACCTTCTCCGACCAGTAGTCGAAGTGCGCGATGCGCCGCAGCGAGGCCTCGATGCCGCCGAGGATGATGGGCACATCGCCGTAGGCCTCGCGCGCGCGCTGCGAGTAGACGATGACCGACCGATCCGGCCGCCTCCCGGCCTCGCCGTCCGCCGTGTACGCGTCGTCGCTGCGGATGCGGCGGTCGGCGGTGTAGCGGTTGACCATCGAGTCCATGTTGCCGGCGGTGATGCCGAAGAACAGGTTCGGCCGGCCCAGCGCCCTGAACGCTTCGGCGCCGCGCCAGTCCGGCTGGGCGATGATGCCGACGCGGAATCCCTGCGCCTCCAGCACGCGGCCGACGATCGCCATCCCGAAGCTCGGGTGATCGACATAGGCATCGCCCGTGACGATGACGATGTCGCAGGAGTCCCAGCCGAGCGCCTCCATCTCGGCGCGTGACATCGGCAGGTACGGTGCCAGGCCGAAGCGCGCCGCCCAGAACTTGCGGTAGGAGGTGATGTCGCGAGGTTGTGTGACGGCGGTCGACATGGCGCGCATTAAAGCCCATCTGCGCGCTGCGTCATAGCGTGCCCGGGCCCGACCGCGGCCCGCCGCACGCCGCGGGTTCCTTCTCTAAAGGCCGCCCGGGGGGCGCCGATATCACGGTCTGGCCCGTGGAAGTCGGGCCGGGGTCACCCGCCTGCCAGGCCTGCCGGCCGGGCCCGGCCCCCGCCAGAAGGAAAAATCTCGCCATGCCCAGCGCCATCGACAGGCTGTTCGATCACGTCTACCGCATCCCGAGCGTGCCGGAGGCGGTCTGCCGGCTCATCCAGGAACTGACCGTTCCGGAGGCCAATCTCCACGACCTGGCCCGCGACGTCGCGCGCGACCCGGCCATCGCCATGAAGGTCCTGCGACTGGTGAACTCGGCCTATTACGGCCTGCCGCGCAAGCTCACCGCGATCGACGAGGCGGTGCTGACCCTCGGCGTGGACAGGCTCGCGACCATCATCATCGCCTCCGGCATGGTCGCCACCGTACCGCAGATGCAGGGCTTCGACCTGAAGGGATACTGGATGCAGAGCTTCCGCCGCGCGAGTTACGCCAAGGGTATCGCGGCGCTGATTCAGGACGTGGACCCGAACACGGCCTTCACCTGCGGCCTGATCGCGGACTTCGGGCGGCTGCTGCTGCGCATGGGCAACCCGTCGGCGGGCGAGCGCATCGACAGCGCCGTCGCCGAGGGCGGGCACCGGCCGACCTGGGAGCGCGCGGAACTCGGCTACAGCACCGCGCAGGTCGCCGCCGAGCTCTGCCGGCGCTGGAATTTCCCGGACGAGCTGCAGCGGGGGGTCGCGCAGTGCGCCGAGCCGCTCACCTTCCCGGAGTTCGAGCCGCTGGCAGCCGTGGTGCACCTGGCGGGGCAGCTCGCCGAGCTGCGCGCGGACGGCGCCGCGCCGCACGAGGTCGTCGGTTCCCTGCCTGTCCACGTCGCCGCGCGGCTGGGCCTCGGCGAGGGCGAGCTGCAGCAGGTCGCCTACCGGGTCTACGACAGCGAGTCGGGCCTGGAGGGACTGGCCGCCTGAACACGCCGCGGGGATTTCGCGGGCGGCGGGACCCGGAAGCCCGGGCGTGGCCAACGGCGGATTGCGATCGGCGGTGCGGACGACGCGACCTGCTCTGTCGCGCCTATTCCGAAATGGGTATCGCGGTGCGGCACGTTCCCTTCCTAGAATCTCGCCCGACCTACGCCCGCGCTATGAGCCCGCCACGCACATGACCGAGGACGCATCGCTGCATCAGGGCGGCTGCGAGTGCGGCGCCGTGCGATACCGCGTGCGCGGCGCGATGCGCGGCGTGGTCAACTGCCACTGCAAGCAGTGCCGGCGCATGCACGGCCACTTCGGCGCTTACACCTCCGTTGCGCGCGACCAGCTGACCCTAATCAATGACGCGGGACTGAAGTGGTACCGCTCCTCGGCGACGGTGCGCCGCGGGTTCTGCAGCCACTGCGGTGCGAGCCTGTTCTGGGACAGCGAGCAGCTGTCGACCATCTCCATCGCCGCCGGCACGCTGGACGATCCCACGGGCCTGAAAAGCATCGCCCACATCTACACCGCGGATGCCGGTGATTACTACGACATCGACGATGACCTGGCGAGGTATCCGGGCACGATGCGCAATGCCACCTGATCGCGGTTCCCGACGCGAAAGGCGATGTTCCGGGTCGATCTGACCCGCGCGCAGATACCGCAGTTCAACGATGACGGCCGCCCCGCATCCGCGGCGAGCGCGCGGTCGCGAGCGACACGCACGAAGACCGCCGCGGGGGCGCGCTAACGCGTGCCGATCTCCCCGCCTGGCTGCACGATCACCGAGATGAAGCGGATCGGCAGCCTGATGAGCTGCACCGGTCCGTGCGCCGTGCTCGCCTCGAACAGCAGCGAATCGCCGGGCGCGAGATGATAGCGGTTGCCCGCATGCTGGTAGACGACCTCGCCCTCGAGCATGTGTATGAACTCCACACCGGGATGCTGGAATTCCGGAAACACCTCGGACTGATCGGTGAGCTCTATGAGGTACGGCGCGATGGCGATATCGTGGCCGACGCCGTGCCCGAGGAGCTGATACTGGTGGCCGACCCGTGAACCGCGGTTTTCGATGGTGATGCCGCCACCCTTCTTCGTATAGCAGCAGCCCTGCTTGTCCTCGTAGCTCTGGAAGAAGTACGTCATCGGCACCTTGAAGGCGCGCGACAGGGCGTGCAGCGTTCCCAGCGAGGGCGAGGCGTTGCCGTTCTCGATCTTCGAGAGCATGCCTGGCGACAGTCCCGCAAGCTGGGCCAGCCTGGCAACCGTCAGGCCACGCTGGGTGCGGAAGATGCGCACCTGCTGCCCGATCGCCTGGGCCATGCGGCGATCGATTGCCTCCGGCGAGTCGTCCTCGACGGTGCTGTTCCGGGGGAACGGGGGGTTGGATTCAAGATCTTCGTAAGCCATGGTCGTCATGCCGCCGGATCGCGGCCCCAGTTGCACTTGCCTTCAAATCAGTATTGAATATAATTCCACAAAAGTGAATCCAGTTCACCTTCTTTCCTTTTTTACCATCTTTTGTCATTTTGCCTACCCGCGGCGGAGCAATCCGTCTCGCACCGCAGGGTAACGGCCGTCAGGCTGCCCCCCAGGGGGTCGTCCGGGCGGTGATCGGAGAATAGCGTGCCCAAGAAACTGCAGGGAACTCGCGCAGTAGCGACGCCGGACGCCGCGCCGCTGCACACCGGCGCCACCGGGTATCGCGTTGCTGCTGTGCAGCAGACCTCCCGCCTCCACCGCCCTGGACCCGGAACCGGCGCCCGTCATGCTTGACCCGGCACGCACTGGGCTGTCGGCCGCTGCGCGCATACACGGCGCCGGGCGGCCACTCGGCGCCATGGACCTGCTGCACACGGTGCTCACCCGCCTGCTCGAGGACCCCGATTCGACCCAGCCCTTCACGCTGCTGCTCGCCGACGTCCTCGAGATGTCCGGGGCCGAGGGCGGCGCCGTCTTCGTCACCACCGAGACCGGACGCCAGCTCGTGCTTCTGGCCTGCACCGGCCGCGACGATCGCCATCGCTGGACGCACTTCGTCGACCACTACGAGCAACGCCTTTCGCCCAGCCCCGAAAGCGCCCCGCAGGTGCTGGACGATCCGGCCGACCGGAACACTCACGTGCTCGCGCAGTGGCTCACCCAGGGCGCGCACGGTCACGGCCTGCTCCTGCTGCGGCTGCCGGGGCGCAGCGGATCGCTGCCGCCCGCCATGATCCAGACGGTGTACGAATACGGCGACTATCTGGCCGGGATCATCTACAGCACGCGGTGCGCGCGCCTGAAGCTGCGCCATGCGCAGTGCGAGGAGCGCGCGGCCATCGCCCGCGAGTTGCACGACTCGCTGGCGCAGTCGCTCTCCTATCTGAAGATACAGACGAGCCTGCTGCAGTCCGCCCTCGGCCGCCACCCGGAGGCCGTCGCCAACACCGAGATCGGCGCGACAGTGAAGGAACTGCGCACCACGCTGAACGTCGCCTACCGCCAGTTGCGCGAGCTCATCACGACCTACCGCCTGACCATGCACGGAAAGACCTTCGCGCAGGCACTCGAGGAGTCGATCGAGGAGTTCGAGCGGCGCTGCTCCATCGCCTTCGACCTCGACAACCGGTTGCCGGCCGGCGAACTCGCCCTGGGGGAGGAGATGCAGCTGTTGCACATCGTGCGCGAGGCGCTCTCCAACGTCGTGCGCCACTCGCACGCCACCTACTGCTGGGTCACGCTGCAACTGACCGAGAGCGGCCATTGCGAGATCCACGTCGCGGACAACGGCGTGGGCATGCAGACCACCCACGATGGCGAGCAGCATCACGGGCTGGTGATCATGCAGGAGCGCGCGCACTCCCTCGGCGGCAGCCTGCGCGTGGAGCGCCATGAGGGCGGCGGCACGCGCGTGGTCGTCGCCTGTCCGCTGCGCAAGCTGGGCGAAACGCCGCTGATCGACGGCGCGTGACGGGCATGGGATCCTCGCGCTGCCGCGTGCTGCTGGTCGACGATCACCCGCTGTTCCGCAGAGGCGTGACGCAGCTCATTGGCGCGCAGCCGGATTTCGAGGTCGTCGGCGAGGCCGCCTCGGGCGAGGAGGGGGTCGCGCTCACGCAGACGCTGCATCCCGACATCGTCCTGCTCGACGTCGACATGCGCGGCATGGGCGGCCTGCAGGCACTGAAGCAGATCAAGGAATCGGGTGCCGACACGCAGGTCATCATGCTGTCGGTCTCGGATGCCGAGATGAACCTCGTCACGGCCGTGCGCAGCGGCGCGGACGGTTACCTGCTCAAGGACGCCGAGCCGGAGGAAATGCTCGAAAAGCTGCGCCAGGCCGCGCGCGGCGAGGTCATCTTCACCGATTCGCTGATGGCCATGCTGGTCGATGCGATGCGCACCGGCACGCCGGCCCCGGCGACGGACGAGGCGCTGACCGAGCGCGAGCGCCAGATCCTGCAGCTCATCGCCGGCGGCAAGAGCAACAAGCACATCGCCCGCCAGCTCGGCATCAGCGACGGCACCGTCAAGGTTCACGTCAAGAACCTGTTGCGCAAGCTGCACCTGCGCTCCCGGCTCGAGGCCGCCGTGTGGGCCCTGAACCACCGCAGCGAGCAGCCCCTGCGATCCTGATGCAACTGCTCCCGCAGATGGCCTTTCGCGGCATAATCGCCTAGCCGACAATCCGCGCTCGTCGCGAAGACCCGCCGCCCCGGGTGGGGCATCAATCCGGAGGAGGACAGGTGGCATCGCAGCAGGACTCAGGCCCGGCCGAGCTCGCGGATGGCGACGCGCTCATCGTCGTCGACATCCAGAACGACTTCCTCCCCGGGGGCGCGCTCGGCGTCCCCGGGGGCGACGAGGTGATTGCGGTCATCGACGAATACGTGCGCCTGTTCGTCAGTCGCGGCCTGCCGATCTACGTCAGCCGCGACTGGCACCCGCCCGATCACTGCTCGTTCCGCGAGCAGGGCGGCCCGTGGCCGGTGCACTGCGTCGCCGGAACCCGCGGCGCGGCGTTCCCCGACTCGCTGCGGATACCGGCGGACGCGACCATCGTCTCCAAGGCCACGAAGCCCTCGCAGGAGGCCTATTCGACGTTCGAGGGCACCGACCTGGAGCGGCAGCTCCGGCAGCGGTCCGTCCGGCGCGTGTTCATCGGCGGCCTGGCCACGGACTACTGCGTGGCGAACTCGGTCAACGATGCCCGTCGGCTCGGCTTCACCACGTTCGTGCTCGAGGACGCCATCCGCGCGGTCGACGTCCACCCCGGCGACGGGCAGGCGGCCTGCGAGACCATGAGGCAGCACGGGGCGCGCTTCCTGCGTCTCGGTGACCTCCTCCCGGCGCCGCCCTAGCACGCGGCGCGCGCGACTAGTCGGCGAGATCCTTCGCCGTCGCCGCGGCCGTGCGCGCATCGATCTCGGCCGCCAGATGCCGCAGCCCGTCGGCCACCCGCACCTCGTAGGGCTCCGCCTTCTCGAGCGCGCGCAATCGCCCGGGCAGGGCGGCCAGGCCCGCCGCCGTGCGCGCCTGCATCAGCGCGATCGACGCGCGCGGGGCCAGGCGTCGTGCCGCGCGCATGGCCGGTCGCAGCAGCGCCTCGCCTGCATGTGCGTCCTCGCACAGCGTAAGGACATCGTGAGCCGGTCCGCGGCCGTCGCCGCGGAGGCGGTAGACCTGCTTGCGTCCCGGCCAGGTGGCCTTGCCCTCGGAGCGCTTGCGACGGGCCGCCCCGGCGTACTCCTGCAGCTTGTAGGCGCAGTCGAGCGACGGGTAGTCCGCGGAGGTGACGAGCTCCGTGCCCACGCCGAAGCCGTCGATCGGCGCCCCGCCGCTCACCAGCGCCCGCAGCCGCCACTCGTCGAGGTTGCCGCTGGCGAAGATCGTGATCTCCGGGTGGCCGGCGTCATCGAGGATGCGCCGCACCTTGCGCGCGTGATCGGCCAGATCGCCGCTGTCGAGGCGCACGCCGTCCACCCGCAACCCCTCCCGCCGCAGCCGCATGGCCAGGCGCGCCACCTTGGCCGCCGCGGCCTCCGTGTCGTAGGTGTCGATCAGCAGCACGATTGGCCCGGACTGCGTGCGTGCGAAATCGGCGAACGCCGCGACCTCATCGTCGTGTGCCTGCACGTAGGAGTGCGCCATGGTGCCGTAGAGCGGAATGCCGAAACGCGGGCCGGCCAGGACGACGGAGGTACCCGCGAAGCCGGCGATCGCCGCGGCGCGCGCCGCCAGCAGACCGGCCTCGGCGCCGTGGGCGCGGCGCAGCCCGAAGTCCACCAGCAGCCTGCCGGGGGCCGCGAGCACGCAGCGCGCCGCCTTCGAGGCGATCATGGTCTGGAAGTTGAGCAGGTTGACGAGACGGGTCTCGACGAACTGCGCCTCGGGCAGCGGCGCGACGATGCGCAGTATCGGCTCCTCCGGGAAGAACACGGTTCCCTCCGGCATGGCATCGACGTCACCGGTGAAGCGCAACGCCGCCAGCTCGTCGATGAAGCCGCGCCCGAAGTGGCCGCATTCCGCGAGCCAGCGCAGCTCGTCGTCCGCGAAGTGAAGATTCTCGAGATAATCGAGCGCCTGCTCCAGCCCGGCGGCGATGAGGAAATTGCGTTGCGGCGGCAACCTGCGCACGAACAGCTCGAAGACGGCGGTCTCGCGCATGCCACGCTCGAAATACGTCTGCAGCATCGTGAGCTGGTAAAGATCCGTGAGCAATGCGCTGTCGATCGGGTTCATCCCCGGCATCCGCCTTACTCCTGACTGGTCACTTCCCCTGGGTGCCCCGCGCCGCCCCGGCGAACGTGGGCTGCCGCTGCGCGCGCGCCCCAAGCCCCCGCGACGAGACCGATCGGGGTCCGGCTGGCTCCACCTGAACACGCCGCGTGCGCGTGCCCGCGGTCATTTTCCGGGTTTCAGGATCCGAAATAAACTTGGGCGGCAAGGCCGTTCCGTCCCGCCTGGCGCTCTCCGTCGGCGGCCAGATGCTCGCCGGCGAGCCTGCGCGGCCCGATGCCAGCGTCTATCCCGACGGCACCCCCACGGCCTTCGGCGAGCGCCGCGGGCGGACTTGACCGCTGTCAGGCGGCCCGGGCGGTGAGGGTGCTAGTTTTTCCACAGGCGCGGTGTACGCGGGCGGGATCGAGGTGGCGAATGGCTGACGGCACGGGGTCGCTCCGGCGCGGGCGCTGGGAGCACTTCCCGCACGCGGCCGACATGGGCGTGCGCGGCTACGGGCCGACGCCGGCGGAGGCCTTCGCGCAGGCGGCGCTGGCGATGATGGCGGTGGTGACGGATCCGGACACCATCGAGCCGCGCGAGGCGGTCAGCATCCACTGCGAGGCGCCGAACGCGGAGCTCCTGTTCGCGGACTGGCTGAACGCGCTCATTTACGAGATGGCCACCGCGAGGATGCTGTTCAGCCGCTTCAGCGTGCGGATCCAGGGCACGCGCCTGGACGCGCAGGCCTGGGGCGAGCCGGTCGACATCGCGCGCCACCGGCCCGCCGTGGAGGTCAAGGGCGCGACCTACACCGCATTGCGCGTGGCGCGCGACGACAGCGGGCAGTGGCTGGCACAGACGGTGGTGGATGTTTGAACCATGGACCTGAATCTCTTCACGCGACGTTCGGAGTATGAATGGGAAATACCGCAGCATGGCGCAATGCGCGTGCCCGCGGTCATCTATGCCAGCGAGAGGCTGATCCAGGAGATGGATCAGAAGGTCTACGAGCAGTCCGTCAACGTCGCCACGTTGCCCGGTATCGTCAAGGCCGCCTACGCCATGCCCGACGCGCACTGGGGCTACGGTTTCCCCATCGGCGGCGTGGCCGCGTTCGATGCGGAGCAGGGCGGTGTGGTCTCCGCCGGCGGCGTGGGTTTCGACATCTCCTGCGGCGTGCGCTGCCTGCATACCGGACTCGCGCGCGAGGACATCCTGCCGGTGCAGAAGGAACTCGCCGATCTGCTCTACCACCGGATCCCGGCGGGTATGGGCAGCACCGGGGCGATACGCCTCGATGAGAAGGAGATGGACGCGATGCTGACCGGCGGCGCCCGCTGGGCGGTGGAGCGCGGCTGGGGCGTGCCGGCGGACCTGGAGCGCATCGAGGAGCACGGCCGGATGCAGCACGCCGGGCCGGGCAACGTCTCGGCGCAGGCGAAGAAGCGCCAGCGCGACGAGATGGGCACGCTCGGCAGCGGCAACCACTACCTCGAGGTGCAGGAGGTGACCTCGATCTACGACGAGGCGATCGCGAAGGCGTTCGACCTCGAACGCGGCAGGATCGTGGTGATGATCCACTGCGGCTCGCGCGGGCTCGGCCACCAGATCGGCACCGATTACCTGAAACGCATGGCCATCGCCGCGCCCGGACACGGCATCACCCTGCCCGACCGCGAGCTCGCCTGCGCGCCGATCGACTCCGCGATCGGCCAGGAATACCTGGGCGCCATGCGCGCGGCGATCAACTGCGCGCTCGCCAACCGGCAGATCCTCACCGACCTGGTGCGCAAGGTCTTCGCCGAGACCCTGCCGCGGGCCGAGCTCGCGCTCGTCTACGACGTCTCGCACAACACCTGCAAGGTCGAGGAGCATCGCGTCGACGGCGCCGCGCGCCTGCTGTACGTGCATCGCAAGGGCGCGACCCGCGCCTTCGGCCCCGGCCATCCCGACATCCCGGAACCGCTGCGCGCCGCCGGCCAGCCGGTCCTCATCGGCGGCTCCATGGGCACGGGCTCCTACGTCCTGGCCGGCACGGCCGGCTCCGAGGAGCGCTCTTTCAGTTCCGCCTGCCACGGCGCCGGCCGCGCCATGAGCCGTCACCAGGCGCTGCGCACCTGGCGCGGCCGGCAGGTGATCGACGAGCTCGCCGGCCGCGGCATCCTCATCCGCAGCCCCTCGGGACGCGGCGTGGCCGAGGAGGCCCCGGGCGCCTACAAGGATGTCGCCGCGGTCGTCGACGCCGCCGACCATGCGGGGCTGGCGCGCAAGGTGGCGCGCCTGGAGCCGCTGGTCTGCATCAAGGGTTAGCGGTGGTGGCGGGCCTGCCGTGGACGCCGTGACGCTGTTCCTGTGCGGCGACGTGATGACCGGCCGCGGCATCGATCAGATCCTGCCGCACCCGGGCCGGCCACACCTGTACGAGCCCTACGTGCGCTCTGCGCTCGGCTACGTGCAGATCGCCGAACGCGCCAACGGCCCCTTCGCGCGGCCGGTGGACTTCGCCTACATCTGGGGCGACGCGCTGCAGGAGATCGCGCGGGCGCAGCCGGCGGCGCGCATCGTCAACCTGGAGACCGCCGTCACCACCAGCGAGGAGGCCTGGCCGGGCAAGGGCATCCATTACCGCATGCACCCGGCCAACCTGCCCTGTCTCACCGCTGCAGGCATCGACTGCTGCGTGCTGGCCAACAATCACGTGCTCGACTGGGGCGTCGCCGGCCTGGAGGAAACCCTGAGCTGCCTGCACGCGGCCGGGCTGCGCACGGCCGGCGCCGGTCAGGATGCCGCGGCGGCCGCGGCGCCCGCGATCATGGATCTGCCCGACGGCAATCGCCTGCTCGTCTTCGCCTGGGGCATGGACACCGCCGGGGTGACATCCGGCTGGGCGGCGCACGATGGACGTGCCGGGGTGAATTTCCTGAAGGACTGCTCGCCGTCGTCGCTGCATGCGGTGGCGCAGCGGCTCGCCGGGTGCAGGCGCGAAGACGACATCACCGTGGCGTCCATACACTGGGGCGGGAACTGGGGCTACGAGGTCGATCCGGCGCGGCGTGAGTTCGCCCATCGGCTCATCGACGGCGCCGGCGTGGATATCGTGCACGGACACTCCTCCCACCACCCGATGGGGGTGGAGGTCTATCAGGACAAGCTCGTGCTGTACGGTTGCGGCGACCTGATCAACGACTACGAGGGGATCGGCGGTTACGAGGCCTTCGACCCCGATCTGGCACTGCTGTATTTCCCCACGCTGGAGGCCGGCACCGGCCGCCTGCGGCAACTGGCGATGACGGCCGTGCGGCGCCGCCGCTTCCGCCTGGAACGCGCCGACGCGCAGGCGACGCGACGTCTGGCCGACATGCTGGCGCGCGAAGGCAGGTTGCTGGGCACCCGTGTCGGGCGGAACGCCGACGGCAGCCTGGGGCTGCGCTGGGGCTGACGCGCGGCCGCCCCGTCCGGCATCGGTGCGGGATCGGCAAGGATCCTGCATCGCGTATCGGACGGGGAGGGGGCACCATGCAGGCAGGCGTCTCGCGGATCCGGGGTACACCGGCCCTCGGGCATACCGGCAGCCGCGGCGGTGCCGGCAGGCGGGCGGCCCGCAAGCTCCTGTCCCCGCGAAACGACCGGTACGGTTATCTCCAAAGGGGTAGCAGATCGGCGGCATGGCCGCCGCGCGGGACCGCCTCTATCATCCCCGGCGGAGCATGAACCCTGATACGGCGCGCACGATGGCTGGTAGCGAAAAGCACTCCAACCAGCACCTCCGGATGCTCGGCGGCCTGGTCGATGAACTTGCGGCCACCGTCGGCCGTGCGGACGGACCGCGCGCCGTCGCGCTCGCGGCGGTGCTCGACAGCATCGATGTGGTCGTCTTCGCCATGTCCCGGAGCTCCAGCCTCGTTTACCTGAATGCGGCCTGGGAGCGGCTGTCGGGCTACCCGGAGGCCCAGACACGCGGCACCAGCCTGATGGATTACGTCCATCCGCGTGACCAGGCGGCCGTCTCGCGCTACCTCGGCGACGAGCAGCGCGACAAGGAGGGCCTCGTGGCGCGCTGGCTGGTGCGTGATGGTTCCTGCCTGCGGCTCAGTCTGCGCATCTGCGTGTTGAGCGGGGGCTCGGAACAGGCGGGTTTCGTCGGAACGCTCAGCAACGTCACCGGCCGGGTGCTGGCCGAGGACGTGCGCGAGGCAAGCCACCGCACGCTCTCGATCCTCATCGACAATCTGCCGGGAATGGTCTATCGCGGCCGCAACAACCCCGACTGGACCATGGAGTTCGTCAGCCAGGGGGCGGCCGAGCTGACCGGCTACCAGCCGCGCGATCTGATCAACAACCGGCAGCTGCCGTACGGGGCGCTCATCGTCGCGGCCGATCGACAGCAGGTGTGGGACTCGGTGCAGGCCAGCCTGCGGGAAAACCGCCACTTCGAGCTCACCTATCGCATTCGCACCGCGCAGGGCACGGAGAAGTGGGTGCTGGAGCGCGGGCGGGGGAACTTCTCGGCCAGCGGCGAACTGCTCGGGCTCGAGGGATTCATCACCGATATCACCCAGGAGAAGCGGGCCGAGCTCCGCCTGCAACGAGAGAATCTCTACGAGACTCCCGAGGGCCTGCCCACCCGCCTGTTGTTCCTGGATCGGCTCGAGCGTGCCCTGCTGCGTTCGCGCCACTCGGCCGGATGCAGATGCGCCGTGCTGCTCGTCTCCCTGGATCGTTTCGCCCGGCTGCGCGCGACACACGGGGCCGAGTTCGTCGAACGGGTGACGGCGGACGTGGGCCGCCGCTTCCGGGACTCCCTCCACCCCGTCGATTCGCTGTCGCGCTGGCGCCAGGACGAATTCGCCGTGCTGCTCGATGACACCGACGACGCCGGCGCCGTCGCCCGGCAGCTTAAGAATTCGATGAGATTCCCGATCGTTGACGGCGATACGGAGACCTATCTCACGGCCAGCATCAGCATCGCGCTCGGGCGCAGCGGCTATGCCGGCGCCGGGGAGATGATGCGCGACGCGGAGGCGGCGATGGCGCGCGCCAAGGAGTTGGGGGGCGCACGCATCGAGACGGCCGATCGCAGCGGCGGCGCGTGGCGGGCGGCGCCCTCGAGCATCGAGGAGGAGCTGGCCCACGCCGTCGACAAGGCGCAGTTCGGGCTCGCCTTTACCCCCGTGATCGCCATGGCGACGAATTCCCCGGCGGCCGTCGACGTCCGGCTGTTCTGGGAACATCCGCGTCGCGGTCGTCTGCCGGCATCGGAGTTTTTCGGCATCGCCGAGCACCTGCCGATGGTGAAGGCGCTCAAGGGCTGGTACATCAACGCCCTGCTGGCCCAGGCCGCCGCGTTCCGCGAGCGCCCCGCCGGCAACCAGCCGCTGCGCATGCACGCGGAGGTCGCGGGCCGTTGCATGCTGGAGCCGGGCTTCCTGGGCCGGATGGTCACGCAATTGCGCGCCGCGGCCGGCCCCGGGGTGCCGCTCGCCCTGGAGATCCCGGAGGACATGCTGCGGGACTGCGTCTCCGTCCTGCGCGAGAGCCTGCCGGTGCTGCAGGCGCAGGACGTCGCCTTCATCATCGACGTGCAGCATGAGCGCGATCCGCCACTGGACATCCTGCCGGAGCTGCCCGTCTACGCGCTGCGCCTCGACGACGCGCTGCTGCGCGGCAAGGGCGGCGAGGCGGACCCGACGAGGGCGCTGATAGCGATCGCCCGCGCGAGCGGCGTGCACCTCATCGCCCGTTGTGGCACCGACGCGGAGGCGCTCGCTGCCGCCCGTCGCCACGCCTGCGATTTCCACCAGGCGCCGCCGGCGCGCACGGCCGTCGATCTGGAGGGCGCGCTCCGTGCGTTGAGCCATTCCGAGGCACGCGCCGCCGGGGAACCTCTGCCGCTGCACTGACGGCATGCGGCAGGAGCTCAGCCGGTCGGTATGAAGCGATCGCGGCAATCCCCATGAATGACCTGACCGGCCTGACCGTGCCTGCGCATTCGCCTGGACGCTGACGCGCGCGGCGCCGATCGCGCAGCCGTCGACGCAACGGGCTCCCTAACACCAAGGAGGTAACTCCTGTAGACGATTGCGAGCCCATGCCGGTGCAGGGACACTGGCTGCGGACTGTTGCAGTGAATTGCATCTGGCACTTTCCCGGAGAACCGCGGCTGCAGCGCGGGCGGTTCGCCGGCCAGATTGCCAGATTGCAAGACCAGAAGAGGAATCGACGATCCGTGCACCGACAACTCTCGGGAACGACCCCGGCCACCTGGTTCTTCGAGGTTCGCGGAACCGGCCGGGAGGCGGTCCCGGCGGCATGGGAAAGGCGGGCGGGCGGTCGCGGCGTCGACGCGGCGCGTGACTGCCACTGCTTCGGCGACGCGGCGGCCCGTCAGCCGCCATCGTCGCCGGCAGGTGTGCACGCGAATGCCGCCGGCGGGGACGCTTCCGGGCTGATTCCGCAGCTCCAAACTCACGGTTGAACAACCAATCCAGACGTCACACAGGAGGTCAGGTCAATGGCACGAGATCCCAAGTACGACATCTTGTTCGAGCCAATCAAGATTGGCCCCAAGGTATTGCGAAACCGCTTCTACCAGGTACCACACTGCAACGGCGCGGGATCCGACAGACCGGGCTTCCAGGCGGCCAACCGCTCGATCAAGGCCGAGGGCGGCTGGGCCGGCATCTGCACCGAGTACTGCTCCGTCCATCCGGAATCCGACGACTGCCACCGGCTGTCCGCCCGCCTGTGGGACGAGGGCGACGTGCGCAATCTGCGCGCGATGACCGATCACATCCACAAGCACGGCGCGCTGGCCGGCGTGGAGATGTGGTACGGGTCCGCGCACGCCCCGTGCATGGAATCGCGCTGCACCTCCTACGGACCGAGCCAGTTCAACTCCGAGTTCGAGAACCTCACCTACTGCCACGAGGCGGACCAGGACGACATCAACCGCCTCGAACAGCTGTACGTGGATTCGGCGCTGCGGGCGCGCGACGCGGGCTTCGACATCGTCTACGTCTACGGCGCGCACTCGTATCTGCCGTTGCAGTTCCTGTCGCCCTACTACAACAAGCGCACGGACAAGTACGGCGGCTCGCTGGAGAACCGTGCCCGCTTCTGGGTCGAGACCCTGGAGAAGGTCCGCAAGGCGGTCGGCAACGACTGCGCGATCGCCACCCGCTTCGCCGTCGACACTCTCTACGGGGACGCCGGTGTCGAGGTCGAGGTCGACGGCATCAAGTTCGTCGAAATGGCCGATCCCTTTGTCGATCTTTGGGACGTCAACGTGGGCGACATCGCCGAGTGGGGCGAGGATGCCGGCCCGTCGCGTTTCTATCGCCAGGGCCATCAGATCCCCTGGCAGCAGCACATCAAGCGGGTCTCGAAGAAGGCGGTGCTGGGCGTGGGCCGCTTCACGGACGCGGAGAAGATGGCCGAGGTGATACGCAACGGCCACCTGGACATCATCGGCGCGGCGCGCCCGAGCATCTCCGACCCATTCCTGCCGCAGAAGATCAACGAGGGCCGGATCGACGACATCCGCGTCTGCATCGGCTGCAACGTCTGCATCTCCCGCTGGGAGATCGGCGGCCCGCCGTTCATCTGCACCCAGAACGCCACCGCCGGGGAGGAGTACCGCCGCGGCTGGCATCCCGAGAAGTTCCCGAAGAGGGGCTCGGACGACTCCATACTCGTGGTCGGCGCCGGTCCCGCGGGCGCCGAGGCGTCGCGCGTGCTCATGGAGCGCGGCTACACCGTGCACCTCGTGGACAGCGCCGAGAAGATCGGCGGCTGCGTGAACAGCATTGCCACCCTGCCCGGTCTCGGGGAATGGGGTTATCACCGCGACTACCGCGAGACGCAGTTGAACAAGCTGGTGAAGAAGAACAAGGATTCCCAGATCGCGCTGGGCCGCAAGGCGATGACGGTGGACGAGTGCCTGAACTACGGCGCCGACAAGATCATCGTGGCGACCGGCGCGGACTGGCGCTCCGACGGCACCAGCGGCCTGACCCACGCGCCCATTCCGGGCGTGGATGCGAGCCTGGACTGGTGCGTCACCCCCGAGCAGATCTTCGAAGGCAAGAAGAAGATCGGCAAACGCGTCGTCCTGCTCAATTGCGACTGCTACTTCATGGCCCCGAGCCTGGCGCAGCGGCTGCGGACGGCCGGCCACGACGTCACCATCGTCAGCGGGGTGGAGCTCGCCCGCTACATGCACTTCACCCTGGAGTCGCCCAACCTGCATCGCTGGCTGCACAACAATCACGTGGAGATCATCAGCGGTGCGTGGGCGTCGCGTGCGGAGAAGGGCCGCGTGGAGATCTACGACGTCCTTGGCGACGGCTGGGAGCGGCAGTATCGCGGCCCCGGCAAGCTGCCGCGCGCCGAGAACACCACGCAACGATGGATCGAGTTCGACTCGCTGGTGCTGGTGACCGGCCGGCGTTCCCGCGACGCACTCTATCGCGGCCTGAAGGCGCGGGCGAGCGAATGGGGCGGCAAGGGGATCAAGGGCGTCTACATCATCGGCGACGCCTGGGCTCCCAAGCTGATCGCGGATGCGACCTTCGACGGGCATCGCATCGCCCGCGAGATCGAAGAGAAGGACCCGCAGCACGCGAAGCCATACCGGCGCGAGGTCGCGGTGTGGGGCGCTCCGCACATGCCGGGCGGGAAGTTCGAGATAGAGTATCAGCAGTAGTCCGCTGCAAGCGGCAGCCCGGCGGCACTGCACGTCGCCGGGCTGCCTTCATTCCGACAGGTGTCCGTCCCGGACGAGGCAATCATGAGTCCGCTCGATACCACACAAAGCGCGCAGCAGATCACCCGCATCCTCTTCCAGGGGTTCCCGGGATGGCTCGAGGTGGTCTTCTACATCGTCGGCTTCAGTGCGATTGGCGTGTTCCTCTATGGCTGCTACGTGCAGATACGAAAATACCGCCGCGGCAGGCCGCTGAGCATTCCCGCGCTCGGCCGTGGCGCGTGGGACATGGTGCTGGCCATGCTGACCCACCGGACCATCAGGCGCCGTGACACCCCCGCGGGGAACACGCACTGGCTCATCTTTTTCGGATTCGGCCTGCTCTTTCTGGGCACCTCGACGATCACGCTGGAGTACGACATCCTCGCCCCGCTGGCGGGGGTGAAGTTCTGGTACGGGGATTTCTATCTCTGGTTCTCCCTCGTGATGGACATCGCCGGCGTCGGCCTGATCATCGGCCTGCTCTACATGATGTATCGCCGCAAGTGGCTGGCGCTGCCCAAGCTCGACTACGCGCGCCCGGACCGCAGCCCGCCGGACCCGGACTACGACCGCAGCGACTACCGGCGGGAGGACTGGGCGTTTCTCTGGGCGCTCGTGCTCATCGCCCTGACCGGATTCCTGCTGGAGGCGGCGCGACTGGTCTGGCTGCGGGCGGACCCGCTGGTCTGGGACCTGCGCTGGTGGTCGCCGGTCGGCGCGGTGATCGCCTGGCTGCTGGACGGCGCCGGAGTCTCGGCGCAGGGCGCCGGGACGCTGCGCATGGGGCTGTGGTGGTTCCACGGGCTGCTCGCGCTCGCGCTGATCGCCCTGATACCGTTCACCAAGGCCAAGCACATCTTCACCGCAATGGCGGCGCTGGCCGTTCGCGATCCCCGGCCCGCAGCGCTGCTGCCCAAGGCCGACCTGAGCGCCGCGGGCATAGGCGCCAGCGCCATAACCGACTTCACCTGGAAGCAGCTGCTGCACTTCGACGCCTGCACGAAGTGCGGGCGCTGCCACGAGGCCTGCCCGGCCAACGCCACCGGGTTTCCGCTCTCGCCACGCGATCTCGTGCTGACCCTGAGAGAGCTCGCCAACGACACGCTGAGCGCGGCGGCCCTGCCGCCCAGGGAGGCCCTGGCCGCCATCGGCACCGGCGTCAATCAGGTGCGGCCCGAGACCCTCTGGTCGTGCCGGACCTGCGCGGCGTGCGTGGAGATCTGCCCCGTCGGCATCGAGCACGTGCCCGTCATCGTCGAGATGCGCCGGGCGCTCATCGACATGAGCAGCATGGAGCCGACGCTGCAGAAGGTCCTGCAGAACATCCAGACCAAGGGCAACGCCCTGGGCGAGAACAAGCGCAAGCGCCCCGCGTGGACCAAGAAGCTCGATTTCCAGATCAAGGACGCACGCGAGGAACCCGTGGACGTGCTGTGGTTCGTCGGCGATTACGCGTCCTTCGATCCGCGCTACCAGAAGGTCTCGCAGGCCTTCGCCCGGATCCTGCATGCCGCGGGGGTCGATTTCGGCATCCTGTACGAGGACGAGATGACCGCCGGCAACGACGTGCGCCGCGTCGGCGAGGAGGGCCTCTATCAGCATCTGGCCGAGGCCAACATCGAGACGCTGGGCGGCTGCACGTTCAAGCGCATCGTGACCACGGATCCGCATACCTACAACACCATCCGCAACGAGTACCCGGAGTTCGGCGGCCGCTACGAGATCGAGCACGCCAGCGCGATGATCCGGCGCATGCTGGCGGAAGGGCAGATCCGGCTGAAGAAGAAGCTCGAATATCGCGTGACCTATCACGACCCCTGCCACCTGGGGCGCCTCAACAAGGGCTACGACCCGCCGCGCGAGTCCATACACATGCTGGGCGCGGAGCTCGTCGAGATGAAGCGCGCGCGCGACAACTCCTTCTGCTGCGGGGCCGGCGGCGGCCGCATCTGGATACCCGACCCGACGGACAAGCAGAAGCCGTCGGAGAACCGCATGCGCGAGGCGGCGCAGATCGACGGGCTCAACGTGTTCGTGGTGAACTGCCCGAAGTGCATGAACATGTTCGAGGACGCGCGCAAGTCCACGGGCAACGAAGAGAGGTTCCAGGTCATGGAACTGATCGAGCTGGTCGCGGAGTGCATGGATTTCGATCAGCAGCGCGCCGCCGCCGGCCAGGCGGCGGGCTGAGAGCGACTGCAGCGCGGCCGCCATGATGCCCGTCGATGCGCTCGCCAGGGTGGTCGCCAATGCCGTGCAGCGCGCGGACCCGTTCCTGGCCGCGGCCGCCTACGCGGCGGCGGGCGAGCAGGACCGCGGCCGGCTGGAGCCGATCCTGCTGGCCTCCTACCGGCTGAAGCGGCAGTTCGCCGAGGCCCCGTTCGCGCCACCGGAGGTGCTGCGGCGGCTCGCCGCCGAGCCGGATCGCAAGATCCGCCTGAAGGTGGCGCGCCATCCGGCCACGCCGCCGGAGGTGCTGCGGCAGTTGGCGGGCGAGGGGGCCTGCGTGGAGACCCTCGAGGCGGTCGCGCGCCACCGCAATGCGCCGACGGAGGTCTTGGAAGGCATGCCATGGCGCGAGCATCCGGGCGTGCGCGACGCCCTGTGCTCGAATCCCCGCGCCCCGCTCGCGCTGCTGCGCGCGCTGGCGGAATGTGCGCCCCTGGCCGCGCTCAAGGGGATCGCGAACAGCCCCAACGCGGACGCCGGGCTCCTCGCACGCCTCTGGGAGTCGCCCGATCCGTACCTGCGCGCGCAGGTCGCGGCGCATCGGAACTGCCCGCCCGCGATCATGGAGGCGGCGGAACGCGATCCGGAGCCCGCCGTGCGGCGCATGCTGGCGGCGAATCCCGCCGCCTCCATGCAGACCCTGCTCGGGCTGCTGGGCGACGAGGCCGCCGAGGTGCGGGCGGCCGCCGTGCAGGGCGCGAGCGTTCCCGCCGAGGAGCTGAGCGACCTCGCCGCGGACCCCTCCTCGCAGGTGCGGCGCACGGAGGCGCGGCGCGCCGCCCTGCCGGCGGCCGTGGTCGAGCGGCTGGCGTGCGATCCGGATGCCTGGGTGCGGCGCTGGCTGGGCCGCAACCGCTGCGTACAGGAGCCGGTGCTCGCCAGGCTGGCGGCGGACGCGGAGCTCGAGGTCAGGCGCGCGGTGAGCCGCAATCCGGGCTGCACGCCGGCGCTGCTCGACCGCCTGGCCGCGGATCCGGCGGCCTGGGTGAGGGCGGGCGTGGCGCTGCGGCCCGACATCCCCGCCGGGGCGCTGGCGCGCCTGTCGGCCGAGGAGGACCCGGACGTCGCCTCCGCGATCGGCCGCAACCCGAACACGGCACGGGAGGTGCTGCTGCGCATCGCCGCGAGCGGCAACGCCGACCTGCGGCGCGCCGTCATCCTGAACAGGGCCGCCCCGCGGGAGGTTCTCCGCACGCTGATGGAGGACCCCTATCCGCTGAACCGGGTCATGCTCACGGAGCATCCCGCGCTCGCCGGTGAGGATCTGGAGATCCTCACCGAGGACCCCGACCCGCACGTGCGCTTCGCGGCGCTGCGGGCGCTCATCCGCCGCGGGCGGCCGGAGCGCCCGGCGGCGGCCGCGGACGATTCGAGTTCCACCACCAACCCCGAGTGAGAGTCATGAAAATACTGGTACCCGTAAAGCAGGTGGCGGTCCTGGACGAGGACTTCGAGCTGCGCGATGACGGCCTGGATGCCGACCCCGATTTCATCGATCACGAGTCCAACGAATGGGACGACTATTCCTATGAGACCGCGCTGCAGATCATGGAGGCGCACAGCGGCGTCGAGGTGGTGCCGATGACGGTCGGGCCGGAGGAGGCCGAGGAATCGCTGCGGCGCTGCCTGGCGAAGGGCGGCGAGCGCGCGGTCCGCGTCTGGGACGACGCGCTGGCCGGCGCCGGCCCGGCGACCATCGCGAAGCTCATCGCCGCCGTCGCCCGACGCGAGGGCGCGGACATGGTGTTCGCCGGCACCCTGTCGGCCGATCACTCCTTTGCCATGACCGGGATCTGCGTCGCCGCGGAGCTGGCGTGGCCGCACGTGGCGGTCGTCACCCACCTGGAGTACGAACCGGGCGCGGCGAAGGCGACCGTGCAGCGGGAGCTGGAGGGCGGTCTGGTCGAGAAGTTGACCGTGGACTGTCCGGCCGTGCTCACGATACAGCTCGGCATCAATCAGCCCCGCTACGCCTCGCTGCGCGGCGTCAAGCAGGCCAAGGAGAAACCCGTGGACGAGCTGACGCCGGCGGATCTCGGGGTGAGTGGCGAAGACCTCGCGGCGTCCGCCTGCTTCCGCCT
The DNA here is from genome assembly GCA_022072255.1 of Gammaproteobacteria bacterium. GTDB lineage: Bacteria > Pseudomonadota > Gammaproteobacteria > JAJPIJ01 > JAJPIJ01 > JAJVHZ01. Next base: position 5,163 of record JAJVHZ010000099.1, on the reverse strand, counting down.
GCGCCGCATGTTCAAGCCGGCCAAGGGCCAGGCGGAACTGATCGAGGGCACTGCCGCCGAGCAGGCGGCGCGCCTGGCAACGATAATCAAGGAACTGAAAGGAGCTGCCTGATGAACGGGATACTCGTCATCGCCGAACACCGCCGGGGTGCGCTGAATCCGGCAACGCTGGAGGCCGTGGCCGCCGCGGTGGACCTCAAGCAGGCCAGGGCGCAGCCGGTGGCCGTGGCGGTCATCGCCAGGAATCCCGACGACTTCCTCGCCGAGGTCAACGTCGCCGGGGTCGACGAAATCATCCGGGTCGCGGTGCCGACGGACGGCTTTCAGTCCGACGTGTACGAGGCGGCGGTTGCGGCACTGGCCGCAGCGCGCCAACCGGCCGTCATCCTCCTCGCGCACACGGTGGATACCTGGGGCTACGCGGCGGCCGTGGCGGTCCGCGGCGGCTTCGGCTGCGCCACGGACGTCTACGCCATGCGCTACGAGGGCGACGCGCTGGTGGCGACGCGAGCCGCGTACAAGGAGAAGCTCGGCATGGAGCTCGATTTCCCGGGCAGGCAGACCGTGCTGCTGACGCTGCGCGGGAACGTGTTCAAGCCGATCGAGGAGCCGGGCAATGCCGCCGTCAGCAGCCTCGAGGCGCCGGCCGTCGCGGCGCGCACGACGCACCTCGGCTACATTGAACCGGAGCAGGCCGGCGATGTCGATATCTCCCAGGCGGAGTACATGCTGTCCATCGGCCGCGGCGTCGGCGACGAGGACAACGTCGAGCAGTTCAAGGAGCTCGCCGATGCGCTCGGCTTCACGCTCGGGTGCTCGCGGCCGATCGCCGACAACGGCTGGCTGCCCAAGTCCCGGCAGGTCGGCCAGTCCGGCAAGACGGTCGTGAACTGCAAGATCTACATCGCCATCGGGATCTCGGGGTCGGTGCAGCACATGGCGGGCATGAAGCACGTCCCGAACATCATCGCGATCAACAAGGACGCCGAGGCCTCGATCTTCTCCATCGCGCGCTATGGCGTCGTCGGCGACATGTTCGAGATCGCCAAGGAGCTGCGGAACCACTGTTAACGCGCGGAGCGGGACGTTCTGCTGTCCACTTTTTGATCTCGCCGGCGCGCGTGCCGCGCGCCGGCGACGGGAGCGTGCCATGAACGATTCCACTCAGGTCGTCCTTACCACCTGTCCGCGCGACTGCTACGACAGCTGCGGCATCGCCGTGGTCAGGCGCGGCGGCGTGGTCTCGCAGGTCCGCGGCGACCCGGCACACCCCGTCAGCCGCGGCACCCTTTGCCCCAAGTGTTCGCTGGGCTACAACCACGAGTGGCGCGACCCGGCGGTCCGGCTCACCCGCCCGCTGCGGCGCTGCGGACCCAAGGGCGAGGGCCGCTACGAGCCGGTGTCGTGGGACGCGGCGGCGGCGGCGATCGCCGAGCGGCTCACCGAGACCGTCGCGAGGGCCGGTGCGCACACGATCCTCAGCACCCACTACACCGGCACGATCTCGCTGCTGGCCTCGCTGCTTCCCATGCGGTTCTTCCATCGCCTCGGCGCCGCCGAGGTGACCCCGGATACGATCTGCAACATGGCCGGTCATGCCGCCCTGGGCTACATGTACGGCACCTCCCTCGACGGTTTCGATCCGCGCACGGTGGGCGATGCCGCCTGCATACTGCTCTGGGGCGTGAATCCGGCGGTCTCGGGACCGCACGTGTTCGAGCACTGGCTGCAGACCGCCCCGGGGACCGTCGTGGTCGTCGATCCGATCCGCTCCGCGACCGCGCGCGCGGCCCACCTGCACCTGCAGCCGTACCCGGGGTCGGACGCCGCGCTGGCGTTCGCGATGCTCCACGTCATGCGTCGCGAGGGCCTCCTCGACCGATCGTTCATAGAGGCGCACACGCTGGGATGGGACGAACTGGAAGGCGAGCTCGCGGACTGTACGCCCGAGTGGGCCGAGCGGGCGACCGGCGTGCCGGCGGCGAAGATCGAACAGGCGGCCCGGCTGTACGCGCGCGGACCGTCGCTGCTGTGGCTCGGACAGGGATTGCAGCGGCAGCGGCACGGCGGCAACGTCATGCGCGCCTGCGCCGTGCTGCCGGCCGCGACCGGCAATCTGTGCAAGCCCGGCGCGGGCTTCCTGTACCTGAACTGGAATCTCCCCGGTCGTGGCATCGACGAGGCCTACCTGACCGCGCCGCACCTGCGCAAGACCGCGGCGACCGCGGTGAGCCAGATGGACCTGGCGGCGTGGCTCGAGGACGCCGGCCGCTCGCAGGCGCTGTTCTGCTGGAACATCAACATCGCCGCCTCCAACCCGCAGCAGGCCAGGCTGCGGGCGGCGCTGGCGCGCGAGGACCTCTTCACGGTGGTGCTCGACCTGTTCCAGACGGACACGGCCGACTACGCCGACTTCGTGCTGCCGGCCGCCAGTTTCCTGGAGTTCGACGACCTGGTGGCGAGCTACTTCATGCCGAGCCTCTCGGCGCAGGTCAAGGCGATGGAACCGCCCGGTGAGGCGCTGCCGAATCAGGAGATATTCCGACGGCTCTCCCGCGCCATGAGCTATTCGGAGCCCGAGCTCTTCGAGACCGACGCGCAGGTGCTGGCGGAGCTGATGCAGCGCTCGGGGCTGGGCAGGGATTTCGCGTCGCTGGCCGCCGTGGGCACGATCCCGGTCCCCGCGGTACCGGCCATCCAGTTCGACGGCATGGCGTTCCCGACGCCGAGCGGGAAGGTCGAGATCGCCTCCGCCCGCGCCGAGCGCGACGGCCACCCGCGCGTGCCGCGGCCCACCGTGGACCCCCGGCCCGCCGCCTCGCGGCTGCGGCTGTTGTCGCCGGCCTCACCGTGGCACTTGAACGACAGCTTCGGCAACGTCGAGAAGGCGGAGGTGCAGGCCGGCCCGGCCAGCGTCTGTCTGCATCCCGAGGATGCGGCGGCCCGCGGCTTGCAGGACGGCAGCGTCGCCCTGCTGCACAACGACACCGGCGGTCTGCGCCTGCGGGTGGTGCTCTCCGATGACGTCCCCCGCGGCGTCGCGCTGACCCACAAGGGGCGCTGGCCGAGGCGCGAGGGCGCGGGCGCCAACGTCAACGTGCTCAATCCGGGCGAGAAGTCCGACATGGGCGAGAGCACCTGCGTGCACGGAACCGAGGTGACGGTGGAGCCGGCCGGCGCGTAGCCGCGGCGGATGTCGAAGGCGCGCAGAGCGGCGGCGCCACGCGCCGCCGCCGGCGCACCGTCAGGAGGTGCGCTTTTCCTTCTTCGGATCCAGCAGGGGCATCGGATGCGTGGTGCCGTTGCAGGTACCGCTCTTTCCACGTACCTCGAGCTTGACGTCCGGCCTGGCCAGCGCCGGCTCCAGCTGCACCATCGCGTAGGACTTCCGGACGAGGGTCGAGTACATGGGCGCGGTGACCCGGCCGACCCGCCGGCCTTCGTGGTAGATCTCCGCATCGGCGTCGACCGCGCGATCGCTGTCGGCGATCATGGCGTAGGTCCGGATCCTGTCCTTGCCGATGAGGGCCTGGGCCGCCTGCTTGCCGCGGTAGTCCGCCTGCTTGTCCTTGCTGACCGCGAAGCCGAGGCCCAGCTCCCAGGGCGAGTTGCTCTCGTCCATGTCGTAGGGATAGAACAGCAGGCCCGCCTCGACCCGGATCATGTCGATGCAGTTGAAGCTGCAGGGGACGACCCCCTGTGCCGCGCCGTGCTTGAGGATGTTGTCCCACAGCGGCCCGATGTCCCTGGCCTTCGCGAAGATCTCGTAGCCGCGTTCCCCGGAGTAGCCGGTCCGCGAGATCAGGGCGTCGTGCCCGAACAGCGTGGTCGGAACGTGGTGAAAGTACTTCAGGGAAGGCAGGTCGCAAGGCGTGTGCGGCGCGAGAACGTCCACGGACTTCGGTCCCTGCAGCGAGATGTCGTGCAGGTCGTCGTCGAACTCGATCGCCACGTCCTTGCCGGCGGCGGACTTCTGCAGCTGGTCCCGGCCCGTACCGGAGCCGTGGACCATCATCCAGTCGTTGGGCTTGATGTGGAACATGATGCAGTCGTCCGTGAGCCGTCCCTCTTCGTTGAGAATCAGCGAGTAGGCCGAGCGGCCCGGGTAGATGCTGATGAGGTCGCGCGTGCACACGTGATTCAGGACGGCCTGCGCGTCCGGTCCGGTCACATGGATCTTCCTCAGACCGGAGACGTCGAACAGGCCCGCTGCCGTTCGCACGGCCCGGTGCTCGATGTTCACGTCCTGGGTGTAGCTCCAGGGGACATCCATACCGTTCCAGTCGCCCAGAGGCGACCCCAGGGCCCGATGTCGCGCGGCCAGCGCGGATTGTCGTGGACTTGCCATCTGTATGCCTCTCCTGTTTGGTCGTTCAATGGTGTCCCGCCCGCCGCCTCGCCCATGCGTGCGCGCGCGGGATCATGCTCGCCGTGGTTGCGCGTTCATGTTTGTGCGCGGGCGGCGCATGCGTCAATTTCTCGATCGGCCTAATCAAAAGGTGGTACGTGTCCCCGCGGACGCCTATCGGCCCCCGGCGGACGGGGCCGCCGCCGGCTCCGGGTACGGCGGACACTCGCTGGCGACCTCCGGGTCGTGGTGCACCAGCAGCAGCAACTCCTCCTTCTGCGCGTGGCCGCGCGCCACCCGCTGCAGCGTCTCGACGACGGCCGCGGCCTGTGCGCAGTCGCCCTGCCGGATGCGCGCATCGATCTCGTCGACCAGCTTGAGCATCTTCGTGTGCTCGCCTGCCATGTCGTTGACGTCGTCCCGCCTGACGAGCCGCCGGCGGGTCATCGCCGGGAACAGGGCCTCGTCCTCGACCTTCGCGTGGGCGGTGAAGACCCGGGTGAACCTGTCGAGCGACTCGGAGGCCTCCGCCAGGTCCCCGCGGGCGAGCGCGGCGAGGCAGTCGGTCAGCAGACTGTCCGTGAGGTGATGCTCGCTGATCAGGACGTCGAAGATGTCGCTCATGACATGGGAAGATCGTCTGGCCGACGGCGGTCCCCCGGTGCCGCCATGCCGGCCCTGCCCCGCGACCGTGCCCGCTGCCGCGCCGCGGCCGTCGCGCGGCGCGGGTCGCCTGCGCCCCGGAGGGCCCCGGCAGATGCCGGCGGCGGGTCGGCTCCTATGAGGCGCCCCACTCCCGGGCCACCAGCCGGAAG
>JAJVHZ010000074.1 GCA_022072255.1 Gammaproteobacteria bacterium | reverse complement strand
CGATGGCGAGAAAGAATTGCGGGCGGATGGCCGCCAGGAGAACGGCGCTGCGGCCTGCGAGCCTCGTGGTCACGAATCACGCCTCGGTCACGGGTAGCATCGACGGCAACGCGACCATGGGCCCGCACAGTCCGTGGAGCGGGCGACCGTCATCGCCACTGCTCCGGGCGACGGCCGGAACCTCGTCGCATCGCAGCGGCGTGACCCGACGGCGACGCGCCTTCCGGTCAGAACAGGCGGCCGAGGTACAGATAGACGCTGTCGTGACCCTGCTCCGCGTGTCCGTAGCCCAGGTAGACCGGGCCGAGTATCGTGTCCAGCCCGAGGAACACGCTGCCTGCAAGCAGGGAGTCGTCGGACGACAGGCTGATGTCGTCACGATCCTCGAACACGTTGCCGTACTCCAGCGACACGCCGGCATAGGCCGGCAGCCACTGGATGTTGCCGAGGCGCCGGTAGTAGGCGGTACGCAGCACGACCTCCTGCTGGCCGCTCAACTGATCCTGCACGAACCCGGAGAGATTGAAGAAGCCGCCGGCGCGGAAGCGGTTCTGCACGGGCGCCTCGCCGTCGGCCGTATAGTTGAACAGGCCGCCGGCAATCACGGTGTTCCTGCCCCATGAGTGGGCATAGCCGGCAGAGAGCAACGACTGCGAAAAGTCCTTGTCGGCACCCAACGCCTCGATCGACTCGAGCCACTCCCACTGCGCCAACCCGCCGGAGCGCGGCCAGTTGCGGTTGTCGAGCGTGTCGTAGGTCAGGCGCAGGAATGCCTCGCCGCTGTCGAAGTCGAAGTCGGGGGCGGCCGGATCGCCGGCGCGCTGCTCCGCCTCGCCGCTGTAGCGGCGCATGCCGACGCGGAATTCGCCCCAGTGCCCCAGCACCCGCCCGGTCGCGATCTGGCCGCCGTAGCGGGAAACGCGGAACTCGTCGACCTGGTCATCACCCTCCCAACGGCTGAAGGTGCGCGCGTCGTAGAACAACTGGGTATTCACGAAATAACGCAGCCCGGGGTCGAGCGGCTGATAGAACTCCGCGATGGCGAGCGGCGAATCGCCGATCTGTGCGGCAAGGCGCGCCTCGCCGGCGTAGCCGTTGAGCGCGGTCTTCAGCACGCTGGCACCGAGATTCCAGGAGCTCTCGCCGTCGAGATCGGTGGCCAGTGCGATGCCCAACTGCAGGTAGTTCGGGCCCCAGCTCTTCTCCTTGACGTGCACGAGCAGCCCGTTCTTGCCGTCCTCCTCGATCACCTCGTAGCGCACGCTCTCGAAGATGTTCCAGCCGTAAACATCCTCGACGCTCCTCCTGACCGTCTTGTAGTCCAGCGGCTTGCCGATCAGCGGCTTGAACGGGTGTGTGAGCACCTTTTCGCTGATCCGGGACTGGTTGTCCAGCTTCACGAAGGCGATGACCGGTTTCGTATCGAGCCCGGCCTTGCGCTCGGCAATCTGCTCCCGCTGGGCAACCGACGGGTTCTTCAGCCTTGCCAGTGTCGCACGCTCGCCGTTGGCCGCCTTCTCGCCGATGGCGATGGCGTCGGCGGCGCGTTTGAAATCGGAGGTCGAGAGATCGCCGAGGTCGGGATTGATATAGACGTCCTGCTTCTGCAGCGTCTTGAGCTGCTCCTCGACGTTGCGCGCGCTCAGGATGTTCGACATCTGGCCGATGACGGCGAGCGCGGTGGTGATCTCCCCGCGCTTCATCAACGGCGTGCCGACGTTCACGACGATGAGGACGTCCGCGCCCATGGCGCGGCCGACGTCCACGGGAACGTTGTTGGATACCAGGCCGTCGACCAGCAGCCTGCCGTCGATCTCCACCGGGTCGAAGGCGCCCGGCACGGCCATGCTGGCACGTATGGCCCGGGCGAGATTGCCCTTGCTGAGCACCACCATCTTGCCCGTCTCGATGTCGGTGGCCACGGCACGGAAGGGAACGGGCAGGTCATCGAAGGTCTTCAGGCCCGAGACGTGGTGGGTCAGCCTGGCGAGTTCCATGTCGAATTTCTGGCCCTGGATGTAGCCGAGCGGCAGCTCGATCTTGCCGTCCTGCACGCCGACGTACTTCTTGACGAGATAGTTGTCGTCGTCGCGCTTGCGGCGGAACTGCTGGTCCGGCCGCCGCGGCTTGTCGTCGAGCACGTCGTCCCAGTCCATGCCCACCATCTCCCGCTCGATGTCCCCGGGACTCAGACCGGCGGCATAAAGCCCGCCGACGATGGCGCCCATGCTGTTGCCGGCGATGCAATCGATGGGGATCTTCATCTCTTCCAGCACCTTCAGCACGCCGACGTGCGCCGCACCGCGCGCGCCGCCGCCGCCGAGCACCAGGCCGATCCGCGGCCGCCCCTGATCCTGCGCCCCTGACTTGTCGCAGGGCAGAGCCAGTGCGGAACTCGACCAAAGCGTCATCAATGTGAACGCGCTGGGCACAAGGACCGAGAATGCGTTTCCACGTAACATAAATCCCCCTGACAATGCTTTTGTACTTCGTCGACCTTCCTTACGACCGCTCATTGTGCGCGCCGGCCCGGAACCAACGTCGCGACACCTTTTGCGGATCGATGCTTCTGCCTCCCGCTGCCTTGCTCAGGGTGCCATCCCCGGTATTCCTTCCCGGATCTTCGCGGAGAAATCCGGGTCCTGATCCGCCGCCTGCGCGCGCGCGTTGACGAGGCTGCGCTTCCGCAGCTCTTCGAACGGCAGACTGGTGTCGAGCCGCCCCGCCTCGTACAGGTACTCGGGCACGTAGCCGCTCGCCAGCAGCTTCCACGAGAACCGCAGGTGGCCGGGATTGATGCGCGTGTTCAGCCAGATGGTCGTGGTGCAATTGTGGAGCAGCGTGTTGTAGAACCTGGGCCGGTCCTTGAGCTCATTGAGCTTGCGCATGTACTCCAGGAACAGCCGCCTGGCACTCTCCACGGGCCCCTTGATCCGGTACACGTAGACATCCTCCGTGGGGTTCTTCCGGTAGTTGGTGCGCACGCGGATCACGTCGCGCTCGTCGGCGACGACGTAGTACAGCTCGAACTGCTTGAAGAATCCCTTGATGGTCGAGTAGCCCTCGCCCTGCTCCTTGCGCGTCTCGATGGAGACCGCGAGGTAATCCCCGCCCTCGAAGCCGAAGCTGACGAAGGTATGTGCGATGACGGGGCCCATCCAGTAGACGGCGATGAGATCCACCGACCGGAGCTTGCGTACGTCGAAGGTCCTGTCGTAGTAGGCGGGGGTGAAATCCGTCTCGGTGCGATAGTCGAAGTTGCGGATGTTGTGCACCGTGACGAGATCGCCGTCGATGGTCGCGTAGGCGAGTCTCGCGACCTCCGGCTGCCACTGCCGGTCGTTCGAGGGCGCGATCGTGTTCCACCAGGCGACGAGAACGACGAACGCGACCAGGAATGCGCCGGCCATCCGCCAGCGCCACCGCGGCAGCGCCACCGCGACGACGGTCAGGATGCCCACGACCGCGAACGCGGCCGCCAGCGCACCGCGGACCCCCGGGCTGCGAATGTCCGAGTAATGGATTGCCAGTGCGCCCCATGCCGTCGCACCGGCCACGACCAAGGCGAGCAGCAGTAGCAGGAATACCGTGCCGATCCGCCTCATCGCGACTTCGCCAGCCGTTCACCCGGCGACGTGCCCGTCCCGGGCAGCGCCGGCGCCACGCCATGTGGCGATGCGATCGCGACCTGGATGGGGCCGCTCGTGTCCAGATGCACGTCCCGCTGCGGGAACGCGATCCGGATGCCGGCTTCCCTGCTGCGCTCGTCGATGCGGTGCCGTATGTCGCTCACGATGACGCCCGAGTCCCTGTCCTCGGCCAGTTCCACCCAGAAAAACGCATTGAAGACCAGCGCACTGTCGCCGAAATCCTCGAACAGTACGCTCGGCGCAGGGTCCTTCAGGACATGCGGGTGCTGCTGTATCGCATCGGTGATGAGCCGTTCGGTTTCACGGGTCGGCGATCCGTATGCCACGCCGACACGCAGGCTCAGGCGGGTCCGCGGATCGGAGAGCGTCACGTTCGTCACGCTCTTCTCCAGCAGCATGCTGTTCGGGACCAGGATCTCCACGCCGTCGAAACGGCGGATCTGGCAGCTGCGGGCGCCGATGTTGACCACCCTGCCGCGCACGCCGTCGATCTCGACGATGTCACCGATCCTTATCGGTCTTTCCATCATGAGGATCAGGCCGCTGATGAAATTGTTGGCGAGGTTCTGGCCGCCGAAGCCCACGGCCAGCGCCACGGTGCCGCCGAGAAACGCGAACGCGGTGAGTGGAATGTTCACCATGGCCAGCGCCATGATGATGAGCAGGACCAGCAGCACCAGGTACGACAATCGGTAGACGAGCAGTCCGCGGATCGCATCGCCGTGCGCGCCCCTGCCGGCGAGCCGCTGCAACAGACCGGCAAGGCGCCGAATCAGCCAGAAGCCCACGGTGATCACCAGCACGACGAGCGCGACCTTGCCGACCGTCACGCTGCGCTTGCCGCTGACCGTCTCGCCCTCGACGACGATCGTGTCCGCCACGGTGAACAGCTCGCGATTCCACAAATCGACCGCGAAGCCGGTTACCGCCCTGACCAATGACGTCCCCCGTTCGACCCATGACAGCGATTCCCGCCGGGTCTCCAGTTCGCCGATCCTGCCGCTGAGCAGCGTCTCGACCCGTTCGAACTGCTCGAGCGTCGCCTGCCGCTGCGCGACGCGCTCCTGATACGCCGACAGCACCAGCCGCCCTACGGCGACGTCTCCATACTCCTCTTTCCAGTCCGCGAGACGTTTCTGCTGTGCGGCCAGCAGGGTGAGGTCGGCATCCAGACCGGTGATGATCGAATCCTTCCATGCCGCGGCGCGTTCGCGCCCGCTGTTGAATTCGACCAGGGTCCTCCCGATCACGTTACTGTCGCGGCTGGCCGCAAGCGCGTGCCGCTGCTTCCAGAATGACTGTTCCCGGTCGAGCAGCATGATGTCCAGGCGCAGCAGATCCGCGCTGAGGGCCGCGGTGTCGGCCAGCACCTTGCGGTTCTGGAAATCGGCCTGGAGGGCGGAAACCCCTGCGGCCTGCACCGCGCCCGGCTGCGCATCGCCCCCGGCGCGGTCGTGCGCCTGCCCGATCTGATCGTGGAGCGCGGCGAGCTTGGTCTCGGCTGCGTACTTGCTGCGCTCGACGCCCACGAGCTGCCTCTTCTTGACGGCGCGCTGCGCCTCGATCTGCGCCAGCTTGGCATCCAGTTCCTCCTGCGAATTCGAGGCATGCTCGGAGGCGAGCCGCTCCTTGCGTCGCAGGAACTCCAGCTCCTCGCGCAGCGATGCCTCCGTTTCCGCCAGCAGGACGATCTGCGCGTCGCTGCCCAGTACCTTCGCCTGGTTGACCTGCTGCTGCAATGCCGCCTGATCGAGACGCCATTGCGCGGTCGCCCTTTCCCCGGGCGCCTGTGTCTGCTCGAAATGCTCCGTGGCCTGTCGCAGTTGCTGCTCGGAGGCCTTGAGCTGATTTCGCGCCTCCCCGGTGAGCGTCTCCAGCGCGCGCTGCCGTACGGCGACATCCTGGAGTTCGCGCGTCTTGCCGTAGGCCTCGCCCCAGAGCTGCTCCAGCAGATCGAGCTTGTACGGGGGCGATTCGGAAAATCCCTGCCAGGCCTGCATCCGGGTCTGCAACACCGTTCGGGATCGACGCAGTTCCCGCAGGGACTCCAGACCACTGAGCTGCTGCCGGTACCAGAATTGCAGCGTATCGTACAGATCCTTCCGCTGCTGCAGGTCCTCCCCGGTGATGCCCGCCGGCAGGGCGGCCTCGCTTGCCGTCTGCGCGGCGCTCGCCTTGCTTCGGGCCTCCTCGAGCTTCGCCCGCGAGGCCGCGATACGCTCCTCGAGAGCTGCCGCTGACGCCTTGTCCGCTGCTTCGGGGGGATCGCTGCGGGCAGCGCCACCCGCGGGGGCTTCGGGCTGCGCTCCGCCCCAGGCTGCAAGACTGCCCAGGCTCAGACACAGGGCCAACACGGCGATCAGCCGCCGATCGAACGGCCTGCGCATGGTGTCCGACTGCCGCATGTTACGGTCCCGCCTGCCCGGTGAATCCGGGCTGCACGTGCATCGCCTCGAGACTGCAAGGCCGCCTGTCGCCATGAGTGTGCCCGGTCCCTGGGTCGCTGCCGCCGCACCGGGGGCCGGCGTCGGGCGGTATGGGGGTTCGCGATCCCCGCCCGCTCGCTCAGCCGGCGGCCAGCAGCGTCGCTTCGCTGGATTCCTTCACCGTCCAGCCGCGCGCCTCCAGTTCTTTCCTGGCCATCTCGCTCAGCGTGCCGCCCAGCCAGATCTCCTTGCCCTTCACGTCCGGCACCGACTTCAGATCGGCCTCGAACAGCTCGACGAAGGCACCGATGCCGGGCGTCCAGTAGAGATGATCCAGCGGCGCGCAGAAGACGATCGTGCCGTCCTTCTTCTGCCCCACCGCCACCTTTCCGACCGAAACGAATCGGGCCAGCGGCTCCACGGAGCGGTGATAGCCCAGGTACATCCCCGCCTGGCGCGGGCGGAAGTAGGCCAGATCGGCGTTGTCGGTGAGCACCGCGTGGCGGATGTAGGCACCCCGGTTCTCCGTCTCCGGCATACGGTCGAGCGCCTCGACGATCAGCGTCTGCTCGCGCGGCGTGAACACCGCGTTCTCGATGTAGAGCTCGGCGATGTCGGCATTGACGCCCATCGCAGCGAGCTTCTCACGATTGCGCTTGCGCAGCTCCGCCGGCGGCAGATCGCGGAATGCCTCGTTGAGCGTAGCCGCGCCGCTGGTGACCGAAAGCGCGATACCCGCACCGCCCGGGACCATCATCATCGCGGCCTTCGCGGCGATGTTCCCCGCGAATGCCGCCTCGGCCACGGCATCGAGCTGCTTCTGCAGCACCGGATTGCGGGAGTAGACGTCGACGCCGAACTCGTAGGCATACTCGCGCTTGGTCTTCGAAAAGCCGGAAAGGTCCGCCATGGCACTGTCCTCCCCGGCGCCCTTCGTCCCGCTGCTCGCCAGCGCCTCCTGCGCACGCCCGAACATGGCCCCCACTCCCGTCACCGCGCCGGACAGCGCGCCGGCAGGATCGTTCAGTAGCGCCGTGGTGCCGGTGACGACGGTGCCGGCCGTGGACTGAAGTCCGGCGGCGAACTGCTCATCGCCCTGCAGTTGCGCCATCCGCGCCGCCGCCTCGACCTCCGCGGCATACTGCTTCGCCTGCGCGGTGGAAACCGCCTTCAAAACGCCGGAGCTGGTGTCGATGGCGTAGATGTCGAGGAAACCGTCGCTCTGGACCTCCTCCTGCACCTGGTGATTGGGCCCCTTGAGGGTGTCCGCCGGCAGCAGCGCCGAGGCCTTCAGGGTGCCGGGCTGTTCGTATTTCTCCGCTGCGACCGTGAATGTGGGCAACAGGCTCGCCGCAGCCAGAAACGCGAGCGACAGTCGAGCAGGCCGAAACGTCGTGTTCATGGGAACCTCTGTCATGGTTTGAATTGAATGTTCTGGTGGAAACGGATATCAGGGGGTGGTGATCTTAAGCTCGAATGTCGAGGAACTGGACGACTCGGTGCTCGAAACACGCCTGAACGTGCCCTCCCCCGTCGCTCCCTGCCACTTGCCGCTGCCGCCGATGACGGTCGCCGTGCCGCCGTCCGGCCCGTCGATGCCCTTCACGTCCAGGCTGTCGTTCTCGTTCTCCTTGAACGTGCAGTAGAAGTCCGTCCGATGGCTGTCCTCGGCGGTGAGCAGTCCCAGGCCGGCGCAATTCATCTCGAGCAGCGTCGGCGGGCTGGTCGAGATCGCCGCCACGCCGCGACTGGCCGCCATTATGACCGACGCGCCGTTGCCAAGCGGAAGCACCGTCCTGCTCACGGTCGTCGAGGCGCTGCCGGTATAGGTGGCGGTCTCCGCGTATGCACCGGAGCCTGCCATGGTCATCAGCGCCGCAGTCAGCACGGCTGGGAATGTCCTGTTCATCATCCTCGTCTCCTCGGGTCGATGGACCGCGGGTCCTATTCGACCTCGTACTTGCGGCCCTTCATGCACACGGCATAGGCGCGGTTGAAATTGGCGATGCCCTGCTGATGCTGTTGATTCAACGCCTGCTGCTGACGCTGCATGTCGGCCTGCTGTTGGGCCTGCCACTGCTGCTCCTGGTATTGGCGATCCGAGCGCCTGATCGTGCCGAACAGGGCGCCGGCCGCGGCGCCGGCGGCGGCGCCCATGCCGGCGTCGCCCGCGATCGCGCCGCCGATCGCACCCAGCGCCGCGCCGCCCGCCGCATCGCGCACCATGCCGCCCTCGCCGACCACCCCGCCACCGAAAAAGCCCTGCTGTGGCGGCGGCGGCGGCGCGTAATACCCCTGCGCCCGCGCTGGCGGCCGGTTGGGATCGACACCGCTCTGCTGACGCGCCCACTGGCGGCACGCGCCGTCGTCCTGCGCCTGCTGCTCCAGGGATTGACCGGCCAGGGGGTAGGCATACATCCCCTGCGCCATGGTCACGGTCTGGCCCAGCAGTGCGATTGCCGCGGCCGCCAGCCCGGCCGCCCTCTTCCAGGGTCTGCGTGCAGTCATGAACCTCTCCTCGTGGGTGTTGGATTTCAGCCGGCCCGTCCTCGGGACGTCATGGCACGGGTGCCTGCCCGCTGTCGGCGTGCCGGCCGGGGGAGGCAGGCCATTGATTCTCCGGGGTCGAGGGCCGGCAGTATATGGGACTTTCGTCCAATTAACATACGCAAGGCGGTCACCACCGCACGCGGGCCGTACGCGGGCACATTCGACCAAGGTCCAATGGCCCGCCGCCGGTATACCGGTAGACTGTGGCATGCTCGGGCGGGTGTCGGATCGGAAGGCTTCATCCCCCGGAGGCCACCCCGGCGCAGCGGTACGACGCTCCAGCCGCCGATGTGTATGATTGTACAATTCTGCTCGCATGCGACTCCGGATCATGGTCCCTTGCGATGTGTTCATTGCGAAATGGGCGGACCGGCGTTCGCACCGGACGAGCCAGCGGAGGACAGCGACACCATGATTCTCAACTATGTTGCCCTGGGTCTGATGATCTTCGGGGCCCTGGTCTGCTTCTACCTGATCATCGCCATCCATGACATACCGTACGAGATTGCCAAGAAGCGGAATCATCCGCACCAGGACGCCATCCACGTGGCGGGTTGGGTCAGCCTGCTCACGCTGCACGTCATCTGGCCGTTCCTGTGGATCTGGGCGACCATCTATCAGCCCGAGCGCGGCTACGGATTTTCCTCCGGCAGCGGCAATCTGAGGACGGAGCTGAGCGCGCGCCTCGCGGCCATGGAGACGCGGCTGGCCGCACTCGAAGACAGCAAGGGCAGCGCGCCGCCGGTCGTGGAGGCCCAGTTGCCCGACCAACCGCCGCCGGCGCAAGGCTAGAGGACCAATTCATGGAAATCCTGATGCTGATGACCTACACCGCCTTCTGCTGGGCGGTGTTCAAGATATTCCGTATCCCGCTGAACAAGTGGTCGGTACCCACCGCCATCCTCGGCGGGTTCGTGCTCATCGCCCTCGTGCTGCTGTTCATGAATTACAACCATCCCTACAGCACGCTGGTACGTGACATCTACGTTACGACGCCGATCATCCCCACGGTCCAGGGGCGTGTGGTCGAGGTGCCCGTAACTGCCAACACGCCGTTGAGACAGGGCGACGTGCTGTTCCGCATCGATCCGGCGCCCTACCAGTACGAGGTGGACCGGCTGGAAGCGGCGCTCGCGAACGCCAACGCCAATGTCGCCCAGCTCGAACAGCAGGTGCGGGCGGCGGAGGCGGCGACGGCGCAGGCGGAATCGGACGTATTGGCATCCGAATCGGAATTCGACCGCCAGGCACGGGACGAGCTCGAGCAGGCGCAGGCCGCCGTCCGGCAGGCCAGCGCGCAGTACGAGCTCGCGCGCACGCAGGAAGAGAGGTACCGGGAGCTGGTCTCCAGGGGGACCGTCGCGCAGGTCGACTACGATCGCGCGAAGCGACAGGCGGACAGCCTTCTTGCCCAGTTGAACCAGGCGCAGGCGGCGGAACGGCAGGCAGCCGAGAAGATCACCGGCGGGGGCGCACAGCTGCAGGCCGCGCGCGAGCAGCTTCGCGGCGCCGAGGCGCAGGAGCGCGAGGCGCGCGTCGCCTTCGAGGCCGAGAGCGGCGGCATGAACCCGCAGGTGCGCGAGATCACCGCGCAGCTCGAGAAGGCCCGCTGGGATCTCGGGCAGACCACCGTGCGCGCGCCCACCGACGGCATGGTCACGCAACTGTTCCTGCGCCCCGGGGCCTTCGCCGTGCCCATGCCGTTCCGGCCGGTGATGACCTTCATCCACACGGGCCCCAATGACCGCGCGATCGTCGGCGCCTTCTGGCAGAACTCGCTGCAGCGGATCCAGCCGGGCGACGAAGCGGAGGTCATCTACAAGGCCGTCCCGGGCCACGTATTCAAGGGCAAGGTCGATCGCGTCCTCCCGGTCCTGGCGCAGGGCCAGGCGCAGACCAGCGGCACGCTGGTCGCCGTGGAATCCGTGCCCTCGCTCGGCAAGGTACCGGTCGTGATCAAGCTGGAAGAGGACCTGACCCCGTATCACCTGCCAGCCGGTGTCGTCGGCTCCGGGGCGATCTACACGCATCACGCGCATCACGTCGCGATCATCCGCAAGATCCTGCTGCGGATGGTGAGCTGGCAGAACTACGTCTTCGGCGAACTGCACTAGCATGCCCGGGGAGCGCAGCTCTGCTGCGAATACCGCCACGGTGGGGGTATCGCCGTGCTCACGGCCGCATCACCTGCGCTGGCTTCACGCCGCGCTCGTGACTTTGGCTGTCCTGCTGCCGCGGGCGGCGGCCGCGCTTACGCCCGAGGAGGTGCGAGCGCGGCTCGACGCGGATCTCTCGCAATGCACGCAGCGCTACGGCTTCGACCCTGCGGCCCGGGATCTGCCCGAGCGGGCGCTGGCTCCGGGCGAGCGCGCCTGGCGCGAATGCGCGTACGAAGGCGTGCAGAAGCACATGATCCCGAACAGCACGATCCCCGACGTGTACCTGCAACTCATCGGCGAGGACCGCATGCTGACCGATCGGCTGGACCGCGGCGAGATCACTCGGGCGCAGCGCCGTCAGCGCCTCGATCAGCTCATCGAGCGCATCCGCAGGGCCGAGCGCGAGCGGAGCCAGACCGAGCAACAGCGCCTGACGGATTACATGGACCACCAGCTCGACGAGGCAATGCAGGTCCGTCACCGCCTCGATCCGTTCTGATTCCCGATGACCGATGCACTGCGTGCCAGGTCCGCAGGACCCGAGATCCGTCTTTGCGGCGCTGCTTGCGCCTGCCCGCAGGCGCACCGGCCTGGAGGATTTCGGCCACCCACCGATCGAACCGGCACTCTCGACGCTGTTCATCGCCGGCACGCCTCGCAGCGGCTCCACGTTTCTGCATGGATAGCTGGCGCAGGATCCCGACAACCGCAGCCCGCGGGTATGGGAAGTCATGTTTCCGCTACCGGCGCCGGAGCCCGGCGCGGCCGATCGGGATTCGCGGGCACGCAAGGCCGCCGCGTGCCTTTGGTTTTTCGCCGGCTCGTTCCGCAGGCGGACGGGGTGTATCCGCTGACCGAAGCGACCGCCGAACGTATGCATCGGATGGCCGCGGGTCGTACCCGCTACCGGCAGCGGCACGAGGCGAGGCCGGCCGAGCCGTGGCTCGACATCGGCAGGGAGTCAGACCGCTTCCGGGCCTATTGCTCGCGGTGTGCTGCCACATACTCGGATATTCGGTGGGGATCCTGCAGATCTGGTGGTTCCTCGTCCAGCTCGATCAGCCCGTATCGGCGGTGATCGCGTCCGGCACGTGGGTCCTCGGCAGTTGGTTCGATTTCATGGCGTTTGCAGTACCGCTCAATCTCGGAACCCTGGAAGGCGGCCGCGTCCTGGCCTTCGGCGCCAACGGCTACAGCGTATCGCTGGGCATGACGTATGGCGTCGCGCTGCGCGTGACCCAGTTGTCCTGCGCCTGCCTTGGCCTGCTGAGCTACGCCTTGCTGGTCGCGCAGATCGGGCGGTCAGCGGTCGGGAGCGCCCAGCGCCTGTCGATGAACGGCTGAGCACCTCCGCCACGGCCGCGCAGGTATCCCAGAGATGCCGCGAAGCGCTCCGGTGCGATCCTTACGCGCGTGTCAGCGCGGCGATGCAGAGGCGCGAGCCACCGCGCAGACGTCCTCTCCGAACTTCACCTGGTCGAGGATGCCTTCGGCGATCAGCGTCAGCCCGCCCGTCATCCAGGCCGCCCCTACTCTCCCGACGGTGCCGGCGCCGACAGAGGCCCCGGTCGTCACCCTGGGGTCGAGCAGCGTGCCGCCGACGCTGAGCTCGGCCTCCACACCCAGCAGACCGAGCACGCTTTTCTTCCGTCGCTTGGGCTTCCCGGCCAGATCGATCCGCTCGCTCCCCAGATCGATGGTGCCACCCCCCAATATATTGAAAGTATCGGTCTGCACCGCGATACCCGTCGGGTTTGCCGCGATGCCGTCCTGCACCCTGAGGTTCAGCACCGCGCACTGCAGTTGCGTTCGGTCCTGTTTCACCGACAGCGGGTTGAGCTCGCCCAGGATCCCGAACAGCGCATCGAAGAACGAGGCGCCGGTGGCCGCTTCGCCGAATTCGCCCGGGCCGACGCTGACCAAGACGTTGCCGTTGCTGCTGCCGAGGATATCCGCGACCGAACGACCCCGGCCCCGCAGATCCAGGGTCAGGTCGGTGGGCGCACCGCGGACCATGCCACTGGCAGCCACCTGCGGCAACCGCTCGGGCCTTATGCCTGTGAATTTCGCGCGCATCTCGACCACGGGCGGATCGGTCGCCCCGAACACGGTCAGACTGCCCTCGATGGTGCCGCCGGCCACCTGCCCGCGAATCGACTCGACCGTCAGCGTGCCGTTCGCCAGGGTCAGTTTCGCCTCGACGTCGTGCAGCTCGAGCGGCGGCAACCTGAATTCGGATGCGTGCAGATCGATCCGCGCATCGAAGGCCATCGGGAGATCCAGGTACAGGTCCGCGGCCGAAAACAGGCGATCGCGCGTCGATCCTTTCTCCGCGGCCCGGGCGGGCAGCCATGTGGTCAGATCCACGCTGTCGGAGGTCAGGCTGCCAGTCACGCTCGGGCGCGCGCCCGTGGAGTCGACCGTCACCGCGCCGATGAACCCGACCCCGCCGATGCGTGCGTCGAGATCCTGCAGCGTGTAGCGGGAATCCGAACCGGCGATCCTCCCTTTGACCAGCAAGGGCGGCAAACCCGGGAGCTTCCTTCCCTCCGGCGTGAAGAACTCCTCGGCGCTGATTGCGAACTCCACGGGCATCCCGCCAGCCCCGGCCGGTCTGGTCACCGCCTCGACGAGCCGCGCGCCATGCGGCACGCCGGCTCGGCTGTCCACCACCGACGGCCGGAGCGGTGTGCCGCCGACATCGGCACGCGGCGCATCGTGTTCGCGGCCTACTGCGGTGCTTCCGTTACGCGCCGCCATGGCGGCAAGGGCTGCGATACCCACAATCGTCAGCACATGGAGCATTCCAGCCACCGTGAGTCTTGCGTTCGTCGGCGATTGAACCTCAGGCAGGTTTTTGCGTCTGCAGGTCACTTCACGAATCACCGATTGCACCCGGGCGAACAGAGTTCGCGAGAAACGTCGCCACAGTTTCCGTCATACGCTCTGCGCGCCGCCGTCCCGCGGCCGCATCGTCCTCAGCTTTCGAGGAAACGCACGCGGCCGCTCGCCAACTCGTAGACGGCACCGACCAACCTGTAGTTTCCCTCGGCCACCCGCACTTGCGCCTCCGGAGTCTCCAGGATCTGATGCATCGACCAGCGGACATTGGCCTCCACTGCACGCCGCATCGCCTCTTCAGGCACGAGGTCAGGTTCGACTCCCGCCAGGCCCGGGAGAATCATCTGCAGCAGCGATTGCACCCGCTCGCGTTTCTCCTTGCCGTGGAACCTGGTCTCCAATGCAGCGTGCACCGCGCCGCAATGCTCATGGCCGAGCACCACGAACAGCGGCGTATGCAGGTAGGTGCCGGCGTATTGCAGGGTCCCCATGATCTCGGGCGACATGATGTTGCCGGCGACACGCACGATGAAGAGATCACCGAAGTCCGCATCGAAGATGATCTCCGGCGGCACGCGCGAGTCGCTGCAGCCGATGACGGTTGCGAACGGCTGCTGGCCCTCGACGAGATCGGTCAGCGCCCGCCTGCCCAGAAACGGAGATCGCCCTTCGCCCCGCATGAACCGCCCGTTACCCTCGACGAGGCGCTGCAGCGCTTCGTCCGCGCTCAGCTCCGTCGTTGGCGCGCTATCCGTGGACACGATGCGGCCCGATTCGGCAACACCGCCCCGGTTCGCAGCCAGGCATCCGGCCCGTCACTATTCCGCCAGCCAGGCCCGGGCCCGCGGCAGATCCCCGGGCTGGAAATATTCGATGGGGAACGCCCGCAAGCCCTTGGCGACGAAGATGGTCGCAAGATCCTCCCACTTCCTCTCGCCGACTATGGCCATTTTCTCGATGTAGCGGTCGTTTTCCGCCTGGAAGGAGTCGTCCTCCCAGTTCCCACCCTTCTCCCAGCCCAGAAAGTTCTCGGCGACGACGAGGATGCGCACCTTGCCCTGCCGCCGGATGGTCTCCGTTGCGGATTGCTGCAGCCTAGCCAGCTCGGGCTGCGCCAGCTTTCCGGTGATCCTGATGGTAAGGACGTTGCCGGCTACATCGACGATTTCAGCGCTCATGGTTCCTTGGATTCCTCCGTTGGGCCGGTTGACATTGAATATGCGATTGGCGGCGTCAGAAGACCGCCCCGATGATGCGATTGAGCATCTCCTCGAGAGGGAACATCGTGAAAAGCAGCGGGACGAACGGAACCACGGTCGCCACGGTGAGCTGCAAGAACGTATCGCGCCCGAACGGCACTGCCTTCATTTCCCGGATCACGCCAAAAGCATTGCCGAGGTCGGCCAGCGACTGGATATCCGCGGCTCCGAGCATCGTCGCGCCGTCGCGATCGGCGGTACGCAGCCAGCGCCGGTCGAACTCGCGCATGTACTCGGCGGCGAAGCTTCCGTACTCGCGCAGGCCCTTGCGCTTGGCGGCAAGGATCTGCGGCGCGAAGACGCACAGCGGTCCCAGCACGAGCAGCATGAGAAACGCGACCAGCAACACGATCTCCAGCTTGAACTGCGCCAGGGACGCGCCCTTGTGGAAGATGCGGTTCGCAATGAATCCCGCCATGGCCGCGCCGTGGGCGGCGAGCAGCGGCGACAGGGCATATGCGCTCGCGCCGAGGAAGCCCAGACCGCCATTGCGATCGGGGTGGGTGGGGATCAGCACAAGTTCTATGCGGGAGACCTGCCACAGGAAGCGCCCCCAGATGAAAAGACGAAAGTACCACCGGACCAGGAGAAACTGGAAGATCGGGTTGCTGACCCATACGAACCACAGCCCCGCACGCGTCGCCGTGGCGCTGTCGCCTTCGATCCGCGAATACCAGGTCGGAGTCTCCAGCGCGAGATAATTGCTGCGAAGATAGTAGGCCAGCGGGAAGATGATCGCGATGAGCAGCAGCTCTGCCGCCACGGAGTTGCGGAGTCTGAGCGCCGCGGCGATGGCGGCGCGGAACCGCTCCCGCGCGGCCTCGGGCACGATTTGCCGTTCGATGAACTGGGGGACGATCGCGCGCATCCGCAGATGGACCAGGAGCTCCGCAAGGATCACGAGCGGCACCACGATCAGAAATCGCACGTGCGTCTCGATGTCGCCGATGAACGGGATGGGCACCCCTTCCACCAGCGTTCCCTCGATGAGACAGAACAGCAGGAGCGGCAGCCATATGATCCCGCATATGACCACGATACGCCGCAGGAGGTGGTCTTCGACCCGCTCCTCCAGGCGGACCTTGCGGAACAACTGGTAGAGCGGTCCGCCGAGCACGAGGGAGAAGTTCTCGAGCTCGGGCCAGGCAAGGGGCGTCGCGCTCGCGCCCGACGCGGTATTCCTGCTATCGGACATGCCGCAATTTCCTCCACATGCCGGGGCCGGCCGTTTTCATGACCATCAGCCGGCGGGGATCGTCACCAGTGGCAGGTTCTGCGTCGGACCCTGGTTCGCCAGGGTGAAGAGCAGCATCAGAAACGTGAAAGTCCGCTTGGACACCAGGTCCCGGTCGTCGATCCAGAACCAGTGACCGTGATATGGCACGGCCACGAACGCGTCGGCGGGCTCCTCCGCCGCGCTGTGAATTCGGATGAGCCGGTGTTTCTCGTCGACCCCCCCGGCGATGGCCGGCGCCGCGCGCTGTTCCACCAGGTCGCGCTCCGGCACATCCACATACGAGGCCAGCTCGATCATGATGTGCATCATGGAGCGGGTCAGAATCGCCATCTGCCGCCCGCCGCGCGCAGCGCCACCGTAGAACACGCGGAACTCCGTCGCCTCCGGGTCCAGGCCCAGCAGCTCGCGGAGCGCACGGCTGTTCTCCCCGATCTCCTCCCGCCGCTGGAACACCAGGAACACCGCCTCCTGCTTGTCCTCGGTCGGTTTGATGTTGACCTCGACGGCGCCGGAGGCCTGGATCTCACGCAGCAGGTCGAGCACCTGGTAGAACTGTGGATCGGCGGGGTGCATGCGCGCGCCGGCTCCGCGGCGGTTCTGCAGACCGTTCACCGAGTCGACCGCGATGCTGAATACAAAATCGGCTGCATAGCCCGACTGCAGCAGGAACAGCACCGCCGGAGGCGGCAGCGGCGTCATCAGGCTCTTGACGAAGTCCGGACCGGTCAGCGGCGCGTAGGTGATGGTGGGACGATCGGTGTACTTGCCCTGCGCGCCCAGCGTCACGCTGCTGTCGGGGACGCCCGGGACGATGCCATCGCTGTTGAAGATGCTGCCGCCGGCGCTCAACGTGCTCTCCACGGTGTAGCCGCTCACGATCGAGGCGACGTCCAGGAACACCGGCGTGTCCAGGTAGCGCAGCTTGACGACATTGAGAAGGATCTGCTCCTGCCAGGAGTCGGCGAGCGCCGCGTTGTAGTCGAAGCGATCGTGGCGCACGGTGCCCGGACCGATGCGCGTGCAGGCCGCGGCGCACAAGACGATGACTACCAGCGCCAGCGACCGCAGCATTTCGCCCCCCCCCCCGACAGAAAGGCGAATCATACTCAGCCCGCCGTCTCGTGCAAATTACCCTTTGGTCCAACATGCCTCTGTCTATATCTTGGGCTCATTCCTGGGCCCATTCTTGCGCTAGACTTCCAATAGCCGCCCGCCGCGCGTGACGAGGCGGAAGGGTGGAGGATCTGCAACGTTGGCAGCGCGTCATCGAACGCGAATCTGCGAGGAGAATGACAATGCGATCTGCCGGACTGGTGTTGGGCTGCGCACTCTGGGCAGGCAGTTCGCCTGCCATGGCCGAGGACATGGCATGCGGGACTCATGTCATCGTCGACGAGGAGGAATCCGGGCCGTCCAAGACGGAGGTGAGCGAGAAATGCGGTGCTCCCCTCGAGGTGGCCGGCGACGACTGGTTCTACAGGGACGAAGGCGGCGCCAGGTACCGGCTGCACTTCAACGACGATGGGATGCTGGAATCGATTTCCGTCGAATCCACTGAATAGCAGCCGGTCCGCCCCGGTTGTCCGCACCCGTCCCGGGCGGGTGGGTGAATGTTCGCTGCTGGCCACTCATTTCCCGAACCCCTTGGCGAAGCTGACGCCGACCCACTGCCCCTCGAAGCGCGCCTCGGCGCCGAACTCCCACATGTAACCGAAGTTCAGGTTGGCGTCGAACGGCGGAAATGTCAGCCCGGCCTGCAGACCGACCGAGTGGACCTGGTCCTCGGCATTCAGTTGGACGTTCCGGATCTGCGGCACATCGGCGCCGGAATCCTCCTCGATCTGCCACTGGCTGTACCCGCGTATGCCCACCTCGGCCAGGACGGTCAGGTCTTTCTTCAGTGGCAGGTACTGACTGATGCCCCAGTTCAGCGTAAACCGGTCGCCGGGCGTCAGATCCTCGCCATCCTTCTCCATCGGCAGCTCGTAGGTGCCCGCCACGGTCACCGCCATGCGCCTGTCCGCCCACGGATACCACGCGCCCGCGGCCTGCAACTGGTGCTCCCAGAATTCCAGACTCACCCCGTCGCTCCCGGTCGGCGCGTAGAACCCGTATGCCGCTGACGCGTCGTAGTGCTGGCTGCTCCAGCCGAGCCAGACCGGCTGGAAATACGTGTCGCCCATGCCGCCCACGTCCGCCTCGAGGGTGCGGTCGATGGTTCCGGTACGATCGAGGAACCGTCCCGTGCGGGCGAGACTCAGCGACACCTGCGGGCTGGCACTCACGAAGCTGGGCAGCACGAGCGCCGCGTAGCGTGCGCCCAGAACGTGCCAGGGGCTTACCCACACCAGCGACGGGGCGACGACAAACGCCTCGATGTCCGGCTCCACGGTTACCGTCGTGGTACCCAGGGGTCCATTGACGGTCAGCGAGCCCACCTCGTCACCATTGCGGTTCTTCAGGGTTTCCGTGCTGTAAAGATAATTGTATTGAAGGTAGTAGACCCCCGGATCCGACGGCACCAGCAGATCCCGGACGTTGGGGAGCGCGGGCGAGTAATGGCCTTGCTCCCCGGCGAAGACGAGGTGCGTACCGCACAGCAAAAAAGATGTCAACGCTGGTCTTACGAATGCATTCTTCATCTTCTAGCCTCCCAATCCTCTATGCTCGCACACTGGCTTTAGAAACGAACCCCTAGGCTTATTGCGACCCCTCGTCCTGACGTTGCCTGCATACAGGCCCCACGCATTCCCAGCTCATTCCGACTCGCTGGCGCCCTCGCGAAGCTCGTGAAGCAACTGCGCCGCCGTCGGATCCCCGGGCGCTGCCGTGAGCAGGCGCTCCGCGTAACCGATAGCCGCAATCTGATCGCCATAGTCGCGGCTGAATTTCGCAGCGGCAAGCAGCATTTCGCGATTATCCGGGTGCCGGGTGAGCGCCTGCGCAAGCACCTCGAGTGCGGCGCGCAACTGCCCGGTCGAGTCGAGCGCAACGGCGTAGACATAGGCGTACCGCGGGTCCTCGGGTGCCAGACGGGCGGCCTCGGCGAGCTCCCGCACGGCGTCGCCGAAGTGTTGCAGTCTCGCCAGCGTCAGGCCTAGCGCATGATGCAGTGGCGCGCTAGCCGGCGCGGCGTTCAGGCCGTCGCGCAGGATGGCCTCCGCATCCTGGTCGCGCCCCTGCATACGGCGCATATCGGCGAAGTTCACCCAGACAGGCACATGCATGGGCGGTAGAGTGAGGGCAGCGCGAAATTCGGCCTCGGCCTCCTCGAAGCGCCCGAGCTGCGCGTAGAAACTGCCCAGATTGGTACGATGCTCGGGCCTCTCCGCGAGCAGCCTTTGTGCTGCGATGTACTCATCGGCGGCGCGATCGAACGATACCCTCTGCACCGGCGTGAGCCCCGACGCCGCGACGGGGGCAAGCGCCTGTGCCGCCTCCATGCGCACGATGCGCACCGGATCGTCCAGCAACGGCGCAACGAGAGGCGGGCGTTGCTCGGGCGGCAGCGCGTCCATTCTTCCCAGTGCCGCATGGCGTACGAGCGCGCTGTCATCGGCCAGTGCCTTGACTGCCGTCTCGACAACCGCCGGATCGAACTCCGGCGTGACGGTCGCGGCGGCCGTGGCACGGGCGATCGCGGGCTGTTGGTGATCTGCCAGGAGCGCGCGAAGCCTCTTCGTCTCCTCAGCGCCGTAAGCCGCAAGGATGTAGTGCTGAAAGCCTTGCGCAGGATGGCCGTACCACTTCATCACCTGGTCCGCCGCCCACTGCGGCGGCCTGTCGGCATGGCACTGCGAGCAGGCGTTCGGTACCCCGTATTTGACACTGAAATCCGGGCGCGGCACACGCAGGCTGTGGTCGTGGCGCGGATCGATCACCATGTAGGTCGTCGCCGGCATGTGGCAGGCCACGCACTGCCCTGCCGGTCCGCCCGGCTCGTGGAAATGATGGGACGCGGCATCGTACTTCGCGGGCAGATGGCATTGAGCGCAGACCTCATTGCCCTGCGCGCGCAGCTTCAGGCCATGCGGCTCATGGCAGTCGCTGCAGGTCACGCCCTGCTGGTACATCTTGCTCTGCACGAACGATCCCCAGGTGTAGACCTCTTCCCGCTGCTGGCCGTCGGGGTGATAGAGCGGCCACTGCAGGAGCGCCGGAAGGTAGTAGTCGAGAAACGGCTTCCCGGCCGCAAAACCACGGGCTATGGGTGTGCGGCGAGAATGACAGGGCGCACAGACCGCGATCTCAGCGCTCAACGGGCGCGCCCGCTTCGGTCGCGCAATGCCTCTGCCCGGATTCATGGTCCATCCCATTGCCTCGCGCTCGTCGAAAGACACCGTCAGTCCCAGGCTCGCGTCGCCCTTGCCGGGACCGGAGCCCGATTCCGACGGTTTCGCCCACTCCACGTGCCGCGAGCCGGGACCGTGGCAGGCCTCGCATGCGACGTCGATCTCCGTCCAGGTGGTGTTGTATGTACGGCTCTCCGCGTCGTATTTCTTTTCGAGATGGGTGGAGTGGCAGTCGGCGCACATGAAATTCCAGTTCTGCTGCGCGCCGGTCCAGTGCAATTCGTCGCCATGAGCGATGCGCTCTTCGGGATACAGATGGAACCAGCGCTGCCCGCCCTTTTCCCGCGGCCGCGCATCCCAGGCGATCGACAGCGCCTGCAGGCGACCACCCGGAAGCTCGATCAGATACTGTTGCAAGGGCGCGACTCCGAAGGTGTATTTGATCTCGAAATCGGCGAGCTTGCCATCCGGCCCATCGGTATTGGCGAAAAACCTGCCGTTGCGTTTGAAAAAGGCGGAGGTGACATCGGCATAGGTGAAGCGTGCATCGTTGAAATCGCCGAGCACCGTCCTTTCGTTCGCCTCCTGCATCGCCAGGTCGTGCTGCGAGCCGCGCCAGGCCGCCGTTTCCTTCTCGTGGCATGCGGCGCACGCCTGGGCGCCGACGTAGCGTGCCTCGACCGCACGGCCCGCCGTCGACGGCGGCGCCGTCGGCGGCCGGGACTCGCGATCGGAGAAGAACAAATAGAGCCCGAACGCAGCGACGCCCAGCGCGCCGAGCGCCCCCGCGGCCACCAGGAGACCGGGGCGAGAGCGGCGCACACGCGACCCCGGCATGTCCCGCGCACCCTCGGGCAGTGATGGGCGATCCCCGAATCGCTTCTTTTTCTTCTTTCTCACGATTCCCGCGGCGCCTCACTCCGTCCGGTGCACGACCTCCTGTTGCGCCTTACCCACCGCGGCGTCGGCCTTGGCGTTCGTGTCGCGAACCTCGATCGTCACCTTCGGAATGTGTCCGGTGAAGCGCGACTTTGCCTCTGATCCGATCGACTCGACGACTGGCGTCCCAAGATCGATGCCGACGTCGGCCGTCTCGTCCGCCGAGAAGATGACGGCCTGCGTATGCTCGATCCGGCCCTGCGCGACCTGCTCGTCGTTGACGAAAAGGGTTCCCGTGCCGCCCTTGCCCATGCCGCCGCCGTCATAGGCGAAGTCGAAGCGGACCGTGGCCTTGCCAGGCGGTAGCTGCTTGGTCGCCGTCACCGAGCTGCGCTGCATGCCGAGGAAATTGTAGTCGTACGCGGGAACACCATCCTTGAGATAGAGCGACCAGCCTCCGAAGCGACCGCCTTGGGCAATGATCGTGCCGCTGGCACTCCCCTCCGGAATGTCCACCTCGGCGGTGATCGTCTTGGACTTGTTCTTCACGTTGATGAAGACGTTTTCCATCATGCCGGTCATGCCTTCGGCCACGGTAAGCGAGGTGCGCCCGCCCATCAGATCGGGCCGACCGACCATCGCGGCAATCCCGCGCTCGACACCGCGGTCGTCGACGGGCAGCACATGGTGCTTCTCGGCCTCCTTCATGAACAGCGTCTGCAGCTCGGCGAGCTTGCCGGGGTTCTGCGCAGCGACATCCGACGCCAGGCTGAAGTCGGAACGCACGTCGTACAACTCCCAAACGTCATTCTCCAGTGGGTTGCGCGGTTTCGGCTCCCACGGCGCCCGGTGAACCGTGCGCGCGAACCAGCCGTCGTAATAGATGGCACGGTTGCCGGCGATCTCGAAGTACTGCGTGGTGTGACGCTCCTTGGCGTTGCCATCGTCGAAGGTGTAGGCCAGGCTCACGCCCTCCATCGGGATCTGCGGCGTGCCGTCAACCATCCTGGGCTCCGGCAACCCGGCGGCCTCGAGGATGGTCGGCGCGATGTCTATCACGTGCCCGAACTGGCTGCGGATCCCGTTCTTCGCCTTGATGCCCTTGGGCCAGTGCACCACCATGCCGGTGCGGGTGCCACCGAAGTCGGAGGCGACCTGCTTCATCCATCCGAACGGCGCATCCAGCGCGACCGACCAGCCGGCCGCCATGTGCGGGTACGTCTCCGGGCTACCCCACTTGTCGATCACCTTTAGCAAATCGGGCACCTGTTCATGCACGCCATTGAAGTAGGTGTATTCGTTGAACATGCCGTTCTCGCCACCTTCACCGCTGGTACCGTTGTCGCCAGCGATGTAGAAGACGAGCGTGTTGTCGGCCTCGCCGGTCGCCTCGATCGCCTCGAGCACGCGGCCGATCTCGTGATCGGTGTAGTCGAGATAGGCGGCGAACACCTCTATCTGGCGGGTAAAGAGCCGTTTCTCGTCATCTGAGAGCTTGTCCCAGTCCTTGATGGCCTGCGGCTTTGGCGCGAGCTTGGTGCCGGCGGGCACGATGCCCATCTCGATTTGCCTGGCCAGCGTTTCCTCGCGCAGCCTGTCCCAGCCCTGGTCGAACTTGCCCTTCCACTTGGCGATCCACTCCTTTGGCACGTGGTGCGGCGCATGCGTCGCGCCGGGCGCAAAGTACACGAAGAACGGCTTGTCCGGCGTCAGGGCCTTCTGGTATTCGATCCAGGCCACGGCCTTGTCGGTCATGTCGGTCATGAAGTGGTAATTCGGATCGGCCGGCAACTCCACCTGCGCGACGCCGTCGTAGAGGTAAGGCGCATACTGATTCGTTTCGCCGCCGATGAATCCGTAGAATTTGTCGAAGCCCTGGCGCGTAGGCCAGCGGTCGTAGGGGCCCGACACGCTGGCCTCCCACACAGCCGTTTCGTGCCACTTGCCGAACGCGGCTGTACTGTAGCCGTTCAGGCGCAGCATCTCCGCTACCGGAGCCGTCGCGTTCGGGATCTGGCCGGTGTTACCCGGGAATCCCGTTGCCATCTCGGTGATGAAGCCCATGTTGACCGTGTGATGGTTGCGGCCGGCCTTGAGCGCAGCCCGGGTCGGCGAGCACAGCGCGGTCGTGTGGAAGTTGGTGTAGCGCAGTCCGTTCTGCGCCAGACTGTCGAGCGTCGGGGTGGCAACCGGGCCGCCGAAGGTACTCGTGGCACCAAAGCCCAGATCGTCGATCAGGATAATCACGACGTTGGGCGCACCGGCGGGCGCCTTGACCTGAAAGTGCGAGGGCATCTTCACGTTGCGCGCGTCGAGCTCGGTATAAACCGGGCGCTTCGGCTCCGGGATCGGCAGCACCGTGCGGTCAAGCATCTCCTCCGCATTTGTACCGAAGCTCCACGAGGCCATGAGCACGACGAAAATCGACAGTCCGTGGATCATGCATTTCATTGTTGTTCTCGGAACTCGACGATTGCCATTCAGTACCCCGGCGGCGGCGCCACCTGAACGTAGGTCACGCCGCTCCCGGCATACGCCTGCGTGTACCAGGCGCTGCCGCAGGCGAAGTAGGTGACGCCGTCGACGTCCACGGGCGCGGCCGCGCAGGGAAGCACGGCGACCGGGGCCGTCTGGTAGACGACGGTGTTCGGCGCCGCCGCCGCACCCACGACTGCGGCGGTGCCGGCGACCACCGCCCCGGCGACCACCGCTTCTCCCCAATTGTCACCGTCGCAGCAGTCCCAGTCATCATCGATCTCGTCCTCGTAGAAATCCTGCCGATCCTCGCGCGCCTGATTGGCCTGCTGCTGCCTGTCCTCACGGGCCTGATCCGCCTGCGACTGCCGATCCTGCTGCGCCTGCTGGCGCTCCTGGCTGGCCTGGTCCTGCTGCTGCTGGCGGCTCTGCTGCTGCTGGTCGCGGTTCTGCTGGCGGTCTGCGGACTGCGAAGAGGCCTGCTCTCGTCTCTGCGTGGCCTGCGAGGACGCCTGCTGCTGTCGCTGCCCGGCCTGTGCGGAGCGCTGCTGGCTCATCTGCGAGCGTTGAGCGGTGGCCTGCCCACCTGGGCGCGAGGAGAGGCTGCCGCCGGCCGCGGCACCGCTGCGCGAGAAATCGCGGCCACCGCCTCCGCCGCGGCGCCCGGCGTTCGCCTCGTTCACGACGCCAAGAGCGAACACGACCATGCCCGCAAGCGCCGCAATCCTCAGTGATGACTTCGTCTTCATGGCTGTGCTCCCGTCGGCTCGGCGGCCTGCGCCGCCGGTGGTGCAACCCTGGGCATCTGGGCGAGGAATGCGATCTTCTGCGCGCCATCGGGCGGCGTGAACGCGAACGTCGCAGCGGTGATCTCGGGCGACAGATCCCAGTCGGAAAACTGCGCCCAGAACTGCGGCTGCCCTTCCTCGGCCTTGTACGTGAGCACGATACGCAGCGGCAGCGGCTGCTCCCCGTCGCTCACCCACACCTGGAAGTCGACCGTCGCCGTGCGCGCGGCGAGATGATGCGCAGGCACGCCCAGGATGTCGGTCTGCTCGACGTAGTCGATGGACTGAACCCTGCGTTCGAGCTCGGCGGGAAGCCGATTCACCACCAGTACGGCGAGCGGCAGCCGCATGCGAAGCTCCCTGCGGAAATACGCGATCGCCTCGTCGATGCTGCCCGGCATGGGCGTCCTCGCGTAGACGTTGCGCGTGGCGTTGAACACGGTGATGTCCTTGCCGTCGAGCAGCACCATCTGCTTGTCGCCGTCGCTCTGCTCGGCGTCGATGCGCAGGCTGTCCGGCCGGCTGACCGTGACGGTGCGCCGCTCGCCGAATTCGATCTTCTGGCCGGTGTCCTGGAGCACGTCGTAGCCGGCGCGGATGTCGACGCGGAAGCGCTGCGTCTGCGAGAGGAACTTCGCCATGTCCATGAGCCTGCCCATGGCATCATCCTGGTTATCCGCCGGTGGCCCCGACTCCGGGCCGCCTGTCGTCTGCGCGCCGGTGCCGGCGTCCCCCTGTCCTCCCGCGAAAACCGCGGTAACGGACAACACCGTCGCGACGAGTGCGACGCCCAGCGATGACCATGGTTTCAATGTCATGACCCGCACCTCCTCGGGAAGTATATCGTTTCGCGACGCCACCGTACGCCCGGGTCGGGCCCGGAGCATATTGGACCAAGGTCCTATCGATTGCCGGTCGGCTCCGTCTGAACCTCCTGCCGGGCGGCGCGCCCTCGCCACAAGGCGTAGGGGACGATGGTGAGCCCCGAGATCAGGAGGTAGGCCAGCACTGTTGCCGTGACCTCCGGCGGGGCGCGATTGAGCGTGGCCACGAGCAGCGCCAGACCCGGATTGCGCGCGGCGCTGATGATCGCCACCGCCGTGCGCGTGGCGGGCTCCGGGCCACCCAGCAGGTGCCCGACGGCCAGCGCGCCGGCAGTCGTGAGCGCGACTGCCGCCGCCCCGCGCAGACCGGCGTCGATCGTAACCTTCCACACGTCGATCAGGATCAGGGCCACGGCGGCCAGGAGCATGAACCTTCCGACCCGGCCCAGCCTGGACTCCAGCCACAGTGCAAACCCCTCATGCACGTGCCGCAGCGTCATGCCCAGCCCCAGCGGCAGCAGTTGCACGACGAACACCTGCCGCGCCACCTGTCCGGGCGTGATGCTGGCCTGCCCCGCATAGACATGATTGAGCAGCGCGATCGACAGCGGCATGGAAAACACCGCGAGCATCACCACGGAGATCTGCAGGCTCGGGGCGAACGCCTGGTGGCCGCCGGCGCCGAGCGATCTGCGCAGCGCAACAGGCGCGCCGGGCGCGATCGACATCAGCACGATGCCGATCTGCGCCGCCCTCGGCAGCTCTAGCACGCGGGTCACCGCCAGCGCGATGGCGGGAACGGCGATCAGCACCGAGAACAGGGCGCGGGTCATCAGCCCCGGCCTCTGCACGGTCCATCGCAACACCTGGCCGTGAACGATGCCGAGCCCCAGGGCGAACATCACCGTGAACACGGTGACCACCACGCACAGCGTGAGCAGCGACTCGGGGATGGGGCCGCTCACGACTTCAGCTTCTCGTAGCGCTCGACCGCGCTGGCGCGATTCATGAATATCCGCTCCCGTCCCAGCGTCCTGGCCAGGTCCGAATTCTGCACGACCCGCAGCACCTCCGGATTCGGCGCCGCCAGCCACAGCTCGATGCCTTCGCGTCTCAGCTTCGCCTCCGCCTCGATCAGCATCTTCAGCGCCGTGTACTCGATGTCCAGCAGCGAGCTGCAGTCGAAGATCAGCACTCGCGGCTTCTCCGCGGCGAGCAACGCCCAGATCTGTTCGCCAATGCGCTGCGCGTTCAGGAAGAAGGCTCGTCCCTCCACGCGCACGATCAGCAATCCCGGCCAGGTCTCGTCGTCCGGATGCTCGCTCGAGCGCGGCCGGAAGATGCCGCTGCCGCGCTTGCGGCCGAGCACATACACCGGCGGGTCGTAGGTCTGCTGCGCGAGCGCCAGCAGCGAGGCGATCACCGCCACCAGGATCCCCTTGAGCGTCCCGAGCAGCACGACTCCGGCAAAGGCGATCACCGCCCACCGGAACTCGATGCGGCGCACGCGGCGGATGTCGAGGAATTCGGCGGGCTTGATCAGGTCCACGGAATACGCCACCACGACCGCCGCCAGGGCCGCCTGCGGCATGAGGCTGATGACCGGCGCGAGCACCAGCAGCGTCGCGACGGCCGCGGCCGCGGTGACCAGCTCCGCCAGTTGCGTGCGCGCCCCGGCCTTGCGGTTCACCGCCGTCTGCGTGGTGCCGCCTCCCGCGGGCATCGCACCGAACAGTCCGCCGGCGGCGTTCGCCGCGCCGATGGCCCACAGTTCCCGGTTCGGCGCCGGACGCGGTTCTTCGGGACGGCCGAATGCCCTCGCCGCGGCAATGCTCTCGGTGAAGCTCATCAGCGCGATGCCGGCTGCCGCCGGCCACATCTGCATCACGAGGTCGATACGCGGCAGTACCATCCCGGGCAGCCCGCGCGGGATCTCGCCGATCGTCGTCACGCCTGCCTGTGCCAGTCCCAGCATCGCCGTCGCGGCGATCGCCAGCGCGATGGCGATCAGCGGCGCAGGCGCTCGCGGCGCGTAGCGCTCCAGGGCGAAGATCAGGACCAGCAGCAGCAGCGCGAGCGACAGCGTGGCGACCGAGGTGGCCGGCAGGTGATGGGCGATGGCGAGGATGTCCCTGAAGAATCCTGTCTTCTCGATATGAATCCCCAGCAACTTCGGGATCTGGTCGACGACGATGACCAGTCCGATGCCGGACTTGAACCCCGTCAGCACCGGCTCGGAGATGAAGTTGGCGACGAAACCGAGCCTGAGCACCGCTGCGAGTGCCAGCATCGCGCCTACCAGCATCGCCAGGGTTGCCGCTGCGACCACCAGTTCGGCTGCGCCGCCCTCGGGAACGGCGCGGCCCAGTTCCGTGGCGGCCAGTATGGCGATGGTGGTCGTGGTGCTGACGCTGAGCGGCCGGGAGGTGCCGAGCAGGGCATAGACGATCACCGGTACGAATGCCGTGTACAGGCCCACCTGCACCGGCAGTCCGGCAATGGTCGCGTACGCCATCGCCTTGGGGATCACGACTGCCGCCGCCGTCAGGCCGGCGAGCACGTCGGCGCGCAGCCATACACGCGAGTACTCCGGCGGCCATCCCATGCCTGCCCGGAGCCTCGGCCCGTCGGTTCCAGGATTCATCATCCGTTGTTCATCCTCGGCTACCCCGCTGTACCGGCCCTCCAGTCACCGCCCCGGCCGGACCGACCCCTTTCGACGCGATTGCCGCCCCCGCGGGGGCGGACACGCCGCTGGGCGATCAGCCGCCCAGCGCGATCGCCATGACGACCAGCGCAGCCCCTGCGGTCATGAAGACCAGGCCCGTGCGCCACGGGCGCAGCGCAGTGTGGTGCGCCCAGCGGTAGCCGGTCACGAACAAAAGGCAGATCAGGATGCCGTTGGAGACGCGCAGCGCAATCTTCGCATCGTCGATGAAGAGGAACGGCAGGGCGGCGGGGACGCTGGCGAAGAACACCAGCCAGAAGCTGGCGAAGGCGCCGAACAGATCCGCGCGTTCGATCGTGAGCGGCCTGGGCTCGGAGGCGCGCACGTGGCGAGCCATCCGCTGGTAGAGTTCCGCGCGCCCGGCCTCATCGACGGTTGTGCCGACGAGATCCTCCAGTTCCTCCTCGACCACCGCTGCGGCCGCCTGCTCCGTGTCGGCGGACCGGATCATCTGTCCCAGCCGCTTCATGCGCGCGCGCTCGAAGATCTGGCCGCTGATGTACAGCATGCCGTCGATGATCCCCCAGGCGATGTTGCAGCCGACGGTGGCGATGAGCAGCTCCTGGACGGCCGCCGGTTCGCCCTGCTCGACCAGCAG
>JAJVHZ010000017.1:26073-28844 GCA_022072255.1 Gammaproteobacteria bacterium | reverse complement strand
GCCAGCGGAGGCTTCGGGCTCATCCGCAAGAGCGAGCGTTCGGCCAACACAGGCTACAGCAATGATCAAGAGCAGCGGGAGAACAACTCGTCTCAATGCCTTGTGATGCGACATTCGAGTGACCTAACAGTGAACCAGGCAGACGGCAGGAATAAACGAAATAGACAGATTCCGTATAACTCGGGTCATGGCGGGATCCCTCAATCGTCGGAAACTCCGGGTCAAATATAGCGCAATAAACCCACGAGCGCTTTTCAGATCATCCGGAAGATGCAGACGGTCTGCCGTGCGGGATTTCGGTGATTGACGCGAGACTATGGGTGGGTAGGGGAATTGCGGGCGATCTGGCCTCGCTCAGACCTCCGCCGGCTCCGAGATTTCCAACGCATCATCGACCTCGATACCCAGGTAGCGCACTGTGCTCTCCGGCGTCGTATGCCCCGGCAGAAGCTGTACCGTCCGAAGGTTCCTGGTTCGCTTGTAGACGAGCGTCGCCTTGGTGCGCCGCAGCGAATAACTGCCATAGTTACTCGGGTTCTCGGCAGCGGACATCGCTGGCCGCCAGACGATTCCCGCCCTGCCCGAAATGGCACATGCGCCCATGCGGATCGCGGTGGAAGCGGACAGGCACTGCGCTGGAAAGGCCCAAGCATATAATTGGCGGGTTAGTCCGCAGCCTGGCCAAGATCACGGGAACGCATGGGGAGCAACAGCATGAAACGTACATCTGGCGACGCCAAACGGGTGCGCTCGGCTACCGACGCACGTGAGACCGCGCGCAGGTTGTTTCGCTCCGGGTGGGACCAACTGACGGAACATGATCGCGAGGTCATCGAGGGCGCGCTGCAGAAGCTTGCGCCGGTCCGCGACCCCAATCGGGAATTTCAGACCCAAATGACCTTCGGTGAGCGCACCTCCGATGCGATTGCCGCTTTTGGCGGCTCGTGGACGTTCATTCTCATGTTCCTCGCGATGATGATCGTATGGGCAATGCTCAACACGGAGATCCTCGGCCCGAGGCACGATGCTTTCGACCCTTATCCGTACGTATTCCTGAACCTGGTCCTCTCCATGCTGGCTGCGCTACAGGCGCCGATCATCATGATGTCGCAGAACCGGCAGGCGCTTCGCGACCGGCTCGAGGCCAGCATCGATCACGAAGTGAACGTTCGCGCCGACATGGCGATCCGCAGCCTCGAACAGCGGGTGCGTGATCTGGAGGAGCAGTCAACAGAGCAGTTGCGCCTGCTGCGGGAGCTAAGGGAGCAGGCCTGAATCGCCGGCGGCCGGCCTTCTCGGAGATGGGATTCGACGTCAGGGTCAAGAACAATCGGGAGGTGGAGTGGCGTCCTCGGGCCTGACTACTGCGCACTGGCTCACCCTGCACGGAATGGTGACCGTTGCGGCTGTGCTGTTCTACGTGATCACCTCCCATGTGAAGCAACAACGGCGCAATCCCGCTGCGGCGATCGCATGGATGCTCTTCATTCTGCTGTTGCCGTATCTGGCCCTGCCCGCATACTGGATTTTCGGCTCCCGGAAGCTGCCGCGCCCTCCCTCGCGCGCAACGCCAGCCACCCCCCGCGTCCACGATGTCGAGGACTGGGCCGTCCAGACCGCATTGGCGCTTGGCCAGCCGGCGCCGGCTGCCTATCGGGACCTCGGCATTCACGGGAATGGCCAGGAAGCGCGGCACGCATTGCTGGACATGATCGATTCGGCCCAGCAGTCGATCGATTTGTGCACGTTCATCCTGAGGGACGACAGCCTGGGATGCGTCGTGGTCGATCGGCTCTGCCATAGAGCCCGAAGCGGCGTTCGCGTGCGCCTGCTGCTCGATGGCTTGGGCAGCCTGATGGCCGGCCGACCGGATCTGAAACAGCTCACCGACGCCGGGGGAACCTGGACGCTCTTCGTTCCGCCATTGCACTCACGGCTCAAGGGTCGCACCAATCTGCGTGATCATCG
This sequence comes from Gammaproteobacteria bacterium, assembly GCA_022072255.1. GTDB lineage: Bacteria > Pseudomonadota > Gammaproteobacteria > JAJPIJ01 > JAJPIJ01 > JAJVHZ01. Next base: position 26,876 of record JAJVHZ010000017.1, on the reverse strand, counting down.
CAAGCTGCTTGTCACGGATGCTGATCACGATTCCGGCCGCATGTGGTGTGGCGGACGCAACCTGGCGGCGGAGTACTTCGATGGCGAGCCGAACGCCCGGCCGTGGCGCGATCTGAGCTTTGACCTGCGCGGGCCAGTGGTGCGGCAGGCGCAGGCGTTGTTCGATCGCGATTGGAACTTCGCCATGCGGCAGGAAACACACGCTGAGACGCCGGCGCCGATCGAGGCGCAGATCCCGCCGGACGGCGCGCAGCTTGTCGCCTCCGGGCCAGACCAGGCGGACGATACCGTCCACGCGCTGCTGGTCACCGCAGCCTACCGGGCGCGTCAACGGATCGCCCTGGTTACTCCGTATTTCGTGCCCGACACGGCCTTGCTGATGGCGCTCTGCCTGGCGGTCCGGCGAGGCGTGTCGGTCGACCTGGTGATACCCGCCCGGTCGAATCATCGCCTTTCTGACCTGGCCCGCAGCCGGGCTCTGCGCTCCCTCGTGCAGACCGGCGGGCGTGTGTGGCTCGCGCCGGGCATGTTGCACGCGAAGCTCGTCGTCGTTGACGACGCGTTGGCGCTCGTCGGATCGGCGAATCTCGACACCAGAAGCCTTTTCCTCAACTACGAACTGATGGTCGCGTTCCACAAGGCGGCCGATGTGCGACGCTTTGCAGCCTGGTTCGCGGACGAACAGGCTGCCTCGCAGCCCTGCGTCCCCACGCAGCCGGGCATCGTTCGCGACGTGGTGGAAGGATTGTTGATCTGGCTGGCCTTCCAGCTTTGAGGCCTGGCAGGGTATTGCAAGACTCCTT
>JAJVHZ010000017.1:0-25973 GCA_022072255.1 Gammaproteobacteria bacterium | reverse complement strand
CCCGCCGAGCGATGCTACTGGGCCTTCTGCACCTTGGGCGGCGTCCATGTACCGTCGAGGATCGAGGGCGCCTTGTCCTTCGGCCAGTACATGCGCAGCATCGGTATGAACTCGCCTTCCGGCGCGGGCAACCAGTTCGATTCTTTGTCCGCGCCCGGCGAGTCCTTCTGGAAGTACAGTGTGATCGAGCCGTCGTCGTTTGCCTTCAGGTTGTTGCGCGGACTGACGGTGAACTTGTTCAGCTTGTTCGGCACGAACCACCACCCTTGGTCGATCATGTACATCGTGATCGACCAGAAGGCGTTGACTGGCGGCGTCTGGCCCTTGGCGAAGGTCAGCGTGTACTTGTGGGCGCCGGTGAGCTTGTCACCGTTCTGATCGACCAGCGTGTACGGATAGACCGCGTCGTGCTCCAGGTTGGCCGGCCAGCCGAAGGCGGCGACCACCGCGCGCTTCATGTAGTCGGTGCCGTAGACACCCAGGCCCTTGGTGATCGACCAGCCGTCGACCAGCTTGCCCATGCTCGCTTCGCGGTTGGCGTTGATCTTCTCGAGCGCGGTCTTTGGGAGGTCTTTCAGCGCCGCCTGCACCGCCGGATCGAGCTTGGACATCTCGAACGGCTTGCACGGCTCGAAGCCGATCTCGGCGTACTTCGCCAGCGCCGGCGCATCGGCCGCATAGGCCGGCGAGTCCGCACACATGCGCTTGCTCAACCAGTTGAAGTAGCCCTCGGTGCTCATCGCCAGGATCACCGTCTGCGGCGGATCGGTCATCGAGATGCCGGGGTTGGCATCGACCGGCGGCGCCTCGGGGGTGAAGGGTTTGCCCCAGGCCGAAAGCGGTGTGATCTTGTACTGCGCCTGCAGCGCGTTGGCGGCCTGGTAGTCGGCCTCGGTGCCGTCGGCGTAGGTTCGACCCAGGATGACCATGTAGCGCGTGGCCACCGGGATATGCGTCATGTCCTCGGGCACGGTACCCTTCCAGCCCGGGCCGGTGAGCAGGAAGTTGCCGGCCTTCTGGCCGGTGGTGCGCGAGCCGGGGCTGTCGAAGATGGTCATCCACAGGTCGACCATCGGGAACAGGAAGAAGCGCTTGCCCATGTCGGGGTGGCTGAAGACCTGCGGCTCCTCGACGTCGACCCAGGCCAGCGAGTACAGCGTGTCGGCATTGGGCGCCGAGACGCCCCGGTAGTCGGCCGGCGGGTAGCGTTTGACGTTGACGAACTGGTTGGGCGGCGCCTTCAATGCTTCGACCGCCGGCACGTTGGACATCTGGATGCGCGTCACGTCGGTCGTCAGCAGCGAGTAGCCGTAGACGTACGCGTCGGTGGCGATGGCCACCGCCTCCTCCGGTGCCACTTGTGCCGAAACAGCGAGCGGCGCTGCCGCAATTGCCAGTATCGTTGATGCCAACAGCAGTCCTGGTTCTTGCATGTTCCTCTCCTCTTGTGCCCTTTGTACGCCTCGTGACCAGCAAAAAAACGAAGCGACAAACCGGACGAGCCACGACCGTGAGGGATCTGACATTGCCGGTCAGATCAGAACCCGGTCGGCGCGCGTGCGGCCTGTCGCCGCGCCACCTTGCCTGGCGCTAATCGCGACTGCGCCACCACCCATACACCGGCAGTCCCGCCAGTATCACCAGCAGCCCCAGGATCGCATTGAGGCGGGTCTTCTCGGACCAGAGCAGGGCGAGGCAGATGCCGACGGCGAAGACGATGTAGAGCGCGGTGAGCCACGGGTAACCCCAGGCCCGTACCGGCCGCTCGGCGTCGGGGCGCTTGCGGCGCAGGACGAAGATCGCAGCCATGGTGAGGATGTAGAACACCATCACGCCGAAGACGATGTAGTCGAGCAGGTTGCTGTAGAGATTGCTGTAGGTCTGGGTCGCGCCGTCGTAGGTGCGCGGCAGGGTGAGCACGATGATCCACAGCCCCTGCAGCACGAGCGCGACGCCGGGGACGTGTTTGCGATTCAGCGTGCCGACCGGCTTGAAGAACAGCCCGTCCTTCGCGATCGAGTAATACACGCGCGCACCGGCCAGGATGATGCCGTTCATGCAGCCGAACGTGGAGACCATGATGCCGATGGCCATCAGGATCTCCGCGTACTGGCCGAGCACCACCTTTGCCGAGGCCACGCCGACCCGATCGTGCGGCGCGTTCTGGATCGCCTCGAGCGGCAGCGTGAACAGATAGGCGACGTTGGCGAGCAGGTACAGGCCGGTGGTCAGCAGCACGCCGAGCGCCATGCTGAGCGGCAGGTTGCGCTTCGGATTCCTCATCTCGTCGCCCGCGAAGCCGACGTTGTTCCAGGCCTCCGAGGCGAACAGCGCGCCGACCATGGCGGTGCCGATGACCGGCAGGAAGGCGAGCGCGCCGATGGTCTCGCCGTTGGCGCGCGGCGTCCAGAAGTCCGCGGCATTGATGGCCGCGGCCGGATCGCGGCCGAGGTACGCGAGACCCAGTCCGATCAGCGCGAGCAGCGCGCCGATCTTGGTCAGGGTGAAGACGTCCTGGATGAGCTTGCCCGTGTACAGGCCGCGCAGGTTGAGCCAGGTGAGCAGCACGGTGGCGAGGATCCCCGTGAGCTGCTGCGTGGACAGCGACAGCGACAGGTTGCCCACGCCCGGCACCGGCACCAGCCCGAAGTCGAGGAGCAGATTGGTGGGCGAGATCGCCGGCCAGATCACCCCGGCGAAGCGCGCAAAGCCGATCGACACCGCCGCGATCGTGCCGGTCTGCACGATGAGGAACAGCACCCAGCCGTAGAGGAAGGCCCACATCGGCCCGAAGGCCTCGCGCAGGTAGATGTACTGGCCGCCGGCGCGCGGGTACATCGCCGCGAGCTCCCCGTAACTCACCGCGGCGGCGAGCGTGAACAGTCCGGTGATGACCCAGATCATCAACAGCCAGCCAGGGGATCCGACCTGGCGGGCGATGTCGGCGGAGACGATGAAGATGCCGGAGCCGATCATGTTGCCGGCCACCAGCATGGTGCCGTCGAGCAGGCCGAGTCCGCGAACGAAGCCGGTCTCCCTGTCGACGTTGCGGCTGGATTCCTGCGTGATTTCCCCTGCCGATGTGTTGCGCATCGCCATCCTCCCCTTTTTTTGGATCATCTTAACACCCGGCGCACGGGGCAGCTTGTCTCGATGGGGATGACGCAATGTCGCGGCGCGGGAAGATCGGGCAGCGCCGCATGCCATCGGGCTGGACCTCGCGGCACACCGAAAACAGGAAACCCCGCCTGAACGGGGTTTCCTGCTCGATCGGGCATGCGGCTCGCGCCGTCCCGCTATGAAGCCGGCCGCTGGCGGTCGACGCGTCGCGACCGCGCGCTAATTCCAGCGGCCCCAGACGCCGCCCGCGCTCATGCGCCCGGCCCCGAGCATCGCGACGGCGAGCGCGCCGAACAGGAACATGGCCTGCAGCTCGAGTGCCCAGCCGCCGGACTGCGACAGCGAAAGGAGTTCGGGCACGTGGACCAGGGCGATCGCCGTCACCATGTTCACCGCGATCAGGAGCGCGGCCGGGCGCGTCCACAGCCCGATGATCACCAGCAACGGCGCCAGCACCTCGCCGACGTACACCAGGTAGCCCAGCTGCGCCGGCAGTCCGTTCTTCGTCAGCAGTTCCATGACGAAGGCCGGTCCGCCGATCACCTTCGCGATGCCGTGCATGAGGACCAGCACGCCGAGGACGACGCGCAGCACGAGCTTTCCCCAATCCTCCACGTCCGCTCCCGCGGTTTGCAAGCCACCCGTCACCTTTGCCATCGACGCTCCTCCCCGCTCTGCCACGATTCCAAAAATCAATCATTTGAATGATAGCCCTCCGTGTCGCATTCGACCAATGGCCTTGGAACCACCCGCAACGAGGGGCGCTCGCCGCGGCGCCCTCCGCAGGTGCGGGTCATGAGCGGTTCCGTGCATCACGGCGTCGAACCATTCACGCGTCGGGACCGTCGTAACTAAAGACAGCGCGGCCCTCGACCGGACGGATCGCCCCCGTTCGTGAACTGCAAACCGGCCCCGTGCGCGCCCTGCCCCGATGCGGCGGGCAGCCTATGCTTGTATGCTTGTCAGTGAGACAGATGCTTTCACCGGGTTCCGCGGAGCCCCGGATGCAGCCCCGAGGAAGGAGACGAACATGGCGACCTTGCAGATCAACGGCCAGACGCACGAGGCCGACGTTCCCGACGACATGCCATTGCTGTGGGTCCTGCGCGACGTCATCGGGATGACTGGCACCAAGTTCGGCTGCGGCATGGCGTTGTGCGGCGCCTGCACCGTGCACCTGGATGGCACCGCCGTGCGCGCCTGCGTCACACCGGTGTCGTTCGCGGCCGGCAGGAAGATCACCACCATCGAGGGGCTCTCGCCCGACGGCACGCATCCGGTGCAGGTCGCGTGGCGCGATCTGAACGTCGCGCAGTGTGGTTACTGCCAGACCGGCCAGATCATGCAGGCGGCATCGCTGCTCGGCCAGACACCCAACCCCACGGACGAGGACATCGACAACGCCATGAGCGGCAACCTTTGCCGCTGCGGTACTTACACCCGCATACGCGCCGCGATCAGACAGGCCGCCGCGGCCACGGGAGGTGCCTCATGAGCAGATCTCCCCGCACCGAGCCCGTCATCACGAACCTGAGCCGCCGCTCGTTCCTCATGGGACTCGGCGCCGGCAGCCTCGTGCTCGCCGTCGGACTGCCGATCCCGGGTCGCACCGAGGAGGAGCAGAAGAAGTACGCCGGCGAGGCCATGCCGCACGGTCTGCGCGACGACCCGGCGATCTTCGTCGCCATCGCCGCCGACGGCACCGTCACCGTCGTCTGCCATCGCTCCGAGATGGGCCAGGGCGTGCGCACCAGCCTGCCCATGGTCGTGGCCGATGAACTGGAAGCGGACTGGCCGCGCGTGAAGGTGACGCAGGCGCCCGGCAACGAACCGGTCTACGGCAACCAGGACACCGACGGCTCGCGCAGCATGCGCCATCATTTCATGTCGATGCGCCGCATCGGTGCGGCCGCGCGGCGGATGCTGGAGGAGGCCGCGGCGGCTCAGTGGAACGTGCCGGCCGCGGAGGTCGAGGCCGTCAATCACGAGGTGATCCACCGCGCGAGCGATCGCCGTCTCGGCTACGGCGAGCTCGCCGGCGCGGCGGCCGCACTGCCCGTGCCCGCGCGCGAGACCGTGAAGCTGAAGGATCCCGCGAAGTTCCGCTACATCGGCCGCGGCGAGGCCGGGCTGGTCGACAACCTCGACATCACGACCGGCAAGGCGCGGTTCGGGATCGACGTGCGCCTGGACGGCATGGTCTACGCCGTCGTCGCCCGCCCGCCGGTCTACGGTGGGAAACTGAAGTCCTATGACGACACCGGGGCGTTGAAGGTCCCCGGGGTGCTGAAGGTGATCACGCTGGAGAGCGCACCCATACCCTCGGAATTCAACCCGCTGGGCGGCGTGGCGGTGATCGCGTCGAACACCTGGGCCGCGATCCGCGGGCGCGATGCGCTGAAGATCGCCTGGGAGGACGGTCCGAATGCGTCGTACTCCTCGGATACCTACCGCGCGACGCTGGAGGCCGCGGCACGCCAGCCCGGCAAGGTGGTGCGCAGCGTGGGCGACGTCGATGCGGCGATGGCCACCGCGACGAAGCGCGTGGCGGCGGAGTACTACATTCCACACCAGGCGCACGTGTCGATGGAGCCGCCGGCGGCAGTGGCGCGCATCGCCGACGGCAGGTGCGAGGTATGGGCGGGCGTGCAGGCGCCCCAGACCACCCGCGAGAAGGTCGCCAGGCACCTCGGCCTGGGCGTGGAGAACGTCACCGTGAACGTCACGCTGCTCGGCGGCGGCTTCGGCCGCAAGTCCAAGCCCGACTTCGCCGTCGAGGCCGCGCTGCTGTCCCGTGCCATGGACGGCAGGGCGGTGAAGCTCACCTTCACGCGCGAGGACGATCTCGCCAACGGCTATCTCAATACCGTGGCGGTGCAGCGGCTGGAGGCCGGGCTCGACGAGCACGGCATGCCGGTTGCCTGGCTGCATCGCAGCGTAGCCCCGACCATCACCGCGCTGTTCGGGCCGGATTCCAGGCACGAGTCCCCGTTCGAGCTCGGCATGGGCTTCGTGGACACGCCGTTCGCGGTGCCGAACATACGGCTGGAGAATCCCGAGGCGATCGCGCACACGCGCGTGGGCTGGTTCCGCTCGGTGTTCAACGTGCCGCACGCCTTCGCGATCCAGTCCTTCGTCGGCGAGCTCGCCGCCGCCGCGGGCCGCGATCCGAAGGATTATCTGCTCGAGCTGATCGGGCCGCCGCGCCGGATCGATCCGAACTCGCTGCCCGACGGCTGGAATTATGGCGAGGACCCGGCCATCTACCAGGTCGATGCCGGGCGGCTGCGCCGCGTCGTTCAGACGGTGGCCGAGGGCGCGGGCTGGGGCAGGACGCTGCCGAAGGGCAGCGGGCTCGGTATCGCCGCGCACCGCAGCTTCGTGACCTACACCGCCGTGGTGGTCGAGGTGGCGGTCAGCGACGCGGGCGAGATCTCCGTCCCGCGCGTGGATATCGCCGTGGACTGCGGGCCGCAGATCAATCCCGAACGCATCCGCTCGCAGATGGAGGGCGCGGTGATCCAGGGCGTGAGCCTCGCGACGGTGAGCGCGGCGACCTTCAAAGACGGCCGCGTCGAGCAGAGGAACTTCGACGGCTACCAGGTCACGCGCATCGACAAGGCGCCGCGCGAGATCCACGTCCACCTCGTGCCCGCGGACAGCTACGATCAGCCGCTGGGCGGTGTCGGCGAGCCGGGGCTGCCGCCCGTGGCGCCGGCGCTCTGCAATGCGGTGTTTGCGGCGACGGGCAAGCGCATCCGCGCACTGCCGATCGGCGATCAGTTGCTCGCCTGAGCGCCGCGGCGCCAGCGCCCGGGACCGCGGCGGATTGCCCGTGGGAGTGCGCTGTCTGTCGTCTATTCCAGGCGGAATCCGACCTTCAGCTTGACCTGATAGTGCGCGACCTTTCCGCCCTGAAGATGGCCACGGGTCTCCATTACCTCGAACCAGTCGAGGTTCTTCAGTGTCGTCGATGCCCGCGAGACGGCGTTCTCAATGGCTTTTTCTATGCTGGTCTGCGAAGAGCCGACCAGCTCCACCACCTTGTAGATATGCTCGGACATGGGTTTGCGCCTCTGTCAGTCTGAAGGAATGGAAGGCCGACGTCGCCTTCGCGTCACCGCAGCATTGCCCCGCCGGCGCGACGATGCGCTGCTCGCCCCGGGACGCTGTCAGTACGCAGTATAGGCGAGTTGTCCGCGAGATGGCGGATGTCGCGGGGCATTTGCCCGTGCGCGGCGCGCTGCTCGTCGAATCCCCCGCCGCGCGCGGGCGACGCCTTCATTCCTCACCGGGGGTGCGCGACATGTTCACGAACGGGCTCAGCCGCGCGAACATCTCAAGGCTTTCCTGCATCAGCGCGCCGAGCTGTTCCATGCTCTCCTGCTGGATCTTCTGCAGGTTCTGCGACGCCCGCGCGATGGTCTCGCGCTCGGCATCGAGCATGGCGCTCTGCGCCGCCATCGGATCCTTGGGCACCTCACCCCTGGTCAGCGGCGCGAACTGCCTGAGCGAGGACTCCATGAGCGACTGGTACTCGTGGATCGCACGCTCCCAGGCATTCTGGATGATCTTGCTGGCACGCAGGTTGAGCTCCAGTCCCTGGGCGTAGATCTTAGCGAAGTCCGCGTACGAGGTGCTGTCGAGGGCCATTGCCGTCTCCTTCATGGTCTGATCGCTGCCGGCCCGCGTCGCTGCGGCGCAGCAGCGCGTGGCGCGAGGGCCGCCGTCGGTAATCACTGTAAGGCTCGCGCTTTGGGGACTGCGCAGTCCCGATCAACTATAGACGCTGCACCGGCAGACCGCGACGGCTTCGCGGCCCCGCCGGCGGGCGTGCGCCGCGGCTCACCGATCCCACATCACGTAGGAGTCGTTCGCCGCCGCGGCCTTCAGCATTTCGATCAGCGGATAGGCGCGGTTGGCCAGCGTCACGGGCGGCTCCCGCTCCCCGGCCTCCTCCTCGTCCTCCGGCCCGGGCGCCGGCGCGGCGCCCTGTATCGCCAAGGCCTCGCGCAGTCGCTCCAGTGCCGCTGGCACATCGTCCGCGGCGATCGCGCCAGGAATCGTGCCGCTGTGTCCCATGAGCTGTATGAGCTTCACGGCGATATCGCCGAGCATGACGAACTCGGCCGACTCCTTGCTGCGAAAACGGACCAGCATGGATTCCTCCTCCTCTGCGGTGGACGGCCGGGCGTTCTCGCGCCGCCGTGGCCGACAAATCTACTATATAAATGACAGCGGCGCGCCCGCCGCGCCCCGGCAGATGGGGCAGAACCTGTAATGACCCCGGTCAAGGCCGGGGCGCGGTTCTCGTCCTACCCTGCATACGGTGCGATGCGGCCCGTGGCAGCAGACGGCGAAGAGGGGGAATCGAAGATGAGCGATCAACCGGAACTGGCTGTCAGCCCCGACAAGGTGTGCTTTCTCATCGGCAGGGCGCGCGAGTTCCATGCGAAGGAAGAGGTGGTGATCCCCGAGGAGCCGACGGGCTCGGCCGAGGACTGGGCGCGGCAGGTGCTGGCCGATCACCGCGACGACCCCAGCTACCAGGAACTGCACGAGCTCATCGATGCCATGGACGTGGAGGAACAGATCAACCTGGTGGCGCTGATGTGGCTGGGGCGCGGCGATTTCTCGACCGCGGAGTGGAGCGAGGCGCTGCAGGAGGCCGGCGAGCGCCTGAGCGCGCACACCGCCGATTACATCATCGCGACCCCGCTGGTCGCCGGCTATCTCGAGGAAGGATTGGCCGCGCTCGGGTACACCTGCGAGGGCATTACCGAGTAACTGCGCGCGCGGCGGCGGGGATCGTCGCGCCTTTACGGCATGACGTCGTCGATCCCGTACTTCAGATAGGCGCCGCGCAGGTACAGCGGCCGCAGAAACGCGAGCGGGAATCGCGGCGGCGGCCGACGGATGAAACTGGCGCGTTCGTCGTCCTCCCGTTTTTCCGACACGCCTGCAATGACCCGCGCCGCGGCGCGGCCCGACCACGTGCCCATGGCCACGCCGTTGCCGTGATAGCACAGGGCGAAGTAGCTGCCCGGTTGCTCCTCCCAGGCGCCGACGTGCGGGACGAGATCGGCCGCCAGGCACACCAGTCCCGACCATCGATGCGTGATCTCCGCATCGCTCCATGCCGGGAAGTAACAGCGGAAGGCGGCCTCGATCCGCGCGAGCTGGCGCGCCCGCATCGCGGGCGCCGCGGACAGGCCGCCTCGCCCCCCGAACAGGAACCGGCCATCCGGCAGCAGCCGGAAGTAGTGCAGCAGATGGCGGCTGTCGCAGGCGGGCGTGGTGTCGGACCAGCCCTGCAGCCTGATCTCATCGCGCGTGAGCGGTCGTGTCACCACGATGGAGGACAAGGCCGGCAGCACGCGACCGCCGAAGTCATCGTGCAGGTCCTCCGGCGTGTACGCGGCGGTGGCGATCAGGACCTTCGCGGCGCGCACGCGTCCTGCCAGCGTCAGCAGCTCGTGCCGGCCGCTGCTGCGCGTCCACCGGAGGACCTCGGTGCCGCCGTGGATGCGTGCGCCGGCCGCGCGCGCCGCCGCGGCCAGCCCGTTGACGTACTTCCAGGGGTTCAGACCGAAGCCCACCGGGTCCAGCACGCCGGCATACAGCCGCGGCGAGTTCAGGCCGCGTTCGACGAGATCGGGCTTCGAGAGGAAGAGGTGTGTCGCGCCGAAGGTCGCATCGAGGTAGCTCGCCTCCTCCCTCATCGACCGCGCGCGCGAGGGCAGGTGCGCGAGCGTGATCTCCCCGCCCCCGGCCTTCTCGATATCGATGCCCTCGCGCGCGGCCACCTCGGCGACCAGTTCGACGGAGTGCTTCTGGCTGCGCCAGAAGCGGCGCGCCTCCTCGATCCCGAAGCGCGCGGCGATCCTGTCCCAGGGCAGCCTGGCCGAGCCCATACAGCAGAAGCCGGCATTTCGGCCCGAGGCGCCCCAGCCGGGATGCGCGCGTTCCAGGACCACGACGCCTATATCGTGATCGCGTGCCAGGTGATAGGCGGCCGACAGCCCGGTATAGCCGCCGCCGATGATCGCGACCTCGGTCTCGACGTCGCCGCTCAGCGCCGGATAGGTCGCCACTTCCGGCAGCGTTTCCGCCCACCAGCTCTTCACCGGCATCGTCGGATCGAGGGCGGAGGCGTGATAGAGATGCTTCACGACGGCTGCCCGTCCTCGAGACATCCGCCCCGCCCGGCGCAGAACTCCGCGCCGTACGGGTAGCACCACGACGGCGGCCGCCTCGCGGCCTGCCGTGCCGGAGTCGCCCCGGAAAGTGGCATGGCACGATGTGCGCCGTGACTCCGTATCGTCGCATGCGGGCAGTATCTTCCCCGAGGCCTCTTGATCATTTCCTGCCCTCCCCGGTGGGCGCGGGCGGGGCGAGGGGCCCTGCCCTACGGTTGGTGTGCACGTCGATACTCGCAGCGGCGATAGCCGACTGCAACATGGCGCCCGCGTGTGGCACAGCGTCGCGGTGCTGGTGTCGGTGTCCGATCTCCATTGACAGGGTTGGAATGCGCTGTTCAGTTGTGCTTCCGCGCTTCGACAGCCCGACGTTGCCACGCCACGCGGCCGGGACCGGGGTACGGCACGGCCGCCGGCCTGCGGTAGCGCGGCGCCGCGCCCATGACACGGCACGCGCGGAGACTCCGTTGAAGGGTCGCAGGCGGGGGCGCGGCCCCGTGGCGACAGGCTATGGTCATCTGGCGGATACTGATCCCATCATGCCCACGCGAGATCCGTCCGGCCATGCGCCTTGATCTGCACTGGCAACGCCTGGCGCCCCTCGTGTCACTGCTGATCCTTGGCGCCGCCGGCTTCGCCCTGCATCGCATGTTGGCAAGCGTCTCCTATCACACCCTGCTCGCCGAGGTCCAGGCGATCCCGATCGGACGCGCCCTGGCGGCGCTCGCCTTCATGTTCGGCAGTTTCGCGGCCCTGAGCGGCTATGATTGGCTGGCGTTGCGCTATATCAGGCGCGAGCTGCCATGGCGCTTCGTCATGCTGGTGTCCTTCTGCAGCTATGCCATCTCCAACACCGTCGGGTTCGGAGCGCTGACAGGCGGCTCGGTACGATATCGCTACTACGGCCCGGCCGGGATCGACACCGCGGACATCGCGCGGATCGCGCTTTACAACCTGGTCTGCCTGAGCTTCGGGCTGCTCGCCGTGTTCGCGTTCGCGACGCTTGCGCATCCCGAGCTGGTCGCGGGTTACATGCGGCTGCCGGCCGCCGGGCTCACCATCTCCGCCTACGCGCTGCTGTGCGCGGTGGGCGCCGTCGTTGCCGTTGCGGAACTGACAGGCGGCTCGCTGCACCTTTCGAACTGGTCGATGCGCCTGCCGCGGCCGGCCGACGTGGCGCTGCCCCTGGCCGTGTCGGTCCTCGACATCTGCTGCGCCGGCGCCTGCCTGTACGTGTTGGTCGGCTCGGACATCCCGTTCGCCGCGTTCCTGTCCGTCTACGCGGTGGCCCTGCTCGGTGGAATATTGAGCCAGATCCCCGGCGGCTTCGGCACCTTCGAGGCGGTGATGCTCGCCGGCCTCCACGGCTCCGTTGCCACCGGCGCGCTCGCCGCGGCACTGGTCGCCTACCGGATCATCTACTACGTCGTACCGCTGGTGTTGGCCGCCATGCTGATGGCGTGGCGCGAGTTCGCCCCGCACCTGCAACCGGTCACTGCCACGGCACGCCAGCTTGCCGTCGCGGGGCACCGGCTGATCCCGAGCGTGCTCGGCGCCACCATGTTCGTCGACGGCGTGGTGCTCCTGCTGTCCGCCGCCACGCCTGGGGTTCCGCGCCGCATGCACCTGATACCGTCGTTCGTGCCGCTCTCGCTGGTGGAGGCCTCCAGCCTGCTCGCCTCCATCGCCGGTTCCGCGCTGCTCATCGTGGCCCACGGCGTGTACCGCAAGCTCAACGGTGCCTGCATGCTCGCCCTGTTCCTGTGCCTGGGCGGTGCCGTCTTCGCCCTGCTCAAGGGCTTCGACTACGAGGAGGCGCTGTTGTTGACTGCAGGCGCCGCGGCGCTGTTCGCGAGCCGCCGGCAGTTCTATCGCAAGACGGCGCTGCTCGATGCACCGTTCTCCGCCGGCACGGTGGTGTCGATCGCAGCCGTGCTGATCACGGTTTCCTGGTTCGCGCAGTTCTCCTACAAGCACGTCGAGTACGCCGACACGCTGTGGTGGCGCTTCGAGTACGACGCGGAGGCATCGCGATCGCTACGGGCGGTGTTCGGCGCCGGGGTGGCATTGTTGCTGATCGCCACGGCGCGGCTGCTGCGTCCTCCCCCGCAGCGCCCCGCGCTGCCCACCGGCGAGGAGTTGACTCTGGCCGCCGGCATCGTGCGCGCGCAGTCCAGCGTCGACGCGAACGTGGTGCTGATGGGGGACAAGCACCTGCTGTTCGCGGACAGCCGCGACGCCTTCCTGATGTACGGCGTCCGCCGTTCGAGCTGGATCGCGCTGGGCGATCCGGTCGGCCCCGCCGGCACGCTGGAGGAACTCGGCTGGCGGTTTCGCGAGCTCGCGGATGCGCACGGGGGCCGCGTCGCCTTCTACCAGACCAGGCCGGCCAGCCTGCCCGCCTATCTCGACATGGGACTCATGCCACTGAAGATCGGGGAGTACGCGACGGTGCCGCTGCGGCAGTTCTCCCTCGAAGGCTCCCGCCGCAAGGCGATGCGCTACGTTCTCGGCCGCGGCGAGCGCGAGGGACTGCAGTTGGAGATCGTTCCGCGCACCGCGGTCCTGCCTCTGATCGAAGAGCTGAGAGCGATCTCCGCGGCCTGGCTCGCCCTGAAGAACACGCGCGAGAAGCGCTTTTCACTGGGCGCCTTCTCCGCCGACTACCTCGCCAACTTCGATGTCGCCGTGCTCCGTCATCGCGGGCGCGCGGTGGCCTTCGCCAACATGCTCACGACCGGCACCAGGCAACAGGCCGCCATCGACCTGATGCGACACTCGGCCGATGCGCCTGAGGAGACGATGATGTTCCTGCTGCTCAAGCTCATCCTGCACTTCAAGGCCGAGGGCTACGAGGGATTCTGCCTGGGCGTGGCGCCGCTGTCAGGCATGGAAAAGCACCCGCTTGCGCCGCTCTGGCACCGCTTCGGGCACCTGCTCTATAACCGCGGCGAGCATTTCTACAACTTTCACGGACTGCGCGCCTTCAAGGAGAAATTCGATCCGGTCTGGGAGCCGCGCTACCTCGTCACCGGCCGCGGGCTCAGCCCGCTGCTGGTGCTGACCGACATCGCCGCGCTCATCGCCGGCGGCATCGAAGGCGTCCTGAAAAAGTAGCGACCACTGCTCGCGGGGGTTGGCAGGCGGTCCCGAGACAACCCTGGCCGGGTGGTTGGACTGGTTCCAGAGATCCACGGCACTGGTTCGCCACAGCCACCCGACGACAGTGCCAGGGCAGGCAACCGGTCGGCATCCGTGCCGTCCTCAATACCTACTTCATTGATAATTCGATGCTTATTCGTGATGTCGTCGATTGATCCCGACGTTGGCATGCGGGCTGCACTCAGTCTAAATGAACAGCACCGATACCGTATTCATTCACTCAACCGGAGGTTATGAACATGTCCTGGGAAACCCCTGCTTTCAGCGATGTCCGTTTTGGCTTCGAAGTCACGATGTACATCAGCAACCGCTAAGCGACACCCGTATTCATTCTGAATACTGACAGGGGCCTTCGGGCCCCTTTGTCATTGGTGCGCCGGGAACGTCGCCAGCGTCGGGAGGAGGTGGCACCCGCGGCTTGCAGGAGGTTTCACTGCAGGCCGAAGCGGCGCCGATGCGCGCGGAGTGACCGCCAGTCGAGCCATCGCATCTCTCCCCGGTCATACCGGCGCGCCGCTAAGGTTCGTTTCAGGAGCCATGGCTAGCATTGGCACTCATGCATCATACGAGGAGGAAACACCATGAAACGATCCATCGCTCTTGCCACGCTGCTCGCCGTTACGCCGTTTGCAGCGGCGCAGTATCTCGGACCAGGCGCACAGAGCGCGGCGAATAATGTCAAGGCCGTGCTCGACAATCCGGTCGATGACCAGTACGTCGTGCTGCGCGGCAATCTCACCAGCCAGGTCACCCGCGAGAAATACATGTTCACCGACGGCAGCGGCCAGATCCGGGTCGAGATCGACGAGGACGTCTTCCCGCGTCACCGCATAGGCCCTGAAACGGTGGTCGAGATCTACGGCGAGGTCGAGAACGACTTCATGCAGAGCCCCGAGATCGACGTCGATCGTGTTGTGATCATCGACGCGCCGGCAGCACCGGTGGAGGGTGCGACCGGCACACCGTAACGCGCCGTGCATCGGCAGCGACCGCGCCGCCAGGCCGCGCGGTCGCTGCTCGTGTTGATCAGCCCGGCGAAGAATTGCCGGCCAACAACGGCGGCAGGGCCTCCAGCAGCAGGTCGCGCAACAGCGTGACGCGCTTGGGCAGGAAACGCGCGCTCGGATAGACCACGTGCAGCGGCGCGCCCGTGGTCGCGTAATCCGGGAGTATGCGCACCAGGCCCGAGCGGCCTCGCAACTTCGGGCACAGGTACAGCGGCAGCAAACCGATACCCAGCCCGCGCGCGACCATCTCGTACAGAAACTCGAAGCCATCGGCATTGATCGCGCCGGTCACCTCGACCCGCTCCGTCCCGGCGGGTCCGATGAGCTCCCAGCGCGCGACTCCCCCGCTGGCACGGAACGTCAGGCAGCGATGGTCGTGCAGCCCGGCCACCGATCCTGGCCGGCCGCGACGCTTGAGGTACGCGGGCGCCGCGAACAGTCCCGCGCGCAGCAGGCCGACCGGCCGGGCGACGAGCGTATTGTCGGCCAGCCTCCCGGCGCGCAAGGCGAGATCGATCCCCTCCTGGATGAAATCGACGTTACGCGGCGTCAGCATGGTGTCGACGCGCACCGCCGGGTACCTGCCCAGGAACTGCGCCACCACCGGCGCCAGCAGCATCACACCGACGTCGGGCGAGGCGGTGACGCGCAGCGTCCCGCGCGGCTCCTCCTGCAGCCGGGACAGGGTACTCTCGGCCTCGCGCAGGCCGTTGATGGCCTGCGATGCAGTCTCGAAATAGACGCGGCCGGCATCCGTCAGGCTCAGCCTGCGGGTCGTGCGCTGCAGGAGCCGCGCCCCCAGGTCCTGCTCCAGCGCGGCCACGCCACGGCTGACCGATGACTTCGGCAGCGCGAGCTGCCGCGCCGCGGCGGTGAAACTGCCGGCCTCGACGACGCGCACGAAGAGCTCCGCCCGGTTCAGATCCATTGTTCCTCCAAATGCAACGATAAATTGCATTCTGCGTGACTAGTGCAAATGTGGCAACAGTAATACCTTGGCAACCACAGACAGGCGCATCCGATACACAGGAGATCCGACATGGCACTGAATCCCAAACGCATCCCGCTCGCCGAGCATTCGACGCCGGCCATCCCCCATAACGCGCGCATCGACGAGCGCGGGCTCGACCTGCTGTTCCGCGAGGCGCGTACCCACAACGGCTGGCTGCCGCGGCCCGTCAGCGACGAGCTGCTGGGACAGATCTACGACCTGATGAAGTGGGCGCCGACCAGCGCCAACTCCAGCCCCGCCCGCATCGTGTTCGTGAAGAGCGAGGCCGCGAAGCAGCGGCTGGCGCCCGCGCTCGCGCCGGGCAACGTGGAGAAGACCATGTCGGCGCCGGTCACCGCGATCGTCGCGCACGACCTCGCGTTCCACGAGCAGCTCCCGAAGCTGTTCCCGCACGCCGACGCGCGCTCGTGGTTCGCCGGCAATGATGCCCTCATCGAGGCCACGGCGTTTCGCAACGGCTCGCTGCAGGGCGCCTATCTCATGCTGGCGGCGCGCGCCCTCGGCCTGGACGTGGGCGCGATGTCGGGCTTCGACAACGCCATGGTCGACGCGGTGTTCTTCCCGGAGGGCACGGTGAGGTCCAACTTCCTGGTGAACCTCGGTTACGGCGACAGGAGCCGGCTTCATCCGCGCAGCCCGCGGCTGAGCTTCGCCGAGGCGGCAGGCATCCTTTGACGGCTATCATTGACTGGAGGCACACATGCAGACTGCATCGCGTTCCATCGACACCATGCGTTCCCGCGAGGTCGAGCGGCTGGTCGTGGGTCAGCCGACATCCGACGGCGCCGGTGTGCGGCTCACACGCGTGCTCACGCGCGAGTTGCAGCGCCGCCTCGACCCCTACCTGATGCTCGATGAGTTCAGATCCGAGGATCCGAACGACTATCTCGCGGGCTTCCCGGACCACCCGCATCGCGGCTTCGAGACGGTGACCTACATGATCGCCGGCCAGATGCGGCATCGCGACAACAGCGGCGGGCAGGGACTGCTGGGCGCCGGCGGCGTGCAGTGGATGACGGCCGGCCGCGGCATCATCCACTCCGAGATGCCGGAGCAGAAGGATGGCCTCATGCACGGTTTCCAGCTCTGGCTCAACCTCCCGGCGGCCAGCAAGATGATCGCGCCGTCGTACCGCGACATCGCCGCGGCGGAGATCCCGGAGGTCACGACGGCGGAAGGCGTGCGGGTGAAGGTGATCGCGGGCCGGGCGCTGGGGATCGACGGCGCGGTCGTGCGTGAGACCACCGAGCCCTTGTACCTGGATCTGCACATGCCGGCGGGCAGCTCCCACCGGCAGCCGCTGACGGCCGGTCACAACGCGTTCCTGTACGTTTACGCCGGCGAGGTCGAGGTCGGCGGCGAGCGGCGCAAGGTGGGCGCGCAGCGCCTGGCGGTGCTGAGCAACGATGCGGGCGCGGACGGCGTGACCGTCCACGCCAGCGGGGCGGCACGGCTGCTGCTCGTCTCGGGCCGCCCGCTCGCGGAACCGATCGCGCAGCACGGGCCATTCGTGATGAACACCACGCAGCAGATCACGCAGGCCATCGCCGACTACCAGGCCGGCCGCTTCTAGGGCGTCCGGAAAGTCCGTCGCCGCCGTTCCCGGGGGAAGGCGGCGGCGGTTCATCCCGCTGCGGCAAACGGCCTCAGGCGACGCGCCGCGGGCGGGCCACGGGGTGCAGCTCGCTCAGCGGCACGGAAATGCCGTTGGGCATCACGATGCGCGCATGGCGCCGCTGCAACTGCCGCGGCTCGGCCACGCCGCAGGCATGCGCGATCATGCCGACCTCCTGGAGCATGCGGCGCGCGTAATTCGCCACGCGCCGAGACTTGTCGCCGGGATCCAGCCCGCGCTGGCGGTTGCGGTCGTGGGTGGTGATGCCGGTGGGACAGGTGTTCTTGTTGCACTGGAGCGCCTGTATGCAGCCCAGCGCGAACATGAAGCCGCGCGCGGAGACGCAGAAGTCCGCGCCCATGCACAACGCCCACGCGACGTCCGCCGGCGTGACCAGCTTGCCCGAGGCGACGACGCGTACCCGCTCGCGCAGTCCGTACTCGTGCAGCTTGTTCACCACCATCGCCAGGCTCTCGCGCAGCGGCAGACCCATGTCGTCGATGAGCGGCAACGGCGCCGCACCGGTGCCGCCCTCGGCACTGTCGACGGTGATGAAGTCCGGCGCACTGACGGAGCCGCGGCGCAGGATGGCCGTGAAGAGATCGTCGAGCCAGTCCGGGTCGCCGATCACCGCCTTGAAGCCCACGGGCTTGCCGGTGAGATCGCGGACGTGCGCGATCGTGTCGAGCAGGTCGTCGTTGCCGTCGATGTCAGGATGGCGGTTGGGGCTGAGCGAGTCTTCGCCCGCGCGGATGCCCCGTATCGCCGCCACCTCCGCGGTCACCTTGGCGCCCGGCAGTATGCCGCCCTTGCCCGGCTTGGCGCCCTGGCTCAGCTTGATCTCCACCATCCGCACCTGCTCGTGGCCGCAGACCTGCCTGAGCTTGCCGTCGTCGAGATTGCCGTCGAGATCGCGCACGCCGTACTTCGCAGTCCCGATCTGGAAGACGATGTCGGCCGCGCCTTCGAGATGGTAGGGAGACAGGCCGCCCTCACCCGTGTTCATCCAGATGCCGGCCTGCCGGGCGCCGCGCGAGAGGGCCAGGACGGCCGGCCGCGAGATCGAGCCATAGCTCATCGCCGAGATGTTGTAGAACGAGCGCGCCAGGTACGGCAGCCGGCAGTGCGGGCCGATCAGCATCGGCGGGGCCTCCACCGCATCCTCCTCCAGCGTCGGATAGGGGCAGTTCACGAAGATGACGGTCCCGGGGGCGCGCAGATCGCGCGTGGAGCCGAACGCCACGGTGGTGTCGACGTTCTTGGCGGCACGGTAGGCCCAGGAGCGCTGGGCGCGATTGAAGGGCAGTTCCTCGCGCTCCATCGCGAAGAAATACTGGCGGAAGAACTCGCCCAGGTATTCGAAGAAGTAACGGAAGCGGCCGATCACCGGGTAGTTGCGCCGCACCGCGTGCCGCGTCTGCGTCACGTCGATCACGTACATGACGGCGACGGAGACGACCATGGCGATGAAGGCGAACGCCATCAGCGCCGCCACCACCCTCAGCGTCGCCACCAGCGCCCCGTCCAGCCCCTCGATCATGCTCACCCTCCGGCTGCCTGTCGGCTGCGGGAGGCGGCAGCAAAAAGTCTGCCAGCGCCGGGCGGCCACGGGGCGGCGGCGCGGAGCGGAGCAGCGATCCTCCACGCGATCGGCAGTTCCGGGCGTGCGGCGGCGCTACCCGGGCCCGCCGGCGCGGCGATCGGGAAACGACACCTCGAGCACGACGCAGCCGACATCGGTGCGGAACGGTCCGTGCAACTCCCCCGGCGGGCGGCTCGCGTAGTGCCCGGCCTCCAGCCACACGTCGAAGGACTGGTCGTGGAGGCGGCCGCTGACGATGAACACCTCCTCGGGATACTCGTGCGACCTGGCGCCGAAGGCGCAGGTGTCGGCGCCGGGATGAAAGCGCGTCAGACGGGTGTACTCGCCGGTGTGCTCGTCGATGCTGAGGGTCAGCTCCTCGGCGATGCCCTCCAGCCCCGCGATCGGCTGCCAGTGCCCGCTGTTGGCCGGAGTCAGCGGATTCCAGTAGGTAACGGTCGATTTCGGCATGTTCGGCGCCCCCCTGCGCAGTGCAGTCCGACGTGCCGGCCATTCTTGGCCAATGAACGCCGCGCCGTCCATGGACGGACCGCCTGCTCCACACGCCCCGGATCCCAATCCGCCGCGACGCAATGGCGAGCGCGGCGACCGGGGCCGGGAGATCACCGCGGCGTCGATGGGTGCATATTCCTGCGCGGCTTGCCGTCGCGACTGTGCGCGTCAGTCATGACTCTCTTGCTTTGCTGATAATGGCGATGGCCGAATTTCGCGCCCCTAGAGGGGGAGCCGCATGGCCGAGAGCCTCCAGGAGACGAGGCCCTCGCGGTGAAACACGAAGACCACCGGCTCGCGGCTGCTGTCGAGCTGGCGGACCTCGACCACGAAGCGGTTGAAACCCTCGTAGCCCTTGATGGTCTCGGTGCGCGATTCCGCGGCCGCCGCCCCGCCTGCCGCGTCGCCGCTCGGCGGCACGCCGTTGCGGATCATGGCGGTGAGGCTGTCGGGCGTGATCATCGCCTCGACCATCGGGTTGATGAGGGCCGAGGCGAAGGCGGCGCCGAGCGCGGCAGCCGGATCGCCGTCACCCTGGGCGACCCGGGCGCTGAACTTCGCGCCGAGATTCGCCTTCACGCTCTCCTTCAGGGCCGGGAAATTCACGTAGTTGGCCAACGTCGTCACATCACGGTTCTCGGCGGCCTTCGCCATCGCCGAATAGGCCTGGTAGGGCGTCATGTAGAACCAGATGCCGAGCATCGCCAGCAGTGCGGCTGCAACGATCTTCAGTGTCATTGTCGTTTCCCTGTGCCGATGATGCCGTCGCCGCGGCGTGCGGTCCCCATGCCCGCGGTAGTCTGCCACCGCTTTGAGATCTGGCGCCAGCGCATCGGGTGCCGCCACCGCCGCCGCGGCGCGAATCAGGCCGTCGAGAGCTCGTATCGCGCCACGTGGTAGGGCGGAACCACCCGGTCGCTGTGATAGCGGAATCCGAAGCGCTCGTACATCGCCCGCAGCCGCGGCCGATCGGCGAGGCAGTCCAGGCGCACCAACCGATAGCCTTCGGCGCGCGCCCGCGCCACCGCCCAGCGCAGCAGCGCGGCGGACACCTCCCCGCCGGCATGCCGCCGGGTGATCGCCATGCGGTGCAGATAGGCCGCCTCGCCGGGACTCGCCTCGGGCCAGAACTCCCGGTCCTCGCTCTGGTAGATGATCGTGCCGGCAGGCTCGCCGTTGCAGAGGGCGAGATGGAAATGCCCGGCACGGATGTCGCGCTCGATGGCCTCCCCGGTCAGTTCGGAGTCCTGCCAGACGGCCAGGGCGCGGCCCTGCAGCCACGCGTGCGCCTCGTGCAGGATGGCCGCGACCGAGGCGGCGTCGGCGATGCATGCGGGTCGAACTTGGATCTGCATGGATGTGGATCGCCTGCCGCCGTCTGTCGCTCAGGCCGGCGCAGGCGTATGCCCGGGCGGAGACCGGCGGGCGATGAGGTGATGGACCAGGCCGACGAGCACGCTGCCGCCGATCGGATTGCCGAGAATCACGGGAACAAGTGTAGCGCACGATGCGCGCGCACCGGCGGTGGTACGCTGCCGCAGCACGCGCCGGGTCGCCATGGGCCGGGCGATCGCCGGGATCCCTTGACCTGGGTCATTGCCGGTCGTCGTGCGAGTCGGATACAGTCATGGCCATCAATGGGGGCGCCGGTCCGACCATGGCGATGAGTGGAGGCAAAGAGGTGGAGAAACGCGCGGAGCTGCGCGTCTTCCTGCTGCTCGCCGTGGTGCTCGCCCCGCTCATCAGCGTGCTGCTGGTCGGCGGCCTCGGTTTCTCCATCTGGATCTTTCAACTCGTCGCAGGCCCGCCGGGCCCGCCGCATTAGCGCGAACGCGTGGCGACCGGCCTGACGGAGGCGAATTGCGATGGCGGTACGTTTCGACCCGGCCCGAAGGCGCACGCTGCTGGCACTGCACGGGCGCACCGAACGCCGCCCGGCCATGCGACCACCCTGGAGCGTCGCCGAGGAGTCGTTCCTCGCCGGCTGCACGCGCTGCGGCGCATGCATCGAAGCCTGCCCCGAACGTGTTCTCCGACACGGCGATGGCGGCTATCCGCGGGTCGATTTCGATCTCGGCGGATGCACCTTCTGCCGGAAGTGCGTGGATTCCTGCCCCGCCGGCGTGTTCGCCGATCCGCTCAGCTCGCCCGCCTGGTCCGCACGTGCAACGGTGAGCGCGGCGTGCCTCACCCGCCAGGGCGTCTATTGCAGCTCATGCCGCGACAGCTGCGAGGCGGCGGCAATCCGCTTCCCGCCCGCACATGGCGCGGTTCCGCGCCCGCGCATCGACACGGAACGTTGTACCGGGTGCGGGGCCTGCGTGGCGGTCTGCCCGAGCACCGCGATCGCGGTGGCGCCCCTTGGGCGCGCACTCCCATGAATGAAGAAATCCATATCGCCAGCCTGATCGTGCACACGCGGCCCGGGCGGGCCGACGCGGTTCGGGAGGCGCTGCTCGCGGAGCCCGGGGTCGAGGTGCCCGCCACCGACGGCCACGGCAAGCTCGTCATCACAGTCGAGGCCGCCGGCATCGCAGAGATGTCGCGGCGCATGGAGTGGATCAACCAGATCGAAGGGCTGATCTCGTCCACGCTGGTCTGCCACCACAGCGAGACAGCCGAAGCGCTAGAGGAGGTCATCCAAGATGAAGACCACGCGCCGTGATTTCATCAAGGCCACCGCGGCAGCCACCGCCGCGGGTGTCGCCGGCCTCAGCCTGCCGGCCGCCGCCACCAACCTGATCACGGATTCCGAATACACCAAGCTCACCTGGTCTAAGGCGCCGTGCCGATTCTGCGGCACCGGCTGCGGCGTCACCGTCGCCACCAAGAACGGCCGCGTGGTCGCCACCCACGGCGACAGCCTCTCGGAGGTGAACCGCGGCCTGAACTGCGTGAAGGGCTATTTCCTATCCAAGATCATGTACGGCGAGGATCGGCTGACCACCCCGCTGCTGCGCATGAAGGACGGGCGCTTCGACAAGAACGGCGACTTCGCGCCGGTGAGCTGGGAGCAGGCCTTCGACATCATGGAGGAGAAGTTCAAGAAGGCGCTGCGCGAGAAGGGCCCGGAGGCCGTCGGCATGTTCGGATCGGGGCAATGGACCGTCTGGGAGGGATACGCCGCCTCCAAGCTGTTCAAGGCGGGGTTCCGCTCCAACAACATCGACCCCAACGCCCGCCACTGCATGGCCTCCGCCGTGGCCGGCTTCATGCGCACCTTCGGCATGGACGAGCCGATGGGCTGCTACGACGACATCGAGCAGGCCGACGCGTTCGTGCTTTGGGGATCGAACATGGCGGAGATGCATCCCATCCTGTGGACGCGGGTGACGGATCGCCGCCTGTCCGCGCCGCACGTGCAGGTCGCGGTGCTCTCCACCTTCGAACACCGCAGTTTCGAGCTCGCCGACCTGCCGATCGTCTTCACCCCGCAAGCCGATCTGGCGATGCTCAACTACATCGCCAACTACATCATCACCAACGATCGGGTGAACCGGGACTTCGTCAACCAGCACGTGAATTTCAA
Source organism: Gammaproteobacteria bacterium (assembly GCA_022072255.1). Taxonomy (GTDB): domain Bacteria; phylum Pseudomonadota; class Gammaproteobacteria; order JAJPIJ01; family JAJPIJ01; genus JAJVHZ01. The sequence continues at coordinate 3,234 of JAJVHZ010000017.1, read as the reverse complement.
GCGCGGCAACGACGACATCGGCTACGGTCTGCGCCCGGAGCATCCGCTCGAACAGAAGGCGAAGAACGCCGCCGACTCGAACGGCGCCACGCCGATGACCTTCGAGGAATACGCGGCGTTCGTCGGCACCTACACGGCCGAATACGTCGAGAAGCTCTCGGGCGTCCCGCGCGAGAAGCTCGAGCGCCTCGCGGCCCTCTATGCCGACCCGAACATCAAGGTGACGTCGTTCTGGACGATGGGATTCAACCAGCACACCCGCGGGGTGTGGTGCAACAATCTCATCTACAACATCCATCTGCTGACCGGGAAGATCGCCACCCCCGGGAACAGCCCGTTCTCGCTCACCGGGCAGCCCTCCGCCTGCGGCACGGCGCGCGAGGTCGGCACCTTCGCGCACCGTCTGCCGGCGGACATGGTGGTCACCAACCCGGAGCACCGGGCGAAGGCCGAGCACATCTGGAAGCTGCCCGCGGGCATCATTCCGGAGAAGATCGGATACCACGCCGTGCTGCAGAACCGCATGCTCCGCGACGGCAGGCTGAACGCCTACTGGGTGCAGGTCAACAACAACATTCAGGCGGCGGCCAACCTCAACGAGGAGGGTCTGCCCGGCTACCGCAACCCGGAGAATTTCATCGTCGTCTCGGAGGCCTATCCCACGGTCACCGCGCAGGCCGCCGATCTCATCCTGCCGACCGCCATGTGGGTGGAGAAGGAAGGCGCCTACGGCAACGCCGAGCGCCGCACGCAGTTCTGGCATCAGCTCGTGGACGCGCCCGGCGAGTCGCGCTCCGACTTATGGCAGCTCGTCGAGTTCTCGAAGCGGTTCACCACGGAGGAGGTCTGGACGCAGGAGACGCTCGAGGCGAACCCGGAGTACAAGGGCAAGACGCTCTTCGAGGTGCTGTTCAAGAACGGCACGGTCGACAAGTATCCGCTGTCGGAAGTGGACCCCGCGTATGCCAACCCGGAGGCGGCGCATTTCGGCTTCTACCTGCAGAAGGGCCTGTTCGAGGAGTACGCGGAGTTCGGTCGCGGCCACGGTCACGACCTTGCGCCCTTCGACACCTATCACCAGGAGCGCGGCCTGCGCTGGCCGGTCGTCGACGGCAAGGAGACGCGCTGGCGCTATCGCGAGGGAACGGATCCATACGTCAAGGCCGGCTCCGTATTCCAGTTCTACGGTCACGCCGACGGCCGCGCCATCGTCTTCGCCCTGCCATACGAAGCCGCGGCGGAGTCGCCGGACGAGGAATACGATTTCTGGCTGGTAACCGGCCGCGTACTGGAGCATTGGCACTCCGGCTCCATGACGCGGCGCGTTCCGGAGCTTTACCGATCGTTCCCGAACGCGGTCGTTTTCATGCACCCCGACGACGCCAGCGCCAAGGGGCTGCGGCGCGGGGACGAGGTTCGGGTGGTCTCCAGGCGCGGGGAGATCCGCACGCGCGTGGAGACCCGCGGCAGGAACAAGCCGCCGCGCGGACTGGTGTTCGTGCCCTGGTTCGACGCGAGCCAACTCATCAACAAGGTCACGCTGGACGCCACCGATCCGATCTCCAAGCAGACGGACTTCAAGAAGTGCGCGGCCAAGATCGTGCCGGCATGAGGAGCCGACCATGGGCAGACTGATAGCGGGAGTGTTACTGATGATCGCCGGCCTTGCGGCCGTGTACGCCGCGGGCGATCACATCGATGCGTTGCGCGGCGATTACGCGATCGCCGATGAGCCGGTGCCGCCGCGGATGGCGCCGGTGGAGAACACCGACATGCGCCGCAAGCGCAGCTACCCGATGCAGCCGCCGACCATTCCGCACAAGATCGACGACTACCAGGTCGATCTGAACACCAACAAGTGCATGTCGTGCCACAGCCGGCGGCGCACCGAGGCATCGCAGGCGCCGATGGTGAGCGTGACGCACTACATGGATCGTGACGGCAATTTCCTGGCCGAGGTCTCGCCGCGGCGATATTTCTGCCAGCAATGCCACGTGGTACAGACCGAGACGGAACCGCTGATCCGCAGCGACTTCCAGGACGTGGACATGATGCTGCACAAGCCGGCTGCGACCGGGGAAACCGCGCCGACACCATGATCCGGTGGCTGAAAAACCAGTGGCAGGTGCTGCGCGGCCCGAGTCGCCACTTCAGTCTGGGTTTCCTCGCGATCGGCGGCTTCGTCGCCGGCCTGCTCTTCTGGGGCGGATTCAACACCGCGCTGGAGGCGACGAACACGGAGCGGTTCTGCACCGGCTGTCACGAGATGCATGACAACGTCTTCCAGGAACTGAAAACCACGATCCATTACTCCAATCGCTCCGGCGTGCGCGCGAGCTGTCCGGACTGCCACGTGCCCCATGAATGGACGCACAAGATCGCCCGCAAGATGCAGGCATCGAAGGAGGTGTGGGGCTGGTTGTTCGGAACCATCAGCACCCGCGAGAAGTTCCTGGCCAAGCGCCGCGAGCTTGCAGAGCACGAATGGGCGCGGCTGAAGGCAAACGATTCGCTGGAGTGCCGCAACTGCCACAACTTCGCCTACATGGATTTCACCCGCCAGAGCCCGAGAGCCGAGCAGGCGCATGCCACCGAACTTGCCTCGGGCAAGAAGACCTGCATCGACTGCCACAAGGGCATCGCGCATCGCCTGCCCGACATGGCCGGCGTGGAGGGCTGGTAGCCCGCCACGCCGACGGGTGATCCCGTGAGGGTGATTCTTCAGGATGCCGGCGGGAGTCTGCATCCGCCGGCTGCGCGTTCTTAGCGGACTACTCGCAGACCACCGAGCTCGTCGACACGTGTCCGGTCAGCGACAGGGTCACCGTGCGACCCGTCTTGCCGCTGGAACCCGCGGGACAGAACGTGAAGGTCGAGGGCCCGCTCGGCGGCGCCGAGGAAGTCTCCGAGCCGGAACCCGACGTGGAACCCGTACCGGAGCCAGAGCCCGTCGCGCCGCCGGTATCGCCGCCGGTATCGCCGCCGGTATTGCCGCCGGTATTGCCGCCGGTATTGCCGCCGGTATTGCCGCCGGTATTGCCGCCGGTATTGCCACCGGTATTGCCACCGGTATTGCCACCGGTATTGCCACCGGTATTGCCACCGGTATTGCCACCGGTATTGCCGCCGGTATTGCCGCCGGTATTGCCACCGGTATTGCCGCCGTTGTTGCCACCGGTATTGCCGCCGTTGTTGCCACCGGTATTGCCGCCGTTGTTGCCGCCGTTGTTGCCG
>JAJVHZ010000103.1 GCA_022072255.1 Gammaproteobacteria bacterium | reverse complement strand
TGAGCTATGGATCCTACTCCTAATGTGGGCCCACTGGGATTCGGACCCAGGACACCCTGCTTAAGAGGCAGGTGCTCTAACCAGGCTGAGCTATAGGCCCCGATAAACTCAATTAATACATGTGTGCACCATCTGGGACGATGTTAGAACCTATCTAACTTCCTCAATTGATCCAAAAGAGAAAGCTAGTCTCATCATCGCTTTTTCTCATTTCAAGAAGGAGGAAAACGTATGAGCTACAATTCGTCCTATATGGGCTCTCAATCCAGCTCTCACCGGACTGCAAATGTTATTTTATCAGATGAAAACTCCTTTTACTATCGATTCGAGCGTGATTTGGCTCAGGCAAAACATGAGGTGATCATTGAAAGTCCATTTATCACAGTTCCAAAGCTGAGGAATCTGAAACATGTCTTTGAATCCTTAATGGAGCGCAAAATAGCAGTGTTCATCATAACTCGACATCCAGAGGAGCATGAATCATTCATGGCAGAACAGGCTGAGGCAGGTATTCAGTTTTTTGAAAAAATAGGTGTACAAGTGTTTATGAGCAAGACTCACCATAGGAAATTAGCCATGATTGACCGTAGGATCGTCTGGAAAGGCAGTCTTAACATTCTGTCACACAAGAATAGTCGCGAACTTATGGAGCGCGAGGATGACGAGAAGAAAGCTAAAGACCTGTTTTCCTTTCTCAAATATGATCATGTCCGAGAATTACAAAAAATTTGTTATACTAAGGAGGAAATATGAACGATACATTAACCAAAAAGTCAGAACTAGTCATTGATGCACTCCAATATGCGCACGATCACAACCTGGATATCAACAACATTGGTGATGTGCAGAAAATACTAGATGTTCTTGACCCTGACCACAAAGAAAATGTTGCTAAGTTCGCCGAACTTCTTAAAACTTCAGATACTTTTATGGGTATGAAAGCACGTGACTTAAAATCTGAAGATAAATTACCCAATTAACTAGTTATTTTCTCATCGATAATTGCTTGGCATCGTGATTTTGCATAATCTCTCGCATGAAAATTACATGATTTATCATCACACTTGATGAATGGATCATCACCAAACCCAACGTAGGATTCATATAGTTGTTCGGTTGTCATGTTTGGCTGATATGAGCTCTCTAGACAATCATTAACAATCTTCTTACAAGCAGCAATCGCTTCATCGCATGTATCAAATTCACCATGTTTATACCTCTCACTCTCATCCATGAAGTGAAAATTATCGTCAACAAATACTTGGTATGTCATATAGCACTTTTGTAAGTGTTTTTTATTACTTCGACAACTCGTTGATCAGGATAACTTCTTGGCTCGCTGGTAATCATTTTAATGAGCCATCGATATTGAATAACTCGGACGTTCTTGATTGGCTGTATTCCGAATCTAACTATGGCGAAGCGGTGGGAAAAGACAATGATTGGATTTACAAAGGCAGTGGAGATGCCTGAGCCTATCAAATGATCATGTAGTGAAGTGGCTTCTCGCATGGCTTGGCGTAGAAAGTCCTTCTCAAATGGTTTTTGATTGAGAGTCAGTTCGTCTCCGCTAAATCCAACCGTTCCGTGGTGATTTTTAACTTCGATAGCGTGAATCCCCGTTGGTCCTACTACCACAAAATCAATATTCTCTTTCTTGCCCGGGACGTGAACATCTTCAAATACGGTATAGCTCGCGTCCAATTTCTTTAGTTCATCACCGATTAGTTTTTCACCAATTATCCCGCTCCGGAATTTATACATCAAGGATTCTTCTTTTCTCATCAAAGAGTCTGTAACGAGCAATAATGGTCCAAACACGAGTGTTATAGCGAATACAGCAGGTAATGAAAATGAGGCTATCGATAGTCGCCAAATGACTATCCCAATGGTTACTGTGAAGTATAGTAAGTATGCAAATGCCCCGTATTTACTTATGGTCTTGTTTGCATTGAGATATCTACTGGGGTGACCATAAATAATTGCCATAACATAGTTATATAATTTCTATGACTTCGAAGAAATCCTTAATAATACCTCTTAAGTCTCCCACAGAGAAACTATCACGCTTAACTTGTGAATCAGAATCGTCATGGTTCCAAAAATGTGCGGATAACGAGTTTATTTTTTGCGCTTTGTCACCATCATATGTACCATCAGAAGTTAGTTTTTTAACAAAAGATGAAGTACTTCCACCATCCGCAATTTCAGTTTTAAGTCGTAGGTAATATTTACGCTTAAAAAGTTGCTCTAGAACATCCCTTATCGATCTAAGTTTTTCCCAATTTACCTCAGTATCTGGTGCAGATTCTAAAGCTTTTAATTCGTCAATCTGACGATAATATGTATCTAAGTATTCCTCGTTAGGTAGCATCAATTCTAAAGTAGAGGTACTAGTTGAAGGATTGTAGACAATTTTGAAACTTTTATGTTGAGGGATATGCTCATTAAGAAGTGCGAAGAATGACTGTTCATGTGTAAGGATAATCAATTGTTGGGGTTTTGATTTGGTAATAAATTTATTTAGAAGTATAACTGTTCTTAGTTTTCTTTCGGCATCAAGACTGGACAAAGGATCATCTAATACGATTATTTTATCTTGAATATTGCCCTGAGCTTTAAGACTAGCAATAAAGAATGCAAAAGCTAGCAATCTTTTATCGCTTTCGCTTAAAGTATTTCCAAAGTGTTGCACCTCATCGTGATTTGCCGAGAGTGCTATTTTATGGCCTGAAAAACATATTCCAAAAAGTGGAGCAGTGCTTCTTATTCCAGATTTTGGTTTTGTATCCACAAGTTGGAAATCGGCTTGCAACTCTTTCAAAATACTGTTTACTTCTGTTTCATAGGTAGCAAAAATACTCTCGGCGTATTTGCTTTTAGCCTGTAAAGAAGTGTCTCTAATATTTGTAAGTTCTTTCGTTTTTTGATCCAATACTTCATATTCAATACAAAAATCTGTCCAGAGTTTTTCTCCACGTTGTTTTGTTAACTCTAATACTGACTTTTCATTAGATAAAGTTTGATGTTTGTTTTTGTCGTAAGGACTAGAATATGCAGCTTGGAGCAATATAACTTTCCCCTTTACTGCTTTTAAAGCAGATAATATTTTTTGAAGGGAATCAAAATTTATTGCATAATCTAAATTACTTTTAGATGAAAGTTCTTTCTTAAATAATGATATATTGTCATTGATTTCTGTGATTTCAGAGTTGAAATCGACCTGAATTCCCATAGCGGAAAGTTCACCTGAATATCGCCTAAGCTCTGCTTCAATTTTCCATGAAATTAGATGGTTGGATGCTTCTTTAACAGAATTAGTTAATTGCTTATAAGAATCGCTGAACATCGTTTCATAAGTCTCAATCAAGGTCTTTGCGTCATTGACGATAGGCTGACCACAAAATACGCAATGTCGTGTTTTTTCAGATTTGTCAGAGTCTTTAAGTAGAAATGTGCCTTGTGCAAGAAATCGCTCGGCACCATCACCCGATCGCAGGTGATTTAATATATGTGTTTTAATCTCTTCTTGATGAAAAGAAATTGTTGGCGACAATTTCGGCTCCAAACTTTCAAGACTATCAGTATTAATTGCCTTTATAAGTTCTTCAAGTTTATCTTTTACTTTCTGATATTGACTGTAGGCCTTAATTTCATTTTCTTTCTGAGTTATTTTATTATCAATGTCTGAATCAGGGTCAATTTTCCTAAAGGAATCAAAGCTGACTTTATAATGTCCTAAATGTCGAGTGTATTCTCTTGTAATTTCGGCCTTACGATTGGCATTCTTTTGACACTCTAGTTCTGCGTCTGAAAAATCCTTTTCTAATTTTTTGCCTTCCTCCCCAAGAATGATTGTTTGAATTGATTTTTCGTTATCCGCGGTTATTGATTCATGTAGGTACACATTTTTTGCTACGAATCTTGTGTCAAAAACTGTGATATTCGGACAACCTTTATTCCAAGTTCCAGAATTAAACGTGTGTGTAAATGCCGATTTATCGTCACCAGTATTTATATTTACAGATTGTTCGTCTGTTGCTCCAAATGTTTTCCGGCCAACAATGTAGCATGGATCATTTGTGCTTAATGAGGTAAGTATGGCTGTTAGAGTGCTTTTGCCTTTTGCGTTAGGTCCGAAGAAGAATGTATTTGGTGCAAAATTATATTCACTGCCTTTACCCATCGAACAAGATCTAAGTTTTCCTACATTCTTGATATTTAAAATTTTTTTAATCATATTCCTATTTAATGCGATTTTATCACTTTATCAGGCATAAGTGCTCAAAATTACATCTTAGGTAAAAATACTCTCGGGTTGACCGGTATCCCATATATCCTCGTTTCAAAGTGTAGATGTGGTCCGGTAGCCCATCCAGTCTGGCCCTCTTTGCCTATTGTGTCCGTAATAGTTACTTTCTGGCCTTTATAGACGTAAATCTTGTCTAGATGGGCATAGACGCTCGTGATGTTATTACCATGATCAATAATGACGTGCTTTCCATATCCCCAGAATATTTCTCCGGCATAGATAACTTCGCCATCCATAGCAGGATTAATCGGATCACCGATTTTTCCTGAGGGATTGGCTATATCGATACCTGTGTGAAAGACCTGATACAGGCTCGACTGGCCAAATTCGAGCGTAATTACTCCGTGAACAGGCCAAACAACCTGTGGAGATATTGATTTGACAACTTCACCAGATGTGGGATCTTTAATTTCTATAGACTGCGTTGTGGGATTACTTTCGACCAATTTATCGGAAATAATGTTGATGCCAACTCTCGTAAGCAGGATTACCCCGATTATCGGCACCATAAGAATGGTCATAAACGCGAGGAAGACAAACTTTAATTCCTTACGAAATGACCAGAGTGTAAGGAACAGTTTTGGATTCATGCTTAGATGTAAATTTCCCGAGGATCGGTCGTGAGGAGTGGGTGTTCTTGCTCGGATGCCACGATCTTTACCGCCACATGATTTTGATCAGCTATTATGAGTGCCTCACCTCGTTCACAGGTTAAAAGATAATGTTGCTCGTAGGCAGAGAGGTGAAATTCTTCCGCCACCTTTTTAATGGTGGTTGTATCTTGGCGCATAAGAATACGAAGGGATGATTGACTGGCTATAGCTTTACCGTATTCCTGTGAAAGAAAATCATTGGCCTGTTGTGTGATGATGGTGACTCCCAGATAGTATTTTCTGGCGCGTCTGACGAGACCTGATATAAATCGAGCGCTTTCTGGCTCTTGGAGAAGTATCCATCCCTCATCGATAACGAGCATTCGTTTTTGAGGATTCTGTTTGACTTCACGATGAACGAAGTTTGCCACAACCATCATCATGATTTGCCTGAGTGATTCGTTAAGATCTTTGATATCAAACACCACAAGACGGTTATTCATCTCAATATTTGTCTGGGAGTCAAACACTCCACCAAGTGAACCTTTCACAAACCGCTCAAGCCGGTTGCAGAGGTCTTTGTGCTTCATACTTTTAAGTTCTTTGTAGAAATCTTTTAGGAGCGGATAGATAACCTTAGCCGGTTTTTTACCATTCTTTCGCTTACTTAATCCAGAGTTTTTGTATGTCTGCAAAAGCGCACGATCCACCATTGCCCGTTCTTCTGAGGTCAGACTACCAACCATGAGGGAAATGAGTTCTGTAAGGTCTTGTATATGCTCTGCGAGGCTATTCTCACCCGTGACGGAGTTTAGTGTGTAATCAAACGGGTTTATTTTTTCCTTGGAGGTACTTGAGAGCTTGATATACGTTCCGCCGACGCTTTTAGCCAGTTGTTTGTATTCACGCTCAGGATCAATAACGATGACTTTTGTGCCCTGCATGAGGTGTCTGAGTATCTCGACTTTGGCCGTAAAACTTTTACCGGAACCAGACTGGGCAAAAATAATTGAGTTGGCATTGTTTAAGCTGTAGCGGTCGATGATAACTAGCGAATTGTTGGATTTATTGATGCCGTACAGAATTCCAGACTCTTGAACTAGCTCCGATGAAACAAAAGGAAATGTAAGCGCAGCACTTGAACTGTCTAGATTCCGCTTCTGCGCAAGTTTATTTTCCCCTCTGGGAAGGATTGACTGTAACGCTTCAATTTGTTGGAATGTTGCCGGCTTTATATAAAACAGCCGCGTCTGCATGACGGTTTCCAACAGTTTAGTGACTTTATCCAGTTCAACCAGGCTTTCAGCTGTTACGGTCATGTAGATAGAAATTTGGAACAGCTTCTCCATGCCCCGCTGAATCTTGTCCTTGAGTTCCATAGCCGATTCCAGCGGATCAGTGACTTCACTGCCTATTACACGGCCTTCTTTAAGCATCGTGCGCTTGGTGGATTCTAGCTCAGTGATTTTACGATTAAGCTTTGGCAGCGCAACTAACGGATCGATTTGTTCGATGTGGTAGTTAATATCGATGTTGTGGCCAAAATTAACAAGCATTGATAGCCAGCCGGTTGAGGCAACATAGGGATATCCCGAGACAAAAAGCGTACGGACATACGTATCATTGATCTGCAAATAATTTGATTCTTCTTTGAGTCCGGCGTATGAGATCAGATCAACCTGATCTTGTTCACCAAAGGTGACGTTGATAGCCTGATGAGCCAAACGCACCTTCTTTTGACGTTTTTGCCAGTCTCTAATAGGTTTAATTTTGGTTAGGTTAAACATAATTGTGTTTAAATAGCGCAGATAATGTTTCTTTCGTGATTGCCTGGGTTTTGACCGATTCTGGATTATAGAAACTGTAAAAAAGATTAATGATTTCAATACTCGTAAGCGTTTTTGCCCTCATCTGCATCCGCTCAAGACCCTTGATTACAATATCCCGATTGAGATGGAGGTGTTCCTTAATAACTTTCCAGTCCTCGTGTCTGTCTGGGTGGTGATATGGCAGGACAATATAGAAGCGACGCGAGAGAATGCTATTACCCGTTACTAGTTTTTTGACGAAGGCACTATAGCCCTCGATTTGCTTGCGATAGATTGGATCTTTTTCCTTGTCTTTTGATCGGGCAACGTCATCGGCATACTTATCGATATCGATTTCTCGAACTCTCACAAGTATTTGAATCTGGCATGGTAAGGCATTGAGGAAGTTTTGAAAACTGTCGATCATGACGTCCTGTTCCTCCTCACTTTTAAGTTCGAAGTTCACCGAAGAGGTTTCCAGAATGAGTCGGTACTCCTGGTTCGGTAATACTAAAATATTGTCCGTAATCTTTTTGATCTGGATTTGCTGACGTGATGAGTGGCTTTTGGCAAAGAGTGTCATAGCGTACCCTTTCTTCCGTAGCGAAATGACACCGCTAGGTTCTTTGAAGCCATAGCTTGCTCAAGCTTAATTAGTTCTTTTACCGATAATTCCTTTGCTTCTTTTGTCACTGCTTTAACTGTCACTTTTTTATGTTGTGACGCGGGTTCACATGGTAAATCGAGTGTTCGTTCGGTCAAATCATTTTTGTTGAAGACATAGAACTTTGGACGCAACTTATATCGCAGGAGTACCCCGATCCAATCGGCAATAATTTTGTCTTTAACCCGTAGAGCTAGAACGAGGGAAAGTGCGCTCACAATCAGGACTAAGCTGAATTTGTAAGGCGCTAATTTCTTTGCAGGCGAAAAGACCGCATATACTAGTGTTCCCCAGAGGATAGGTGTCATTAGAAGGAGTATTTGAGCAAAGTTCAATGATCCTGCAATCTTGTCTTCTACGGTCGTTATTTGTGCTGGAATTATTGTTGTTCTCATATCTCTAGGTTCTTTCTCGGTGTTTTAGCGCCAACCGTGCCTTTGTGTGTGGTATCGGTGCTCATCACATTAATAATCTGGCTTCCCATGTGTTTGACCGTCCCCACACTTCGGGAGAATAGAATCAGTTGCATCAGGAAACTTGGAATCTTAAGTAATGTGAGGAGTAATCCAATTGCTACGGCAATTGAGATCAGTGAGTTATTCGTTTGTTCCGGTAGGGCTAAAAATGAACCAGCCAGTTGAATAGTTACCACATGGATAAAAATCATAAATACGGAGACAAGGTAACTTTTGATCGCCATCTCTGCAAAGTCGGCGGTTTTGGGAAGTGTCCAAAGTAAGAAGATAAACGGTGAGAGTACAGCACCAAGCGCGATGACGATTAGACGACTGATATACATTAGCAGAAGTACGATTGCCACAATCAGAAATAGGAGCAGAAATATCAAGGTGATCAGTGGTGCTGTACCGGTTGTAATGTTTTGAAGTGTAATCGCATTTGTCACCCACGCATGATTCAGTCCTCCAGTTGCAGAAATAACACCAGATACCAGTGCGTTGCAGGTTTTAACTGCATAGTCAGCCAGAAACAGTGAAACGTTTGTACCAAGAAATGCAAGTCCTATTCGAGGCAATAGATGTTTAAACTCAATTTCTTCAAACCCAAAGGTGGAAGCACTCATGAATTGAAGCCCAAGGAGTGCGACAACCAACACAAAGAGTGTGTCTGTTATGCCTAGCATAATAAGCCAGAACTTTACGATAGTAGCGTTTGTCAGTAGTTCAGGTGTTGTTGTGAGGAGTGTCATGATGCCATCTACAACAGGTTTGGTAGAGCTTTCGACTATGTTTTGAATAAACCCGTTGACGGCATCAATGAGCACTTGGGTCAGTCCCTCGTTTGGTTTGACACTCTCAATTTGTGTAAGCGGTAAGTTTGTTATTGTGCTTGCGTCCCCATTGCCGACAAGTGCGCCCTGTAATAGTGAAACTATTCCATTGGCTGCAATGACGAGCACTAACCCAAGCAGTGCATTACGGATAGTTTTTTTTGCTTCCTCGAGTGCTTCAGGCTTTCCCGTTGAAGTGATATAGAGATACCCACCCCGAAGGAGAAATAAAACCGCGGATATTGAGGCAATTAGCGTAATAATTGAAAGCGTTTCGGAGGTATAAGTGCTGATCTCAGAAACTGTTGACGCGGCCAAGACTTGATGAGGAAAAAGTAACGACGTTAGGATGACACTGGCCAAGAGCATCAGTTTTCGCATACAGTATTGTGTTGTGCATACTTTATATTTACTGCGTGGCACCAAATGCACCGGTAGCCAAGTCAGAGACGATATTAGTCAGGACAAATGCACCGAGAACGACAGCTAGTCCGATTGCTGAATATAAAATTGTTTTCTTGGATCGATCGAGCATCTCTGGGTTTCCAGAGCTAGTGATATAGCCAAATCCGCCCCAAACAAAGAATCCAGCAGATACCAGACCAGCAATCTTTACGAGGATAAGAATCACACTTTTGATGAATGTTTCGATATTGGCAACATCACCGGATGCTGCATATGCGGGAGAGGCAAAGACTAATGCAGTTAGAGCGAGTGAAGATAATGTGATTAATTTTTTGTTCATAACCTACCTCCTTACAAATAATGAATTTGTTAATAGATGGCAGGTCTTGGCTACAAAAAAGCCCCTATCGGAGGGGCAGCTCTTCTCTAACTTGAGGGGATTATGATACAGTCCAGAGGCAAAGTCAATGGGTTAGCGCGTTGTAACGATTAAAATACCTAATGTTTAATTTAGTTGAGTACGATTCAAGATAATAAGTGATAAAATCAGATCATTCTATGCAAAAAATAACTCCATATCACGCTAAATATTTTGCATATGAATTAACTAAACGATGTTCATCTGATAGTCTTGAAAAATTATCATCAACGCTCTCCAACGCCCAGGTAGATCTAAACCCTCATCAAATTGAGGCAGCGCTATTTGCGTTTAAGTCACCCTTATCGATGGGTGCGATACTTGCTGATGAAGTTGGACTTGGAAAAACAATCGAGGCCGGCCTTGTATTGTCTCAAAAATGGGCAGAGAGAAAACGGAAAATTCTATTGATAGTACCCGCGGCGCTTCGCAAACAATGGAACATGGAATTACAAGAGAAGTTCTTCCTCCCCTCAGTCATATTAGAGGCAAAATCATTTAACCAAACCATAAAAGACGGAAATTTAAATCCATTTAATCAAGAAGACAAGATTGTTATTTGTTCATATCATTTTGCCAGAAGCAAAGCTTCATATGTTAAACAAACAAAATGGGATCTGGCAGTTATTGATGAGGCACACCGCCTGAGAAATGTTTATAAGACCAGCAATAAAATAGCTCGAGAAATAAAAAGTTCATTGTCTGAAGTACCAAAAATATTGTTGACCGCGACTCCCTTACAAAATTCCTTATTAGAGCTATATGGACTCGTGAGCATCATCGACGATCATGTTTTTGGTGATCTAAAGAGTTTTAAGGCAAATTATTCTCATGCTCCTAGAGAACAAGAACTAACAAGTCATATCAAAGATATACGTTGGTCTACTGAATCAGGAGTTGGCAAGGGTGTTGTGACACGGGAAATGAGAATGCCAGATGAAGATGAAATCATTGACCCAAAACAACTTTTATTTACAGATTTACGTAATCGTTTAAAGCCCGTTTGTATTCGCACACTTCGAAGGCAAGTGCTTGAATACATTAAATATACAGAACGGAAGCCAATCACCCAAGACTATATTCCGACTAAACAGGAAATTGAATTGTATGATGGGATGTCTGAATACTTACAGCGTCCCGTACTCTACGCATTGCCTTCGAGTCAACGCCAACTGATGACGCTGATCCTTCGCAAACTTTTGGCTTCATCCTCCTTTGCAATCGCTAGCACCTTGAATAACCTTGTCATTAAGCTTGGCTTGGTTATCGAAGAAACCAAAAAGAAGTTAGAAACGACGCCCCCTGAGTTTGATACCACCGATCTTGCTCAAAATTTTGAAGGATTTGAGGAGATATCTGAGGAATGGATCGATGACGAGGAAGGTGGCGAAGACGATGAAGTAGTCAAAAAATCAAAGGCATACACAAAAGACGATATTCCACTCATGGTGCAGGAAAAGAAAGACTTGGAAAAATTTAGAGACTTAGCAAAAGCAATTTTTACTAACTCCAAGGGAGACGCTCTCCTTATTGCCTTGAAAAAGGGTTTTGAGATGACCAGTGAACTTGGGGCGAAACAAAAAGCAATCATATTTACTGAATCAACGATTACTCAAAAATATCTCTCTGAAACACTCCTTCCTGAAAATGGCTATAAAGGAAAGATTGTGTTGTTCAATGGATCAAACAATGATCCCAAGTCAAAGGAAATTTATGTAAATTGGCTAGAGATGAACAAGGATACCGATAAAATTACCGGTTCCAAGACTGCGGATATGCGCGCAGCTCTCATTGAATACTTTCATGATGAAGCCGAGATTATGATTGCGACAGAGGCAGCCGCGGAGGGTGTAAATCTGCAGTTTTGTTCACTTGTCATAAATTACGACTTACCCTGGAATCCACAACGAATTGAGCAACGGATTGGTAGATGTCATCGTTATGGTCAAAAGCACGACGTTGTCGTCATTAACTTTGTGAATCGTAAAAACGCTGCGGATAGCCGAGTGTATGATCTTCTCGATCAAAAGTTCAAACTATTCAAGGGTGTCTTTGGAGCGAGCGATGAGGTTTTGGGAAGTATTGAGTCAGGCGTAGATTTTGAAAAGCGGATTGCTACGATCTATCAAGACTGTAGAACGACAGATGAAATTAACTCAGCCTTTGACAGCCTCCAAGAGGAAATGGATGAGAGTATCCAAAATAACTTATCTGAAACACGCCAAACGCTACTTGAGAATTTTGACGCAGAGGTTCATGAAAAACTGAAACTTAACCTCCGGGAAAGCACAATGTACTTGGATACCTATAATCGCTGGTTGTGGGATACAACCCGATACTATCTTGGTGACAATGCTGAATTTTCTGAGCATGAATATTCATTTGTCCTAAAGAATAATCCGTTCCCCGATGCAGAGATTGATGCCGGTCCATATAAAATAGGCAAAAATATTGAAGACGCTCACGTCTATCGCCCAGGACATTCCCTGGCTCAACTTATTCTGTCTGACATCAAGTCAAAGCCATCAGAGGAATCAGAAATTGTCTTTGATTATTCAAATAACCAAACCATCATCTCCGTACTACAACCATATGTAGGTGCATCTGGAACTCTCAAGATCTCCAATTTTACTGTCGAATCCTTCGAGGCGGAAGACAATATTGTCTTATCGGCTATAACTGATACCGGTGATGTTGTCGAACCGGAAATAATAAAAAAGATCTTCCAATTATCTGCTACCTCAATTACACCAAAGAGTATTACCAACGATCTCAAGACAAAATTAGACGAACTTGAGGAAAAATACATAAAGATAATCTCTACCCAGATAGCCGAGCGAAACGGAAGCTTCTTTGATCACGAGGTAGATAAGCTGGATAATTGGGCAGAAGACGTAAAAAAGGGTTTGGAAATCGATCTCCGTAAGCTAGATATCGATATTAAAACCGCCAAGACAAATGCCAAAAAGATCATTAATTTGGACGAAAAGCTCAAAGCGCAACGCGATATTAAAGATTGGGAAAAAAAGCGAAACGAGATGAGACGTCGGTTATTTGAGACACAAGATGATGTAGAATTGAAAAAGGAGAGATTACTCGAGTCTGTTGAGGCAAGACTGGCTCAACAGGCCAAAATTGAGCCATTGTTTACGATAAATTGGAAGATAATATAAGACTATGACTGATAAGAAACAAAAATTAGAGCTGACTTGGATTGGAAAAGAGCAAGATATAAAACTTGAGCCGCGAATCCTTATCGAAGACCCAAATAAGTCATACGGTGACGCAAATTCCCAAAACATGCTGATTTATGGCGATAACCTTTTAGCCTTAAAAGCATTAGAACAAGATTTTGCTGGTCTGATTAAGTGCATATACATCGATCCTCCTTATAATACTGGAAGTGCATTTACCCACTATGATGATAATCTTGAGCATTCAACGTGGTTAAGCCTGATCAAACCTAGATTAGAGCTATTAAAGACTCTACTTCATCCCGCTGAAGGTAGCATATGGATTTCCATCGATGATGATGAAAGTCATTATTTAAAAGTATTGTGTGATGAGGTTTTTGGAAGATCTAATTTCGTAGCAAACGTGATCTGGGAAAAGAAATATTCACCACAAAACGACGCAAAATGGCTCTCAGATAGTCATGATCATATTCTTGTTTACGCGAGCAATAAAAATATTTGGCGTCCTTATCTTATGCCTCGAACCGAAGCAATGGATAAGAGATATAAAAATCCTGATAACGACCCAAGAGGTCTTTGGAAGGCAACTGATTTCTCAGTTAAAACTTATTCAGAGATCGGAGATTATCCGATCACATTACCCTCAGGAAGAGTAGTAAATCCACCCGAAAGTCGATGTTGGGTCACTTCTAAAAAGAGATTCGAAGAATTAGTGGCTGACAACCGGATATGGTTTGGAAAAACTGGAAATAACGTGCCCTCTCTTAAAAAGTTCTTAACTGAAGTTCAGGAAGGAACGGTTTCTAAAACAATTTGGTTTAGAAATGAAGTTGGTGATAATCAAGAGGCTAAAAAAGAAATGAAAATTCTATTCAATGATGACCCTTTTGATACCCCAAAACCTGAGCGATTGATTAAAAGAGTATTTGAACTGGCTAGCAAATCTGGTGATTTAGTTTTAGATAGTTTTCTAGGTTCTGGTACAACAATAGCCGTTGCTCACAAAATGGGCAGAAAATATATTGGCGTCGAATTTGGCGAACAAGCGAACACGCATTGCTTACCACGTCTTAAAAAGGTTGTTGATGGAAATGATGGACTACCACTATCTGATACTCTTGATTGGCATGGTGGAGGTGGGTTTAAGTTCTATAACCTTGCTCCCTCCTTACTCCGCAAAGATACTTTTGGAAATTTTGTGATTGACGAACAATACAACGCCAATATGCTGGCTGCTGCAATGTGCAAGCATGAGGGATTCAAGTATTCTCCTGACGAAGCGATCTACTGGAAACAAGGGAAATCAACTGAGATGGATTATATTTTTGTTACAACCGGATTTGTCACCAAAGAACAGCTAGATTCAATCCATGCTCAGATGACAGAAAACGAGAGCTTACTGATTTGTGCCAAGTCCTTTGCCCCTGGTAGCGAGAGTCACTATCCCAACATAACCATCAAAAAAATACCACAAATGATTTTGGGAAAATGTGAATTTGGCAAAGATAATTATGATTTAAATATCGTTAAAGCAACAGTTGAGGAAGCTGAAGAATCAAACGAGACAAACAATGAACAGTAAAGCGCAAACAATAAAGAATCGTCTGAGCCTTCGCAAGCCACAAGCGGAGAGCTTGGAGATATTACAAAAACTCACTGACACATTGAGTTTGAATAATGACGTCGATGTTGCTTCCGAGCTTGAGAAGGTGCGGGCGCTATATCCGACCTGTTCCGACTTTGAGCGTGAGTTTCCCTCACTCTGCTTTTCACTGGCAACTGGCGTGGGTAAAACCCGCCTCATGGGTGCATTTATCGCTTATCTTTACTCAGCGAAAGGTATCCAAAACTTCTTTGTACTTGCTCCTAATCTAACGATTTACAACAAGCTAATAGATGATCTGTCGAATCCTCAAAGCTCCAAATATGTCTTCAAGGGTATTTCTGAGTTTGCGGTTTTTGGTCCCCGCATTGTAACGGGTGATACATACGCCAATGCTCAGCAAATGCTTGGCGAAACTGTCCGTATCAATATCTTTAACATTTCAAAAATTAACTCTGAGGTGCGTGGTGGACGTGAACCGAGAATTAAAAGACTCTCTGAATATCTAGGCGAATCGTACTTCAACTACCTCGCTGGTCTTCCTGATCTTGTGCTTCTAATGGATGAGTCACATCACTATCGTGCTGATTCAGGCCTTAAAGCTATTAACGAATTAAAGCCAATATTGGGCCTAGAGTTGACAGCAACTCCGATCGACTCTCGAGGAGTTACGTTTAAAAACGTCGTGTACGACTATCCACTGGCAAAGGCTTTACAGGATGGATTTGTAAAAGAGCCTGCCATTGCCACCCGACGCAACTTCAACCCAGATCAGTATAGGAATGATCCGAAAGAGCTTGATCTCATTAAATTAGAAGATGGCGTTCGAATACATGAGGATACCAAAGTAGCGTTGGAAATCTATTCGCGCGATACCGGTAATCGGTTAGTACGCCCGTTTGTGCTCGTCGTTGCCAAAGACACCGACCATGCGAAAGAAATCCATGAATTGATCGAGTCAGATCAATTCTTTGAGGGCAGATATCGAGGGAAAGTCATTGAAATCCACTCGAATCAGCGTGGCGAAGAAAAGGAAGAAAATGTTCAAAAGCTACTAGCCCTGGAAAAAGAAGACAACACTGTAGAAATTGTCATTCATGTTAACATGCTCAAGGAGGGCTGGGATGTTACGAACCTCTATACAATTATTCCGCTTAGGGCAGCTAATTCTCAAATTCTTACCGAACAAACTATCGGTCGAGGATTGCGATTACCTTATGGAGCTCGAACTGGTGTTGAAAAAGTAGACAAGTTAACGATCATTGCGCACGACCGCTTCCAATCTATCGTGGATGCAGCAAACGATCCAAACTCGATAATTCGTAAAGAGAATATCGTAGAGATAGACCCAGACGCATTGCCCGCTGACCAGGAAGTAATCACTTCTTCTTCGACTTTACAATCTTCGTTTAACGAACAACGAGCGCAAATAGCACAATTACAGAATGAGGACGAACGCAAAACCGCCGAAGTGAAACTTGACGCACAACAAATGATTGTTGACGCGGTTAGTTCCCTAGGAAGTCAAATTAAAAATATCGATGAACTAAAAAATAGCGATGTTCAAAAGATAGCCATTAGAAAAATGGTGGAACAGATTGAGAACACCCCCCAACAAAACTTATTTAAGGATCAAATTGTAGCTGCTGCTGAGAAAGAATATGAGGCCGTTGTCGAAGAGCTAATTTCTAAGACTATCCCAATTCCTCGTATTCTCGTCCAACAGAGTAATGAAACTAGATCTGGGTTCCACGATTTTGATTTAGATGTTTCCGGTCTTAACTACCAGCCTGTTTCTGAGGAAATTGTTCGCCGTACTCTGCGCACTAATTTAAGCGAGGTATTACAAAACACTGAAAGCGGTGTTGAGCGGGACATTCCAGGCAACATTATTATGAACGAGTTGGTTAACTTCCCAGAAGTTGATTATGATCGCGAGTCTACATTGCTACATAAAATTGTAGATCAAGCGTTGGCCAAACTCGGCAAGGATCGCAACGAGGAAGATTTGAAAAATATTGTGCTTTACCACAAACGAGAGATTGGCCAGTTCATTTACGCCCAACTACAGCAACATTTCTTCTTGGAAACTGGTGCATATGAAGAACCAGTTGTATATCCATTCACTCGTATTGAGTCACATAATTTTTCAAAGTATAGTGTCGATAAAATTCATCACTTTACTGAAACGATTACCCCTACAAATATGATCTCAACAAAAGTCTTCGGAGGGTTTAAAAAGGCTTGCCATAATCTGTACAAATTCGATTCTAAGGCTGAGAAAGACTTTGCTACTATTCTTGAAGACGATAAAGAAGTCACTCGATGGCTCAGACCGGCCACTTCTCAATTCCAAATGTACTGGAAGCGAAACTCAAGACGATATGAGCCAGACTTTGTTGTCGAAACAAAGGATACTATTTATCTCATTGAAATCAAAGCAGAACGAGATATCGATGACGCTGAGGTGCAAGAGAAAGCTGAGGCAGGAAAAAAATATTGTGAAGCAGCCACGAAGTTTAATGAAGCGAATCGTGGAAAACCATGGAAGTACGTAATTTTAGCTCACACCTTGGTATCGCCAAACATGAGCTTTAAAGAATTAAGTTCTAGATAGTAAGCTCACACAACTTTTCCCAAATCTTCACCATTGCTAGCGTATCTAGACCACAATATTTAAGTAGTGCGCCTGATGTTTCCTTCTTTTTGTCTTGATCTGTATTATTGACCATCTCCCACCACGCAATCATAGCCATATCACCCTTGTTTATTGAGAGATCTTTATAGCTTAGCTCCGGCACCATAACGGGTAACACGTTTTTAATTGACCAGCTACCGCGAAAGTCTGGATGCACGTAGTAACCCTTTGACACGATCTCCATCAAATCAAACATGCGGTTATTGATATCAAGGAGAAAATCTTTGTGTTCAGGGAATTGCTCTGATATTTCTTTATTTCTCCCTCCCTCAAAAGCTTTATTCCATACAATAACTGATCCTGTATCACTTATTCGGCTTCGTAGATGGCGTACAAGATCATAGGCGGGATCACCTGTCTCGGTTGCTACATATTCTTCGTGTTGAATCTCTCCACCATTTCCACTCACTATATGCAGTGAATACTGAAATACCATCTTCTGATATGGTTTATGGCCTTTGTAGAGTGGCATGGCTTCGTCATAGGTTTCGTAGTCTAAGAAGTAGAGTGGGTATGTAAGACCGTGTAGTAGGCTTCTGACCGTTGATTTATCAAGAAATGGTGTCTTGCTTTGCATCACATCTACAATCTTCTGTTGCTTTGGGGTAAAGCTGAAGTTAATATCAATATCATCAATAGCGATAGTGTTTGCCTCTTCAAGTTCTCTACGCTTTTTTGGGGTCAGGTTTGGAATATTATAGATTGAGTATGTCGGTAGATCCTTGTGACACAGATCAAGGCATGGGCAACATTTGGGATTGAGGCAGTTGAGTACACCTACCTGAGTATCTGCTTTACATACAGCTAAGGCTTCTCTCATTTGTGCTAAAACGATTGGTGTCATTTCAGAAACATCCTGGGTTACATCTGGCATTTTAAATAGCTTTTCAATATCGAGGGAATCACCGCGTACGTATTCATCGTTTAGAAGAACTAGGTGAACCGATCCAATGGTGAGTGTGTCTCCAATGACGATGGACTGAAAAGTTGCATCCGGTAAATGATCTTTTTTCTCTGAGGTTGAGCTTTTGATTTCGTAGATGTGATAGTTGTCAGTATCTAGGTCGTGAATAATGCCGTCAGCGCGGGTTTGGTATTTCCCCGATATATACGTTTGTTGCCATAACAACTCTGCATGTTTGTATGTGGCGAGGACAAATCGTTCGAGATACTCGTGAGCCACTTTTTCGACATCATACCCCTGCTTCATCAAGTGTTGATCGTAGGTTGAGGGGGCGGTAATTTGTAACTTGCCGTGAGTTTTTGCCCACAAGTGCATGGGTGCCTCAAGGAACAGGAGAAAATCTGACTTGGTTAGCATATAATGCGATTATAGCCGATAAGTTAGTCCAATAGGATGATTATGTATACACTGGTAAAAATTGATCTGCTTGATACCTACCCCCTCGCTGATATCTTCGATGATGAAAAATACACGGTACTAGAACAGGGTGATGATTTAGAATCCATGTTTGGGCATGCAGTTGTCGGGTTTTTTGAGACGAACCCCACCATGAAATCGTACAAACAGTGGCTTGAGACTGCCGAAGATGGTGCATATGAATTTGCCATTATGGCAGGCGGAAAAGAGTTGCTTCGGGTGAGCTCCGTCTTACAATCTCAGGAAATATACAATTCACTGTTTCTAATCAAGAAATATCATTTTGGGCAAAAACGCAAAGGTGACGGTCATCCATACGTCGAACATCCCCTTGAAGTTGCCCATATGCTCTGGAAAAACAACTTCCCGAGTGAAGTTGTTGCAGCTGGATATTGTCACGACTTACTTGAAGATACCAAATGCCAAGAACATGAAGTAGAAGATGCCTGCGGGAAGGAAGTGCTGCGGATCGTCAAATCTGTGTCCAATGATGAGGAACTATCAGATAAGACAGATTGGGAGAAGAAGAAATCAAAGTATGTGGAGAGTGTGCGGGCAGGCGGAGAAAAAGCAATTATGGTGAGTATTGCCGATAAAATTGCAAACCTGTACTCATTTTTCGAGCAATATGAGGTAGAGGGACCGAAGCTCTGGCAAAAGTTTAACCGAGGCAAAGACAAAAAGGTTTGGTTTGAAAAGGAAGTTTTGAAAATGGCTAAAGAACAGTGGGATCATCCACTACTGCAAGAGCTTGAAAAGTTAATTGAAAAGCTGGAAAATACTCAAGAGTAACTATGAAACAAGGATTAACAACAATCGCGCTACTTTTTGGAGGCATACTCTTGGGATTTATATTACGAGGGTATGTTCCAAAGTTAGCTTTAAAAAATGAAAACAAAGTCGCAATAAATAATCCAAGTACTCTAACAAAAGCACAAAACGAAGTGTTGGCCTCATTCGGTAAAAATGAAGTAGTTATCAAAGCCGATCAAGTGATGATAAATGAAGGATGGGATTCACCAAACCCACTTCAAGTAGAACTCACTCCAAAGGAGTATCCAGATCTTTTCCTACCCGCAGGTCAATTCACAAGAATTCATGTGCAAGAAATAACAGATGTTGAAAATTCTGAAATCAAACTTCTCTATTTATCAAGACAAAGACCAGATCATGGAAGTATATCCGATGGTTATTTCGTAACCGTTGATCCTGTAATTGGAAAAGTTGTTAATTCGGGATGGGTACATTTATTCGGATCAGTACATTTATACAGCTCAAGTAACGGAAGCGCTCTACCCCTTGCTGAATACACTCGATATGACAGAGCACAGCAAAAATACGTCTTGATTAACAATAAACACAGAAAAGATTTTGAAAAGCTAAAAGCTGAGCTTAACGATTTAAACGCCAAGGAAATATGTCGCTTATCAGGGGAATCCATAACGATTGATGAGGCGTTAAAGGTGGCCAAGGACACTGACAAATGCGGAGACTTGATGCTTGGCAGTAATACTGATAAACCAGCCGATGACTTTATTACGATCGGTCAATACAAAGAGATACTCAAGAACGTCCAAAGGATAATTGACGGAGAAAACATTAAGATTTTTGAAAGAATTTAATTCTTCGGTTCGACCACTCTTATATATCTAACTTTCTGTTCGTAAACTGGTTTAAAAGTATTGTTTTCTACAATAAATCGAGTTATTACATAGCCATCTCGTTGTTTAAAGTTGTCATCCCAAACTAGGTAGAAACCATTACCATATTCTGCTGGTTTAAGTGTAGAAAAGGTCGTTTCACTCGTCGAAAATATTTCCTTGTTATTTTTGATAACTATAGTTTTACCGCCGATGACATTCGCGCCCATTTTTGACAATGAAACTATTTGTTCCTTAACCCCATCTTGATCAAGGTCAGAATATACAACATCATCAACTAACCAGCCTTCTGCTGGATCACCCACGTAACGTCGAGCTAAATCACCATATTTCTTAATTGATTGTTGTTTTGCTTCACCCATAAAATCAGCCTCAGGATTTTCTGTATGAATTTGTTTATCAGTTTTTATAAGAGGTAGGTCTTTAGGCGTGACCGAGTAATTACTATTACTAAGTGAAATTTTTTCTGATGGATAGGACCGGTAAAACTGGTCGTTATCATGCAGGGTACTATATGCCCCTGCACCAATATTAAGTGCAGATTTATCAAAATACTCTACTGGTAAATTTAACGGAGGAAATTCTAATTCATCACCAGTTGATTTTTGTGCGGTTTTTTCGGTGGGAATATTAACTGGAGCTGAGTTTTTATTAGTGCTACTCGATGACTTATTTATAAGCAAAAAAACTAATAATACTGTTTCAAACAGTAAAACGATGTTTTTAAGTTTATCCATAATTACAAGCCTACTCATTAATAGAGATTATAAGACTTTTATCAAATTATTAATTGATTATTTGAAAATTATTCTCAGACCAAATATTTTCACAAATTCTTCTCACTAGATTCTGACGATCGATCATGTCTTTCTTTTTGAATTCCGGGTGAGGTGTAAATTCTAACTGCTGAATAATTGGAGAATTCAAGAAATTTGGATTTTTTTCATAAAATGCTGGATTCAACGATTGTGCATAAGTATTTTCCTTTAAATAATGCTCAATTTTATCTTCATATTTGTCGCTGCTAAATGATTGGTTTGTTCCCTGTGGGAGTAATATCAAACCCCCTATTGAATTTCTCCATTCAGAAAACTCATTTTCTTGTTCAAACTCGTCACGATGGTATTCAAATTTATTTGCCCAAATATGTTCAATTTCGAATTGCTTACCGATTGGGTTGTGATAGGTTGCATATGTCGAATCTTTTCCTATTATTTTATCTAAATAACTTGTCATTCGACACAACAAATGCTTCACAAATACACCATTCATCCCATGTATTCGGAAATTCGAAATAGCATCCCAAGTTTCAGGAATGTTTTTAGATTCTTCTTTAAGGTTTATTGTCAGATTTTCTAGGTCATTATTTCTTATTAACTTAATTAAATTAAACATTGTGTATTTAATAGATGCCTGGCTGAATTTACGATAATTAATTGCTCGCCTAACTGTATAAGATTCGATAAATTGAGCAACAAAGTTTAGTTTTTTATCAATCAATTCAGTTGAATCAGAATTCATTACAGGTGCAAATAGCAAAGCATTTTGTAGTGATTCTGCAATGCCCCAGTGCTTGATAAAATTCACATTTTCTAGAGAGGAGTCGAATTTATTCTGTGCATCTAATATTTTTGTATACAGATTCACAAAAAAGGGAAATTCGGTTTTAAAGTACTGGTAGAAATCGTTTGAGCTTTTAAGGTTAAATTTTTCTTTATGATTGTCCTTAAACCAATTATGGAATCTAGATCCAATTAGTTCAAAGTCCTGATCTTCAGATCCAACTTTCCCAGGTCTTATAGAAACAGCATATTTACTTCTAAACCAGGCTTGAAAGAACGTCTGATCTGTATTCTCATCGTATTCGTGTAATTTCTGAATATTTGTCTTCCAAATATCATTTATTTCATTACGTTGCGATTTCTCGGTAATTCTGGATAATATATATCCTTTAAGCATTTCTGTAGAAGTCAGATTAAGGCCTCTATCATTCATAGTTTCAAATATTGTGTATGCATTTTCATCTGAATAGGCCGTTATCGCTACAATAACTACATTTTCGATGAGCCAATCAATAAAGAAAGGAAGGGTTTCTTCCTTACATAATTCATCTGGAAAAAGCTGAGTTATATCGTTATACCGGGCAGTAATATTTTTTACGGTTTCGTCATCATCTTCAAGGGGTGTGTATTCGCCAATTTCAAATAGTGCTTTAAGAGAATGCTTTCGACTTTCCTCGTCAATATTAAAGGATTTTTCTCCATATTTTGCTGAGAATATCAATTCGTTAATCGGGACTCGATTACCTTCTGAATAATTTTTTTGTAAGTGATTTAAATATATTAAAAGTAATGTAATGGAAGTAATTCTTTGTTGACCATCTATAATTGATTTCTTGCCTTCGTTGACGCTAAAAACAATTGGTCCAAGATAATAATTTTGATAATTTGAAACTTCTGATCTTTTATGGTTGCTGTCGTAAGATTTCAAAAAAGTACTTGCTAAATCTTCAATCAATAATCTAATATGCTTTTCTTGCCACCTATACTCCCGCTGAAAATAATCGATCGTAAATTTCTGGTCTTTTAATAATGCATTAATGCTAGTGTCGGTCGCTTCTATCTTATTTTGCAATTTCTGGATCATATGTCTTGATTTTATCACTTACTGTGTATCAGTACACAATGCCTTGTTTTTACCAATATAAGAAGGGGCCTTGCCCCTCTCTTTGCAAGGGTTTCCGGCTTCGCCTCCAATAAACTGCGCTTCGCTTGCCCTTGCAAAGTTCACCCCGCTGGAGGGTTCCCCTGGTATTGGAAGCATGGGCATGCTTCCAAAAAATTAATTATCAGGAAGCCCCAAAAAGAAAGGTGGTGAGACATATGAAACTACTAACAAAAGGACTACTAGAGAGATTCGCCAAAGTAGGCAGACAGGAAGAGACTGCTGACCCGATAGTCGTGGCAAAATTTTTCAATCCAACGGGCGCGGGCACATGGTACGCCACAGAGTATGACCCAACAGGCAGAATTTTTTTCGGTTACGTCTCTGTATTTGGTGATTGGAATGATGAATGGGGATCTTTTTCACTCGACGAGCTCGAAAGCTATCAAGGTAAGTTTGGATTAGGTATCGAGCGTGATTTGAGCTTTGAAGAGAAACCGATTAGCCATGTTGTACCAAGTGCCAAGTTATAACAATTTTCCTGCCCGCGGAATAAAACCCGCGGGCAGGATTAAGAAAGGAAAAAATGATCAGAATACTACCGGTTTTTAAAGGTTACACAGTAGATCTGAGGCTTCAAGAATTTCGTAAAGTGCCGCTTGATGACTTACCGGAATTTGTGCCGTTTATATCCGATAAGGGAGCGAAACTTTTTTATGAATTTCGACAAACGGAAGAAGGTCAAAAAGAGTTAAACAGGTTTTTAGGCCGTAACGATCAAGAGTAATCATGAGGGGGCTATTCTTCGATGGCTTGGATTTGTTCCCAAGAACCAGAGAATGCCCCTTCTTTTGTGGCGATGTAGATATCTATTTGATCAAGAGATGTTTCTTCGTAGATGCGGGCAATATGTTTTTTTAGATAAATGAGACTAGCGTATCCAGGACAAATAAATAACAAGGCAGGAAAGTCATGGCCGGTTGCTTCGGTGAATTTTCCATCGTCAATATAGTCACAATATTGTTCGATTCGTTTGCGTAGGGCAAACCGAGGTGAACTATCTTCCACGACTTCCACCATATAGCGCTTTGTCATACCCTTTTTGTCTACTCGAGCAAAATAGGCATCTGGCAATGGATGGATAAAATACGGATGAGCAAGTAAATCTGTTTTTGTAAAGAAATGAAGGGTCTGTTCGGAATTATTGGAATCTGCTCGAATAAAAAGAAAATACTCAGCTAAAAATGACGCGTGAGCTATAAATTGTTGTGAGCGGTTTTTCTCTCGATAGATACGTTTAAGTGCACGAAAGTCTATATCTTTTTGATCTTGAAGAGCTTTGATACTACCGGAAGCTAAATAATAAACAGCTGGTTGATTTGCTAGACCGAGTGTCCGGTAGTAGTGTTTGGCAATGAAGTTTTTTTCAGAGAGTACTTTGAGGTGATAGTTGGTATAGCGGATTGTTTGATTGAGAATTTTAGATAGTTGAATACTAGTAAGAAACCGGAATTGATAAAGATAGCGAAGAATTGATGCTTGAGTGTCTGTTAGTTTATGACTGTCCATAGTTGTAGTTTGGGTAGCTTGAAGTGATTGTATCACTTCCACTCCCTTATATATAAGGAATAAGAGGTAAAAGGTAAAAAAGAATATGCCTATCTATCGGTCTAAACTAAAATTAGAATTAGCCTACCGGTAGGCTAATTACGGAACCGCCGAATATACTCTATTAGAAGACTGTTTTTCTTGTGATTTTACCGATGTTTCAATGGACTGAGAGAACTTTTTGGCATACAATTTTCGTGAAGACTCGATTACCTCGTCAACTCGATTCTGACTGTATTCAATTTTGACAGGAACAGTTACCCCTGAAAATGGCTCCTCAGGATTAAGCGCACCCAGACGCATATAAAAGTGATAGGATGGCAGGCTAGCAATTTCACCTTGTTCTATATATGGCCTGAACTGCGGCAAGATCATTCGTTCATCTTCTGGATTAGCAGTTCTAAAACAAATCACCGTACCAGTATTAGCAAGCGTAATGTTTACCAGTGAAACGTCTTCAATCTGGGAAGTGGTCTGGTGAGCCAGAATCGCCCCAAGTCTATACTTGCGTGCCTCTGAGAGAATTTGAGCAAATGCAGGGGTGGCAAAGTTTTGGAACTCATCGACATACAAGTAGAAGTCTTTACGATCTTCCTGTTTCATTCTGGCACGCTTTAAAGCAGCCAATTGGATTTTTGCCATCAGTAGTACTCCAAAAACTTCTGAGTTATCTTCGCCGATCTTGCCCTTAGAAAGATTGCAAAGGAGTATTTTCCCCTCATTCATGATGGAATCAAAGTTGATTGTTGATTTACCTTGCTCAAGTATTCGCTTAGCCGTTGGTGAGAACAGGAAACGCCCGATTTTGTTGGTAATTGGAGAAATCATCTTTACTTTTTGATAATCACCAGCTTTGGCAAATTCATACTTCCAAAAGTCCAGAAGATTTTCGTCTTTAAGATTTCTTACTACCGACTTTCTGAATGAGGTATTAATTAGTAGTTTGTAGACGGTAAATAGAGTGGCATCAGGAATAGTAAAAGCTGTATGAATAGTATTTCTAAGGATATATTCCATTCTCGGGCCCGAGTATTTATCTGTATAGATTTTGTTAAATACAGAGATAATACTTTCAGCGATAAACTCTTTTTCCCGTAATGCGTCTTCGGGCTCAAGTCCTGAAGTTAACTCAAGTAAATTGATACCCATCGGATAACTTATATCATCAGGATTAAAGTACACTACATCTTGTACCCGATCTTTAGGAATGACAGATATTATCTGCTCAATTAGATCTCCGTGAGGATCGATTACACTCAGTCCTTTATTGTGATCTACATCTTGTTTAATCATCGACAAAAGCATGGTTGATTTACCCGTACCAGTTGCTCCTAATATATAGACATGGCGACGACGTTCGTCCTCTGTTAATCCAATTTTTGTTTCAGTGCCACCATATGTATTGAGTCCAAAATATAAATCGCACTTTTGCTGTTGTTTCAGGGACAACGGAGCTGGGAGCTCTTTACTATGTTGTTTGAGTAAATCCTCAGTCTTGGTCGTACTCGTATAGGGAAAGTGATAGAGGTCAGACACCTCTGTAGCGGAAAGAATTAATGGCTTTATTGGTAATAATAATCTGAGTGCGTATAGCTTGCTCGTTATTTGATCAAATACCTTGATGCGCAACCGAAATGACGGAATTATGGCCTGATATTCTGCATTATTTAACGCGGATAGTGCAGATTGAAATCCTCGCTCCCTCTTACGGAGCTCGCTATAGTTATTACTTGCAACCATTAATCGTACTGACGCTTTGAAAAGTTGTTGATCAAGTTTGTTTTTCACCATCTGTTCGAGTTCCATCTGATACGGATTGGGTGTCTTTGATGGTTCTATATCAGTAGGAAGTCGTAGTATCGGACCCTCTCTACCGTCTGTCGTGATAAATACCATCAAGCCAAAAGGAAGCATGAGTATGCGAAGAGCGAAATTTACAAGGAATTTCAGTACAACTATAAGCGGATTTGAGCTTGTATCATTTCCTAAGTTTGAAACGATATCTTTCCCTGAATATATAAGGTGAGAGATGCGAGAGATATCTGGAAGAGTAGATTTTTGAAGTGGTGATAAGACAACTTGAAATGCGGTGAGATCATCTTCGCTTAACTTCGTCATACTACCAGTTAGATAGGCAATGGGATCATGGCTGGCTAAATCCTCTTGGTGTTTAAGTGGGTATGCAAAGTGTCGTGAAAGTCTATAACTAGACATACGTTTGTGTTGCTTAGTTAGTAACTCGAGATAATCAGTTGT
The DNA here is from genome assembly GCA_022072255.1 of Gammaproteobacteria bacterium. Classification (GTDB taxonomy): domain Bacteria; phylum Pseudomonadota; class Gammaproteobacteria; order JAJPIJ01; family JAJPIJ01; genus JAJVHZ01. Next base: position 2,988 of record JAJVHZ010000103.1, on the reverse strand, counting down.
TTCTTTTACACTGATTCCGGGCAAGTACGAGAGAAGGGTTTTCTTTACTAAATCTGCTTCATCAATCCCAATGCGCGTGTAGTAGGTTATTCCACCATTTTTCGTCGAGACTATTTCAAAGGAGTACGATTTCTGGATATCAAAGAAACGATGGATAAATGTTCGTTGTTTTGCGAGTCCGTGTAGTATCGCGAATAACTGTTGAGTTGAATAGGAAGCTTGCTCGGTATTTTTTAATGGCTTAAGTTCAAAGAGAATACTTTTTTCTTTAAGTTGCTTAAGAATAAAATAAAGCCGACAAGACTGATACAGAATATAAACGAATGATAATACCAAGATAACAATCTTCAAAGGAAATATAACGGGCTGAATCGATTGAAGGAATGAAGTTAAGTAATTTACGAACGTGACTTGTATGGAAGAAATATTTGCCATAATCCGACCTTAATAGGCAGGATTTAGTTGAGAGTATACAGGAAGTTCCCCTTGTGAGCAAAAGCTTAAAATGGCAAAACTTCAGAAGATCGAACTTTAAGTGCTTTGCAAATACTTTCTATTACTGAAAAAGTTGGATTTTCTTCTCCACGCTCTATGCCCGCGTAATGAGTAGTAGAAATCTTACTCAACTTTGCGACCTCTTCTTGAGAGAGATTTTTATCTTCTCTGACAGATCGCAGATTTTTGCCGAACGTTTTCTGGCTTTTTTCATCTGGAAGCATATTCATAATCGTAGTATATCACTCGCAATTTGACGGTAGTTTATCAAAGAACTCTCATTTCATCAAGTTATAGGACATGATTTATGCCTAATTTTGATCTATAACTATAGTTGCATTTTAGCCTTGAAATATGCTTGACAACTATAACTATAATTGCTATTCTGTAACTATAGTTGTAGTATATTTAAGAGTACAGCCATGATTAGTAAAGAGTATCTAGATAAGTTTAAGAGGTTATACAAAGACAAATATGACATCACTCTATCGGATGAGGAAGCAACCGAACTGGCAACGCATTTTCTTAACATGATGGAAGTGCTTATTAAGCCAAAACAAAAGCGCCAGCAAAACTTGAATAAGAGTAATACGCATGAAGAAAGGAGCGCTTATGCGCCTGACAGAATATAAAAATCACAATAATACTCAGCTCCCCATGACGCCGCGATACATGATGTATTGCAGAAAAAGCAGTGAGTCTGATGAACGGCAAATTCAGTCACTTCCTGATCAAATAACAAACTTGACGGCACTTATCAAACAAAGAGGCGTTGAACTTGTCGGAGAGCCGTTACAGGAACAACGGACAGCCAAAATACCAGGCAGACCAGTATTTGGCAAACTCGTACAGATGATTGAGGACGGTGAAGTAAATACGATCGTACTTCTAAATCCATCCCGTTTATCCAGAAATACGGTAGATACCGGACGAATTATTTATCTTATGGATCAGGGAAAGTTACTTGAAGTCGTGACCCCGTACCAATCGTTTCGAAATAACCCCAGTGATAAGTTCATGCTTAATCTACTGTGTACGCAGGCCAAACTCGAAAACGACAATAAAAGCGTCAATGTCACCGAAGCATTAAAATTAAAGGCTGAGCGAGGTGTATTCCCCGGGAAAGCCAGACCAGGTTATAGAAATAACCACGAGAAACCACAGGGCTTACGAGACATATCACCACATCCCGTATATTTTCCACTTATGAGAAAGCTATTTGATCTTGCGCTAACCGGTAACTACAGTGTGGAAGCGCTCATGCGGGAAGCGAAGACTCTTGGTATTCGTAGCACCAAATCAGGAAAACCAATTGTAAAAAGCTGGATGCACCGAATACTGCGAGATCCGTTTTATACCGGACGATTTATCTATAATGGAAAACTTTATCAAGGCCAGCATAAAGCCATGCTGACTGATGCTGAATTCAACTTATTACAAGATATATTGGACGGTAGATCTAAAGCCAGATTACAGAAGCATGATTTTGCTTTAAACGGCATCATGAAGTGCGGAGAATGTCATTACTGCATTACCGCCCAGGAGCATAAGAAGAAATACAAGAACGGTACGGAGCAAATATTCGGCTACTATAGCTGCACCAAAAAGGGTGAAATCAAGTGCAGCCAGCCGTATATCTCAACTACAAAATTAGAGGGTCAGTTTTCGAGTGATCTAGCCAGATATGAAATCGAAGATAAAGAATTTATCGACTGGGCATATGAAGCGCTTGATGAAACCAAAGACAAGTATCAGGAGGTCAATAAAACAAGCTCTGAAGCTCTCCAGACGGCTTTAGACGGGGTGAATCGTCGGATCGACAATCTTATTGCACTGAAGATTTCCCCAGAGAATGATGGAAGCCTTTTGTCTGATTCTGAATTTGCTGACAGGAAGCGTGAACTCATGATGGAAAAGGAACAAATCACGAGGCAACTTACAGATGCCAACACGAATGGTGATGAGTGGTCTGAGGTTGCTAAAGACTCATTTGAATTCGCATTACTCGCTAAGCAACGGTTCGAATCAGGTGATTCTGAAGACAAAAAAGTGATATTCAAGGCAATCGGCTTGAACCCGATCTTACTAGATCAAAAACTTGAATATCAACCTAGATTTATCTTTATGAAGATTAAAGACGGTACTGAAACCACAAACAGCGGAAATGATCCGCTTGAACCCAAAAATAGCTTGTCAAATCGGGAAGATTTGAAAAACTATTTAAAAAGTTCTGTATGGTGCCGAGGAGAGGACTTGAACCTCCATCCTTTTTACAGGACACGCACCTCAAGCGTGCGCGTCTACCAATTTCGCCACCTCGGCTAATAGAGCATTATTATACTACAAAAACACTATACAATTCTCACCTGTATAACTTGCGCACTTATTGGACACTAGCTTGTATAAACTGCATAGGACTTTGATATCCCAGTGAACTGTGTGGTCTGTGACAATTGTACCAGTTCAAATAACTTGTGAGTTTAGTGTTAAATC
>JAJVHZ010000075.1 GCA_022072255.1 Gammaproteobacteria bacterium | reverse complement strand
CCCAGGCACGGCAGCTGTTCATCACCCTGAGCAACATCGGTGACGCGGTGATGACCACGCCGGTGCTGACGGCGATGCATGCGCTGCATCCGGACACGATCGTGGACATCGTCGGCGACGCGCGCTCGGCGGAACTGTTCGAGCCCTGCCCCTTTCGCGGCGAGATCCTGCTGCGCGAGAAGAAGGACGGCTGGCGCGGCTGGTGGCGCGTGCTCCGCACTCTGCGCGCGCATCGTTACCGGTTGATCGTCGATCTGCGTACCGACGGGCTGAGCTGGCTGTTGCGGGCGCAGCGCCGCTGCACCAGAGGTCGGGCACGCGTCCGTGGCGGCCACGCCGTGGAGCGCGCCTACGCCGTGATTGCCGGACTGCTGCCGGCGGGCGCGCCGCCGCCCACGCGGCTGTGGCTCGCGGCCCCGGAACGCGAGTTTGCGGCGCGCTGTACCGCGAGCCTCCCGCGCGGGCGGTGGCTGGCTGTGGCGCCCGGCGCGAACTGGCCGCCGAAGACCTGGCCGGTATCGCACTTTCGCGCGCTCCTGCAGGCGTTGCGCGAGGAGGTCGACGCGATCGTGCTCCTCGGTGGGGCGGGTGACCGCGGCGCCTGTGCCGAGGTAGCCGCCGCCGCCGCGGTGCCCGTGCGCGATCTTGCCGGCGGCACGCGGCTGCTGCAGGCTGCCGCGGTGATCGAGCGCGCGCGCCTGTTCATCGGCAACGATTCCGGCCTCGGGCACATCGCCGCGGCCGTGGGGACCCCGACGCTGACGCTCTTCGGCCCGGGCGATCCGGCGCGCTACCATCCGTGGGCACCGGGCGCGCAATGGCTGGTGGCGCCCGGCGGCGAGATCGCGAGCCTGTCGCCGACGACGGTCATCGAAACGGCGCGCGCCATGCTGCGCGCGGGGCCCGGGGGACCGGAGGCCGGGCGCTGATGCGCACGCTACACGTGATCGGCAGCAAGCAGCCGGGCGGAGCCGAAGGGTTCTTCGTGCGGCTGGTGCACGCCCTGCGCGCGGCTGGTCAGGATGCGTTCGCCATCGTGCCGCCGCAGAGCGCCGTCGCGCAGGCGCTCGCCGCAGAGGTGCCGCGCACCGAAATCAGGATGCGGGGTCACTGGGATCCGCTGGCCCGCATGCAGATGCGCCGCGTCATCGCCGATGCCGGCCCGGAGGTGGTGATGACCTATCTCGGGCGTGCCACGCGTCTGGTGCGGCTGCCGGCGGGGCGCCGGCCGGTGCACGTCGCGCGCCTGGGCGGCTACTACAATCCCCGACAGTACCGGCACGCGCACGCGTGGGTAGGCAACACTCGCGGCATCTGCGATTACCTCGTCCGGAACGGTCTCGACGCGGCGCGCGTCTTTCACGTCCCCAATTTCGTCGATCCGCCCGCGCCGGTCACCGCGCAGGAGGCGGCGGCCGCGCGCAACGAGCTGGAGGTGCCGGACGACGCCCGCGTGATACTGGCGCTCGGGCGTCTGCACATGGTCAAGGGGTTCGATGTGCTGCTGCGATCCTTCGCGACGCTGCCGGATCGCGATCGCGACCTCCTGGTCATTCTCGGAGAGGGCGCTGAACGCGAATCGCTCGAGAGCCTGGCCCGCTCGCTCGGCGTGGCACGCAGCGTGCGCCTGCCGGGCTGGCGATCGGAGCTGTCGCCCTATTTCGCGCTCGCCGACGTGCTGGTCTGCCCGTCGCGCGCCGAGCCCTTCGGCAACGTGCTGCTCGATGCCTGGAATCACAGACTGCCGCTCATCGCCACGCGCACCGCGGGCGCGCTGGAGTTGGTCGAGGACGGCAAGGACGGCCGGCTGGTGGCCGTCGAGGATTCCGCTGACCTGCAGCGTGCCCTCACCGAGGTCCTCGGGGCCACGGCCGCGGTGCGGCTGGGCTACGTCGCCGCGGGGCACGCGAAGCTGACGGCGCGCTATAGCAGGCAGAGCGTCGTGGCGGCCTACGACGCGCTGTTCGCACAACTCATCGCCGGCCTGTAGCGGCGGTCCGGTCCGCCGGGGCCGCGCGAGTGTGCCACGGCGAGCGCTCGCCGCGGCCGGGCCCGCCGCACCCGCGGCAGGTGATACCCGCTCAGCGCGACATCGCTGGATCCGGCTGCAACAGGCCGTCGCGCTCGAGGCGCGCGAGCACCTCGACGGCGGTGATGCCCGGCAGGCAGCTGTGATCGGCGGCCATGGCGCGGTCGGCGCGCTCGCAGGCCGCGCACGGCCGCGGGTTCACGAGCACGCGGTCGCGCTGGCCCGGCGCGTGCGATCGGCGCCAGTCGGTAGGTCCGAAGAAGGCGTAGACCGGTATGCCCGCGGCCGCCAGCACGTGCATCGGTCCGGAGTCGTTGGTGACCGCGAAGCGCGCGTGCCGCGCCAGCTCCGCGAGCGCCCCGACCGAGAAGCGATCGGTGGCATCGATGCCGGTCGCGCGCGCGAGCTCGGCGTTGACGGAACGATCCGCCGCGGCGCCCAGCCATACCACGCGCAGGCCGCCCTGCTCGAGGGCCGCCGCGAGCTGCCCGTAATGAGGCCACCGCTTGGCCGGCCAGCGCAGGCTCGCCCCCGCGTGCATCAAGACGAAGCGGGCGTCCTGCAGCGCCTGCTGCTGCAGCCACGCCTGTACCAGACGCCGCTCCTGGTCGCCTGTCGGGATGTAGGGGCGCGCCTCGGCCGCGGGCAACCCCGCCGCCTGCAGCATGAGCTGCAGGCGGGTGAAGCCGGGTTCCTCTTTCGCATGGCGGGCCGCGGGATGATGGGTATACGGAAAGCGCGGATGGTTGCCGACACGCATGGGTACGCCCGAGAAGGCGCATAGCAGCGCGCTGCGATCGTTGCTCTGAAGGTCGAAGATCACCTCGAAACGCTGTGCCCGCAGCCAGCGCAGGAGTTGCAGCATGTGCCACAGCCCGCGCCGCGGCGCGGCGTGGACGTGCAATCCCGGCCAGTCGGCGAACATGGATGCGAAATCCCCGGCGGTGAGCAGCCAGACCTCGCCGCCCGGATACGAGAGCTGGATGCGACGCAGCGCGGTGGTGGCGATGACCACGTCTCCGAGGGCGCCGAACTTCATGACGAGCACGCGCTTCGTGGTGCTCATTCCATTCCAGCCGGGCGGTGTACAGGCGAACGCAGGAGCCGGGCGGCCTCCGCGGCCACGGCCTCGGGGTCGATGGCGGCGATATCGTTGCCGCCCGCCGGCGGCCGCAAGCACACGACGTTGTCCTTCCACGGCGGCTCCCAGCCGGAGACCATGAGCACCAGCACCCGTATGCCGGTGGCCGCTGCGGCATTGAACACGCCGGTGTCGTTGGAGACGCACAGCCGGCAGCGCGACAGCAGCGCGATGCTCTCGTTCAGGGGGCGCTGTGTCACGGTGAGGATGCGGCCCGCGAGCGCGGGCAGTCCTTGAACCATCTCGCGCGCCATCGCCTGCTCCGCCGGGCCACCGATCAGGAACAGCGTGCCCGCGGACTCGCGCAGGAGACGCTCGGCGAGTTGCGAGTATCGGTGAGCGCCCCATTGCTTGTAGTGCTCGCTGCTGCCGATGCCGAAGGCGATCCACGGCTCCTCGCAGCGGCGATATTCCTCATCGATGCGACGCAGCGCGGCGCGATCGACCACGACCCGCGGGGCCGGCTCGCTCAGCGGGATGCCGTGGGCCTGCAGCAGATCGTCTGCCAGGCGCATGGGGTGGCCGTGCGTGGCCCCCGGCGGCAGCGACGTCGGCGAGGAGAGCAGGCTGCGCTGCAGGCCGCGACCGTAGCCGATCGTGAGCGGGATGCCCGCCAGCAACAGCGTCCAGGCATAACGGGCGCTGCCGTGCAGCAGCCAGGCCCTGGCGTAGCGGCGACGGCGCAGCATGTGCACCAGGCGGAAGAAGCCGAGCACCCCGTCGTGTCGCCCCGGCTTGCGTTCCAGCCAGAGCACCTCCGCGACGGCGTCATCGGCGGCGAACAACTCGCGCGCGCGCGAGCGGGCCTTGGTGATGACGCTGACCGGCGCGCCCTCGGCGGCGGCAATGCTGTGAATGTGGCCGAGGTGCCAGATCATGTCGCCGATGCCGGGCAGCGGCTGCACGATGAGCGTCCCCTTGCGGGGACCGCCCACGGTCGCCGCGCACAATCGCTGCACGCCCTGCAGCAGCCATCTCATCAGCGTTACCCGGGCCTAGGTCCGCGATCCCGATCGGAGCGATAGCCTCAGCCGCCGACGGCTGCCGCGCCGGCCATGCGGGCGGCGAGCTCCTCGTAGACGGCCAGCTCGGCGTCGAGCATGCGCTGCAGCGTGTAGGGATGGTTCGCCGGCGGCCGCTGCGGCGAGTCCCGCAGCTGCGCGAGCCGGGCCGCCGCCGCGTCGATGTTGCCGGCCGTGACCAGCCCCTCCGGAAAGACGTTGCGGAGAATCTCAGCGGTGCCGCCGAGGTCGTAACCCACCACCGGCACGCCCAGCGACAGTGCCTCGATGGTCGTGCGCCCGAAGGCCTCCGGCTCGCGCACCAGCGACACCACGGCATCGGAGACCGCGAAGATCTCGCGCAGGTCCGGGCGGTGGCCGAGCAGGGAGATGTCCTCCCCGAGATCGAGCTTGGCAACGAGGGATTTCAGTTCATCGCGATACTTTCGCTTGCTCGGCTCGGCACCGCCGACGATGAGCCCGTGCACCGGAAGCCCGCGCTGCTTCAGCAGATTGACCACGCCGATGAAGTCCTCGTGGCCCTTGCGGCGGGTGATGCGCGCCGCGATGGTGACCACGAAGCGGTCCAGTGCCCGCGGGACCTCCGACCGCCAGCGCGCCAGCCATTCGGCGTCCGGCCTGTAGCCATGCGGGTACTGCAGCGGGTCCACGCCGCGCGGCACGACCCGCACGCGCGCGGGGTCCACCTCCGGGTAATGCTCCCGCACGTATTCGAGGATCCAGTTGGAGATGGCGATGATGCGTTCGCCGCGGGTCATGATGGCGCTGTAGCGATTGGGACGGTACGGGCCATGCACGGTGGTGAGAAAGCGCGGCCGCCGCTCCGGCTCGAGCTTGCGCCAGGCCATGTGCGCGATCCAGGCCGGCAGCCGCGAGCGGGCGTGCAGGATGTCGACCTTCTCGCTGAGCAGCAGCTGGCGCAGCGGCCGGACGTAGTTGAGGGTCAGCGGGCTCTTCTTCCCGATCGCCCAGGTGATATGCCGCGCGCCGGTCTCCTCCAGTTCCGGCACCATTCGCCCGCCGGCCGACACCACCAGCGCGCGGTGCCCGCGCCGACAGAGTTCGCGCGCCACCTCCACCGTGCCGCGCTCGACCCCGCCGGCGTCAAGCGCCGGCAACACCTGCAGTACGGTGAGGGCCATGGGTGTTTCGCAGAGATCCCCGTGCGGTTGTTGAAAGGGCGGATCCGGGCCTGCCGGCGCAGACGTGCGGAAGGTATCCTAACAGCAACCGCCACGGCTGCCGAAGCGCGCACACATTGATCGCGGACAGCGGCGCAGGCCGCGGCGGCGCGCGGCCGAAGACGGCGTCGCCAGGGCGCTGGCGCGGAGGGCGGCACGGCGTGAAATGACCCCATGATCAACTACCTGACCGCCGGCCTGGTGCTAGGGGTCAGCGCCGGCCTGCAACCGGGGCCGCTGACCGCCCTGGTGGTGCGTGCGGCCGCGCGCGGCGGGTTCGCCGCCGCCGCCCGGGTGGCCTTCGCGCCGCTGCTCACCGACGGGCCGATCATCCTCGTCGCCGTCCTGCTGCTGCGGCCGATGCGAGAGTACGGCGCGGTGCTGAGCGCGCTCGCGGTTGGCGGGGCGGCCTACTGCCTGTGGCTGGCCCGGGAAACATGGCGGCTCGGGGCCGCGCCGGCAGCGGCTGCCGACACGCGGGCGCCGGCCGGTTCGCTGCGGGAGGCCGTCGTCGTCAACCTGCTCAACCCGAATCCATATCTGTTCTGGCTCACCGCCGGGGGCGCCTGGCTGGGCCGCGGCGGCGCCGCGGACGGGGCCGTCTTCGTGGCCGCGTTCATGGTCGGCATCGTCGGGACCAAGGTCGCCGTGGCATGGGTGGCCGCTCGCGCCCGTACCGGCGGCGGACGCGTGCCACCATGGATCGCGAGGGCGCTCGCCCTGGCGCTGGTGGTCTTCGCCGTGCAGATGCTCGTGGCGGCGGTGCGCGGCGGGCCCGGGTCGTGAACACCGTGCGGTTGGTGGGGGGGTAGCAGCGTGGGGCGGGCGCTGTCGTCCACCCCCGGCGATCAGCGCGCGCGCTCGTCGCCGCGGTCTTCGAGGACGTCGAGCCCGCCCAGCAGGTGGCCCAGCTTGTCGCGCTTGGTGCGCAGGTAGCGGATGTTGGCGCTGTTCGCGGGGACCTGCAGCGGCAGGTGCTCGTGGATCTCCAGGCCGTAACCGCCGAGCCCGTGCAGCTTGCGCGGGTTGTTGGTGAGCAGGCGCATCCGACGGACGCCGAGGTAGTGGAGGATCTGCGCCGCGGTCCCGTACTCGCGGCTGTCATCGGCAAAACCGAGCTTGCGGTTCGCCTCGACGGTATCCAGACCCGCGTCCTGCAGCCGATACGCGCGCAGCTTGTTCGCGAGTCCTATGCCGCGACCCTCCTGGCGCATGTAGACGAACACGCCGTGGCGCTGCCGTCCGAGCACCTCGAGCGCACGATCGCGCTGCGCGCCGCAGTCGCAGCGCAGCGAGTGGAAGACATCGCCGGTCAGGCACTCGGAATGCACGCGCACCCACACCGGTGCATCGACGGCGGAGGCCGCGCCGGCCACCGGCGACGGCATGCCGATGGTGAAGGCGATGTGCTCCTTCTGATCGATGAGGCTGCGGAACAGGTGGGCGCGGAATTCCCCGAAGCGCGTGGGCATCGGGATGTCGAGCTCCAGCGGCTCGATCAGCAGCTCGTGGCGGCGGCGGTAGGCGACCAGACTCTCTATCGTGCAGATCTTCAGGTGGTGCAGCTCCGCCACCCTCTGCAGCTCGGGCATGCGCGCCATGGTTCCGTCCGGGTTGAGGATCTCGCAGATGACGCCCGCGGGGCGCGCGCCGGCGAGGCGCGCGAGATCGACGATTCCCTCGGTCTGGCCCGTGCGCACGAGCACGCCGCCGTCGCGGGCGCGCAAGGGGAAGACGTGCCCGGGCCGGCGGAAGTCCTCGCGGCGCGCGCCTGGGTCGGCGGTGCGGCGTATGGTATGCGCGCGCGCCGCCGCGCTGATCGCGGGACCGGGCGCGTCGATGGCGTCGACGGAGACCGTGAAACCGGTCCCGAACGGGCTGGTGTTGCGCGGGACCTGCGGCTCCAGTGCAAGGCGCTCGCAGTCGACGTCCGCGAGCGGCGCGCAGATGAGACCGCGGCCTTCGCAGGCCATGAAATTGATCGCCTCCGGCGAGGCGTGCTCGGCGAGCATCGCCAGATCGCCTTCGTTCTCGCGGTCCGGATCGTCGACGAGGATGATCATGCGGCCCCGGCGCAGATCGTCGATGACCGCGGGTACGCTGCTGATGTGTCCGTTTTGCATCCTGTAAACCTTACTGTATGTCGCGGCTCGTGAGACTACTCCGTTTGGAATACGCCGATGTGGCGATAGGCATGATCGCACTCCGCGGCGATGATAGATGAATGTAGTCTGAATCGTGGCGCATGCGCACGAGACGTGGAGCCTGAGGCATGCACTGCACAACCCGACATGACCCTACGTTTGCATCCGAACAGGCGGCCAGCGCCATGAACACCGGCCGCCTCGGTCTGGAAGGCGCTCAGGCGGCGCTCTGCCAGGATTTTCTCGGCTGGCAGTGTCGCCTGCGGCAGATGGCGATGAGGCACGATCAGGGCCGCCCGTCCGCCGGCATGCGGCCGACCGTCATACTGCCCGACGGCGTGGAGTTCGGCGGAATCACCGTACTCATCACGAGGCGCGAGCCGGAAGCGGCGACCGCCCAGTTCCGGCACATGGTGCTGAAGACCCACGATCCGGCAGACCGCTACGCGAATGCCCTGCGCCTGCTGCAGGCCGGTTATTACCAGCACCCGGAGGAGTTCTCCGACGTGCTGAGCGCCTTGTTCGCGGGCGGTTCACCGGCCTGCCGCCGCATTCTCGAGCCCGGCCGCTGCGTACTGCGCTTCAGCGAGCACGCGCAGACCTTCACGCTCGCCTGCTCGGTGCGCCGGCCAGATCAGCAGCATCCGGTGTTCCAGGCCACCTACTGGCACAACAGCCTGTTCAACCCGGCCATGCCCGGCGACGTCGAGGTGCTGGCATTTCTCCCCGACTGGTCGGACGCCGTTGCCGAGCCGCCGACGAACTGATGCGCGTACCCCACGGGAATTACCCCATCATGGGTATAGAAAGGCCGCGAAGCCAAGAATAGAGTGAATTATATTCACTGTTTCGTGAATGTGAAGAAACATTAATGACCGGTCGGCCGGCCGCTGAGGCGTTCACGACCCGCAACGACCGTACAGAAAGCCGCACGCCCGCGACGCGAGCCCGACAGGGGCGTTCACAGTAGCGGCGACACCCAGCGACGGATTCGGAGGCACAAGGCAAATGGCCCTACCCAGCAGCGCGAAATACGTGATCATCGGTGCCGGCATACACGGGCTGAGCACGGCCTATCACCTGGCCCGGGAGCTGAAGGCACGGGGCAAGGGGAGCGGCAAGGATATCGTCGTGCTCGACAAGACCGGCATCGCCGCCGGCGCCTCCGGTATCGCGTGCGGTGTCGTCCGCAACAATTACTTCCAGCCCGCCATGCGCGAGCTGATGGCGCACAGCGTCTCGGTGTGGGAGTCCGATCCGCAGACCTACAGCTATCACCCGGTCGGCTACATGCAGATCAGCCCGGAGGTGATGCACGAGGGATGCGCGACCATCTACGAGCAGCAGAAGGCCATCGGCTACGAATCGGTGTTCATCGAGGGCGAGAAGGACTGCACCGAGTACATGAAGGGCCTGTTTCACGACTGGCAGGCCAAGAACATCACCTCCGTGCTGCACGAGAAGAAGGGCGGCTACGCCAACAACAAGCGCAGCATGCTCGGGCTGGCAGGCAAGGCCGAGGCGGAATCCGTACGGATCCTCTCCGGCGTGCGGGTCACCGGCTTCCAGAACGGCGGCGGCGCGGTCTCGGCGGTGGTCACCGACCAGGGCACCATCAAGTGCGACTACGTCGTCATCGGCGCCGGACCGTGGGTGCCGGAGTTCTGGAAGATGCTGGATCTGCCGAAGGGCCTCTCCATCAAGGGCCGCGACGGAAACATGCACCACAACGTGCCGATGTGGAAATTCTGGTGTCTCGAGGAAGGCACCCTCGGGGTCGACCCGGAGATGCAGAAGACCAACGACGGCAGGATGCCACCGGTGATCCACGTGGACAGCGATGCGCCTCTTTATTCGGACGTCGATGGCTCCCTCATCACGGACAAGCTGTGGGGCATCTATTACAAGCCGGACTTCAATTTCGGCGGCATTCAGGGCGGAGCGGCTCCCTACCCCGTGGATACGGACGCCAGCCAGGTACGAGTCGATCCCTACGGTCCGGAATCCCCCGAATATATCGTCGGCAAGGATTTCGCGATCATGTGGGTGTCGGCCCTGGCGCACTGCCAGAAGCGCTTCTCGGGCACCTTTCCGAAGTACCGGTCCGATGAGCCCTCCGGCGGGCTCGGCGCCTTCACGCCGGACGCCTTCCCGATCTTCGACGTGTTCCGCAACAACGTCTACGTGATCGCGGACTCCAATCACGGCTACAAGATGCTGGGCGTCGGGCAGCTGGTCGCGCAGGAGATCTGCGGCGATCGCTCGGCCCTGCTCGAGCCGTTCCGCTACAGTCGATACGCGGAGGGACGTCTGCACCCGGTGTCGAAGAGCCCGTTCCCGTGGAGCTAGGCGTCGGGAGCGAAGCCGGCAGCCGGCCAGCAAAGGCGAAAGACCTTGGAACCTCGGTGCGGTGATATCGGGGACACGACAATCAGCAGTACAAAAAGGGCACTCTATGGCGAAGACAACCGCAGCGGGCAGCAAGGATACCGATCTCGAACGTCACGTTAACGCACCTGGTCGGGCTGCGCTCGTCAAGCAGGTCCGCGAGAAGATCAACGAGCTCGGCGTCACGTACATCTATTATCAGTTCGTATCCGTGACCGGCCGTATCGTCGGCAAGGGCATTCCTGCCGATCACTGGGAGACGACGGCGGCGCGCGGCTTCCAGCTGGTCTACGGCTCCACCGCCAACCTGTTCACCGATCGATTCAGGAACTACATCGGCTACGGCCCCGAGGCCTCCGAGCTCGTCGGCATCCCCGACCCGGAGACCTTCGTGCAACTGCCGTGGGACAAGCGGGTGGCGCGGGTGTTCTGCACCTGCTTCCGCAACCGCGAGGAAAAGGTCAACCCCGGCGGCCACCTCACCTCGGACTGCCGCGGCAACCTGCGCATCATCCACGAGGAGTTCCAGGCCAAGTACAAGGGCCTGCACATGCGCCACGGTACCGAGCCGGAGATGATGTGGCTGAAGAAGGGCGAGGACGGCAAACCCTCCGGCGGCTACTCCAAGCCCAACTGCTACCACATCGATCAGTTCGAGTCGCTGCGGCCGGTGTTCATGAAGGTCATCGAGTACGCCAAGGCGATGGGCCTCGACATCATCCAGGGCGACCACGAGGACGCCCCCGGCCAGCTCGAGCTGAACTGGATGTACGACGACGCGATGCGCACTTGCGATCGACTGACCACCTACCGGCAGATCTGCGCGCAGGTGGCGCGCGAGCACAACATCATCGCCTGCTTCATGACCAAGCCGTTCATGGGCGTGTCGGCGAGCGGCTGCCATCACAACGTTTCGCTGTGGCGCGGCGGCAAGGACGAGCTGGTGAACACCGCGCACACCAAGCAGCTGCCCGGCCTGGAGGGCGTGTACCAGTATCGCAAGGGCGGCGAGAACCTGTTCATGCCGGATACGGCGCGCGACCCGCGCAAGCCGGGCCCGATCGGTCTGCAATCCATCGGCGGCGTGATGAAGCACCTCGGCGCGCTCACAGCGATCGGCTCCCCGACCGTCAACTCCTATCGCCGGCTGTGGGACACGGGCTTCTGGGCGCCGGTGTTCGCGGACTGGGGCTATCAGAACCGCACCTGTGGCCTGCGCGTGTCGGCGCCCGGCCGTTTCGAGTACCGCTCCGTGGACTCCACCGTCAATCCGTATCTGATGGCCGGTGCGCTGCTGAAGGCCTTCGACGACGGCATCGCCAACAAGATGGACCCGGGCGAGCCGGAGGAGCGCAACATCTACCAGGCGATGGAGGCGGGCAAGCAGGTCAAGAAGCTGCCCATGTCGCTCGGCGAGGCGCTGGACAAGCTGGAGCACGACGAGGTCATCAGGTCGGCGATGCCGGACGAGATGTACCGCGTCTACATGCATTACAAGCGCGACGAGTGGGAACGATTCATGGCCACCGTCACCGAGTGGGATGTGAACACGTACCTCGACGTCCTGCCCTGAGGCAGCCGTCGAAATTCAGCAACAGAAGGAGGCACGTCCATGTGTGGCATAGCAGGACTCATACATCGCGGCAAGAAGTCCGACATCGGCACCGAGATGACCGCGATGCTACAGGCACTCAAGCATCGCGGGCCGGATTCCACCGGCTACGCGCTGTACGGACCCGAGCAGAAGGGCAACAAATACGTGATGCGTTTCAAGGTCGCCGAGCAGGAGGACCTGGGCAAGGGGTTCGACATCACGGATATCATGGCCGAACGCAAGAAGGCGGTCGATGCGCGTCTGAAGGAGATGGATGCGAAGGTCACCGAGCGTGAAAAGGCCACCGAGTACAGCTACCGCTACCTGTTCACCTACGACGGTGACGTGAAGAAACTCATCGACTACGTCGAGGACATCGATGACGTGGAGATCCTCTCCGTCGGCAAGGCGCTCGAGCTCATCAAGGATCTGGGAGATGCGACGCGGGTGTCCGATCAGTACAACCTGAAGGGCTTCAAGGGCACGCACGCCATCGGTCACACGCGCATGGCCACGGAGTCCGACGTCGACATCCGTTCCGCGCACCCCTACTGGGCCTACCCGTTCAGCGACGTGTCGGTGGTGCACAACGGGCAGCTCACCAACTACTGGATCGGGCGCCGCGAGCTGGAGCGTCGCGGCCATCGCTTCATGTCCAACTGCGACTCCGAGCTCATCGCCGTGTACCTGGCCGATCGCATGGATCGCGGCGACGACCTGGAAGAGGCGATGCGCCGCTCGATCGACGAGCTCGACGGCGTGTTCACCTATGTGGTGGCCACTGCCGACGCGCTCGGCATGGCCAAGGACACCATGGCGGCCAAGCCGATGGTGCTCTACGAGAGCAAGGACTTCATCGCCATGGCCTCGGAGGAGGTTGCCATCCGCAGCATCTTCCCACACGAAATCGACACATTTGATCCCTATGACGGCGAGGTGCGCGTATGGCGGGCTTGACTACAGCGAAATCCACCCTGGCGGGCATGCACACGGAGAAACTCTCCGGGCGCACCCAGCAGCGGTTCTTCTCCCCCGAGGAGGGGGAGAACTACGTCTATCCGTGGGCGTACTCGGTCGACTATGACAAGACAGCCGATTTCGATGCCGCCGACATGGACACCCTCGCGATCAACAAGCGCATCCGCGAGCTGATGAACGAGGGATATGGCCACATAGTCGTGAAGAATCCCGGCGCCAAGCATTCGCTCGGCGTGGGCATACTCAACCGGCTGAAGCTCGATTTCGAGGGCTCGCTCGGCTACTTCGGCTGCGGTCTCATCGACGGTCCGAACATCCGGATCAGCGGCCGCGTCGGCTGGTCCTGCGCCGAGAACATGATGGCGGGCACGGTGGTCATCGAGAACAACGCCGGCTCCACCTTCGGCGCGGCGATACGCGGCGGCGACCTGGTCTGCAAGGGGGACGCCGGCGCGCGCATCGGCATCGATCAGAAGGGCGGCTCGATCATCGTCGGCGGAAATGCCGGGGCTTTCTGCGGCTTCATGATGCAGCGCGGCCGCATGGTGATCCTGGGCAATACCGGCAAGAACCTCGGAGACTCGATGTACGACGGCATCATCTATGTCGGCGGCACCATCCGCGACCTCGGGGTGGATGCCGTCCCGGGCGAGATGACGGAGCTCGACTGCCAGTGGCTCGACCGCAAGCTGAAGATGTACGGGCTGTCCGCGCCCAGGGGCGTGAAGAACATGACCAAGATCGTTTCCGGCAAGCAGCTCTGGAACTACGACAATCTCGAGCCCGTGGAGAAGAAGATTGCCCTGTAGATGGTAGATGCATGGGGACGGGATTCGATCCCGTCCCCAACCAACGAACACCCAGTCAATCGGGGACGGATGCGACGTCCGTCCCGTGAATGAGCCGACATCGGAGAACGACGATGAGCGTAGAAAAGATCAAACCCCAGACCGAGCAGGACACGGAGGCGAGGAAGCCGAAGCGCAACACCGATCTGCTCGGCAAGAGCTTCATATTCCCCCCGCACGTGATCGACGACATCCACATCAAGGCCGAGCTCGGCCGCTACCGGATGCGCGGGATGTCGCTGTTCAAGAAGATCCCGCACTGGGACGAACTGACCTTCCTGCCGGGCACGCTGACGCGCTTCGTCATCGAGGGCTATCGCGAGAAGTGCCTGACGAAGACCGTCATCGGTCCGCGCGCGAAGCGCCCGATCGAGCTGGACATCCCCGTCTACATCACCGGCATGAGCTTCGGCGCGCTCTCCTATGAGGCGAAGATCGCGCTGGCGCGCGGCGCCACCATGGCCGGGTCGGCGACCTGCTCCGGGGAGGGCGGCATGATCCCCGATGAGCGCCGCTATTCGCAGAAGTGGTTCTATCAGTGCATCCAGTCGCGCTACGGCTTCAATCCGCAGCACCTGCGGCTGGCCGACGCCTGCGAGTTCTTCATCGGTCAGGGCTGCAAGGTCGGCCTGGGCGGCCATCTCATGGGCCAGAAGGTCACCGACCAGGTCGCGGAGATGCGTTCGCTGCCCGCGGGCATCGATCAGCGTTCCCCGGCGCGGCATCCGGACTGGCTGGGTCCCGACGACCTGGCGCTGAAGATCCAGGAGATCCGCGAGGCGACCAACTGGGAGATCCCCATCCAGCTCAAGCTGGGCTCGGCGCGCGTCTACGACGACGTGCGCATGGCCGTGAAGACCGACCCGGACTCGATCTATATCGACGGCATGGAGGGAAGCACCGGCGCCGGCCCGCACCTGGCCACCGAGGACACCGGCATCCCCGGCATGGCGGCGGTGCGTCTGGCCCGCCGGGCCATCGATGACCTGGGCAAGCGCGGCGAGATCTCGCTGGTCTACGCCGGCGGCGTCCGCAACGGCGCCGACGTCGCCAAGATCCTGGCGCTGGGCGCGGACGCCATTGCCATCGGCCACTCCGCGATGATGGCGCTGAACTGCAACAAGGAGATCCCCGAAAGCAACTACGAGAAGGAGGTCGGTGTCGAGGCCGGTCAGTGCTATCACTGCCACTCCGGCCGCTGCCCGGTGGGCGTGGCCACGCAGGACCCGGAGCTGCGCAAGCGCCTGGATCCCGACAAGGCGGCCGAGCGCGTCTACAATTTCCTGGTCGCGCTCACCATGGAGGCGCAGTTGTTCGCGCGCGCCTGCGGCAAGACCAACATTCACTCACTCGAGCCCGAGGATCTCGCGGCGCTGACGATGGAGGCCTCGGCGCTGGCCGCCGTGCCGCTCGCCGGCACGCAGTACACCGTCGGCCATCCCGAGATGAAGCGCTGGTAGCGGCGGCGCGGACACGGACTGAACACGAGCATTCAACGAGGACATTGCCATGAGCAATCCACAAGACGTCAGCGACATCGACCATTTTCTGAAGACCGACGGTCTGGACACCGAGCGCGAGAAAGTCATCGGCCAGCACATCGGCTACCGCTACGACGTCAATCTGCTGCCGGACTACAAGCGGTTGACGCCGTTCCTGAAGAAGTACATCGAGAAGATGGGCTGGGAGGACCTGAACTGGCTGGAGGACATCCACCTCGGCTACGAGGAGGGACGGGCGGCGGTGTTCGACCGCAACATCAACGGCTGGGTGCAGGTTCCCGAAGGCGTGAAGCTGCCGGACAACCAGCAGGATCGCGACATGATCGCGCGCGAGCTGCTGATCAAATTCCAGATGTCGAAGCACCACCCGCTGGTGGCCCTGCGCGAGGCATACGCGAAGTTCTGACGGCGGGAGGGTCGGGGCGCACGGCGGCTGCGGACGGGGCACGGATCGCCCTCCCTGCGCGAGCCGCCGCCGGCCGGTTGTCCCGCCGGACGCCCGGGGTGTTTGATTTTGGTTAACGAGATTTTCCTGACAGAACATCTGCCGATGAATCGGGGAGCGCTGCACACGTGCCATTCGGTCTGCTGAAATACGCCCTGAGCAAGCAGTATCCGGGCGAGCGTCACTTTCCCGCCCGCAAGGAGCTGCGCCCGTCCTACGACGTGGTCATCGTCGGCGGGGGCGGGCATGGACTGGCCGCGGCCTATTACCTGGCGCGCGACTGGAACATCACCAACGTCGCCGTGCTGGACAAGGGCTATCTGGCCGGCGGCAACACGGCGCGCAACACGGCGATCATCCGCTCGAACTATCTCACGCCCGAGGGCGTGCGCTTCTACGACGAGTCGGTGCGCCTGTACCGGGATCTCGCCAACGAGTTCGACTACAACCTGATGTACTCCGAGCGCGGTCACTTCACGCTCGCGCATACCGACGCGGCCATGCGCACGGCGCGCTGGCGCGCCGAGGTCAACAAGCACCTGGGCGTGAGGTCCGAGCTGGTCTATCCGGATGAGATCGCGCGCATCTGCCCGCAGCTGAACATGAGCCGCGACGTGCGTTACCCCATACTGGGCGCGCTGTACCACTACCCGGGCGCGATCGCCCGCCACGACGCCGTGGCCTGGGGCTACGCGCGCGGCGCCCATCGCCGCGGGGTGGAGATCCACACCCATACCGAAGTGACGGGTTTCGATGTCGACAACGGGCGAGTCAGCGCCGTGCGCACCAACCGCGGCACCATCAAGTGCGGCAAGGTGCTGCAGGCCGTGGCCGGAATGACCTCCGTGGTCGCCGGCATGGCGGGCTTCAAGCTGCCCATCCGCACCATACCGCTGCAGGCCTGCGTCACCGAACCGGTCAAGCCCTTCCTCGACCCGATCATCGTCTCCGGCTCCCTGCACGTGTACGTGTCGCAGTCGGCGCGCGGCGAGCTGGTGATGGGCGGCTCGGTCGACCCGTACTCGCTCTACAACACGCGCTCGACGCTCGATTTCAAGGAAGAGCTGATCATGCACATGCTCGAGCTCTTCCCCTTCATCGGCCGCATGCGCATGTTGCGGCAGTGGGCGGGCATGGCGGACATGACGCCGGACTTCTCCCCGGTCATGGGCGAGACGCCGGTGCAGAACTACTACATCGACGCCGGCTGGGGCACCTGGGGCTTCAAGGCCACGCCGGTGTGCGGCAAGCGCATGGCCGAGACGGTCGCCACCGGCAAGGTGCCGGATCTGATCGCGCCCTTCGCGCTGGAACGTTTTTACGGGTTCGCTCAGGTCGGCGAGAAGGGTGCCGCCTCCGTCGGCCACTAGCATCTAGCGAGCGTGCAGCCATGAAGATCATGAAATGTCCGATGAACGGGCCGCGCAACATCTCCGAGTTCGTCTGGGGCGGCGAGGTGCGGGAGATGCCCGATCCCACCGCCGCCTCCGACCACGAGTGGGCCGAGTACGTCTTCATCGAAAACAACACCAAGGGCGTGGTGCGCGAGTGGTGGATGCATGCGCCGACCTCTTACTGGTTCATCGCCGAGCGCAATACGGAGACCGACGAGATCGTGCGCACCTATCCCGCGACCGAACTGTACAACAGCCGCCGCGAGTTCAAATAAGCATGAGCTCCCACCGACTCCCGCAACCCTACGGCATCCTGATCGACCGCTCCAAGGCGATCACCCTGCGCTTCGAGGGCCGTGACTACCCGGCCTTCCAGGGCGACACGATAACCAGCGCGCTGTTCGCCAACGGCCAGCGCGTGCTCAGCCGCTCCTTCAAGTATCACCGCCCGCGCGGCACGCTCAGCATGCTGGCGCAGGAGGCCAACTCCCTGGTGCAGTTGCCGGGCGAGCCGAGCGTGCGCGCCGACACCACCGCGGTGCCTGCCGGCATCGACGTGCGCGGGCAGAACTACCTCGGCTCGCTGAGCCGCGACTGGCTGACGGTCATCGAGTGGATCGGCCCGTTCCTGCCGGTCGGGTTCTACTACAAGGCCTTCTACAAGCCCAAGGGCGTGTGGAAGTACTGGGAGAAGCTCGTCCGGGCGCTGGCCGGCCTCGGCCGCATCGACGAGCACGCGCACCACGGCTACGCCGACAAGGCCTATCTGTTCGCCGACGTCGCGGTCATAGGCGGCGGCGCCGCGGGCATGCAGGCGGCGCTGGATGCCGCCGGTACCGGGGCGGAGGTGATACTGATCGACGATCAGCCCCGCCTCGGCGGCGCTCTCAACTACGCCCGCTTCGACGTGGAGGGCCGCCGCGGTGCGCGGCTGGCCGAGGAGCTGCGGGGCAGGGTCGAGGCCGCCCGCAACATCCAGGTGCTGACCGATGCCGTCTGCACCGGCTGGTTCGCCGACAACTGGCTGCCGATCACGCAGGGCCAGCGGCTCTACAAGCTGCGCGCGCGGTCGGTGGTGATCGCCGCCGGCGCACTGGAACAGCCCATGGTGTTCCGCAACAACGATCTGCCGGGGATCATGTACGGCTCGGCGGCGCAGCGGCTGATACGCCTCTACGGGGTGAAGCCCGGGCATCGCGCCGTGGTCGCGACCGCCAACGACGCCGGCTATGCCGTGGCGCTGGATCTCATCGAGGCCGGCGTGACGGTGGCGGCGGTCGTCGATCTGCGCGCGGAACCCTCGGCCTCGCCGTTCGCGAGCGCGGTCGCGGCGCGCGGGATCACCGTACATCAGCAGCACACAGTCAGCGAGGCCCTGCCCGGACCGGGCAAGCGGTCCCTGTTCGGCGTGGAGATCGACGCCATCACCGGCCGCGGCGTCACCGCCGGGCGCCCGCACCGGATCGAATGCGATCTGCTGTGCACCAGCGTCGGCTATACGCCGGCCGGCCACCTTGTGTGCCATTCCGGCGGACAGCTCGTCTATGACGCCGAGCTCGCGATGCTGGTGATCGATCGCCTGCCGGGCGGGAGCGCGGTCGCCGCGGGGGCCGTCAACGCCGCCTTCGATCTCGATGCGGCGCTGGCCGAGGGCACGTACGCCGGCTGGCGCGCCGCGCAGCTCGCCGGGTTGAACGTCGGCGCCGAACCGCGGCGACCGGGCGCGCGCGCCGGCGCCGCCGGGCAGAATCACCCCTGGCCGATCTTCCCGCATCCGAAGGGCAAGGAATTCATCGACTTCGACGAGGACCTGCAGGTCAAGGACATCCTCAACGCGCTGGCCGACGGCTACGACGATCTGGATCTCGTGAAGCGCTACTCCACCGTCGTCATGGGCCCATCGCAGGGCAGGCACTCCGCGCTCAACAACATGCGCCTGGCCACGGTCGGCGCGGGTCGCGAGCTGCAGGGCGCGACGGTGACCACGCAGCGGCCGCCGTTCCAGCCGGAGCTGCTCGAGGTCCTGGGCGGCCGCGGCTTCCAGCCCACGCGCCTGACGGCGATGCATCACCGGCACCTGGAGCTCGGGGCGCAGTCGATGCCGGCCGGGGTCTGGCTGCGGCCCGCCTACTACGGCGCGGAGTCGCGGCGCGCCGAGAACATCGCCGCGGAGGTGCGCGCGGTGCGCGAGAACGTCGGTCTCATCGACGTCGGCACCCTCGGCAAGCTGGAGATCCGCGGGCCGGACGCCGCCGAGCTCCTCAATCGCATGTACACCTTCGCCTACGCCAAGCAGCCGGTGGGCCGCTCGCGCTACGTGCTGATGACCGACGGCACCGGCGCGATCGCCGACGACGGTGTGGCCTGCCGCGTGAACGAACAGCACTTCTACGTGACGGCGACGACCAGCGGCGTGGACGCCGTCTACCGGGCGATGATGCGCTGGAACGCGGAGTGGCGCCTGAACGTCGACATCGCCAACGTCACGGCGGCCTACGCGGCGGTGAACCTCGCCGGTCCGAAGTCGCGCGAGGTGCTGAGCAGGCTGGTCACCGACATCGACCTCGGCAGCGAGGCCTTTCCCTACATGGGCGTACGCGAGGGCCATGTCGCCGGGGTGCCGGCGAGGCTCATGCGCGTGGGCTTCGTCGGCGAGCTCGGCTACGAGATCCACGTGCCCGCGAGCCAGGGCGAGCACCTCTGGGATGCGTTGATGCGCGAGGGCGCCGCCCACGGCATACGCGCCTTCGGCGTGGAGGCCCAACGCGTGCTGCGCCTGGAGAAGGGCCACATCATCATCGGCCAGGATACCGACGGTCTCACCTTCCCGCAGGAGGCGGAGATGGGCTGGGCGATCGCGGCCAGCAAGCCGTTCTACGTCGGCAAGCGGGCGATCGACGTACAGGCGGCAAGGCCGCTGACGCGGCGGCTGGTCGGATTCACGCTGGCGGCGGGCACCACGCTGCCGGAGGAATGCAACATCACCGTGCGCGGCAGCGAGATCGTCGGCAGGGTGACGTCCATCGCCATGTCGGCGTCACTCGGCAAGGCCGTCGGCCTGGCCTATGTCGCCCCCGACCAGACCGAGCCCGGCACGCGCTTCGACATCAAGCTTGGCAACGGCACGACCATCCAGGGTGAGGTCGTGCCGGTGCCGTTCTACGACCCGGAAAACAAGCGCCAGGAGATGTAGGTGAACACGCCATTGACACCGCAGTCGCTCGCCCGGCGCAGCTTCCTCTATCGCAAGCTCGCCGGTCTCGGGGCGCGCTTCGCCGCCGGCAACGAGGCCGCGATCGCCGCCTCCTTCGGCGGCGCCGACGAGGCCGCCGCGGCGCGCAACCTGGGGCTGGCCGATCTCTCGCCGCGGCGGCGGGTGGGATTCAAGGGGCCGGGTGCGGCCGACTGGCTCGCCTCACAGGGCGTGACGGTGCCCGAGATAAATCGCTGCGCGGCCCAGGCCGACGGCGCCATGCTGTTCCGCCTCGGCGCCAACGATCTCATGATCACCACCGACATAGGAGCGACCGCGGCCCTGCCCGACAGGCTGGCGGCCGCATGGGCCGCGCTGGAGAACCCGCCGCAGTCGCCCCGCGGTTTTCCCATGCCGCGGCAGGAGGGATTCTGCTGGCTCGTCCTGACCGGGCAGCACGCGGCCGCCGCGATGGCCAAGATCTGCGGCGTGGACCTGCGTCCGCACCGGTTCGCGGCGGGGGAGATCGCGCAGACCTCGGTGGCACGCCTGAGCGCCGTGGTCGCGCGCGCCGACATCAGCGACACGCTCGCCTATCAGCTCTTCGCCGACAGTGCCTCGGCGGAATACTGGTGGGACTGCATCCTCGATGCGATGCAGGAGTTCGGCGGCAGACCCGTGGGCACCGAGGCGCTCGCCGCCGTCCAGGGCGCCGCGTCCGGGCGGGCATGACGAACCCGCCTGCCGTTCGCCGACCGCGCGCGGGTCGCGCGGCCTCGCCGCGCCGCCGCGGTGACGGCCCGCATTCCGCGGTGCAGCGCACCCGTCGCACATGCCGGCTGCCGCCGGAGGTCCTACTCCGTAGTGGTTACTCACAGCAGAGGATTGTCGCCTTTTCATTTTCTTCCTGACACTCCACACTATCGGCACATGGCAGTGCGTCGAGCGCGGGGGAGCGTTCGGCTCGAACTGCCGCGGGAGGATGCGGGTCCCGGCAGGAGCCTGGCTACGGACATCGACAGCGGCAACATACCTAACTATAAGAGGAGGTCGTGAGATGAGCACCACAGCTGCAGCAGCTTCACATCCGGCCGGCGACACAGGGGCCGGCCTGCAACGCACGATCAGCTGGACCGGCGCCTTCTGGGTCGCCAGCGGCGTGCCGGCGCTGGTCCTGTTCTCGATCGGCGGCATCGCCGCGACCGTGGGTTCGCCCTCCTGGGTGGTCTGGGTGCTCTCGGTCATCTTCGGTTTCCTGCAGGCGTTCACCTACGCGGAGATCGCGGGCCTGTTTCCGAGCAAGTCGGGCGGCGCCTCCGTCTATGGTGCCGCCGCGTGGGTGCGCTACAGCAAGGCCATCGCACCGGTGTCGGTGTGGTGCAACTGGCTCGCCTGGACGCCGGTGCTCGCCATCGGCTCCGGCCTGGCAGCGGGCTACATACTCACCGCGGTCGTGCCCGCGGACTCCGTCATCCGTACCTGGGAGATCACGCTGCTCAACCTCGACGGCCTGAAGGAAGGGCTGCACATACGCATCAACTCCACCTTCATCGTCGGCGCGGTCATCCTGCTCCTGGTCTTCGCCGCCCAGCATCACGGCATCCTGCGCACCGCGCGCATTCAGACCATCGTCGGCATAGCGGTGGTCGTGCCGCTGCTCATCGTCGGCATCGTGCCGCTGCTGAACGGCCATGTGCAGATGGAGAGCTTCCAGCCGTTCGCGCCGCTCGCGTTCGATGCCGAGGGCAATCTCGCCGACAAGTCCCTGTGGGTCTGGGACAGGCACGGCTGGACGCTGTTCCTCGGCGGGCTGTTCATAGCCGCCTGGTCCGCCTATGCCTTCGAGACCGCGATCTGCTACACCAGCGAGTTCAAGGATCCGAAGTCCGACACCTTCAAGGCGATCTTCTACTCCGGTCTGCTCTGCATCCTGGTATACACGCTGGTCCCCTTCAGCTTCCAGGGCGACCTGGGTGTGGAGGGAATGCTCGGCGAGGGCATCGTCGATGGCTCGGCCGTGGGTGCCGCCATGGCGAGCATGGTCGGCGGCGCCACCTCGGGATTGATCTTCAACCTCATGGTCATCATGCTCATCCTCGCGCTCATCCTCGCCATCATGACCTCCATGGCGGGAAGCTCGCGGACGCTCTACCAGGGCGGCGTCGACGGCTGGTTGCCGAAGTACCTGTCGCACACCAACCGGTGGGGCGCGCCGACCCGGGCCATGTGGACCGATCTCACGTTCAATCTCATCCTGCTGCTGATGTCGGATTACCTGTTCGTGCTGGCGGTGTCGAACTGCTGCTACATCGTCTTCAACTTCCTGAATCTCAACGCCGGGTGGATCCACCGCATCGACAGCGGGCATGTCCCGCGGCCGTGGAAGGCGCCGAACGCGATGCTGGCCGTCGGCGTGGTGCTGAGCTTCGTCAACATGGCCCTGCTGGGGGCCGGCGCCAACGTCTGGGGACCGGGCACGCTGATGACGGCGCTCGTGGTCATCGCCCTCGTCATCCCGGTGTTCATGTTCCGCCACTACGTGACCGACGGCGGCAAGTTCCCCGCGGAGATGCTGGACGATCTGCAGATCCACGGCGAGGCCGAATTCAAGAAGACGAAAGCCGGCGTGCTGCCGTACGTGACGCTGGCGGCAGGCATCGCCGTGGCGATCATCGCGAATCGCATTTTCGCATAACCCCGTAAACCTCCCTTCCTTCGGAAGCCTCGGGCGGCGGACCTCACGGTCCTCCGCCTATTTTTTTTGCGCGGGCCGGCCACGTCGGCGCACGGGGGCGCCCAGGCGTCGAGGGCGCCGGGCGCACGGGACGGAGCGCGGCCGCAGTACCCCCGCCGTAGTATCACCAGATAGCGATTGACCTGCCGGTGTCGGGCCGGGATGCTACGTGCATCGAAGAGCAGCCGCCGAATGCGGGCGCGGCAACGCGCCGCCCGCGCGCGGGGGCAGGAGCGTAGGCAGGGGTCCAGCCGGAGAGCGTTTGATACATCCCATGCGCAACGACAATGACACCGACATCGACGGCCGGGCCGTCGCCCGGCGCCTGCTGGAAGACGTCGCCGAGGGTGTCGGTGAGCTGAAACGCAGCCGCTGGTCGCCGCGGCTGCTGTCGGTGCGCGTGGGCGGCGACCCGGCGGTCGACCTGTACATCCGGAATCAGAAGCGCTGCGCCGAGCAGGTGGGCATTGCGTTCGAGGAGAAGCGATTCGACAGTGACACCTCCCTGGACGTCCTGCTCGCGGCGATTCATGCCATGAACATCGACCCGACGGTGACCGGGGTCATCCTGCAGCGTCCGATAGGCGGCAATCTCTCCATCAAGGCGCTGCAGGCCGCGATCCACCCGCTGAAGGACGTCGAGGGCATGCATCCCGCCTCGATCGGCAACATCGTCTACCGGGAGCTGGATCTCGGGCCGTGCACGGCGATGGCCGCCGTCGAGCTGCTCAGGAGCACGAACGTGCCGCTGCAGGGGCTCGAGGTGACCGTCATCGGCCATTCGGAGATCGTCGGCAAGCCGATCGCTTTCCTGCTGATGGCCGAGGGGGCGACGGTGACGGTCTGCCATCACATGACCAGGCACCTGGCCGTGCATTCGCGGCGCGCGGATGCGGTTTTCGTGGCGGTCGGCAAGCCCGGCCTGCTGCAGTCCGACATGATCAAACCCGGCGCGGTGATCATCGACATCGGCATCAATCAGGTGCTCGACGCGGCCGGAAGCCCGAAGGTGGTCGGCGACTGCGACTATGAGTCCTGCCGGAAGATCGCCGGCTGGATCACGCCGGTGCCCGGGGGCGTGGGGCCGGTCACCGTGGCGATCCTCATGCGCAACACGGTGATCGCGGCTCGCCGCCAGCGATCGCAGTACGAACGACAGTTCGACGGGACGGGAGCCGAGATCAGGCCCTAGCGCGGACCCGGAATCCCCACTCGCGGAAGGCCGGCACGGCGCGGGGATCGGCGATCGACATGGCGGCGGCAACGCGGCGAAGCGCTGGCGTTGTTACCCCCAAGGTAATACCCACGCAGACAAGTTGACGCTGCCGGACGGGCAACGGACGATACCCCCCCATCTGGACAATTAGCGGATCGGGAGGACGCGCCAGACGCTCGTCCTGATCCTTCCCTCACCGTTAAGGACGGACAGCATCACCGCACCGTAACGTCAAGACGCCAACGCATCCGGAGATTGAGCCATGGGCATCACACGCAGAGACTTACTGACCGCTACGGCGGGCACCGCGGTATTGGGCAGCAGCGTCATTCCACGCATCGCTTTCGGCGAGACCAAGACCTTGAAGATCGGCTTCCTTGCACCGCTGACGGGCGAGGTGTCGGCCTGGGGGCTGCCGGGTCTGTACGGCTGCGAGGTCCTGGTCAAGAACATCAACGCCGCCGGCGGCGTCAAGATCGGCGATGACACCTACACGCTGGAGCTCGCGTCGTTCGACGACGAGTATCTGCCGGACAAGGCGCTGCAGGGATTCAAGAAGCTGGTCAGTGAGGAGGGCGCGAAGTTCGTGATGATGCTCGGAGGCGACCCCTGGCCGGGCGTCCAGCGCTTCGCCAACCAGTCCAAGATGCTGGCGACGACGCTGCTGCCGAGCGACCTTTCGCCGGACACGCCCTACCTGCTCGCGCCCTGCGAGGTGCACCCGATCTACAACGTCACGGGCGTGGAATACCTGGCACGCACCTTCCCGGATGCGAAGCGGGCGGTCATCTGCGCGCAGAACGATTCGCTCGGCATTCCCTCCGTGGCGACCTACGAGGCGGCGTTCGAGGCGGCCGGGATCGAGGTCGTGGACGTCAACATCTTCGACCCGGCGACGACGGACTTCGCGCCGCTGGTCACTTCGCTGCTCGCCAAGAAGCCGGACATCTTCTGCTACGACACCGCCTACGCGGACTTCGTGAACCTCATCGCCCAGCAGCTGCACGTCCAGGGCTACAAGGGCCTGCAGATCTCCTGCACCTGCGACAACTATCCGCAGATCGTCGAGAAGACGAGCAAGGAGTTCATGGAAGGCTTCATCTTCCAGTTCCCCGACTTCGACGACCCGAAGCTCAACGAGCCGTTCATCAACTTCCCCGAGCCGAACAAGTTCTTCGCCGACTACAACGCCGCGCACCCGGGGACCTGGACGGCGGTGTCCTGGGAGTACCCCTCCATCATCGTGCAGTGGATCGCGGGGGCGAAGCTGGCGGGCAGCATCGAGCCCATGCAGGTGCTGGAGGCGATGAAGAGCAAGCCGAGCTGGCCGCACATCTTCGGAGAGGCCGAATGGTGGGGCCAGGATCTGTGGGGCATCAACAACGCGCTGGTCGGAAAGTGGCCGGTCGTCGTGATCCGCGACGGCAAGGCGGTAATCGCCGAATACGGCGACATACCGGCCTGGTGGGCGAAGAACAAGGACCTGATGATCAAGCACATGCGTAACCGCAAGCAGATGTGGGATCAGCGCGCCTGAGAGGCGGGAGCCAGGGCACGTGACAGCGGTGGCGGTCGGGGGGGCGCGAAGCCCCCGCCGGCCGCCCTTTCAGGAGCAGCGAATTGGAAATAATCCTCCAGACCTGCGTGAATGCACTGGTCGCCAGCGCCTTCTTCGCGCTGATGGCCGTCGGCCTGGTGCTCATCTTCGGCGTCATGGGCATCATCAACTTCGCCCATGGCGAGCTCTACATGGTTGGCGCCTACCTGGTGTGGTATTTCTATTCGAGCCAGGGCTGGCCGTTCCTGGTCGCGGTCCTGGTCGCCTCCCTGATCGTGACCGTCATCGGGCTGCTCATGGAGCGGACGCTGTTCAGGCCGATGCGCGACAATCCGCTGGGCGGCCTCATCAACTCCATCGGTCTGCTCTTCATCCTGCAGGTCCTGGCCGTGCAGGTGGGCGGGGTCGGCCTGATGAAGAACGTGCCGCCGGCCTACCGGGGTTCGCTCGACCTGCTGCCGGGCGTCGCCATCGGCAATCAGCGCCTGGTGGCCCTCGTCATCGCCGCCGCCCTGCTGGTGTGCGTCTGGTATTTTCTCACCCGGACCAAGGTCGGGTGGGCCCTGCGCGCGGTGGCGCAGGACCGTGACGCGGCGGCGCTGCAGGGCATCAACATCGACCGGATCTCCATGCTGGCCATGGGCCTGGGCGCCGGCATGGCCGGCATGGCGGGCGCGCTCATCGCGCCGCTGGCCCGCGTGGAGCCCTACATGGGCCACGGCGTCATCATCACGGCATTCATCGTCACGATCGTCGGCGGCATCGGCAGCCTCTCCGGCGCGGTTCTCGCCGCGGTGCTCTACGCGTTCTTCCACACCTTCGTGACGACCTACTGGAACGGCACGATCGCCACCATGATGGGCCTGCTCATCATGCTCGTGGTCCTCATCGTCAAGCCGACCGGCATCATGGGCACGCGGGTCAGCGAGTAACCGGATGAAACCAGCCAGGCTCGCAGTCCCGGCCCTGTTTGCGCTCGCGGTCTTCATGGTCGCGCTGCCGTTCGGCCTCAAGCTGCACCAGCAGGACTTCATGATCTCGCTGCTGGTGTGGGTCCTCGTGGTGTCCAGCTACCGGCTGATGGCGCTCACGGGGGAATATTCGCTGGTGCACGTCGTGCTCATGGGCGCGGGGGCGTACAGCAGCGCGCTGCTCGCCAAGCTGGCGGGCTTCTCCGTGTGGCTCGCCATGCCGTGCGGCGCGCTGGTCGCCGCCGGGCTCGCGGCGGTGCTGAGCTTCCCGCTGTTTCGCATGAGCGGCTTCTACTTTCTCATCGGCTCGTTCGCCGCCGGCGAGGCGATCCGACTGAGCTGGACGTACTTCACGGTGCCCTTCGGCGGTCCGAAGGGCATCAAGCTCATACCTTCCCCGGAGCTCACGCTGCCCGGACTGGGGCCGATCGCCTTCTACGAGCCGATCCCGTACTACTATCTGACGCTGATCGTCGTGGGTATCAGCCTGTTCGTCCTGTATCGCCTGGAGAACTCGCGGGTCGGCCTGACCATGAACGCGATCCACTGGCGCGCCCCCCTGGCGGAATCCGTGGGCGTGGACACCTGGCGCTACCGGGCCCTGGCCTTCGTCATCGCGTCGTTCTTCGCCGGCCTCGCCGGTGCGCTCTTCTGCCACTACTACGGCACCGCCAACCCGGTGCAGTTCGACGTCGCCGCCATGGTGTACGTTCTCATCTGGGTGATCGTGGGGGGCGTCAGCCGGTTCTCCGGACCCATCGTCGGCGTCGTGGTCCTCTCGGTGCTGAACGAGCTGTTCCGCGAGGCCGAGCAGTGGCGCCCGCTGATCTACGGCTGCATCCTGATCGCCGTGATGTTGTACCTGCCGGACGGACTCATCGGCCTGCCTGCCAGGATCCGCGACTGGATCGAGGCGCGGCGCGGCGTCGCCGCGCTGCCCGCCGGCGCCGAGGAGCCGGCCGACTTCTCCTCATCCAAGCGACACTGAACGGACGCGACATGGCCCTGCTCGAGGTACGCAACGTCACGAAACAGTTCGGCGGCCTGACCGCGCTGAACGACGTGAGCTTTGCCGTCGAGCCGGGCGAGATAAGGGGCCTCATCGGCCCCAACGGGGCCGGCAAGAGCACGATGTTCAAGACCATCGCCGGCTTCTACACGCCGACGCACGGGGACATCCTGTACGACGGGACGAACATCGCCGGCAGCAAGGCCTACGCCAACGCCGCCCGGGGCGTGGTGCGGACCTTCCAGGAAACGACGCTGTTCCAGGAGATGAGCGTGTCGGAGAACGTGCTGGTCGGCTGTCACCTGCGCGCGCGCTCCGGGGTGTTCTCGGCACTGCTGGGCCTGGACCGCGACAAGCGCCGCGACGCCGAGGCGCGCACGGAGGAAGTGCTGGAGTTCATGGGGCTGGGCGCGCGCAGGCATCAACTGGCCAAGGAGCTGCCGCTCGGTTCGCAGCGCGCCCTGGCGATTGCCGTGGCGCTGGCCGCGACGCCGAAGCTGCTGCTGATGGACGAGCCGTTCGCCGGCATGAACCCCGAGGAGACGCAGCACATGATGGAGCTCACGCGCAAGGTGCGCGGCTCGGGCGTGACCATCATCCTGGTCGAGCACGACATGCGCGCCGTGATGGGGCTGTGCGAGTACATCACGGTGCTGAACTTCGGCAGCGTGCTGGCACAGGGGACGCCGGCGGAGGTACGTAGCAACGACAGGGTGATCGAGGCCTATCTAGGGGGAGCGTGAGGTGCTGCTTCAGGTCAAGGACATCGGTGTGAACTTCGGCAAGGTGGCCGCGCTGAAGAGCGTCTCCATGGAGCTGCCGGAGGGCGGCATGGTGACCCTCATCGGTTCGAACGGCGCCGGCAAGACCACCACGCTTCGAGCCATCTCGGGGCTTGCGCGGGCGAGCAAGGGTGAGATCTGGTTCGACGGCCAGCGCATCGACACGATGGCGCCGGACCGCATCCTCAAGCTGGGGATCGCCCACGTCCCGGAGGGACGGCGGGTGTTTCGCGACCTCACCGTCACGGAGAACCTGCGCCTGGGCGCATACACCCGCAGCGACAGGGAAGGCATAGAAAGTGACCTGGAGGAGACCTTCAACCGCTTCCCGCGCCTGCGGGAACGCAGCGGGCAGCTCTCCAAGACCATGAGCGGCGGTGAGCAGCAGATGCTTGCCGTCGGCCGGGCGCTGATGTCGCGCCCACGGCTGCTGTTGCTCGACGAGCCGTCGCTCGGCCTCGCGCCGCTCATCGTGCGCGAGATCGCCCGCATCCTCGTGGAGATCAACAAGCGCGGCGTGGCGGTCGTGCTGGTGGAGCAGAATGCCGAGCTCGCGCTGGAGATCACGCGCTATGCATACGTGCTCGAGACCGGCCGCCTGGCGATGGAAGGCGAGTCGAGCCAGCTGATGAACAACGAACACGTCCGCAAGGCGTACCTTGGCCTGTGACGCCATGCCGCCATGCCGCCGCTCCCGGGACCATGCGACATGAAGCGCGCACCGGCCGGCGCATTGGTAATGCCCGGGGATGACGGCGGCGGGTCCTCGCCCGAACTGCGCTGGGTCGGTCGCGCCGTGGATTCGCTGGAGCTCATGCGGTCCGGGCATTATGCAAAAGCCCTGGAGGCGTGCCGGCGCATGGACGAGCTCTCCGGGCGGTTCGACGATGCGGACCCGCGGCGGGCGGCAAGCCTGAACAACCTCGGCGTCGGCCTGCACATGGTCGGCGATATGGCCGCGGCGGAGCGCGCATACCGGGAGGCAGACGCGGCATGGCGGAACGCCCAGGCGTGGGTCGCCGCGATGCAGCCGGCGAGGCGGGCGCACAGCTCGCTGTTCCACCTGCGACTCGAGGGCCGCCACCGCGCCACCTACGATCGGCTGGCGCGCGCGCAGAGCTCGCAGTTGGCGGCGGCGGGACAGGCGTCGACGCTGAACAACCTGGGGGCGCTCCGCCACGCCGCCGGGGATCGGCGTGCGGCCGCGGCCCTGTTCGAGCGCGCGGCGGACCAGCGCCGCGCGGTGGGCGGGGCCGGCGACGAGGTCGCGCGCGTGATCGCCGCCAACCTCGCGGCCGCCACCGGCGAAGCGGACGATGCCGCCGGGGTGGCGGTGGCGGCGGCGCTCGAGCGTTTCGCGGCCGTGGCCGCGCGCAACGGCTGGCTCGTCGACCAGCCGCCGCGCTTCAGCGATGAAGGTCGTCTGGCCGTCGCGGTGATGGGCGCCGTGGCGATCGCGCACCGTCGGGGGAGCTGAGACGGTGCGGTACCGGCGGTGTCGGCCGGACCACGCGATGCCGAGGGGAAACACTCCAGGGATGGCAAACCAGCATTCTTGAGGCAGACAGAGATGAAAGGCCACCTCGTAAAGGACATCATGACCGTCGACGTCTTGTCGATCGCGCCGGATTCGACGCTGCCGGAGGCGCGCCGGCTGATGAGCAGCAAGAAGGTGCGCCGGCTCCCGGTGGTGGACGCGGGCAGGCTGGTCGGGATCATCAGCCTCTCGGACGTGGACGAGGCCTCGCCGTCGGGCGCCTCGACGCTGAGCATCTGGGAGCTCAACTACGTCCTCTCCAAGCTCCACGTGCAGGAGGTGATGACGCGCGACCCGATCACCGTGACGCCGGAGACGGGCGTGGGCGAAACTGCGCGACTGATGGCGCAGAAGAAGATTGGCGGCATCCCGGTGGTGAACGCCGCGGGCGCACTGGCCGGCATCGTCACCGAATC
>JAJVHZ010000089.1 GCA_022072255.1 Gammaproteobacteria bacterium | reverse complement strand
GGGATCCCGCCCGAGGCCATCAGCGATCTGCTGGTGCGCATGGCCCCGCACGTCGGCCGGTTCGTGGCGAAGCTCTTCGACGTCGGTGGCGAACGCGACCGCCAGATCGTCGCGATCAAGGAGGAGATGGACACCATCTTCCTGTTCCGCGCCGAGGTCGTGATGAAGGTCCACGCCAAATTCAGGGGCGTGGATGCCGCGACCCTCGACCTGAATCGCATCGAGGGGCAGATCGCCGCGCTCAAGCAGGCCGCATTCCCGGCAGCGGCGCAGGACGGCGACGAGGAGCGCTCGCTCGCCCGCGTCGGCGCCGCGCTGTGGCGGCTCACCAGTCACTACGAGCTCATCGCCAAGGGCAAACCCGGCGATCACCCGCACGCCGATGAAGAAGCCGCCCGGCTGCGCACGGCGATCACCGCCCACGCGGAGGCGCGCACCCTGTTTTCCGAGGCGCTGGCGCTCACCGACCCGGCCGCCTTCTCCGGCGCCCTGCTCGCGCCGCTGCAGCAGTACTGTTTCGCCGCCTTGCAGCTGCCGGCATTGCGGGCGCGCATCGGCCACTGGATGACCTTCAAATCGCCGGCCAAGACCGATTTCAACGACCTCGTTCCCGTCGAGCTCGAGAATCGCGGCAGCTACACCACCCTGAAGGGACCGCACCATCACCGCCGTCGGCGCGACGGCTTCGCGCTCACCGATACGCGCGCCGAGCGACGCGAGGCCTTGTACGAGGTCGATCACTGCATCTACTGCCACGACCGCGACACCGACTCCTGCTCCAAGGGGATGCGGCAGAACAAGGACAATACCTACAAGGTCAACGCGCTTGGCGTCACGGTGACCGGCTGCCCGCTGGAGGAGAAGATCTCCGAGATGCATCTGGTCAAGCGCCGCGGCGACAACATCGGCGCGCTGGCGCTGATCATCATCGACAATCCGATGTGCCCGGGCACCGGTCACCGCATCTGCAATGACTGCATGAAGGGCTGCATCTATCAGAAGACCGAGCCCGTCAACATCCCGCAGGTCGAGACCAACACGCTGACCGATGTCCTGTTCATGCCCTGGGGTTTCGAGATCTACAGCCTGCTGACGCGCTGGAACCCGCTGAACGTCAAGCGCCCGCACGCCCTGCCTTACAATGGCAGGAACGTCCTGGTGGCGGGCATGGGGCCGGCGGGTTACACGCTGTCGCACTATCTGCTGAACGAGGGCTTCGGCGTCGTCGGCATCGACGGACTCAAGATCGAGCCGCTGCCGAAGGAGCTGACGGGGGACGCGAACCGCCCGCCACAACCGATACGCGATTTCCGCGAACTTTATGAAGACCTAGACAAGCGCATCATGCTCGGCTTCGGCGGCGTCGCCGAATACGGCATCACGGTGCGCTGGGACAAGAATTTCCTGAAGGTCATCTATCTCACGCTTGCCCGTCGCCACTCCTTCCGCGTGTACGGCGGCGTGCGCTTCGGCGGCACGGTGACCATCAACGAGGCCTGGGACCTGGGCTTCCACCACATCGCTATTGCCAGCGGCGCCGGCAAACCCACGATCATCGGCCTGAAGAACAATCTCATCCGCGGCATCCGCAAGGCCTCCGACTTCCTGATGGCATTGCAGCTGACCGGGGCGGCGAAGGAGTCCTCGCTTGCGAATCTGCAGGTTCGATTGCCCGCCGGCGTCATCGGCGGAGGCCTGACCGCCATCGATACGGCCACCGAGCTGATGGCCTATTACCCGGTGCAGGTCGAGAAGCTCCTGCACCGCTACGAGGCCCTGTGCGCGGAGCTCGGGCCGGAGAAGGTGGAGAGCCGCCTCGACAGGGAGGAACGGGGAATACTGGAGGAGTTCCTGACGCACGGCCGCGCCATACGCGCCGAGCGCGAACGCGCCGAGAAGACCGGCGACCTGCCGAACTTCCAGCCGCTGCTCGACGGCTGGGGCGGGGTTACGCTCTTTTACCGCAAGGGCATGAAGGACTCGCCGGCCTACCGTCAGAACCACGAGGAGGTCCACAAGGGCTTCGAGGAAGGCATCGCCTTCGCCGAGGGCATGGACCCGCGCGAGGCCCTGAGCGACGAGTACGGTCATCTGCGCGCGATAAGGTTCAAGAAGTACTCGCACGCCGAGGGCAAGTGGGTGGACTCGGGCGAGGCGCCGGAGGTGCCGCTGCGCAGCCTGTTCATCGCCGCCGGCACCTCGCCGAACACGATCTACCAGACTGAATACCCCGACACCTTCGAGATGGACGGGAAGTTCTATCAGCGCTGCGAGCCGGCGGTCGAGAACGGCCGGGTCAGCCTCGAGCCCATGCGCGACACCGCCATGCCGAAGCTGGGCAGGCCCGCTCCGCTGACCTCCTACCAGCGCGACGGCCGCTACATCAGCTTCTACGGCGACAATCACCCCGTCTACGCGGGCAACGTCGTCAAGGCGATGGCCAGCGCCAAGGACGGCTACCCCTATGTCGTGAAGCTCTTCGAATCCGAACTTCAGGCGCTCGATCCGAATCGTCAGCGCGAGCGCGACGCCGCGCTCGCCGCGTTGCAGGCGAAGCTCGACGACGAACTGCTGGCCACGGTCGTGGAGGTCAGGCGCCTGACGCCAACCATCATCGACGTAGTGGTGCGCGCCAAGCGTGCCGCCCGCAAGTTCGCGCCAGGACAGTTCTACCGCGTGCAGAACTTCGAGAGCTATGCCGATCGCATCGAGGGCACGGTGCTGGCCTCCGAGGGTCTCGCCCTCACCGGCGCCTGGGTGGACAAGGAGCGGGGGCTCATCTCGCTCATCGCGCTGGAGATGGGTGCCTCGACCCGCATCTGCGCGCACCTGAAGCCCGGTGACCCGATCGTGGTGATGGGCGTCACCGGCACGCCGACGGACATCCCCTCCGGCCGCACCGTGATGCTCGTGGGCGGCGGCCTGGGCAACGCCGTGCTCTTCTCCATCGGCCGTGCGCTGCGCGCTGCGGGCAACAACGTCATCTATTTCGCCGGCTACAAGAACAGCCAGGACGTGTTCAAGCGCGAGGACATCGAGGCGGCCGCAGACGTGGTGGTCTGGGCGGTCGACAAGAGCACCAATGCGATGGCGATACCGCCGCGCCGTCCGCTGGACAAGACCCACGTCGGCAAC
Organism: Gammaproteobacteria bacterium; assembly: GCA_022072255.1. Classification (GTDB taxonomy): domain Bacteria; phylum Pseudomonadota; class Gammaproteobacteria; order JAJPIJ01; family JAJPIJ01; genus JAJVHZ01. Next base: position 27,301 of record JAJVHZ010000089.1, on the reverse strand, counting down.
ATTCTCGAAACCATCATCGCCTATGCCAAGGGCGAGCTCGGGGACACGCCCATTCACCTGGACGACGTCGACCACATGATCGTCATCGGATCCGATCGCATGATGTCGGCCGTCAAGGAGGCGCGGCACGGCGTGCTCAAGCCTTACCTGAAGCAGAAGCACCACGCGATCGGATCGATCAACTCGCCGATGCAATGCATGATGAAGGGCGTGTGCGCGCAATGCCTGTGCAAACACGTCGATCCGAACACCGGCGAGGAGTTCTTCGTGTACTCCTGCAACAATCAGGATCAGGACCTGGATGCCGTGGACTTCCCGAATCTGAACGCTCGCCTGCGCCAGAACACGGTGCAGGAGAAGATCGCGGACCTGTGGCTGGATTACCTGATGGACAAGAAGGCCGCCTGGGAGATGGCGGCTGGAGACGATTGACCCCGTGAGCGAATACTCGACCACACCGAAAATCGCCGCCTCCGCTCTGGAACGCACCTTCGAGAAGATTCTGTTTGCCAGCCGCTGGCTGCTCGCGCCGCTCTATCTGGGCCTGAGCCTTGCCATCCTCGCGGTCGCAGTCAAGTTCTTCCAGGAGATCTTCCACCTGCTGCCGCACATCTTCGTGGTCACGGAGGCGGACATGGTGCTCACCGTTCTCGGCCTCGTGGACATGGCCTTGGTCGCGAGCCTGCTGGTGATGGTGATGCTGTCGAGCTACGAGAATTTCGTCTCGCAGATCGACATCGAACAGGGCAAGGCCGGCCTGGACTGGCTGGGCAAGCTCGATTCCGGAACGCTTAAGATCAAGGTCGCGGCGTCCATCGTCGCGATCTCCTCCATCCACCTGTTGCGCGCCTTCATGAACGCGCAGCAGATCCCGAACGACAAGCTGATGTGGTACACGATCATGCACCTGACGTTCGTGGTCTCGGCGCTGCTGCTCGGGATACTGGACAAGGTCGTCTTTGGCAAACGCCCGCACTGACTCCCCGCGACTGCCCTTCGCGCCGGCCCGCTGCGGACCTGCACGCCGCACCCGGTGCCTGTGGGTCCCGTCACATAGCGGTCCGGATCGAGGACCCGGCGCAGTCGGCGCGCTATTCCGGCGTGCCGATCTGGCTTACCATTTGCTATCGATTGAGGGGGATCGGGGCGTTGTTCCGTACGCGCCGTGAGCCGTTCCGCGGCCAGGCGAGAACCCTCTGCGCCGGCCTGCGAACTACCGCGGAAGGCAACCAAATCACAAACAGGCACTGAGCGCGGTCACGACAGCGACCCGCCGGAGAACAGCAGCATGATGGAGCATATCGGCTTTATTCTCTTCTACCTGTTCGCCATCGTCGTGCTGATCCTGCATTTCAATGGCACGCTGGAGGAATACAACATCGAGTGGCTGCTGTACGTACTGGCGGTCGCGGTCTTTCCCGCCGTGCTGTTTCTCTAGCCACGCACCCCTGCCCCGGCCCCGCCGCGAGGGAAACCGCGAGGTATCAATCGCCACCCTCCAGCCAGCGCGGGCGCATGTGCGCCACGCAGGCGCCAGCCTCGCGCGCGATGCCGCTCCTGCCCGTCGGGATCTCCAGGACCATCACGCCGGCCGTGGGCAGGAGTTTCCCTTCCCGCGGCAGGGTCTCGGCGCGGGCCAGGTAGCCGGCGAGCCGTTCCAGGCCGGGGTTGTGCCCCACGAGCATCTGCACCGGTACCGCGGCCTGATGGTCGGCGAGCACCGCCAGCAGATCATCGAGATCCGCCTCGTAGACGCGGGGGTCCCAGCGGACCGCCGCCTCGTCCAATTCCAGCTCGCGGATCACCGACCGCGTCGTCTCACTGGCGCGGACCGCCGGCGAGCTGATGATCTCCTGTGGACGGAATCGGTTTGCGCACAGCCAACGCGCCATGCGCGGCGCATCGCGTTGGCCGCGGCGATTCAAGGGCCGATCGTAGTCCGCGAGGGCGCCAGAGGCCCAGTCGGACTTGGCGTGGCGCATGATGACGAGCAGTCGGTTCACGGATAGACGGCGCGGCGCGACTAGCGTCCCGCGGGCTCCTACCTGACCTTCATTCCGGGCTCCGCACCGCTGTCGGGACCCAGCATGAAGACGCCTGGCTTGTCGCCGGAGGCCGCCAGCACCATGCCCTCCGAGAGCCCGAACTTCATCTTGCGCGGAGCGAGATTGGCGACGATCACCGTGAGCCGTCCTATCAGCGTTGCCGGATCGTAGGCCGACTTGATGCCGGCGAAGATCGTCCGCGTGCGGCCCTCGTTGAGGTCCACCGTAATCTTCAGCAGCTTGTCGGCGCCCTCGACGTGTTCGGCATCGACGATCCTGGCCACCCTCAGATCGACCTTTCCGAAGTCCTCGATGGAGATGTGATTCGCCTCGTTCACGGCCTTCCCGTCGCCATGGCTCTGGTGCTCTGCATGCCGCTGCGGGGAGTGGCTGTCCTTCGCCGGCGCGAGCGTCTCCCTGTTCGCCTCCACCATCGCCGCCACGGCCTTCGCATCCAAACGCGTCATCAGGTGCCTGTACTCGCGGATGCGGTGACCGGCAGGCAGCCACTCCCTGGCGTCCGACCATCGCAGCGCCGGTACACCCAGGAAGGACTCGACCGATGCGGCGAGTCCCGGCAATACCGGCTTCAGGTAGATGGTCAATAACCGGAAGATGTTCAGACCTTCGCCGCAGACCCGCAACAACTCGCTCTCCATCCCCGGCTTCTTTGCGAGCTCCCAGGGCTTGACCTGGTCGATGTATCCATTGGCGTTGTCGGTGTGCAGCATGATCTCGCGCAGCGCCCGGCCATAATCACGCGCCTCGTAATGCCGTGCGATCGAGTCTGCCGCCGACTGCAGGTCGTTCAACATCGGGTTCGGAACCACGGCTGCAAGCCGGCCTTCGAAATGCCTGGTGATGAAGCCCGCGCAGCGCGAGGCGATGTTGACGTACTTGCCGATCAGATCGCTGTTGACGCGCGCGACGAAATCCTCGAGGTTCAGGTCGACGTCCTCCATCGTGCCGTTGAGCTTGGCGGCGTAGTAGTACCGCAGGTACTCGGGGTTTCCCACGTGTTCCAGGTAGCTGCGCGCGGTGATGAAGGTGCCGCGGGACTTTGACATCTTCTCGCCGTTCACCGTCAGAAAGCCGTGCGAGTTGATCCTGGTGGGGGTGCGATAGCCGGAGTGCTCGAGCATCGCTGGCCAGAACAGGGCGTGGAAATAAAGGATGTCCTTGCCGATGAAATGGACCATCTCCGTGCCCGCCTTCGCCGCCCGTTCCCTGTCGACGAAATCGCCCACCTCGCCCGCCCGGCCGGTGCGCTCGAAGTAATTGCGAAAACTGCCGAAATAGCCGATCGGGGCGTCGAGCCAGACATAGAAATACTTGCGCCCGCCGGTGTCGGGAATCTCGAAGCCGAAATAGGGCGCGTCACGCGAGATGTCCCAGTCATTCAGCCCGGCGGCGAACCATTCCTGCATCTTGTTGGCGGCCTCCTCCTGAAGCGTGCCGGAGCGTGTCCATTCCTTCAGGAACGCCTCGCAATCGCCGAGCTTGAAGAAATAATGCTCGGACTCGCGGCGCACCGGGACCGCGCCGGACACGGAGGAGTACGGATTCCTCAGGTCCGTGGGTGCGTAGGTCGCGCCGCAGACCTCGCAGGAATCACCATACTGATCCTTGGCGCCGCATTTCGGGCACTCGCCCTTGATGTAGCGATCCGGCAGGAACATCTCCTTGATCGTGTCGTAGAACTGCTCGACGCTGCGGGTCGCTATGAGGCTCGGCTCGCGATCGCGCAGCTTGCGGTAGATGTCCTCGGCGTAGGCGCGCGTCTCCGGCGAGTGCGTCTGGTGATAATTGTCGAACTCGACCAGGAAGTCGGCAAAGTCGCGCCTGTGCTCCTCATAGACCCGGGCGATCAACTGCTCGGGCGTGATCCCCTCGCTGTCGGCGCGCAGCATGATCGGCGTGCCGTGGTTGTCGTCGGCGCAGACGTAGTGCACCTCGTGATCGCGCATCTTCTGGAAGCGTACCCAGATATCCGTCTGGATGTACTCCACGAGGTGCCCCAGGTGGATGCTGCCGTTGGCATACGGCAGAGCGCTGGTGACCAGGATGCGGCGCTTGGACTCTGTCATGTGGCGAGCCTGATGGCGAAATGGCGCGTAAAGTAACCCATGGAACGGGCCCTGTCACGGCGCCCGCGCCGTCGCGGCGGCGCGCCGCAAGGCGCACCGATTCGGTGTATCATTCTGAGCGCGCGGAGCCCTCGCCGCCATATGCGACTCAGACCATACGCCATGTCATCCCCGTCCAAGGAAACCGTCGAGGCCGCGCTGGCCCGATATGTCGACCCCTATCTCGGCACCGACCTCGTCTCGGCCAAGGCGGTGCGCGCGGTCGGGGTGGACGGCTCGAAGGTGAGCATCGACGTCGAGCTCGGGTTCCCGAGCCGCACCTACGCTGCCACCCTGGCGGAGGCGCTGACGCGCGTGCTCGACGAGCAGGCCGGCGCTGCGGATCCCGCCATCCACATACGCTCGCTCATCACCGCTCACGCCGTGCAGAAAGGCGTTCAGGCGTTGCCGAACGTCAAGAACGTCATCGCCGTCGCCTCCGGCAAGGGTGGCGTGGGCAAGTCGACGGTCGCCGTCAACCTGGCGCTGGCGCTGCAGGCCGAAGGGGCTCAGGCGGGACTGCTGGACGCGGACATCTACGGGCCGAGCCAGCCGCGCATGCTGGGCGCGCACGGCCGACCGGAGTCGACCGACGGCAAGAGCATGGAGCCGAAGGTGAGCTACGGCGTGCAGTGCATCTCCATCGGCCACCTCGTGGACGAGGAGACGCCGATGATCTGGCGCGGCCCGATGGCCACCGGGGCTCTGGAGCAGATGTTGCGTGACACGCGCTGGCGGGACGTCGATTACCTTGTGATCGATCTCCCGCCCGGCACGGGCGACATCCAGCTCACGCTCTGCCAGAAGATCCCCGTGACCGGCGCCGTCATCGTCACGACGCCGCAGGATATCGCGCTGCTCGATGCCCGCAAGGCGCTCAAGATGTTCGAGAAGGTACAGGTGCCGGTGCTCGGCGTCGTCGAGAACATGAGCACGCACGTCTGCTCGAAGTGCGGTCACGAGGAGCATATATTCGGCGAGGGTGGCGGCGCGAGCATGGCTCGACAGTACAATATCGACCTGCTGGGCTCGCTGCCCCTGGACATCCGCATCCGCGAGGGCGTGGACAACGGCCGGCCCACGGTCGCGCTGGAACCGCAGTCGAAGGTGGCGCTCGAGTTCCGCGACATCGCCCGACGGGTCGCGGCGAAGATCGCGTTGCGCGGGCGCGACTATTCGGCCAGATTCCCGAAAATCGTCATACGAGACACCTGACGGAGCAAATCGCCGACGCCGCGCGGGGCGGTCGCCCGCCCGGATCGGCACGCCATCACCATGACCATAAAGTCGGACAAATGGATACGTCGCATGGCGGCGCAGGGCATGATCGAGCCGTTCGAGCCGAACCAGGTGCGGCAGACGAACGGCAATCGCATTGTCTCCTACGGGACCTCGAGCTACGGCTACGACATCCGCTGCTCACCGGAATTCAAGATCTTCACCAACATCAATTCCACCATCGTCGACCCGAAGGCGTTCGACGAGAAATCCTTCGTCGATTTCCACGGCGAGGTCTGCATCATCCCGCCCAATTCCTTTGCGCTGGCGCGCACCGTGGAGTACTTCCGCATCCCGCGCAACGTGCTGACGATATGCCTCGGCAAGTCGACCTACGCCCGCTGCGGCATCATCGTCAACGTGACGCCGCTGGAGCCGGAGTGGGAGGGACATGTGACGCTGGAGTTCTCGAACACCACGCCGCTGCCGGCAAAGATCTATGCGGGCGAGGGCTGCGCGCAGGTGATCTTCATCGAGTCCGACGAACCCTGCGAGACCTCATACCGGGATCGCGGCGGCAAGTACCAGGGCCAGACCGGCGTCACACTCCCGAAGACCTGAGATCCGGTCTCCACACGCCAGCGATACTCACGTGTACCCGGCGGCGGATCACGTCCACTGATCGGTGAGCCATATGCCGCCGGGCGCGGGCGGCGGCGGGTGGGACCCGGCCCCGGCGACTGCGCCGTCGGCGGCTGCGCGCCGCCACTGCTCACTTCTTGCGCAATACGAAGACGAATCGGCCGTTCTCGGCGGACTCCTCTATCAGCTCGTGGCCGGTCTGGGCGCAGTACGCGGCAAAATCGATCCGGGAGGCGGGATCGGTAGCCACGACGCGGATGAGCTGACCGGTGAGCATCGAGTTCAGGGCCTTCTTGGTCCTGAGGATGGGCAGCGGGCAGTTCAGGCCACTGGTATCCAGCTCCACGGCGACAGATTCCAGAATTTCCGACATTGCACGCCTCAGCCGAGCCTCTTGCGCATGGATGGTAGTATAAGCCCTGTCGTTCCTGTCGGTTGCCGCCGAATGAACCAGCTCCCGATCTTCCTCCACATCAATGACCGCGACTGCCTGGTGGTGGGCGGCGGCCCGGTCGCGGCGCGCAAGATAGAAATGCTGATGCGCTATGGCGCCCGCGTCACGGTCGTCGCACCGCAGGTCGGTGCGCGGGTTGCCGGCTGGGCCGGCGAAGGCCGGCTGCGGCTGCTCAACCGCGGCTTCGAACCGGTGGATCTCGAGGCCTGCGATCTCGTCTACGCCGCCACCAGCGACGCCGCCGTCAATGAGCGCATCTCGCGGCTCGCGCAGGCTCGGCGGATTCCCGTCAACGTGGTCGACAATCCTGCCCTGTGCAGTTTCGTCATGCCCTCGATCATCGACCGCGACCCCGTGCAGGTGGCGGTCTCGACGGGCGGCGCCTCGCCGGTACTGGCCCGGCTGCTGCGCACCCGCCTGGAAACGCTCATCCCTGCCTCCTACGGACGGCTGGCGCAGCTCATGGCGCGCTTTCGCGCTGCCGCCAGGGCGCGGTTCCCTGAGAGCACGCAGCGCCGGCGATTCTGGGAGCAGGTTCTGCACGGCCCGGTGGCCGAGATGCTCTTCGCCGGCCAGGACCACGCCGCGGAACGGGCGCTGGAAGCCGCCCTGGCGAATGCCGATGAGCATCCGCCGGTCACCGGTGAGGTCTATCTCGTGGGCGGCGGCCCCGGGGATCCGGATCTGCTCACCTTCCGCGCCCTGCGGCTGATGCAGCAGGCCGACGTCATCGTCTACGATCGGCTGGTCGCGGAGCCGGTGCTGGCGCTCACGCGCAAGGACGCGCAGCGCATCTACGTCGGCAAGGAGCGCAGCCAGCACACCGTGCCGCAGGAAGAAATAAACGCACTGCTCGCGCGTCTGGCCCGGGATGGCCACCGGGTGCTGCGCCTGAAGGGCGGAGACCCGTTCATCTTCGGCCGGGGCGGCGAGGAGATCGAAACACTCTCCGCCGAGGGCATCCCGTTCCAGGTCGTGCCCGGCATCACCGCGGCGGCCGGTTGCGCAAGCTATGCCGGCATACCGCTCACCCACCGCGACTTCGCCCAGTCCTGCGTGTTCGTCACCGGACACCTCAAGGACGGCGGCATGGATCTGAACTGGCAGGCGCTGGTGCAGCCGCGCCAGACGATCGCCATCTACATGGGCGTGCACGGCGTCGAGCCGCTGTGCGAGGGCCTCATCGCCCACGGCATGCGCCAGGACATGCCGGCCGCGCTCATCGAGCGCGGCACGATGCCGCAACAGCGGGTGCTGATAGGGACGCTCGCCACCATGCCCGGGATCGTGAAGGCGGGTGAAGTGCAGCCCCCCAGCCTCCTCATCGTCGGCGAGGTGGTGCGGCTGCACGAGAAACTCGCCTGGTTCGCGTGACGAACCGGCGTCGTTTCGCAGCATGGCGGTATTTTCGCACGGAGCGGCGCCGATCCGACATTCGTACAGCCGGAACCTGGCAGCTTCCGCGACATCCGGCATCCAGGGAAAAAAGGGGGGCCGCTCCAAGCTTGTAGGGGGGAGGGAAAACTCGAGCGGCCCCGCGCACACAATCTGCTCGCCGATGAACCATCAGCACTTGGATTGAAGCGTAAGTTATACCTGCGCAGGTGGTTGTGACCGGACTCACACTACCTGGCTTTGTCCCCGATGAAGATGCCCTGCGGCGTCCGCATCGCGAAAGCGCACGTGCATGGGAAATGCCCGCTCCGGCGCGCAGTCAGCCCGAGGAGGTCGGCCATAGCCAGGCCGCGCCGCGCACGCCGCTGGCATCGCCGTAGCGCGCCGGCACGATCGGAGTGCAAATGCGATCGGAGAAGGCGTACTTCGGGATCAAGCGGGGGAGCGTGTGATAAAGCCGCCGTACATTGGACAGACCGCCGCCGAGCACGATCACGTGCGGGTCGATGACATTGACGACGCTCGCGAGACTCTTCGCGAGCCGCTCCTCGTAGCGCTGCACAGCCTGATCCGCCAGCGCGCCGCCCTGCTCGGCGGCGGCGACCACCTCGCGCGCGGTGAGCGTGGGCTGCGCGTTGGCGGCAAGATCGCGCACGAGGCCGGGTCCGGAGCAGAACGTCTCGATGCAACCGCGCTTCCCGCAATAACACTGCGGGCCGGGAAGCTCCTGCGAGTTCGGCCAAGGCAGGGGATTGTGGCCCCATTCCCCGGCTATGGCGTTCGGTCCGGTCAGCAATCCGCCGCGCACCACCACCCCACCGCCGACGCCTGTGCCGAGGATGGCACCGAAGACAACCTCGACCCCCGCCCCAGCACCGTCGGTCGCCTCCGAGAGTGCGAAGCAGTTGGCGTCGTTGGCAACGCGCACCTCGCGCTGCAGCGCCGCGGCGATATCGCGATCGAACGGCTGGCCATTCAGGCAGACCGAGTTGGCGTTCTTGACCAGACCCGTGGCCGGCGAGATCACGCCCGGCATTCCGATGCCTATCGTTCCGCGTCGCTGCAGTTCGGACTCGGCTGCGTGCACCAGTGCCACTATGGCCTCGAGCACGGCACGGTAACCCTCGCGCGGGGTGTCGACGCGCGTCCGCGTCAGGAGGCGCCCGTCGTCTTCCAGCGCGATGAGCTCGATCTTGGTGCCGCCGAGATCGACGCCGATCCGCATGGTCAGAGGGCGACATGAGGCGCCGGCCGGCCACGGTCGGCGACGCCGTGCGGCGCATGGATGTGCCGGATCGCCCGGAGGAATTCCAGGCATGCTTCGCGATGTGGCGACGGGCGCTCGTCCGTGAGGATCGTGAAGACCAGCACGAGCTGCCCGACCGCCAGCGCGCCCTGCGTCAGGTAATGGTAGTCCTCCGTGGCGGCCGCGGTGTCCTGCAGGTCATACAGAAATCCGGGGCCCGCGGCGCCCTCCAGCGGCGCGACCGCGAGGCGCTGGTCGGTCGAGGACTTCATGGCCTCCGCACCGGCCTGCTCCACCCGTGCGCGCAGGGACTCCGCGCCGGTGATGTCCTGGTCCATGCCGTCATGCCAGTACACGGTCATCGACATGTCGAAGTCCGAGCCCTCCAGCGGATACACGCGGAAGCTGGGGGGCCGGCTGCCGTCCGCGGCGAAGATGTACTTGACCTGCCACTGCGCCGGCACCTGCAGCCGCAGCTCCCCGTGCCGGGGCACCGGGTAGTCCTCGGCCACCGCATCCCCGTAGGCGGCCCCGACGCCGCCGGCCGTCGCCAGGGCCCACGCCAGCATCCCCGCGCACAGACGAATCCTGCCCCCGCCATCTTGCAAGCGCATCGGACTGCCCTGCCTCGCGGACCCCACTGGCGGTACGGCCGGCCCCGGCTGACCGGGCCGCCTGCCAGGCGCGCCGGCATCTGCTAGACTGGCGGCCTTGCAGCGCACAAAGATCGTGCCCGCTGCAGGAAATCGCGGTCGTTCCAGGATCCCGTTCATGTCCGCATCCAGATATCAGTCTCCGCGCCGCCACACTGTCGGCGTCAAGATCGGCTCCGTCCTGGTCGGCGGCAGCGCACCGGTTGTCGTGCAATCGATGACCAACACCGATACGGCCGACGCGGTGGGCACCGCCCGGCAGATCCAGCAGCTCGCCGCGGCGGGCTCGGAACTGGTGCGCATCACCGTCAACACCGAGGAGGCCGCGGACGCCGTGCCGCGCATTCGCGACCTGCTCGAGTCGGTAGGCTGTCGCGTGCCCATCATCGGCGACTTCCACTACAACGGCCATCTGCTGCTCACCAGGTACCCGGGCTGCGCCGAGGCACTCGCCAAGTATCGCATCAATCCCGGCAATGTCGGCTTCGGCAAGAAAAAGGACCGACAGTTCGCCACCATGATCGAGCAGGCGATCAGGTACGACAAACCGGTGCGCATCGGCGTGAACTGGGGCAGCCTCGACCAGGAGCTCGTCGTACAGATGATGGACGAGAACGCGAAGCTGCCCGAACCGAAGGATGCGGCTGACATCACGCGCGAGGCCCTGGTCGTCTCCGCGCTGACGAGCGCCGCCAAGGCGGAAGAGATCGGTCTGCCACGCGACAGGATCATCCTGTCGTGCAAGGTCAGTGGCGTGCAGGAACTGATCGCGGTATATCGCGACCTCGCAGAGCGCTGCGATTACGCGCTGCACCTGGGCCTGACCGAGGCAGGCATGGGCTCCAAGGGCATCGTCGCCTCGACGGCGGCGCTTGCCGTGCTGCTGCAGCAGGGCATCGGCGACACCATTCGCATCTCGCTCACGCCGGAGCCCAACGGCGATCGCGCGCGCGAGGTCATCGTCGCCCAGGAGATACTGCAGACCATGGGGATGCGCGCCTTCGTGCCTCTGGTGACAGCCTGCCCCGGCTGCGGCCGCACTACCAGCACTGTGTTCCAGGAACTGGCCAACAACATCCAGGCATACGTGCGCAGCCAGATGCCGATCTGGCGTGAGCGCTATGTCGGCGTCGAGGACATGACCCTCGCCGTCATGGGTTGTGTGGTGAACGGCCCCGGCGAAAGCAAGCACGCCAGCATCGGCATTTCCCTCCCCGGGACGGGCGAAGCGCCGGCCGCGCCGGTTTTCATCGACGGCCAGAAGGCCATGACCCTGCGCGGCGAGCGTATCGCCGAGGAATTCCAGCAGATCGTCGATGACTACGTCGCGCGGAAGTTCACGCGGCGAACGCAGGCGGCGGATGCCGGGCCACAGCGCGCGGCCGGCGCGGGCTGAGCGGCCGGCGCGGGCTGCTCGACAGCGCCTCCCGGGCCGCTACGATTGTGGAGTCCCTCTGCCGCCTTGAGCACCCCTGATCACGATCTCGCGAAGCTGTTCTGGAACATTTGCCTGTTTCGCCGCGGCCCCCAGGACGTACCGTCGACCGACGCATTGACGGCGATACTGCTGCTGCTCACCGCGGCGATCGGCACGCTGATCGTGTACATCAACTATCCGATGGCAACTGCGCTGCGCGCCGGTGTCGTCGATTCCGCGTCGGTCTGGGTGACGACGGCGGCGCTGCTCACCCTGTTCCGTCACCCCCGGCGGATACGCCAGACCTTCTGTGCGATCGCCGGCAGCGGCCTGGTCGTCAGCCTGCTTGCGCTCCCGCTCATCTACTGGGGCAACGTGACCGGGGAGGCCACCCCGGATGCCGTCGCGCCCGGCCTGCTGCTCACGCTGCTGATATTCTGGAACATCTCGATCAACGCGCACGTCTATCGCCACGCCCTCGGATCGGATCGCCTCGGCGGCCTGGCCGCCGCCTTGGTCATATTCGCCTTCAACCAGTTCCTCGGATCGCTGCTTCTGCCGTCGCCGCAGGGTTGAGGACGCCGGCTCGCGATCATGCGCATACACATCCTCGGGATCTGCGGAACGTTCATGGGGGGCATCGCCCTGCTCGCGCGCGAACTCGGGCACCAGGTGAGCGGATCGGATGCGAACGTCTATCCACCGATGAGCACCCTGCTCGCCTGCAACGGTATCACCCTCATGGAGGGTTACGACCCCGAACACCTCCGCGGCGCCCTGGACGTGGTCGTCGTCGGCAACGCCATGTCGCGCGGCAATCCCGCCGTCGAGCACGTGCTCAATCGCGGCATGCGCTACACCTCCGGCCCGCAGTGGCTCGCGGAGAATCTGCTGCAGGACCGGTGGGTGATGGCGGTTGCCGGCACGCATGGCAAGACCACCACGACCAGCATGCTTGCCTGGATGCTGGAGCACGCCGGTCTGAAGCCCGGCTTTCTGATCGGCGGCGTCGCCGAGAATTTCGGCACCTCGGCCCGGGTGGGTGATGCGCCGTTCTTCGTCGTCGAAGCGGACGAATACGACACGGCGTTCTTCGACAAGCGTTCGAAGTTCCTGCACTACCGGCCACGCACCGCCATCCTGAACAACCTGGAATACGACCACGCCGATATCTTTCCCGACCTGGCGGCGATACAGACGCAGTTTCACCACCTCGTCCGCACCATCCCGGGCGAGGGGCTCATCATCAGCCCGGCGCGCGACGCCGCGTTGAACGCGACGCTGGCGCGCGGCTGCTGGACCCCACGCGCGACGCTGGGCGAAGGCGGGGACTGGCAGGCGAGACCGCTCGCGCCGGACTACTCGCGGTTCGAGGTCGTGCTGCGGGGGCAGGCCCTGGCAGCGGTGGAGTGGGAGACGGCAGGTCGTCACAACGCACTGAACGCGCTGGCGGCCATCGCCGCGGCACGACACGCAGGCGTGCAACCGGCCACGTCGATCGCCGCCCTGCGCGGCTTCAGAAGCGTGAAGCGGCGGATGGAAAAGCTGGCCGAGATCGACGGCGTCACGATCTACGACGATTTCGCGCACCACCCGACCGCCGTCGCCGCCACGCTCGCGGCGCTGCGCGCACGCATCGGCGCCGGCGTGCGCATCATCGCTGTCCTCGAGCCGCGCTCCAACACCATGAAGCTCGGGGTGCACAGGCAGGAGCTGGCGCACGCGCTCGCCGGCGCCGACGCGGCGCTGCTGCTGCGGCCCGAGGGCCTGGGCTGGGACCTGAGCGAGGCGACACGCGCGCTGGGGAGCAGGCGCCAGGTGTTCGGCAGCGTCGAGGAGATCATCGCCGCGCTGGCTGCGATGGTACGGCGCGGGGACCAGATCCTCATCATGAGCAACGGCGGATTCGGCGGCATCCATCAGCGGCTGCCGGCCGTGCTGCGGGGCCACCGTGCCGGCAATTAAAGCGCGGGCCAAGGCGGCCGATAGATTGAGCGAAGACCAGCGCCATGCGATTGCTCAGCGAGGACACCTCTTATGTCGGCCCGACCCAAGATCCCGCAGGACCCCATGTATCAGCTCCTGCGCGACGAGAATATTCAGGAATTCAATGCGCGCCGCAGCAAAGGCACGAATCCGGACATGCGCGGCGTGGACCTGCGCGGCCTTGACCTGCGCAACATGAACGTCGATGGCCTGGACTTCACCGATGCGTATTTCCGCGGTGCCGACCTGCGCGGACTGGACTTCCGGAACTCGAGGCTGGAAGGCGTGAGCCTTGCTGCCGCCAACATATCAGGCTGCTATTTCCCGAAGGATCTGGCACCGACGGAGATCCTGCTGTCGGTGACCCACGGCATCCGCATGCGCTACGGGACGAAATGACGGCCGGCGGCGGCGTCAGACCAGCGCCGTGTCGGCGGGTTCATCGATGACCGGATTTTCGATCGCGCCGATCTTCTCTATCTCCACCCTGCAGGTCTGGCCGACCTTGAGATAGCCGCGCGGTGTCATCTTCACGCCCACCCCGGCGCAGGTCCCGGTGGCGATGATGTCGCCGGCCTCCAGCGTGAAGGCGGTCGACAGGACCTCGATCTGCTCCCAGATCGTGAAGAGCATGTAGCGGGTATTGGAGTGCTGACGCTGTTCGCCGTCGACGAGTGTCCTGAACTCCAGATCGTGCGGATCACCGACTTCATCGGGGGTGACGATCCAGGGACCGATCGGACCGTGCGTGTCGAAGGACTTGCCGAGCGTGAAGGTCTCCGATTTCGCCTGCCAGTCGCGCACGGTGACGTCGTTGCAGACGAGATAGCCGGCGACGACCTCGTGTGCGCGATCCCGGGGGACGTGCCGGCAGCGACGGCCAATGACCACGCCCAGCTCCCCCTCGTAATCGAGCTTGTTGGAGACCCGCGGCATGTGTATGGGATCGTGCGGGCCGGCGATGCACGTCGACTGCTTGTTGAAGAACTTGGGAAACTCCGGTTTCGCCATCTGCGTCTCGCTGATGTGCTCGGCATAGTTCAGCGCGATGGCGAGGTACTTCGGAGGGCGACGGACAGGCGCCTCGAGGCGGACCTCGCTCATCGCCAGCGACGGCGCCGCGCCGTCCCCGGCCAGCTCGCGCAGGCGACGCATGCCGTCTTCGCCGAGCTGCAGCAGGGAAAGCATGTCCTGCGGCATGCCCGCGGCAGCGGTGTCGATCATGCGGCCGTCGACGACGATGCCGGCACGAATGCGGCCGCGATGCGAGAAGCTTGCGAGTTTCATGACGAGATCACCCCGGCCGGTCGTTGTTGTCGGTGGTGGCAATTACGCCAGATGTGCCGCCGCGCTGCAATCGCCGCGGCCCGCGAGCGCAGCGTGCGGCGGCGTTCGTGCCCCAGGCGACTCGACCGCCGCAAAATACCTCAGCGGGAGTGCTAGAATCCGGGACCAGGGGACAGAGACGGCATGACCAATACACAGACCAACTCCCTGGAAGCCGTGGTCGAGGCCCTGCAATGGTTCGACCCGTTCAGACACATGGAGACCTCCGACATGCTGGTCATGGCGACCAAGGGATCCATCGAGCGAGCCGCGCCGCAGCAGACCCTGTTCTCCGTTGGCGAGAAGGACCCCTGGATGTACTGCCTGATGGAAGGCACGGTGGAACTTACCGGCCGCGACGGTCGCAAGTCGACGATCGTCGCCCGCACGCCGCATGCGGTACGCCCCCTGTCGCCGCTGCGGCCCCGCCTGCACTCTGCAAAGGCAGTTACCCCCATCGCGTTCGTGCGTCTGGACATCTCCGGTCTGCTCGACGTGCAAAAACTGCTGTCTCAGGCAGAGTACGGCGTTTACGAACTGCCCTTCGACAATTCCGGTCTCTCAGAGCAGTTGCAGATACACGAGCTGTCGATGATGGGCGACGGGCTGCACCTGCCCAGTCTACCGGAGGTGGCACTGCGCGCGCAGCAGCTCATCGACCGGGACGACGCCGACCTCAAGGACATCGCCAAGGTCGTCACGCGCGACCCGGCACTCACGGCCAAGCTGCTCAAGGCGGCCAACAGCGCCATGTACCGCGGCACCTCCCCTGCGCAGACTTGTGAGCAGGCCGTCACTCGCATCGGTACCAAGACCGCGAGGCAGCTGATCACGGCATTCGCGGTGCGTGGACTGTTCGAATCCGACATGCCGGAATTGAAGAAGCACCTGCGCGCGAGCTGGGAGAAGGCCAACGAGGTCGCCGCGATCAGCTACGTGCTGGCACGGCTGACGAAGACCTTCAAGCCCGAGGAGGCATTGCTGGCGGGACTGCTGCACGATATTGGGGTGCTGCCCATCTTCGGCTACGTCGCCAGGCACCCCGCCCTCCTGAACGACGAGGGCCAGCTTCTCGAACAGCTGCTGGCGGCGCTACGCGTTCGCGCCGGTATCAGCATCGTGCGCGAATGGAAGCTGCCGGAGTATTTCGAGGTGGTCGTACGGGATGCCAACGACTGGTGGCGGGACCCCGCGCCGCAACCGGACCTCGCTGACCTGGTGGTGATCGCCAAGGTGCACAGCTACATCGGCAAGGCCAGCAAGCCGCCGCATGTTCCCTCGTTGCCGAAGCTGCCCGCCTTCAAGAAGCTGGCGGGCGATGCCGCCAATCCCCGGCTGAGCGCGCAGATCCTGGAAGAGGCGGCCGCCCAGGTCGCCGAGGTAAAGAGCATCGTGGGCTCGGCCTAGGCGCGCGCGCGCCATGGGAACACTCTCGGCCTCAGCGGTCCTCCTGACCGGCTGCTCCTCGGGGATCGGCTATGCCGCCGCGCAGGGGCTGCGGGAACGCGGCTACCGGGTCCTCGCCACGGCCCGTCGTCACGAGGATGTGCAGGCGCTGGCTGGTGAGGGCTTCGAGGCGCTGCAGCTCGATTTGGCGTCGAGCGCGTCGATCGACGCAGCCGTCGGCGAGGCGCTGGCGCGCACCGGCGGCGAGCTTTACGCACTGTTCAACAATGCCGGCTACGGGCAGCCAGGCGCGGTCGAGGATCTCAGCCGCGACGCGCTGCGTGAACAGTTCGAGACCAATCTGTTCGGATTGCACGAACTGACCTGTCGCGTCCTGCCCGTGATGCGCCGCTGCGGCCGCGGCCGCATCGTTCATAACAGCTCGCTGCTCGGCTACGTGGCGCTGCGTTATCGCGGCGCGTACAACGCCTCGAAATTCGCCCTCGAGGGCCTGACCGACACCCTGCGGCTGGAGCTCGCCGGCTCGGGCATCCACGTCGCCCTCATCGAGCCGGGCCCGATCGAAAGCCGATTCCGGCAGAACGCCCTGCAGGCCTTCCTGCGTCACAACACCGTCTCAGGGAGCATTCATGCGTCGGCCTATAGCGCGATGATCGCGAGGCTGGTCAAGATCGGGCCGGCAGTGCCCTTCACCCTGCCCGCCGGGTCCATCATGAAACCGCTGTTGCACGCGCTGGAGTCGCCGCGGCCGCGCGCGCGATATCGCCTGACCGTGCCCGCCCACGCCTTCTGGGTGCTGAAGCACCTGCTGCCAACCGCTGTGCTGGACCGCGTGCTGGCGGGTGTTTCCAGCAAGGAAAATCGCCCGCCAAAGGGGATTTGAACCGAGGCGCGTTCTGTGCGATTTTAGGCCACGTCTCAGCGTCGCCTACGCATAAAATGTCAATAAAAACCATAACATGGGTTGCCATTGCGGCATCCGGCGTGCTGCCGGCTGCCGGTTTTGCGGCCGAAGAGCCGCGCCAGGACGACTGGGGTCTGTGCCCGGTGGAGACCGGGCTGGAGATCAGACCGTCCGCGGCGGGGCTCGATCCGGGCTTCGCGGCGCTGGAGGGCGACGAGGCGACTTTGATCGAGCATGGCGTCTCCACGTTTGCCGGCAACGTCGAGCTGGTGCGCGACGACAACGCACTGCGCACCGATCGGCTCACCTACGATGAGCCCAACGACATCGTCGACGCATTGGGGAACACGCGCCTGTGGAGTGGCTCCATGTTCTGGCAAGGGGAGCACGCCAACCTCAACATGACCAAGGACGAAGCAAAGCTCGAGCGCGGAAACTATCGCCTGACCGACTCGCGGGGCCGTGGCGATGCACGGCTGATCGAGCACGACATGCAACGCGATGTGTCGAAACTCAAGGAGGTATCGTACACCACCTGCCCTGACGTCGACGGTCAGCCGAGCTGGAAGTTGTCCGCCGGCAAGCTGTTCCTGGATCACCATGAGGAATGGGGCAGCGCACGCAATGTCGTGCTTCGGGTCAAGGGGGTTCCGATCCTCTACACGCCGTACATCAGCTTCCCGCTGTCCGACAGGCGCAAGACCGGCCTGCTGCCGCCCACATTCGGGAGTACGCGCGATTCCGGCTTCGACATCACGACGCCCTTCTACTGGAACATCGCTCCCAACTACGACGCCACCCTGTTCCCGCGTTATCTCGGCAATCGCGGCCTCATGCTCGGTGCGGAAGGCAGATATCTCCGGCCCGATTTCGAAGGCCTGATTGCCGGCAACATCCTTCCGAGCGACGATGAGCTGGACGATCAGGATCGGTGGCTGGTGCAGTTCCGTCACAACCAGGCCTTTGATGCCGATCGCGGCCGGCTCGTCGTCGATTTCAACAACGTCTCGGACAAGCAATACCTGGAGGACTTCGGCAACAGCCTGAGCGTCACCAGCACGCGCTTCCTCAACCGCTATGCCCTCGTCACCTACGGCCGGGACTGGTGGTCGGTGCGCGCCCGCGTGAACAGCTACCAGAGCGTGGACCGCACGCTGCCTGGCTCGGACCGACCCTACGACTATCTGCCGCAGATTTACTATTACACGTCGTTTTCGCAGCCCCTGCGGCACGTCAATTTTCAAGTCTATGGCGAGACGACATATTTCGACCGTACCGACACCGTCACCGGCGGGCGCTTCCATCTGCGACCGTTCGTCTCCTTCCCGTTCGAGACGGCAGGGAGCTTCTTCACGCCGCGCATCGCCCTGGACCAGACCTGGTACGCCCTGGATGGCAACGAGTTCGGCGACGACTCACTGACCCGCACGGTCCCGAACTTCTCGATCGACAGCGGGCTTTTCCTGGAACGCAATCTGACGCTGGGCGCAGAGTCCTACATCCACACGATCGAACCGCGCATCTATTATCTGTATCGCCCGGATGTCGGACAGGATGACATCCCCGTCTTCGATTCGAGCGAATTCGACTTTTCCTTCGGGCAACTGTTCCGCGACAACCGGTACAGCAGCATCGATCGTCTCGGCGATCAGAACTCCGTGACCCTGGCGCTGACGTCGCGGCTGTTGAACTCGGAGAACGGGCGCGAGCGCCTCCGCGCCAGCGTCGGCCAGATCTACTACTTCGAGGATCGGGACGTCGTGCTTCCGGAGGAGACCGCGTTCACCGACCCCGTCTCCGAGCTGGTCGCGGAGGCCTGGGCGCAGGTGACGCCCGCCTGGGCCGTGGGTGGAGCCCTGCAGTGGGATCCGAACGAAGATCTCACGCAACGCAGCGCAATGCGTCTGCGCTACCGGCCCGGCGGGAACAAACTGTTCAATTTCGACTACCGCTTCCGGCGTCCGGCGAACGTCGAGCAGACCGATCTGTCGTTTCGCTGGCCGCTGAATCCGAACTGGGCGTTGCTCGGACGCTGGAACTACTCCGTGCCCGAGGGTCAAACCCTGGAGGTGTTCGGCGGGCTGGAGTACGAGGCGTGCTGCTGGGGCGTGCGGCTGGTCGGCAGGCGGTATATCAGCACCTCCGAAGGCGAGTACGACAATGCGGTCTTCCTGCAGGTGGAGCTGAAGGGCCTGGGCGGGCTCGGGCGTGGCACCTCCTCCTATCTCAAGAAAAACATCCCCGGCTACACTAACGAATTTTGAAGTGGACGCGCCCGGCGCGGGTGCGAGCCGACGGGCACACCGTCCCGGCAGCATCCGCGACACGGCGACAACCCCTGAGGAATCCTGAACAATGCGGTATCGAAACGAACCACTCGTCACGCCCCTCGCCGCGCAGGCATGGATTGCAGTGCTCGTCATCATTCTTGGCCTCGCCGGCGGCGTACGCGTGGCCGCCGAGCCGATCGACCGCATCGTCGCAATCGTCGACGACGATGTCGTGATGCAGAGCGAATTCGATCGATTCAAGGAGCGGATCCTCCAGCAGATGAGCCAGCGCGAGGGGCAGATGCCGCCGGAGGACATCATCAACCGGCAGGTCCTCGAGCGGCTGGTCATGGCCAAGATTCAGCTGCAGTACGCCAAGCGCGCCGGTGTGACGGTCGACGACGATACGCTGAACAAGGCGGTAGCGAGCGTCGCGGCCCAGAACAAGCTCTCGCTGGAGCAGTTCCGCGAGGTGCTGGCGAAGGAAGGATACGATTACGCGCAGTACCGCGAGGACATCCGCAACGAGATCACACTGGCCCGTCTGAAGCAGCGCGAAGTGGACAATCGCGTCACTGTCAGCGATCGCGAGGTTGATTCCTATCTGCAGAACCCCCGCAATCAGGGCACAGCCGGCGATACCGAATACCGCATCTCGCACATACTGATCGCCACTCCCGAAGGCGCCACACCCGATCAGATAGCCGCGGCTCAGCGCGAGGCCGAAGAGGTGCGTGAACAGATCCGCAATGGTGCCGACTTCGCCAAGCTGGCGGCCGAGCACTCCGACAGCCAACAGGCGCTGGAAGGCGGCGACGTGGGCTGGCGCAAGGCGGGAGAGGTGCCTTCGGTCATGGCCGATGCCTTGCGAAACATGAAGGCGGGAGAAGTGAGCGAGGTCATGCGGGGGCCGAGCGGCTTTCACATCATCAAGCTCGCCGACGTTCGCACCAAAGACAGCCACATGGTCACGCAAACGCATGCGCGCCATATCCTCGTCAAGACCAGCGAGGCGGTTTCGCAGGACGACGCCAGGCGCAAGCTCGAGCAGTTGAAGACACGCCTGGACGGAGGCGATGATTTCGCAGCGCTGGCCCGATCACACTCCGAAGATCGCGGCAGCGCCGCCAACGGCGGCGATCTGGGCTGGATCAACCCCGGCGAGATGGATCCGGACTTCGAGAACGCCATGAAGGCGCTGGAACCCAACCAGATCAGCGAACCGTTCCAGACCCAGTTCGGCTGGCACATCGTTCAGGTTCTGGAACGGCGCGAACACGACGACAGTGCCGAGGCACAGCGCGCCAAGGCGCGCGAGACCATCAGGCAGCGGAAGATCGAAGAGGAGCTGCAGGCCTGGATGCGCCGCCTGCGCGACGAGGCCTACGTCGAATACCGGATGCCCGGCGTAGCCGTCACGCGCGTGGAGGAGCCCGGGAAGGCAGCGACCGAGCCGGCATCGCCCGCGGCTACTGAGGAGCCGTCGGCAGAGGCAACCCCGGCATCGCCCGCGGCTACTGAGGAGCCCGCGGCAGAGACGGCCCCGGCATCGCCCGCGGCTGCTGAGGAGCCCGCGACAGAGACGGCCCCGGCGGCGTCGGACGCGCAGCAGATTCCCGCGACGGAGCCTGCCGGAAGCGAGGAGGGATCGCCCTACGTGGTGGGCGATCCTGGCGCGCCGTAGACAACCCCCGCCTCGATCCCGCATGAGCGGTGCGGTCCCATTGCGCATAGCCGTCACCGCGGGGGAGCCGGCCGGCATAGGACCGGATCTGCTCGTGGAACTCGCGCAGGCCGACCGCGCTTTCGAACTGGTTGCCATAGCCGATCCGCAGGTCCTCGCGGAGCGTGCGTGTGCCCTGGGACTGCCGCTGCACACACGGCAGTTCGTGCAGGCCGCGCCAGCAGCCGCCCGCGCACGCGAGCTCACGGTGCTCGAGGTCAGGGCGCCCGCGCCGGTGGTTCCCGGCACGCTGACAGCCGCCAATTCGCGGCACGTGCTCGCCATGCTCGATGCGGCGTGCGATGGATGTCTGGAGGGCAGATTCGCCGCGATGGTGACCGCCCCGCTGCACAAGGGAGTCATCAACGACGCCGGCGTCGCCTTCACGGGCCACACGGAATATCTCGCGCAGCGATGCGGCGCACGGTTGCCGGTCATGATGCTGGTGGCGCCGGGCCTGAGGGTGGCGCTCGCCACCACCCACCTGCCGCTTGTCAGGGTCGCTGCCGCGATTACCCGCCCGCTGCTGGCGGAGGTCATCACCATCCTCGAGCGCGGGCTGCGCAGCCGCTTCCGGTGCGAGGCGCCGCGCATAACGGTATGCGGCCTCAATCCGCATGCGGGCGAAGGGGGCCATCTGGGGCGGGAGGAGATCGACGTCATCGGGCCGGTCGTGCAGGCATTGCGCGCGCAGGGAATGCGGCTGCGCGGCCCGGTGTCAGCGGACACCGCCTTCAATCCGGAGACCCGGACCGCGACGGACGCCTATCTCGCCATGTATCACGACCAGGGATTGCCGGTCTTGAAGGCGCTCGGCTTCGGCGAGGCCGTGAATGTCACCCTCGGATTACCCATCATCCGGACATCCGTGGACCACGGCACGGCGCTGGAGTTGGCCGGAACCGGGCGCGCCGAGGCCGGAAGCCTGGCCGCCGCCGTGGACATGGCAGTCCGGATGGCGGCGGACTCGTCGCTGGATCCAGCCCTCCGGCGCTGACGCGATGGCCGCCCCCCTGCCGCCACCACGCAAGCGCTACGGCCAGCACTTCCTGCACGACCCGGCGATAATCGCCCGGATCGTGGAGGCGATCGATCCGCGGCCGGGGCGCCGGCTCGTGGAGATAGGTCCGGGCCGCGGCGCGCTCACCGCGCCGCTGGTGGAGGCGGCTGGTGAACTGGACGTCGTCGAGATCGATCGAGAGCTGGCGGCCATGCTTCCCACCCGCCTGGGCGCGACACCGCAGAGGTTGCGGATCCACTGCCAGGACGTGCTGGACTTTCGGCTCGAGGTGCTGGGTACTTCGCCCTCGGGCTACGACGTGGTCGGCAATCTGCCCTACAACATCTCCACCCCGCTCATCTTTCACCTCCTGGAGCAGGTCGATCTGATACGAACGATGGTATTCATGCTCCAGAAGGAGGTTGCCGACCGGATGGCCGCCTCGCCTGGCAACAAACAATATGGACGCCTGTCGGTGATGGTTCAGTATCACTGCCTCGTCGATCGGCTGTTCAGCATCGGTCCCGGTGCCTTTACGCCGCCGCCCAGGGTGGCATCCACGGTGATCCGCCTGACGCCCCGGAAACCCCCGGCCGGCGAGCTAGCCCGGAACGCAGCGGGATTCTCGGCGGTCGTCGCGCGCGCCTTCTCGACCCGCCGCAAGACATTGCGCAACGCGCTGAGGGGTTTCTGCAACACGGAGCATATCCTCGAGGCGGGCATCGACCCGGGCGCCCGCGCGGAGGCGCTGTCGGTGGCGGATTTCGTGCGCCTTT
Source organism: Gammaproteobacteria bacterium (assembly GCA_022072255.1). Lineage (GTDB taxonomy): Bacteria > Pseudomonadota > Gammaproteobacteria > JAJPIJ01 > JAJPIJ01 > JAJVHZ01. The sequence goes on along the minus strand of JAJVHZ010000089.1, from coordinate 4,713 downwards.
CTAACGCGATTGCCACCGCCCGCTGCCGAGTTATGTGACAAACTTTGCATCTCCTTCACTATCTTCTGCTAACCGATTGAACATATTGCCCTGCAAAAGTTACTCACATTCCGTGTGGATAACTCTGTGCGTTACCGTTAAAGAATGGCCTGCAGCCTTCGGAATTGTGTCGACATCGTTAGCTTGGCTAAATTTTGACCATTTGATTATGGCTTTATTTTCATCTTGTTACACCGACTTCTCTGGATTTCAGCGAGGGCAATACTGACAGCTGGCATCGATTGCAGCCCGTCGAGCCGCACTGTGCATAACACCCGCCACGGCGCCATAATTCGCTTGACTTTCTCGCCGGATCTACCGCCGATCGGGACAGGCCCCACTACACCTCCCCGGAACGCAATAAGTCGATGACCGGCCGGGTCTCCGGCCGCACCCCGCGCCAGATCCGGAACGATTCGGCAGCCTGCTCGACGAGCATTCCCAGGCCGTCCACACACTGCGCGACACCGCGGGCCGCCGCCCAGCGCAGAAAGGCCGTAGGCTCACGGGCGTACATGAGGTCATAACACCAGCCCGCCGCCCGGATCACCCCGTCGGGCAGCGGCGGAACTTCCCCGTGCAGGCTTGCGGAGGTGGCGTTGATGATGGCGTCGAAGCTCTGGCCGTCGAGCGCGTGGAACCCGCAGCCGGTCACCGGAAAGAGTTCGCTGAATTCCGCGGCAAGCCCCACGGCGCGCCCGGGCGTGCGGTTGGCTATCACGAACCGCCGCGGCGAGGCCTCGATGAGCGCCGGCACGACCCCCCGCGCCGCCCCGCCGGCGCCCAGCAGCAGCAGATCGGCGCCGCGCAACTCCAGACCGCGATTGAGGGCGATGTCGCGTACCAGTCCGGCGCCGTCGGTATTGTCGCCGAAGATGGCGCCACCCTCGCCGAACCAGAGCGTGTTGACGGCGCCGGCGAGCTGCGCGCGGGACTGCCGCTCGGCGCACAGGCGCCAGGCCTCCTGTTTGAACGGCAGGGTTACGTTCGCGCCCCGCCCCCCGAGCTCCCGGAATCTTCGTACGGCCTGCGGAAACTCGTGCCCCGGGACGAGCACGGCGGAATAATGAATGTTCTGATGAGTCTGGCGCGCGAACTCGGCGTGGATGCGCGGGGACTTGCTGTGCGCGACCGGATTGCCGAACACGCAGTAGTTGTCGGATCCGGCGACGAGCGCGAACTCGACGCTCACGGCCCTCTCGCGCGCAGCCATCGCTGCCGCACCGGGATCACGCCGCGCCGGCGCCGCGCAGACCGTCTTTCAGCACGGAGACCTTGAAACCCCGCTCGCTGAGCAGGAAGGCCGCCGCCGAACTGCGCCGTCCGGTATCGCAGCACACGATGTACGTGCCCTTCGGATCGAGGGATTCGGCCTTCAGCCGCAGCATGAACAATGGGATGTTGATACTGCCTTCGATCCCGTCATTTGCGTACTCGCTCTCGAGCCTTACGTCCAGCCATCTGGCGCCCTTGGCTATCCTTTCCTCGGCCTCCTTGCGCGAGACCCACGACAGCATGGGTTCCTTGAGCAATGAATTGAAGTCCGACTTGGACAGGCGCATCAGATTCCCGTCGCTCACCATCGTGACCGTGGCGTTGCGCTTGGCCTCCGACAGCAGCGCCTCCTCGCCGAAGGCGTCGCCTTCGTCGAGTTGCGCGAGCACGAGCTCCGACCCGGCCTTGGAAGGGCGGGTGACCTTCGCCTTGCCGCTCTTGATGATGTAGTAATAATCGCCTTCGTCGCCCTGCTTGATGACGACGTCGCCCGCAGTGACCGGGACCTCCTGCATCTGCATGAACATGGCCTGGATGTTGGCCGGGGGGATCTGCAGGAACGCCCGCGACTGAAGGATGCGCGTCATCCAGTCCACATGGGTGTCCGACTCGTCCTGCTTCTTGGGCTGGATCTCCGTCACCTCGATCCCCGAGAGCTGGTCCCAGGTCAGGAACACGTCCAGGAGATCGCTGTCGATGCGCACGATCTTGCAGGCCGTGCGGGCGGTCGCCGTGTGCTGCCGAGGCTGATGGTTGGCCAGCGGATGCCGGGCGCTGGGCGTGCCGCCCACGACACTCATCGGCTTGCCCTGTTCCGAGGTGATCTGAGCCTCGCCCTCGATGACGTAGGCATTCTTGCGGTCTGCCTCGCCCTGGCGAAAGATCGTCTTGCCGGCGGGGACCTCCTCGACGTAGGTCTTGCCTGCCAGTTCGTGAAAGCTCTCCTGGTTCAGCGCGCTGACGGGGATGAGGATCCGCAGGACCGCCTTGTCGACGAGCTGCCTCTGATCGGCCATTTACCTGTTGTCTCTGCAGTCGATGTACGTGTGAACGGTGGGCGCGGGCAGACCGAGGGCGCAGGCGCGAATACCTGCGGGCATTTTATCTTGTCGGGCCTCGGCTTGAATAGCAGCGCACGCCGACCGCATCACGACACGCGCAATCCCGCGGCCCCCGAAACACGCCGGAGATCTCGCGGATCTCCTGTTGCAAGCGGCTGCGGGTCCGCGCTCGTACGCGGGATATCGGCTCCCCGGCCGAGGCTCGGTGAGCCGCGGCAATGCATCATGCCACAGCCGCCGCCCATGCCCGGGCGACGTCGTTGGAGCAGGTCAGATTATGTAGCCGCGCTCCCCGTGATCGGCCAGATCCAGTCCCTCGGTCTCGCCCTCGGCAGTGACGCGCAAGGGAGTGATCATGCCGACCAGCTTGAGCAACAACCAGGTCATCACCGCGCACCATGCCACCGTCGCCGCCGCGCCAGTGAGTTGCGTCATCACCTGCTGGCCCGCGGTGACACCCTCCGCGAGACCCACGCCACCGAGACGCGCCTGCGCGAATATGCCGACGGCGATGGTGCCGATTATCCCGCCGACGCCATGGACGGAGAACACGTCGAGGGAGTCGTCGATCTTCGCGATGCGCTTGATGAACTGGGTCGCAAAGTAACAGACGGCGCCGGCGACCAGTCCGATGAAGATGGCGCCCTGCGGGCCGACGAAACCGGAGGCGGGCGTGATCGTGCCCAGGCCCGCGACCATGCCCGTGACGATACCCAGCACCGAGGGCTTGCCGTAGCGATAACTCTCCACCGCCAACCATGAGAGCGCGCCTGCAGCCGCCGAGACGTGGGTGACGAGCACCGCCATCCCGGCGCTGCCGTTGGCGGCGAGTGCACTGCCGCCATTGAAGCCGAACCAGCCGACCCATAGCATGCCCGCGCCCATCACCGTCAGTGCCATGTTGTGCGGCGGCATGGCGGTCGTCGGAAAGCCGCGGCGGCGGCCGAGCACCAGCGCCGCAACGATGGCGGCGACGCCGGCGTTGATGTGCACTACGGTGCCGCCGGCGAAATCGAGGATGCCCATCTGCTGCAACCAGCCCCCACCCCAAACCCAGTGGCACACCGGCACGTACACCGCGATCAGCCACAATGCGCTGAACAGCATCATGGCGGGAAACCGCATGCGTTCGGCGTATCCGCCGACCACCAGTGCCGGCGTGATGATCGCGAAGGTCATCTGGAACATCAGGAAAACCGTCTCGGGAACCGAGGGTGCGACTGCGGCGGTCGATGCCGGGGTGACACCCGAGAGGAAGATCTTGCCGCTTCCGAGGAATGCGTTGTGTCCGGCCCCGTCGCCGAACGCCCACCCATACGCGAAGGCCACCCAGATCAGGCTGGCCACGCAGGTGATCGCATAGCATTGCATCAACACCGACAGGACGTTCTTGCTGCGTACCAGGCCGCCGTAAAACAGCGCCAGGCCGGGCAGCGTCATGAACAGCACCAGACCCGTGGCGATCAGCAGCCAGGCCGTATTGCCGGTATCGACCGTGCCCGCCTGCGCCATGACGGCATTCGGAAAAACGGCTGCGGGCAGCACCGCGATCACGGCCGCGCCGCGGACGAGCTTGTCCATATGCCCCCCAACAGACTGTACTGCCTGTGGTATTTTTCGGCCGAAGCCGGACCTACAACGCCTCGTTGCCGGTCTCGCCAGTACGGATGCGGATGACCTGCTCGAGGTCCACGACGAAGATCTTCCCGTCTCCTATCGATCCGGTATTGGCCGCGCTGCGGATGACCTCCAGGACGTCCTCCAGGCGAGCGTCGGCTATGGCGATCTCGAGCTTGACCTTGGGAAGAAAGTCCACGACATACTCGGCGCCACGGTAGAGCTCCGTGTGGCCGCGCTGACGGCCGAAACCCTTCACCTCGGTCGCAGTCATGCCCTGCACGCCGAGCTCCGAGAGGGCCTCGCGCACGTCATCGAGCTTGAAGGGCTTGATTATCGCCGTGACCAGTTTCATCTCGAATCCTCCGACACGCGCGTATGCATGCGCTTCTTATTGTCCCGGACGACAGCAGGGCCGGCAGGGACCCCCGGGGCGCTATTGTGCACGAACCGGGCGGTTCAGGCCACGCGTTCAGGGCTTGGGCTCATTCCGGGCCCGGTACCGGGCCTCCTCCCAGCGCACGCGGGCCCATTTGTAGGCATCCAGGATGGAGACGGCGTACACGAACAGGCCACCGGCATGGCGGCCTATGAAGGAGACTTCCTCCGGGTTCGTCAGGTGATAGGTAATCCAGCCGCCGAGGACCATGAAGAAGACGAATACCAGACCCCGCTGCGGCTGCCCGTTCAGAACCTGACCGGCGCCGGGCAGAAGCAGCGC
>JAJVHZ010000109.1:1931-31490 GCA_022072255.1 Gammaproteobacteria bacterium | reverse complement strand
GTCTGACACCTTTTTCCAATAACATGTGCCTCCATGCCTGAGGCCATACGATTCGAGGGGGTGGAGCGCAGCTACGGCAGGCAGCGCGTGCTGACCGGGGTGACCTTCAACGTGCGCGCCGGCGAGTACGTCGGCCTGGTCGGCGTCAACGGCGCCGGCAAGACCACCCTGATCAAGGGCATGCTGGACCTGGGCGAGATAGATCGCGGCCACATCGAGATCTTCGGCGTCTCGCATCGCGACTGGCGGGCCCGCGGCCGGCTCGCCTTCCTGCCCGAGCAGTTCTCCCCGCCGTATTACGCCCGCGGCGAGGACTTCCTGCGCTTCATGGCCGCCATGCACGAGCGGCCCTACGCCGGGAGCGAGCGCGATGCCGTGCTCGCCGCGCTCGACCTCGATCCCGCGGCGCTGGCCAAGCCCGTGCGCACCCTCTCCAAGGGCATGTCGCAGAAGCTGGGGCTGGCAGCGACCCTGCTCTCCGGCCGGCCGCTGTTCGTGCTCGACGAGCCGATGAGCGGTCTGGATCCGAAGGCGCGCGCGCTGTTCAAGCAGCACCTGCTGGAGCGGCGGCAGCGCCAGGGTCAGGCGATCTTCTTCAGCACCCACCTGCTCTCCGACGTCGAGTCGCTGTGCGATCGCATCGTCATCCTGCACGGCGGGGCGCCGCGCTTCGTCGGCACGCCGCACGATTGCTGTACCAACTTCGGCGTGGCCGATCTCGAGCAGGCCTACCTGCGCTGCGTGGGGCCGTAGCACCTGCAGCCCCGTCTCCGGTAGGCCGGACGGACGAATGTGGCGGAGTCTAAAGTTTCCGTCGCCTGACCCGCTAACACCCTCAGACGCGACCCAAGCTCGTGCCCTGAGGAGTGTATGAAAGAAGAAGACGACGCCCGGCTGCCGCTGGCAGCGGTGGCCGTGCTCTCCGCCCTGCCGGTGGGCGTGTTCATCGCCGATGCGGACGGCAAGGTCCGCTGGGTGAACGACACGCTCTGCGATCAGCTGGGCGTGCCCCGCGAACGTCTGCTCGGCATCGAGCGCGCCGCACTGCCCGCGCGCAAGACCCTCAGCCTGTCGAAGACCATCCACTGGCTGCACGCGCCGGCCAGCGGCGCCGGCGAGCGCCGCTTCGAGTGCGTGACGCAGAAGCTCGAGGGCGTGGGCGACTTCGACGGCAGCGTGGGCTGCGTGATCGACGTTTCCCGCTACGAGACCGGCCGCCGCCCGCGCCAGCTCTATCCGGAGCTGAAGGACCCGGGCCGCCTCGACCCGGCCACCGGCCTGCTCAACGTGGCGACCATGCAGCAGGAGCTGGTGCAGCAGGTGGCGCGCAGCCGCCGCTACCTGAATCCGCTCTCGGTGGTGATCATCCGCCTGCAGGACCTGGGGCCGACCGGTGAATCGGTGACGGCGATCCAGAAGCAGCGCCTGGTGCGCGGCATCGCCAAGATGCTGAAGGAGAAGCTGCGCTGGGTGGACGTGGTGGGCTGCTGGGAGAAGGACGCCTTCATGCTCATCCTCCCGGAGACAGCGCTCGAGCCGGCCGGCAAGCTGGTGCGCAAGATCGAAACCTACATCAACCGTCTGCGCCTGGACGAGGAGCGCGCCGGCGAGAGCATGGTCGCGGTCGGCATCGGCCTGGCCGAATGGAGCAAGGGCGACGACCTGCCCGCCCTGCTGGCGCGCGCGGGGCGCAATCTCCGCGGCGAGGACGACGACCTCGCCGAAAACGGGCGCTCCTGAGCCCGCCGGACGAGGCCCTGCAGCCACCATGCGCGTCCAGGGATCGAGGACCACGACTGCAGGGGGCACGGGGGCGCCCGCCCGGTGCTCTGCCTGCGCGCCGTATGCGCCCGAAATCCCCGGCTCAGACCACTTCTTCGACCACGAAGGCGTGGGTGATGGCGGCCGTCTTGCCGAGCATGATCGAGGCCGAGCAGTACTTCTCGGCCGACAGCTGTACCGCGCGCTCGGCCTGTGCCGGCGTGATCCCCTTGCCGGTAATGATGAAGTGCACGTGGATCTTCGTGAACACCTGCGGCGGGGTCTCGGCGCGCTCGGCGTCGAGCTCCACGCGGCAGCCGCGGACGTCCTGCCGGGCCTTTCTCAGGATGTGGACGACGTCGTAGGCGGTGCAGGCGCCCATGCCGAGGAGCACCAGCTCCATGGGGCGCACGCCGAGGTTGCGCCCGCCGCCGTCCGGCGGCCCGTCGACCACCACCGAATGACCGCTGCCGGACTCGGCCACGAACATCGCATCACCGACCCACTTCACCGCACCTTTCATCGCACTCTCCAACCCGCATCAAGGGGTTGGAGAGCGTACCACATGCCCGACGTCATTCGACACAGGAGGTTACCTTGCTTACACTAAGAGCACTGCAGCCGGGGTTTACAGGGGGAAATTCCATCATGCCGGAGTTGCGTACCGCGCCCGCGGGAACCGACGTCATCAAACGCTTCCTCGAGCATTGCCACCGCCGTCACTGCTCGCCCAAGACCACGATAATCAGGCAGGGTGAACCGTCCAAGGAGCTGTTCTACATCATCGGCGGCTCGGTCACCGTGGCGCTGGAGGACAAGAAGGGCCACGAGATCGTGCTCGCCTACCTCAACCCGGGCGAGTTCTTCGGCGAGATCGGTCTGTTCAACGAAAACGTCTCGCGCACCGCGCTGGTCCGCGCCCGCGGTCACTGCGAGATCGCGAGCATCAGCTACGAGAAGCTGCGCACGCTGTCCTCGATCTTCCCGGAGCTGGTGGTGCACATCGCCGGCCAGCTCGCCACGCGCCTGCGCCGGACCAACCGCAAGGTCGGCGATCTCGCATTCATGGACGTCTCCGGCCGCGTGGCCCGCGCCATCCTCGATCTGTGCAAGGAGCCGGACGCGATGACCCACCCGGAGGGCATGCAGATCCGCATCACCCGCCAGGAGCTGGGCCGCATCGTCGGCTGCTCGCGCGAGATGGTGGGCCGCGTGCTGAAGACACTGGAAGAGCAGCACCTGCTCACCGCCCGCGGCAAGACCATTGTCGTCTTCGGCGTGCGCTGACCCTGCTTTTGCTCCCTCTCCCTTTGGTAGAGGGCAGGGGTGAGGGTAACGCCATCGCCCCGTCATTCCAGCGCGAACTGGAATCCTTTGGACAGGTGACCTGAGCGCCTTCCCCCGCGGCGGGGGAAGGCCGGCTAATTCCTTGACAACCCCGCCGTGACTTCCGGACAATCGCGGCCCCTGTCCTGCTGCCGGACGGCACCGCCTCCACGCGGTTCATGACCCCCGCCGCAGCACCCCGAATGGCTACGTAGCTCAGCCGGTTAGAGCGCGGCACTCATAATGCTGAGGTCGGTGGTTCGAGTCCACCCGTAGCCACCAAATCAAGTGCAGGTCAGGCGGTCTTGTGCCTTGCGCATTCATTGCGAGCGAATAACTCGTGCCTTGTCCTCCACTCGGATTCTTGACGAGCGCTCCCTGGCCGACGCGGCCAAGGATGTCCCGATACGCCGTGTACCGTGAGCACTTGGCGAGCCTGGCCACCTACTGGTCGTCAAGTTGCCTTCAAACCGTCGAGCAGTTCGTTCAGGACCTTGATCTGACGCTCGTTCATGGGCTCGCGGGCGCATCCCACGGGAGACGGATCCAGGATGCCGGGGTTGGGCACCGCGTCCGGGCCAGGCGCGCCTCAGAGCGTCCCCACGCGATGCGGCTCACAGTACTTTCCAACGGCTCCCGCGCGTCCGGAATGGCCGCGGAGATAAGACGAACTCCATTGTCACACCGCGGGCGGCGGCTCTCTTCGCCACGCGCGCCGTGGTTTCCATCGGATATGGTGCGAAGAAACGAGATCCAGGTGAATACGGTCACCCGTCCATGGGCCAAGCCTCGCCGTCGGAGTTAGAATATCTGCGTTTCGAGGGCTTGGCCCCATGACCGCACCAGAAGTAACGATCCTGATCGTCGACGACGACCCCACGCTGCTCCGATTGCTCGGCATACTGCTGCGCGAAGAAGGCTTCCGCGTGCTGGCGGCCGACAGTGGCGCGCAGGCGCTTGCGCTGCTGGCGGTGGAGAGGCCCCAGCTCCTGGTCACCGACCTGCGCATGGAAGGCATGGACGGGATGGCGCTGTTCGACGCCGTGCGCAGGACCTGCCCGATGCTGCCGGTGATCATCCTGACCGCCCACGGCACCATCCCGGAGGCGGTGGCGGCGACGCGCGGCGGCGTGTTCGGTTTCCTCACCAAGCCCTACGAGGCGAAGGCGCTGCTGGCCGAGGTAGAAAAGGCGCTGCACGGCTATGTCGCGCCGGCGGCGATGGACAGCGATGACACGCCTATCGTCACTCGCAGTCCGCTCATGCAATCGGTTCTGGAAGAGGCGCGCGTCGTCGCCGCCACCGACGCGAGCGTGCTCATCCTCGGCGACACCGGCAGCGGCAAGGAGCTGCTCGCGCAGACGATACACGACTGGAGTCCGCGTCGGGACGCGCCCTTCATCGCCGTCAACTGCGGCGCGATCCCCGAGCAACTGCTCGAATCCGAACTGTTCGGCCACGTCAAGGGTTCCTTCACCGGCGCCACGCGCGACCATCGCGGGCTGTTCCCGGAGGCCGAGGGCGGCACGATCTTCCTCGATGAGATCGGCGACATGGCGCTGCCGCTGCAGGTGAAACTGTTGCGCGTGCTGCAGGAGCGCGAGGTGCGGCCGGTCGGCGCCGCACGCGCCGTACCGATCGACGTGCGCGTCATCTCGGCGACGCACCGGGATCTCGATGCCGAGGCCGCCGCCGATCGCTTCCGCGAGGATCTCTACTACCGGATCAACGTGGTCAATCTGAGGCTGCCGCCCCTGGCGGAGCGGCGCGAGGATATCCCGCTGCTGGCCGGGCATTTCCTCGCGGCGCTCGCGGCCAAGTACCGCAAGAAGGTCAACGGCTTCGCCAGCGACGCCACCGATGCACTGCTGTGCGCCGCCTGGCCGGGCAACGTGCGCCAGTTGTTCAACACGGTGGAGAAATGCGTGGCGCTGGCCACCACGCCCATCGTCCCGCTGGCACTGGTCGAACGCGCCCTCGATCGCAGTGGCGAGGACATCTCCTCGTTCGACGAGGCGCGCCGCGCCTTCGAGCGCGACTACCTGCTGCAGCTGATGAAGATCACGGACGGCAATGTCACCCATGCCGCACGCATCGCCAAGCGCAACCGCAGCGATTTCTATTCACTCCTCCATCGTCATCAGATCGAACCCGCCCTGTTCAAGACCTGACTGCGCGCTCGCCCGCACCGCGCGTGACCGATCGCCGATGCATCCCCCGGGCCGGCTCGTCACCATGCCGGCGCGCATGCGGCCCCGGCGCGCAAACTCCCCGCAGGCCGGGGCGGGCCTCTCCGGCGTCGCATTTGCCCCTTGAAGCTGTCGCATCCGCCAAGGTGTTGGTCCCTGCCAACACCGTAACCGCCTGTTCGCGCGAGTTTTTCGATCCCGATGGCAAAAGGCGTTGGCGAAAACGAACGATTTGCTGCATCTGCACAAGCGGCAGGACGCCGCTATCCGGTTGATCTGCCGCTGTTTCCCGCACGTGGTACAGGGCTCGCAATGAGCGGGCACGGCAGCGCCGCTGCCGCTGACAACAATCACGATCGAAACAGAGGCCACATTATGAATACCCGTATCGCTACCGTCGCTCTCCTGACTGCCATCTCGCAGGCTGTGCTCGCCGAAGATGCCAGACCGTTCGGCGTCGACGGCGGCTTCCGGAACATGCTGAATCACGAACCCTACGCTGGCCCCACGGCGGTCACGGTGGCGCGCGGCGAGGCGGATGCAGGGGAGGGCCTGATCCATGCCGCGTTGCGCGGTGAGGAGCATCCGGCGCTCGCACGCACCGAAGATCCATCCACGGCGAGCATTCGCGCGTCCTTCGGCCGCATGCTGGATCACGCGCCCTATGGCGGGCCGACGGCCGTCACGGTGGCGTACGGGGAACTGGATGCGGGCGAGCGCCTGGTCCATGTCATGCTGCGCGGTGAGCTGCATCTCCCGCTCGCGAACCGCTACGATCCCTATCTGGAGAACCTCAGCGCCGCCTTCGCGCGGATGCTGGATCACGCACCCTACGCCGGCCCGACCGTGGTCACCGTGGCGCGGGAGCACGACCGCCACGTCGACGAGCTGATCATGGCCCTGCGGCAGGGCCGCGGCACGGTCGGCACGCTCATCGCGTCGCATTGAGTGATGTCGCACGACGGCTCCGCCAGCCGAACCGGCCGCGCGATCAGCGAATGGGCAGCGTAACCACGAAGCGGGTGCCGCGGCCCACCTGGCTATCCACCTCGATGCGACCGCGGTGCAGTTCCACCGAACGCCGGACGATGGCCAGCCCGAGGCCGGTGCCGTGTATGCCGCCAACATTGGCCGCGCGGCGGAACGGCTCGTACAGGTGGGGAAGGTGCTCGGCAGGGATGCCGATCCCGTGGTCCTCGACGACGATCCGGATGGCATCGCCAGAGCAGTCGATGGTCAGCTCGACGTCGTCGCCGGCCGATGAATACTTACACGCGTTAGACACGAGATTACCGATCATGTACCCAATCAGCCCCTCATCCAGCGACGCAACCGTTCCCTGGCTTTTTGCACTCACCCTCAGACGCGGGGATTGGCGTCCGTCCCGCGCGGCCGCCCGGGACGCCTCTTCGGCGACCAGGCAGCAGAAGCTCTCCACCTGCACCGGCACTGGCCGGAACGCGATGCGCCCGGAATCGGCGCGGCCGATCAACAGCACGTCCTCGAGCATCCCGGTCATGCGTTTCACCGCGGTGGTGATGCTGTTTATGAGATCGCTACGCTCCTCGGGGGCCAGCCTCTCGCTGTAGTCGCGGATCAGCTCGGCCGAGGACTGGATGGTGGCCAGCGGCGTGCGAAACTCGTGCGAGGTCATCGATACGAAACGCGTCCTGATGTCGTTCAGCTCGAGCTGACGATCCAGCGCCAGCCTGATCTCGCCTTCGGCCTTCTTGCGCGCGGTGATGTCCGTGCCGGCGATCACCCAGCCGCCCTCCCGCTCCGGCAGCCTCGCCGCGGAGAACAGCATCGGCGTACGCTCGCCGTCGCCGACGGTGAGTTCGGTTTCGACCTCGCCGTCCCCGCCGTCCTCGCCCATGAGGGCGGACACCGCCGGGGGCAGCACCTCGCTCGCGCCGCGCCGGAGCAGTTCGTCCTCGCGGCGTCCGAACGCGGCGCACGCGGCCGCATTCGCGGTATCGATGGCGCCGTGCCGGTCCACGACGATCAGCGCGTTCGACAGGCTGGCGATGACGTGGTTGAAGTGGTCGCGCGAGATGGCGGTCTCGCGCAGGCGGTCGAGCATGCGATTGAGGGCGGCGGCGACCGCCCCGATCTCGTCGTTGCGTTCGACATCGAGGCGTCTGCTGGTCGGAGTCGGCTCGCGTATCTCCGCGACGAAGGACTCCAGGCGACGCAGCGGCCGGCTCAGGTCGCGCTGCATCAGCACGAAGAACACCCCCATCGCCAGCACGGCGCTGGCCGCGGCGGCGACGCTGATGGTGCGCAGGCGCGCCACCCCCTCGTCGAACTCCTGCAGCCGGATCGCGGTCTCGCCCCGCGCCTGCACCAGGAAGGAGGCGAAGGCGCTGTTGAGCTGGACGCCGTCGAGCCGCAGCCGGTCGAGCTCGTGGCGCTCGGGCACGGCGCCGCCGACCATGTCTCCCAGTGTGATGAACGAACCGGGGATGGTCTGGCGGTAGAGGTTCTCGGTGCGGTCGAGGAAGGCGAGCAGGGCCACCCGATCCTCGCCGCTGAGGTCGCGCTCGGCCAGCAGGCGCAGTTCGTCGAACACCTCGAACAGCACCGCCGCCTGCGTCGTGGCGTAGAGCAGGAGCTTGCGGTCGCGATTCAGCGCACCCTGCAGCGCATTCTGCTGCATCGCGCTCAGTGTTTCGCGCAGATCCTGCAGCCGGTTCTGCACGTCCGCCTGCCGGCCGGCCAGGTACTGCACCTGCGCGCGCATGCGGCCTTCCTGCAGCAGCGTGTAGACCGCGAAGGCGACGACCAGGGCGGCCATCACCGCGAAGCCGGCCATCAGGCGCGTGCGCAGGCGCAGGGTTCTCACGGCCCCTGGTCCTCCGCCGCGAGCACGCCCGCCTCGGCCAGCGCCCGGCGCCCCTCCGGTGAGAGGAGGAACGCCTGCAGGCTGCGTTCGGCTTCCGAGAGTCGGCGCGCGCTGACCAGCCGCACGGGCCACGCGATGGGGTAGGCGCCGCTGCGCAGATGCGCCGGCGTCGGCAATGCCCCGTCTATGGCGATGGTCCGGACGGGCGCACCTTCCAGGATCAATCGCGTCGCCTCCGCCACGCCGACGTAGCCGATGGCGTAGGGATCGACCGCGACGAAGAGGACGGCAGGCAGATCGTCAATGACGACATGCGTATCCGGGGCGGTGGGGCTCGGGAGCGCCGGCAGCCGCCTGGCGGCGATGGGCGGCAGGACCCGGCTGTCCCGGACGGCGCGCACGATCGGCTTGTCGGCGCCGCCGGCATCGTGCCAGCTCGCGAGGCGCTGCGCGTAGACGTCGGTCACTTGCTCCGCGGTCAGGCCGGTGACCGGATTGCGCCCGTTGACGATCACCGCGATCCCGTCGTAGCCGAGCAGGTGCGTCTGCACGCCGGAACTCTCCGCGTCGCTCAGATCCCGGCAGAGGAGCGCGAACGGGATGGTTCCCTGCGCGACCTTCGACAGCGGGATGCGCTCCTCGTCCGCGATGATGCGCAGCTCGATGCCCGTTCGCGCGGATACCAGCGGCGCCAGCCGGGTCATGCTGTATCGCATGCCCTCCGGCCCGCTCAGGACGACCTCGGCGCGCGCCGCGCCGCTGGCGAGCGCGAGACCCATCAACAGCCCGGCGAGGCGGCCTCGACCGGCAGTGACCGCACCGGCCGCGGCGCCGGATGCGTTGCCGCGTGGACCGGGCATCGCGTTACTGCCCGTAGATGTCCTCGGCGAAGTATCTCCGGACGATCTCGTCATAGATGCCATTGACGCGGATGGCCGCCAGCCCCTGGTCCAGCATCTGCCGGAGCTTCTGGTCGCTCTTGCGCACGGCGATGCCGGCGCCTTCCCCGATCACCTTGCGCTCCTCGGCATTCCTGCCGTAGATCTTCCCGCCCCTGACGGCGTATCCCCGGCCCTCCGGGCGATGGAGGAAGCCGCCGTAGGCCTGCCAGTAATCGCTCAGCACGCAGTCCAGCCGCCCCGCCACCAGGTCCACGTAAGCCTCGTCCTGCAGCGAGTAGCGGATGATCTCCACGCCCGTATCCTCCCAGAAGCGCGTGGCGAAATCATCGGCGACGGTGCCGCGCTCCACGCCCACCTTTCGGCGCTGCGCCGAGGCCCGCTCCGGCTCGACGGGCTCCTCGCTCCGGCCGACGAGCGCCAGCGGCGTGGCGTAGTATTTCGAGGTGAAGGCGACCTTCCTCTTGCGCTCCTCGGTGATCGTCATCGAGGCGACGATGGCGTCGACCTTGTAGGAGATGAGCGCGGGGATCATCTTCTCCCAGTCGACCTTGACCCAGACGCACCGCAGTTTCATCTCCGCGCAGATCGCGTTGCCGATGTCGATGTCCAGCCCGCGCAGCGAGCCGTCCGGCGCCGTTTCACTGAAGGGCCGATAGCCGCCCTCGGTGGCCAGCCGCAACTCCCCTTCCTCCGCCCCGACAGCCGCCGTGCGCGCCAGCGCGAGCAGGGCGAGTCCGAGGAGCCACGCCGTGCTGCCGGTCTTCGTGGTCGTCCGCGGCATTCGGGCCGGCTCGTTCACGCCGCGGCGCGCGCGCGTGATGGACGGGAGCGGTGCTGGCGCCGCCCGCCGGCCGCGCGGTCTTGCGCTCGCCCGCGGCCATTCGCAAAATGCTCGCCCCAGCCCGAGGCGGCCCACGGATCCCCGGTGGAGTGACATGGTTTGCCTGCGATGATTGGCGGTGCCCGACCTGCAGAACGCGAGGGCTCGTGTCCCGTTTCCTGATCCCGGCCGCGGTGCTTGCGTCGGCCGCCCTGGCCTCGCTCTCCGGATGCGTGGGCGTGCGGGAGTCGACACCGTGTGCCGGCACCGTGCCCGGGGAGATCTGTGAGTTGGGCAGCGGCCGGAGCATCACGCGCGAGGAACTGCTCGCCCGCCTGGCCACGGCGCGCTTCGTGCTGCTGGGGGAAAGCCACGACAACGGACACCACCACCGCATCCAGGCCGAGATCCTGCAGGCGCTGGCGAGGCGCGATGGGCACCGGGCGCTCGCCATGGAGCAGTTCGACACCGAGGACCAGGCGGCGATCGACCGCGTGCTCGCCCTTCCCGGCCCCACGAGCGCGGCGCTCGCCGAGGCGACACGCATGTACCACAAGGGGTGGGACTGGCATTTCTACGAGCCGCTCGTCGCCATCGCGCTGCGGGAGGATCTGCCCATCGTCGGGGCCAATCTCTCGCGCGCCGCCGCGCGCCGGGTGGTCGCCGACGGGCTGCAGGCGCTGGGCGCGGCCACCGTCTCCCGGCTTGCGCTCGACGCGACCTGGAACGCGCAGCGCGAAGCGACCCTGGGCGAGGCGATCCGGGAGGGACATTGCGGCCGGGTGCCCGATGGCCTGCTGCCCAGGCTCGTCCTCACGCAGCGGGCGCGCGACGCGACCATGGCCGATGCGCTGCTCACCCGCGCGCCGTCCGGGGCGGTGCTCATACTCGGCCGCCTGCACGCGCGCAACGATGTCGGGGTGCCGCTGTATCTGCACCGGCGCGCCCCGGGCGCCCCGGTCGCGAGCGTGGCGCTCGTGGAGGTCGGCGCCGGCGAGGAGCGGCAGGCGGGACCCGTGACCACGGCGCCTTCGGTGCCGCCATTCGACTACCTCTGGTTCACGCCGCGGGTCGAGCGCGGGGACCCCTGCAAGGAATTTTCCGTGTCTCCGGCGCGTTGAGGCGATCACGCCGCGCTCCGCGGGGCCGTTGCCGCGAGCGGCCCGGCGCCGCGACGGTGCCGCGCACTCAGGGAATGACTCGCGAGACATCGACGCCGACGTCCGAGGATCCAGGCGTGATGGGCGCGCTCATTCCCTCCAGATCGCCGCTCGCCGGCGCTGCCTGACCGGACTTCGAGACCCGCGCCACGATCACCACCCGCCCGGAGCCCGAGATGCCCGGACCGCCGCCCATCGCCATCGAATCGTCCAGTCGGAACTCCGCCGGCAGGTCGCCGGCCCGCAGCCGCGTGAGCGCCAGCGGCATGCGCGAACCGGTCTCCGACCGCGCGAAGACGAAGACCGTGTCTTCGGGCGCGACCCGGCCCGCGAGCGCCGGCGCGATCCGCACCATCCCGCTGATGGCCGCCCCCGGGGGCACCACGGTGTCCATGGCCGCGGGCGGGGCCGGCAGGTTGGCGCGCAGCCGCGCCTCGCGCAGCCGCTCGCCGAGCGCCAGCGCCGGTTCGGAGCCTGGCGGCAGACGCCCCTGCAGTTTCTCCCAGGCGCGCACGGCCCCGGCGTAATCGCCGCGCTCGAAGGCCGCCGAGCCGGAAAGGGCCAGCGCCGAGGGATTCTCCGGGTCGACTGCCAGCGCCCGCGCAATGACGCGCTCGGGTTCGCCGCCAAGCCGCCCCTGCGCGCTCGCCAGCGCATCGGCATAGTCGGCCAGCAGGTCGGCATCCTGCGGCCGCAGCTCGGTCGCGCGCGCGTAAGACGCCGCCGCCGCATCGTAGTGTTCCAGCGCCAACTGGGTGCGGGCGAGCATGACCCAGCCGTCGACGTCTTGCGGTGTTGTCGCCAGCCGCTCCGCCAGGTTCGCGGCCAGGCGTTCGAAGTCCGCGCTCCCGGCCGCGTGGCCGGGCGCGGGGCGACCGCCGATGCTGTCGGGACTGCCGAGATGCAGGTAGAGGGCGACGACGCCGGCGGGCAGCAGCACGGCAACGAGCGCCGCCGCGCGGCGTCCGCCGGCGGTTGCGGGCCTGACCCCGTCGGCCGGCACCTCCTCCAGGACGCGACGCTGCACCTCGCGCCGCGCCTCCTCCCACTGCGCGCGCGCCAGCGCCCCGGCGGCGTAGTCGGCGTCGATCTCCGCGAGGCTCGCGCGCAGGGCGAGGGCGTTGGTCGTCTCGGCCGTCAGCCCGGCACGCTCCCGGCGCGAGAGCAGCGGCGGCAGGACGCTGGCCAGCGCGCCGGCCACGAACAGGGTCGCGACCACCCAGAACGCGCTCACGGCTCGCCTCCGAAGCGTGGGGCATCGAGCAGTTCGCGCACCCGCGCCTGCTCGGGCTCATCGAGCGGCGCGGCGGGCGCGCCCCGGCCGCGCCGGGCGAGGTGGGTGAAGTAGGCCGCCAGGGCGGTGGCGAGCAGCAGCGCCGGCCCCGCCCACAGCAGCAGCGTCCTCGCCCGCAGCGGCGGCCGATAGAGCACGAAATCGCCGTAGCGCGCCACCATGTACTCGGTCACCTCGCGATCGCTCGCCCCGGCGCGCAGTCGCTCGCGGATCTGCCCGCGGAGGTCGGCGGCCAGCGCCGCGTTCGAGTCGGCGATGGTCTGGTTCTGGCAGACCAGGCAGCGCAGCTCCGTGGCCAGCGCCATCACGCGCGCCTCGAGCTGCGGATCGGCGGCGGCCGGTTCGGCCTCCCCGGCCCACCCGGCGGTCGCAGCGGCCGCCAGCCACAGACCGAGGAGGAGCCGTGCAAGTCGCCGTGCGCGCCCGCGCACGCAGACCGAGGTGAGACGGGTGCCGGGGACGGTCCGCCGCGCGCCCGGGGCTGGCCGCGGAAAGGTGAGCACGCTCATCCCCGGGGCGGCCGCTTACACCGCCGCCGGTGCGGCCGCCGGGTGCAGGACCTGTCCGCGCCGCACCGCCAGCCGGTAGCGGCGATCGGTGGCGGCGAGCAGGCCGCCGGCGGCCATGGCCACGCAACCCAGCCATATCCAGCCGATGAAGGGCTTGCGCTGCACCCGGACGACCCACGTGTCGCGATCCAGCCGATCGCCGAGCGACACGTACAGGTCGCGCATCGGCCCCGAGTCGATGGCCGCCTCGGTCATGACCATGGCGCTGGCGTTGTACACGCGCTTCTCGGGCATCAGCGTCGCCACCGGGGCGCCCGCGCGTGTCACCGTGATCGTGGCGCGGGTCGCCGTGTAGTTCGGGCCATTCGCCGCGCCGAGCGCCTGCATCGTGAAGACGTTGCCCGCGAGCGTCACGCTGTCGCCGCGCCGCATCTTCACGTCCTTCGCCGACTCGTAACCGCGCACCAGCGTCACCCCGGCGACGAACACGGCCAGGCCGAGGTGGGCGAGGAACATGCCCCAGTAGCCGCGCGGGATCGAGGCGAGGCGGGCGCCCAGGCGTCCGGCGCCGCGGGCGTTGCCGATCAGCGCCACGACGCTGCTCGCGGCGATCCACGCGGCCATGAGCAGACCGAAGGCGACGGCCGGCCGCCAGCGCCCCAGCGCCAGCGTCGAGAGCACCGCGGTGACGACCGCCACCGCCGCCGCCCAGCGCAGCCGGACCGCGAGCTCGGGCAGCGCGGCCTTCTTCCAGCGCGCGATCGGCCCCACGCCGATGAGGAACAACACCGGCGTCATCAGCGGCACCATCACGGTCTCGAAATAGGGCGGGCCGACGGAGATCTTGCCCAGCCCCAGGGCGTCCAGGAACAGCGGATAGAGCGTGCCGAGCAGCACGGTGCCGGCGGCCACCAGCAGCAGCACGTTGTTCGCCAGCAGCATGGACTCGCGCGAGACCGGGGCGAAGCTGCCCCCGGCGCTGACCCGCGGCGCGCGCAGCGCGTAGAGCACCAGCGAGGCGCCGATCACCACGCTCAGGAACACGAGGATGAAAGTGCCGCGCCTCGGATCGGTCGCAAAGGCGTGGACCGAGGAGAGCACTCCCGAGCGCACCAGGAACGTGCCGAGCAGGCTGAGCGCGAAGGCGCAGATCGCCAGCAGCACCGTCCAGGCGCGGAAGCCGCCGCGCTTCTCGGTGACGGCGAGCGAATGGACGAGCGCGGTGCCGACCAGCCAGGGCATGAGCGAGGCGTTCTCGACCGGGTCCCAGAACCACCAGCCTCCCCAGCCCAACTCGTAATATGCCCAGCCACTGCCGACCGCGATGCCCAGGGTCAGAAACATCCAGGCGATCGTGGTCCAGGGGCGCGACCAGCGCGCCCAGGTGGCGTCGAGCCGGCCGCCGAGCAGCGCGGCGATCGCGAAGGCGTATGCGACCGAGAAGCCGACATAGCCCATGTAGAGCAGCGGCGGGTGCGCGACCATTCCCGGGTCCTGGAGCAGGGGATTCAGATCGCTGCCCTCCGGGGCGGCGGGCAGCAGCCGCTCGAAGGGGTTGGAGGCGACGATCATGAACAGGAGGAAGCCGACGGACACCAGCCCCATGACGCCCAGGACCCTCGCCACCATCGCCTCGGGCAGGTGGCGGCTGAAGAAGGTGACCGCGAGCATCCAGCCCGAGAGGCTCAGCGTCCACAGCAGCAGCGAGCCTTCGTGTCCACCCCAGACCGCGGCGACCCGATACGCGAGCGGCAGTTGCGAGTTGGAGTTCGTGGCCACGTAGAGTACCGAGAAATCGTTGGCGACGAACGCGTAGGTGAGGCAGAGGAAGGCGATCGCGACGAACCCGAACTGGGCGCGCGCCGCAGGGCGCGCGACCGCCATCCAGCGGGCGTCGCCGCGCTGCGCCCCGACGATCGCCAGCACGCCCAGCGTCGCGGCCAGACCCAGCGCGACAATCAAGGCGAAAAGCCCGAGTTCGGGGATCATGTCCCTTGCGCGTCGTGAACGTGCGGCGCGGCAGTCGCCCGGCGCCCCGGCGAGATGGCGTCCGGAGGTCCGAGATGACGGGCAGCCGACCCGCCGCATCCCGTCCTGGTGGCGAGCTGGCGGCGCGGGTGCGCTCGCTGCACGTCGCGGCTCACGGTCATAACGTCAAGTTCGTGGCGAGCGGCGGGTGTGCGCTGTCCGCCGCCGCCCTGTGGGCGGGTGCGCCCCGGTGGCGCGCGATGACCTCGGCGACCCGATCGATACCCGCGCGGATGCGTTTCTCCTCGAGCGAGGAGAACCCGAGCACGACGGTTCCTTCGCTGTAGGCGCAGCCGCCGAAGTCGTGGGCCGCGCCCGATTGCAGCGAATAGATGCCCACCCCCTGGGCCTCCACCATCGCCTGCAGCTCGCGGGCCTGCGGAAACCAGCGCGGCAGGTGCCACGCGATGTGCATGCCGCCGTCCTGCCCGGTGACGACGACGTCGCCGAAATGATGCTGGAGGCGCTCGAGCAGGCAGTCGCGTCGCTCGCGGTAGATCTGCCGTATGCGCCGCAGGTGGGCGTCGTAGGCGCCGCTGGCGATGTACTCCGCCATCACCGCCTGGTCGAGCCATGGATGGCCGTTGTCGAGCAACGCCTTGGCGGTGCGCGCCGGCTCGACCAGTTGCCGCGGGAGCACGAGATATCCCAGCCGCAGCCCGGCGCCCATCGACTTGGAGAACGTCCCGAGGTAGATGACGCTGTCGTGCCGATCCAGCCCCTGCAGCGCGGTCAGCGGCGATCCGCGGTAGCGGAAATCGCTGTCGTAATCGTCCTCGATGATGTAGGCGCCGCTGCGGCGGGCCCATTCGAGCAGCCGCAGCCGCCGCTCCAGCGACATCATGAAGCCCATGGGGTATTGGTGCGAAGGCGTCACGTAGAGCAGCTGCGCGCCGCTGCGGGGCAGCAGATCGACGACGATGCCGTCCTCGTCGACCGGCACGGGCAGCAGTTCGGCGCGATGGCTCTCGAAGAGAAACGCCGCGCCCTGGTAGCAGGGGTTCTCCGTGGCCACGCGGGTATCCTCCCGCACCAGCAGCCGGGAGATGAGATTGAGTCCGCCCTGCGAGCCGGCGACGATCACGACCTGATCGGGGCTGGCGCAGATGCCGCGCGCGGGCCCGAGGTGATCGACGATCGCCTCGCGCAGCTCGAACAGGCCCGCCGGCTCGCGGTACTCGGTGAAGCGCGTCCCGGCGCTGGCCAGCGCCCGGTTGACGAGCCGGTGCCAGGCCTTGATCGGGAAGGAATGCGGATCGGGCCGCCCGAGCCAGAAGTCGTAGGCGAGCCGAAGCGGATTCACCAGCGCCTGGCTGCGGCCCTGGAAGGGCAGCGGGTGCGGGCAGGCGTGCGCGCCTGCCTCGGCGGCCGGCTCGGCCTGCGCGCGGCGCGCGCCCAGGCATTCCTCGGGCAGCTCCAGGCTCACATAGGTGCCGACCGCCTGGCGCGTCTGCAGGTAACCCTCGGCGAGCAGTTGCTCGTAGGTGAGCAGCACGGTGTTGCGCGACACGCCGAGCTGATCGGCCAGCGCGCGGCTCGCCGGCAGCAGCGTGCCCGGCTTCAGGCGGCCGCTCAGGACCAGCTCGCGGATCTGATCGAACAACTGCCGCTGCAACGGCTGCCGCGCGGTCGGACAAAGTACGATTGGCAGTTGCATCTTCCCTACGCCTCGCCGATGACCCGTCGGGAACTCAAGCAGCTTTGGCACGACTCGGCATTGCGCAGGATCAAAAACCTACCAGTCGCGCCGCCGTGCCGTGGACCGGGTACGGCCCCGGGATGGCAGCGCAGACCAGGTCCAGAGGCGGCGCGTGACCACGGGACCGCGCGCCGCGACCGTCTACATCGTCTCTCGCACGACCATCTTGCCTTCCGCCAGGCTCTTGTCCAGGTCGGTCTCGTCGACCTCCTTGTGCACGAGGTTCTGATGGCAGTCGATGCAGGTCGCCCCCTGGGTCTCCATCTTGGCGTGCGCCGCGCGGGCGGACGCGCCGGGCGGGCGCGCGTTGCGGTGGCAGTCGCGGCAGGTGACGCTGTCCCAGCGCTTGAGGTTCATGCGCGCGTGGTGCGCCATCTCCAGGCGGAGCTTGTTGAACTTCTTGATGTCGGAGTAATCGCGGGTGAAATGCAGCCACAGCTCGCGCGCGCCGTCGAACAGGTGCGTGGCCACGGCGCGGTGGAAGTTCGCGATTCCCTGCGGCACGTGGCAGTCCTTGCACTCCGGGTCGGCGCCGAGCGCGGCGTAGTGGGTCGACTTCTTCAGCTCCTGGGCCGGGTAGGTCATCTCGTGGCAGCTCGTGCAGAAGGCGGTCGTGGAGATCGCCGCCTCGCCGCCGCCGACGAGTATCACCAGCGCGACGGCGAACACGGCGCCGAGCAGGAACGGCCCGCGGTTGGCTGCGATGTATCGGCAGAGGCGTCGCATGGCCGTGGCCTACTCCTCCTCGCCCTTCTCGGCGGGCTTCGCCTCCGACTGGAACTCCTCGTGGAACTCGGGCAGCGGCTCCCCGGTGAAGGTGCCGTCGAGCTTGTAGTGCTCGTGCATCGCCTTGTTGTCGCGCACGGCCTTCTCGAAGTCGAACGCATACTTCGGATCAACGGCGGGCGTGAACGGGGTGTAGGGCTTGGCGGCGCCCGCCCACGAGGAGCCCTCGTAATTCAGGTGACAGGCGTTGCAGCGCTCGACGAAGTGGAACTCCTGGCCGGCGGCGGCGAGTTCCTCGCGGGGGGTGGTCACCTTCTTGTTCTCGAACGCCTCGCCGGCCTTGCGGTGGATGAGGCGGTAGTCGGAGCCCGGCCCATGGCAGGATTCGCAGCCGACGCCGACGAGGTATTTGCCCGGGTCCTCCGGATCGTAGCCGCCGTCCTTGCCGTAGCCGGTGACGTGGCAGCCGACGCAGTCCTTGTCGGCGCTGTAGTCCTTGTCGGGATCGAGCTTGGCTTTTAGCTTCTCCTCGGTCTTGGCGCCGGGCTCGAGCGACTCCAGCGCCTTGGCGTGGCGGGTTTCGGCCCATGACTGGTATTCGCTGCGGTGGCAGGAGCTGCACTTCTTGCGCCCCTCGAAGGAGGCCTCCTCGGCAAGGGCGGGACGCGCGAGGATTGCTGCCGCGGCAATCGCGAGCAAGGTCGCGAGCGATATTCTGGAGCTCCGCATGTGGCACCTCTGCTTTCGGTCGTGAAGACGGGGAACTCGTGGTTCTAATGTAAGCGCGGGATCGCGATGGCTCTTAGGGCCAGTAGCGGACTGCTTTCTGGTGCCAGCAGCGCGGCCGGCGGGCGCCGGCCGGGTCAGGGCCGCGGGTCGGCCGCGGCGGTCTGGACCTTCCTGACGCCCGGCGGGAGCTTGTAGACCCAGTAGCCGCCGTGCTGATAGACGACGCTCGGGGCGTCCAGGGCGAGGGGATTGGAGGTGTCGAACGGCAGCAGCTGCGCGAGCAGCGTGCGCGTGGAGGCCTTGTCGGTGAGGAAATGCACGCGCACGGCGGTGTCGTCCCTGCGCTCCACCGCATAGGCGCTGTAGCCCTGTTTCTTCAGCCAGTTCTTCACGCCGCTGATCGTGCCGTGCATCTGGCCGGTCATGGGGAAGTCCTTGAAGCCGACCCCGAATCGCTCGGGATACATGACGCCCAGGCGGTAGGCATCGGTGAGATGGACGACCACATAGGCCTCGCCGTCGCCGGCAAGGCGGCGCAGCTTCTCCAGGCCGGCGGGGACCTCGGAGAGCATCGCATCGGCGAACTCGGCGAACCGCTGCTCCGTCTGCGCCGAGGCGGGCGCGCGCCAGAAGTCGCGTTCCAGCGATTCGATGGACCGCTCCGCCGCGCGCCACGGCGGCGGCAGGAGCAGCGGGGTGACCATGTTTTCCTCGAAGAGCACGCTGCTGCCGGCAAGCAGTTGCAGTTGCCTGGAGGTGTCCCACCACGCGAGGATCCTGGCCTGCTTCGGTGCGTGGCTGGCGACCGCCGCGGCGAGCGCCGTCAGCTCGCCGGCCGCCGGACCCAGCCTGAGCACCGGCTCGCCGGTGTTGTTCTGCCACGACAGGAGCACCGGCGCGCCGTCGCCCCTGGAACCGACATGTGCCACGGCGATCGGCCGGTCGGCGGATTCGGCGCGGATCTCGTATTTTTTCAGGTCGAGCCCGGCCTGATCCTTCAGGCCGAGTTCCGGGAATTTCTCGACGCCGCCGTCGGCGACGAGCTGGTAGTGGTAGGGCGGCGGCGGCGGGTCGAGAACGGCCCGTCCGATCCAGCCGAGCAGGAGGGCACCTCCGGCCGCGAGCACGATGCCCGCGACCGGAACCGCCCGCATCACCTGATCGCTCCTGGAGTGGACATCACTCCTCATCGTCCCTGCGGCGGCCGCGCCAGAACATCATCGAGCCGGCCAGCAGCATGCCGCCGCCAAGGCCGCCGAGCGAGACCAGCTTCCCGGTGCTGTCGAGTTTCAGCATCGCGGTGGGCGAACCCCCCTCGAGCTTGGCGACCCTCTCCTGCAGCGCCACGCGATCACGGATCTCCGTATCCCACTGCATGACCTTCGAGTAGGTCGCGTTGAGCTGCTGCCACCCGTCGGAGTAGGTCCAGTTGCCGGGGTTCACGTGCGCCAGCGAGACGTGCATCTTCGCGAGCTGGTCCTCGCCCATCGCCCCGACCTCCTGCTCGATCGCGGTCGTGCTGTTGCCCTTGGTCCAGAAGTACTGGTAGAACTGCGCCATGCCCTCCTTTTCCGGCTCCGGCGGCGGCGGGCGGTTGGTCTTCTGGCCCGGCAGCAGGCCCTCCTGGTACAGCTTGTCGACGACGGCGTGCGCCTCCTTGTACTTCTCGAGGCCCTGCAGCGTCCCCTTGTCCATCAACTCGATGTAGGAGCGGGCCAGACGCTCGGCATGGCAGTTGGTGCAGGTCTTGACCCAGGCCTCCTTGCGCTTCTCGGACCACTCGTCGTTGATGTTCTCGGCGATGCCCGCGGCCGCCGGGTAATTCGCCCAGCGCACCTTGCGCACCACGTTGTGCGAGAACTTGCCGTTGTACTCCATGTGGCAGGTCGCGCAGGTGGGCCCGGTCTGGCCGCCCTTGGTGAAGGCATCCTTCAGCGGCACGTTCCAGTTCCACTGGTCGCCCAGGGTCTTGTACACCACACCGTGCTTGGACAGGCTGTAGTTCTCGTAGTTGTTGTGGTCGATACCGCTGTGACAGGTCGCGCAGGCCTCGGGCTTGCGCGCCTCGACCACCGAGAAGGTGTGCCGCGTGTGGCAGGTGTCGCACTTGTTCTGGCTGTTGTGGCAGGCGGTGCAGCCCTCGGCCACCTCGCGCTGCGGCATGCCGGCCCAGATCCCGGTCTCGACGTTGGCGCGATAGTCCAGCGCATGCGACGGGCGCCCCTTCGGCCACTGATCCTTCGGCCAGGTCTGCGTGTCGCGCTCCGACTCGCGTTCGGCGAACTCCTGCAGATGGCAGGTGCCGCAGATGTCGGCGGTCGGCAGCCGCAGGTCGGCGCGGTGGTCGGCCTTCTTGTCGGTGCCGATGTCCACGTGGCAGTCGATGCAGCCGACCTCCTTCAGCGGCTGGTCGGCGGCGAGCCTGCCCATGGCGCGCAGGTTCTTCTCGACCTCCTCCAGCTTCTCCTTCCTGTAGTAGGTCGGATCCTCGGGCTTGAGCTCGCGGATCTTGTCGAGGTTGGCGTGCGCGCTCTTCTTCCAGGCATGGACCCAGCCGGGGGTCTCATCGGAGTGACACTCCACGCACTTCTCGCGACCGGCCACCTCCTTCACCGCCGTCGGCGGTTCATAGAAGGTCAGGGGGTCGAAATACTTGCTCATGGGAATGGGTTCCCAGAGATTGGAGAATTTGCCCTTGCCGGCGCCCTGCTCCGGATCCCGGTAGCGTTTGGTGAGCGCCTCGTGCAGCTCTTTCGGGCCGGCCGAAGGGTCGAGCTTCAACGCCTCGAAGGTCTCCTTCGGTATGTCAGCCGCCGAGCGCCCGACCCACACACAACTCAACGTGACTACGGACAGTATTGCCAACGACCATGAGACACCATTTCTTATAGTGGCCATGCGATGTCCTCCTCGCGGCTTGTCCCGACTCATGGGGCGGGTTTTTCCCCAATGACAATCTTCGAGCGGGGTATCGACCGGAGAAAGTGCCGCTATGGAAAACTGATCTGGTACCAATGGAGCCAGGTCGGCCCCGGAATGCGCGTGCCGATGGTGCCAGTCGGGCGGCGCGCGGAGCCCGCGCGCGCCGGCCTGCGGATTACGGGGCGTAGTCGGAGACCGGCGGGCAGGTGCACACGAGGTGGCGGTCGCCGTGCACGCTGTCCACGCGCGCCACGGGCGGCCAGTACTTGTCCTCCTGGATCCACGGCAGCGGGAAGAAGGCCTGCTGCCTGGAATACGGATGCGGCCAGTGCTCGGCGATCAGCAGGTCGTGGGTGTGCGGGGCGTTGCGCAGCGGGTTGTCCTCGCGGTCGGCGGCGCCGGACTCCACAGCCGCCATCTCCCCGTGGATGGCGATCATCGCCTCGCAGAAGCGATCGATCTCGCGCCTGTCCTCGCTCTCGGTGGGCTCGATCATCAGCGTACCGGCAACCGGGAAGGACACCGTCGGGGCGTGAAAGCCGAAGTCCATGAGGCGCTTGGCGACGTCCTCCACGGTGATCCCGCTGCTCTGCGTGAGCGGCCGCAGGTCGACGATGCACTCGTGCGCAACCATGCCGTTGGCGCCGGTATAGACGATGGGGTAACAGGCCTTCAGCCGGTGCGCGATGTAGTTGGCGTTGAGGATCGCCACCTGGGTGGCGCGCGTCAGCCCGTCCGCACCCATGAGCGCGATGTAGGTCCACGGGATGGCGAGGATGCCCGCCGATCCCCAGGGCGCGGCCGAGACCGTGCCGACGGTGCCGATGGGGCTCAGGCTCGCGGCCGGATTCACGCCGGTGTGCGCCGGATGCTCGGGCAGGAAGGGCGCCAGGTGCGCGGCCACGCCGATCGGTCCCATGCCGGGGCCGCCGCCGCCGTGCGGGATGCAGAAGGTCTTGTGCAGGTTCAGATGGCAGACGTCGAAGCCGATCTCCGCCGGCCGGCAGAGGTTCACCATCGCGTTCATGTTGGCGCCGTCCAGGTACATCTGCCCGCCGGCGGCGTGCACGATGGCGCAGATCTCGCGCACCGGGGCCTCGAACACCCCGTGCGTGGACGGGTAGGTCACCATCATCGCCGCCAGTTGCCGCACGTGCTCCGCGGCCTTCACGCGCAGATCGGCGACGTCGATGTTGCCGCGCGCGTCGCATTCGACCACCACCACCTTCATGCCCGCCATCACCGCGCTCGCCGGGTTGGTGCCGTGCGCGGAGGCCGGGATCAGGCAGACGTCGCGCTGCGGCTCGCCGCGCGCGAGGTGGTGCTGCCGGATGACGAGCAGGCCGGTGTACTCGCCCTGCGAGCCGGCATTGGGCTGGAAGGAGAACGCCGCGAAGCCGGTGAGCTCGCACAGCCGCTCCTCCAGCTCCTCGAACAACTGCTGGTAGCCCTGCGCCTGCTCCAGCGGCGCGAACGGGTGCAGCGCGCTGAACAGGTTGTAGGTCACCGGCAGCATCTCGACGGTGGCGTTCAGCTTCATGGTGCAGGAGCCCAGCGGGATCATCGAGCGGTCGAGCGCGATGTCGCGGCCGGCCAGCCGGCGCAGGTAGCGCAGCATCTCCGTCTCGGTGTGATGGCGGTTGAACACCGGGTGCGTGAGGATGGGCTCGGCGCGGCTGAGCGCGGGCGGTATGCACTCGGCCACCTCGCGGTCGATGGCGGCGACGTCGAGCTGCTCGGCGTGCGTGGCGAAGCACTGCCAGAGCTGCCGCAGCTCGCTGCGGCGCGAGGTCTCATCGAAGCTCAGCCCCAGGCGATCGGCATCGACGATGCGCAGGTTGAAGCGCGCGGCGCGGGCGCGCGCGGCGATCCGGCGGGCGACGCCCGGCGTGCGCACGGTGAGCGTGTCGAAGAAATGGTCGTGGACGACCTCGAAGCCGAGCCGGCGCAGGCCCGCGGCGAAGATCTGCGTCAGCCGGTGCACGCGCTCGGCGATGGTGCGCAGCCCGCGCGGGCCGTGATAGACGGCGTACAGACCGGCGATGATCGCGAGCAGCACCTGCGCGGTGCAGATGTTGCTGGTGGCCTTCTCGCGGCGGATGTGCTGCTCGCGGGTCTGCAGCGCCATGCGCAGCGCCGGCCTGCCGCGGGCGTCGACGGACACCCCGATGATGCGTCCGGGCATCTGCCGCTTGAACTCCTCGCGCGTGGCGAAGAAGGCCGCGTGCGGGCCGCCGTAGGCCATCGGCACGCCGAAGCGCTGCGCACTGCCGACCACGATGTCGGCGCCGAGCCGGCCGGGCGGCGTGAGCAGCACCAGCGCCAGCGGATCGGCGGCGACGGTGACCAGGGCGCCATGCGCATGCGCGTTCGCGATCACCGGGGAGAGGTCGCGCACCGCGCCGCTCGAGCCGGGGTAGGCGAGCAGCACGCCGAAGACGGCGCGCGTGAAGGAGTGCTCCCGTGGATCGCCGACGATCACGTCGATGCCGAGCGGCCGCGCGCGCGTCTGCACCACGGCGATCACCTGCGGGTGGCAGTCGCCATCGACCAGGAAGGTGTTCGCCCTGCCGCTGGTCAGCCGGTGCGACATGGTCATCGCCTCGGCGGCGGCGGTGGCCTCGTCCAGCAGCGAGGCGTTGGCCACCGCCATGCCGGTCAGATCGATCACCACCTGCTGGAAGTTGAGCAGCGCCTCCAGCCGCCCCTGGCTGATCTCGGCCTGGTAGGGCGTGTATGCCGTGTACCAGCCGGGGTTCTCGAGCACGTTGCGCTTGATGACGTTGGGCAGGATGGTGTCGTAATAGCCGGTGCCGATGAGGCTGGTGAACACCTGGTTGCGCGCGCGCATGCGCCGCAGGGTGTCCTCGATCACCCGCTCGCTGCGCGGCGGCGGCAGGTTGAAGGCGCGGGTGGAGCGGATGTCCTCCGGGATGGTGCGCTCGGTGAGCTCGTCGAGCGAGGCGAGGCCGAGGGTCTCCAGCATGCCGCGGACCTCGTTCTCGTCCGGGCCGATGTGGCGATGGAGAAAGTCCTCGCGATCCTCGAGCTGCTCGAGCGTGCGCCGCTGCCCCGTCGATGTCATCGGCCTGCGCCTCCTCTTATTTCCTGATGCTGTCGACGTAGGCCCGGTAGTCCGCCTCGTTCATCAGGCCGGCGATCTGATCGGGGCTGGAGGGCTTCAGCCTCAGGAACCAGCCATCCCCGGCGGGATCGACGTTGACCTGCTCGGGATTATCGGCGAGCGTCCCGTTGACGGCCACGACGCTGCCGGCCACGGGCATCCTGACCTCGCTCGCCGCCTTCACCGATTCGACCACGGCGGCTTCCTCGTCCTGGCGCACCTCGCGGCCGATCTCGGGCAGTTCCACGTAGACGACGTCGCCGAGCTCCTTCTGCGCGTAGTCGGTGATGCCGATGGTCACGGTGCCGTCGGCCTCCACGCGCAGCCATTCGTGGTCGCGGGAATACTTCAGTTCGGACATGGGCGGGTCTCCTTCAGCGTTTGTCGGATTTCCTGTGATAACGATGCGGCACGAACGGCAGCGCGGCGCGGCCGACGGCGATCGCGCGGCCGCGCAGCATGGCGTGCAGGGGTGCGGCGGCCGCCACGCAGTCAGCGCGCAGGTAGCCCATGGCGATCGGGCGCTCCAGCGTCGGGCTGAACAGGCCGCTGGTGATGCGGCCGACGATGCTGCCGTCCTCGCCCAGCAGCCCGGTGTTCTCGCGTAGCGGCGCACGGCCTTCCGGCAGCAGTCCCACGCGGCGCATGGCCGCGCCGGCCTCGAGCGCGTCGGCGAGCTCCTCGGCGCCGGGGAATCCGCCGGCGCGCGCGCCGCCCGGCCGGCGCACGGCCGACCACGTCCAGTCGAGGCCCGCGGCGAGCACGCTGGTGTGCTCGTCGATGTCGTTGCCATAGAGGCAGAGGCCGGCCTCGAGCCTGAGCGAGTCGCGCGCGCCCAGGCCGACCCACCGCACGCCCGCCTGCGCGAGCAGCCGCCGCGCAAGGTCGCGGGCATCGGCGGCCGGCACGGCGATCTCGTAGCCGTCCTCGCCGGTGTAGCCGGAGCGGCTGATGCGGCAAGGCGCACCGTCGAGGTCGATCGTGCGCACGGACTGAAACGGCATCTGCTCGAGCCCCGCGGCCAGCGTCGCCACAGCCGCGCTCGCCGCCGGCCCCTGCACCGCGAGCAGGGCGAGGTCATCGAGGCGCCGGATCTCGCAGGCGCGGCCGATCTCCCCGATGAGGTGCGGCAGCACCGTGGCCGTGCGCGCGGCGTTGACCACGAGCACGAGCTCCTCGCCCAGGTTGGCGATGACGATGTCGTCGATGATGCCGCCCTCGTGGCTGGTCAGCAGCGCGTAGCGCTGGCGGCCGGCGGGCAGATCGATCACGTCCGTGGGGGTGAGCGCCTCCAGCGCCACTGCGCGGCGCGCGCCGCGCAGCGCGACCTGGCCCATGTGCGAGACGTCGAACAGGCCGGCATGCGCGCGCGTGTGCAGGTGCTCGCGCAGCGTGCCGTCGGGGTAGCGCAACGGCATCCGCCAGCCGGCGAATTCGGTGAACTGTGCCCCGGCCTGCAGGTGCAGGTCGTAGAGCGGCGTGTTTCTGCCGTCGGCGATGCCCTCGTCGGCGGATGGTTGCGTCAAGCGTTCATTCCTTGCGTGTCGTTCCTCGCCGGTGCGGCGGGTGCCGGCGCGCCTGCTGCGTCAGGGCCGCGGCGTACCGGCCCGGCCCGGCAGCCGCGCGTGATCGGCCGGGCCAAGTATGACATCCAGCACCGCGGTGAGGGAGGGTGCATCGACGTACTTCCACGCCTGGGCCACGACGCGCTCGCGCCGCGCGATGCCGCCGTAGCCCACCACCGGCACGCCGGCCTCGGCCGCCTCCAGATCGGTCACGCCGTCGCCGATCATGACCGCGCTGTCCAGGCCGGTCATGAGCGTGCGGCAGACGGCGGCCTTGCCGCCGGCGCGGCTCAGCGGCGAGGCGCGATCGAAGTCGCGGTAACGGCCCGCGTCATCGAAGTACACCTCCACTGCGTGCACGCGCTCCGCGGAGATGCGGAGATCGGCCGCGAGTGCGAGCACGGCCTCGCGGATGCCGCTGCTGATGACGTGCACCTGCCAGCCCAGCGCGTGCAGCGCGGCCACCGTCTCGGCGGCGCCGGCGGCGCGCTGCCCGACGTACTGCGTGCCGAGCCAGGTCACGTCCGCGTGCGCCGGCCGGATGAGATCGAGGCGCCGCGCGTACACCTGCTCGAGCGTGAGGCTGCCCTCCATCGCCGCCTTCGTGAGCGGCACGACCTGTCCGGCCACGCCGGCGCGGCGCGCCAGCAGGTCGATGCCCTCCACCGCGGAGAGCGTGCTGTCGCAGTCGAAGAACGCCGCGCGCCTCATAGCGTGATCTGGAAGGCCTTGCTCACCGCCGGGATGGCGCGGATCTTCTCCATCTGCGCCTCGCTCAACGGCGTGGACATCTCGATCGCCGCCACCGCGTGCGGCCCGTCCTCGGCGCTGCCGATGTGCATGCGCGAGATGTTGATCCCGCTCTCGCCCAACACCGTGCCGAGCGCGCCGACCACGCCCGGCCGATCGTCGTGGCGCGTGAACAGCATGTCGCCCTTCAGACCGGACTCGATCTCGTAGTTGTCGATGCGCACCAGACGCGGATAGCGCTCGTCGAACAGCGTGCCCATGAGCACGGTGTCGTGATCGCCGGACCTGCCGGTGACGACGATCAGCGAGACGTAATCGTGCGCCTTCAGCGAACGCGACTCGCCGAAGGCCAGGCCCTGCCGATTGGCGACCAGCAGCGCGTTCACACGGTTGACCGGCCGGGTGTGGTGCTCCTGCAGGTAGCCGACCAGCGCCTCGATGGCCACGGGGCGCGTGTCGAGCTCGGCGGCCGCGCCCTGCAGCGAGACCTCGATCGCCTGCAGCGGCGCGTCGATCATGCGCGCGAGCAGCCGGCCGAGGCGCTGCGCGAGGTCCTGGTACGGACGCAGCCGGCCGGCCAGCTCGCTGGCCACGCGCGGCAGATTGACGGCGCTCAGCACCTCGCCCTCGTTGAGATAGGCGGCGATGAGGCGCGCGATCTCGACACCCACCGCGTACTGCGCCTCCTCGGTGGAGGCGCCGAGATGCGGCGTGCACTCGACGTTGGGCAGCGCGAGCAGCGGCGAGGGACCGGGCGGTTCCTTCAGGAACACGTCCAGCGCCGCGCCGGCCAGGTGCTCCGAGACCAGCGCGTGGTGCAGCGCCTCCTCGTCGATCAGACCGCCGCGCGCGCAGTTGATGAGGCGCGCGCCCTTCTTCATCAGCGCAATCCGCTCGCGGTTGAGCAGATTGCGGGTTGCCTCGATCAAGGGGCAATGCAATGTGACGAAGTCCGACTCGGCGAGCAGGTCATCGAGCGCCAGCGGCTGCACGCCGTGGGCGGCGTAGATCTCCGCACTCACGAACGGGTCGTGGGCCACGACCTTCATCTTCAGGCCCAGCGCGCGCGCGGCGACGATGCGGCCGATGGTGCCGTAGCCGATCACGCCGAGGGTCTTGCCGGTGACCTCGGTGCCGGTGTACCTGCTGCGCGCCCATTCGCCGGCCTTCACCGAGGCATCCGCCGCGGGCAGGCGACGGCAGAGCGAGAACATGTGCGCGAGCGCGAGCTCCGCGGCGCTCACCGCATTCGCATCCGGCGTGTTGATCACCACCACGCCGTGCTCGGTGGCGGCCTCGACGTCGATGTTGTCCACACCGATGCCGGCGCGGCCGACGACTTTCAGTCTCTTCGCCGCCTCGAACACCGGCCGGGTGATCTTCGTCGCGCTGCGCACGACCACGGCGTCGTAGTCGCCCGCACAGGCGCAGAGTTCCGCCTCCTTCATGCCGGTCCGCACGTCGACGCGGAAGCCGGGCAGGCTGCTCAGATGAGTCACGCCCTCCTGGGCGATGGGGTCTGCCACGAGTATCGAATTCATGTCGCTCTCCACTCCTTCAGCGCGCCATGTCGTGATAGGCCCAGTCGAGCCAGGGCAGCAGGCGCTCGACGTCCGCGCGCTCGACGGTGGCGCCGCACCAGATGCGCAGGCCCGGCGGCGCGTCGCGGTAGGCGGCGATGTCGTAGGCCGCCTGCTCCTCCTCCAGGCGCGCGCACAATGCCCGCACGATCGCCCAGCGTTCCTCGAGGGACTGCGCCGTGAACCACGGATCGACGATCTTCAGGCACACCGAGGTGCTGGAGCGTGTGCGCGGATCGGCGGCGAGGAAATCCACCCACGGCGTTCTCTGCACCCACTGCCCGATGACGGCGAGGTTGGCGCTCGAGCGGGCGATCAGCGCCTGCAGGCCGCCGAGGGACCGGGCCCAGCGCAGGGCATCGAGGTGATCCTCCACGCACAGGAGCGAGGGCGTGTTGATGGTGGCGCCGGTGAAGAGGTCCTCGGTCAGCCTGCCCTTCTTCGTCAGGCGGAAGACCTTGGGGATCGGCCAGGGCGGGGTGTGGCTCTCCAGCCGCGCGACCGCGCGCGGGCTCAGGATCAGCATGCCGTGCGCGGCCTCCCCACCCAGCACCTTCTGCCAGGAGTAGGTCGCGACGTCGAGCTTCGGCCACGGCAGATCCATCGCGAACACCGCCGAGGTGGCGTCGCAGATCGCGAGGCCCTCGCGGTCGTCGGTGATCCACGCGCCGTCGGGCACGCACACGCCGGAGGTCGTGCCGTTCCAGGTGAAGACCACGTCGCGCCGCCAGTCGACCTGCGCGAGATCGGGCAGCTCGCCGTAGTCGGCTTTGAAGACGCGCAGGTCCTCGATCTTCAGCGCCGAGCGGATGTCCTCCACCCAGCCGAGACCGAAGCTCTCCCAGGCGAGGCAGTCCACACCGCGCGCGCCGAGCAGCGACCACAGCGCCATCTCGACAGCGCCGGTGTCGGAGCCGGGCACGACGGCAATGCGGTAGTCCTCGGGCAGGCCGAGCAGATCGCGGCTGAGGGTGAGCAGTGCGCGCAGCCGATCGTGCCCGACCTCGGAACGATGGGAACGGCCCAGCACCGCATCATGCAGCACTTCGTGCGTCCACGACGGACGCTTGGCGCAGGGCCCGGACGAAAAATACGGGCGCGCCGGCAACAGCGACGGTCTCATGATCCCCTTCGGCGACTCATGAACGTGCTCGTATTCTATGCACAGCGAATTTTGCGGCGCAACAGCCGTGTGCATTTTGACACGCCGCCTCGCTCACACAAGTCCGCATGCACCGAACGCGTGCAGCAAACATGCTGCAAGGACCAGATCCAATCTGCCATGGCATGACGATGGGAATTTCCCAAGTCTCATCGACAAGGAGAAATGAGCGTCGATGAGCACTGATGTGCAGGGCAATGACTGTGACGGTCTGCATGCGGAAGTGACGCCGGAGCGCGCTGATCCGTCCGTCGTGGGCGACGGTCGGCTCGCCAGTCCTGCCTCGTATCGCGCGGCGCAAGTGCAATTCGTCTACGCCTGACGTGAGTTCCTACGCGGTGTTCGTTCCGGGATGGAGGTAGCCGGCGTTTGCGCGCCTGGATACGGACTTCGGCTTCAGCCGGCCAAGTGTAAAGGTTTCAGATGGCCGGGTATAAAGGTTTCAGATGGCCGGGTA
Organism: Gammaproteobacteria bacterium; assembly: GCA_022072255.1. GTDB lineage: Bacteria > Pseudomonadota > Gammaproteobacteria > JAJPIJ01 > JAJPIJ01 > JAJVHZ01. The sequence continues at coordinate 1,942 of JAJVHZ010000109.1, read as the reverse complement.
TAAAGGTTTCA